>NZ_MVHG01000001.1 GCF_002086125.1 Mycobacterium arosiense ATCC BAA-1401 = DSM 45069
TTTGGCGTACAACACGATTCGCTGTCCGGGGTTGGCGAGTCGCTTGGTGTGATACAGGGCCAGGGCTTTGCCTTTGTCGAAGATGGCCAGGTAGTGGTGGGCGTGGCGGGCCAGCCGGATGACGTCGCTCATGGGCAGCAGGGTGCCGCCGCCGGTCAGGGCCCGTCCGGCGGCGGCTTCCAGTTCTGCCAGGGTGGTGGTGACCACGATGGAGGCCGGCAGGCCGTTGTGCTGACCCAACTCGCCCGAAGCGAGTAGGCCCCGCAGCGCGGCGTTGAGTGCGTCGTGGTGGCGCTGGGCGGCGCTGCGGCTATCCCGTTCGATGGCCTGTTCGCTGGGGGCGCCCTCGATGCGGGGGGTGTCGTCGAGGGGGTTGCACATGCCGGGTGCGGCGAGTTTGGCCAGCACCGCTTCGAGGGTGGCGCGGGTTTCGGGGGTGAGCCAGCCGCGCAGCGCCGTCATGTCCGTCGGGTTGCTGGGTGCTAAGGGTCAGGCCGCGTTGGCGGGCGCGGTCTGCGTCGGTGAAGGTGCCGTCGGGGTTGAGGCAGTCGGCCAGCACGGCGGCGAGTTTGTCGAGGTGTTCGGGCCGGTAGCGGGTGCCTTCGGTGGCGAGTTTGGCCTCGGCCTGTTCGCGGGTGGCCGGGTCGATCCAGCCGGGCAATTGGTGGTAGAACTTGCGGATCACCGCGACCTGCCCGGGTCCCAGGGTGCCCTGGCGCTGTTTGGCGGCGGTGGCGGCCAGCGCCGGTGCGATGGGCTCGCCGGTCAACCCGTGGCGCGGGCCGAGGTCGGCGGCTTCCTTGATGCGTCGGGCGGCTTCGGCGCGGCTGATCAACGTCCAGTCGGCGATCGCATCCGAGAGCTTGCCGCCCAACTCCGCGGAAGTCGATTGCCGGGCAAGGGCGTTGATCAGCGGGTGCTCAAGGGACGGTATCCGCCGGCGCAGCCGCTCGAAGCGCTGCAGCAACGCCAGTTGCTCCGGGGTGGTCAACGCCTGGCAATCGAACGCTACAACCCCGTCGAAGGCCGCGTCGAGCGCGTCCAACGCCGACGACAGCGCCTCGCGATCAACCACTGCTCCCACACCCTCAAACTAGCCACCCCCACCGACATTTAGGTTTAGTGGGCGTCCGCGGACGGCGCGAGCCCACCGACCGGAACATCTTGGTGATTCCTGATTTTTGAGTGGCCGTCCGAGGGCGCGTCTCGGGTGCCGACTGGTGTCTCTATTCGGGAACTTGGAGCCGCTGGAGAGCGGACTTCTACTTACGGAATGTCTGGGCCATGCCCGTCGGAGCCGGGGACTGACCTGGATCCGTCGAAAGGATGTGCGTGGAACTGATATTGGGTATCGACCTGGCCTGCCGGACTGCTCACCAAGCATCGCTGGCTCGCCCTGATGGGACGTTCGTATGGACCGGACGAAAGTTCTTCACCCGACCCGCCGAACTTGAGAAACTTTGGAAGGCGATCGAACTCGGCAAGCAAGACACGCTGCGCGTCGTGATGGAGCCGACCCGCAACGCATGGGCCCCGCTCGCATCGTGGTTTCGCCACCGCGGCGCCCGGATCTCGATGGTGCCCACCACCCAGTCGGCAGACCTGCGCGCCTACTACTCCAAACACACCAAAAACGATCGTCTGGATTCCAGGCTGCTGGCCCGACTGCCGCTGCTGCACCCCGAAGGGCTGCGCGAGCACACCGGTGACGGTCCGGCCGAACCGCTGCGACGGGTCGTCAAAATCCGCTCCTCGATTGTCAAACGCCGCACCGCGGTCTTCCAGCGACTCGACGCCCAACTCGAGCTGCTCGGGCCGGCCTGGTACGACGCCCTGGGATCCAACTACGGCAAGGCCGCACTGGCGCTGCTCGCCCGCTACGGCGACCCCCACAGCCTGATCCGTCTCGGACACGCCCGGCTGACCCGGTTCCTGATCCGCCATTCTCGCGGCGCCTGGCGTGAACCCCACGCCACCATGCTGTTGACCGCTGCCCAAGAATCACTGCAGCTGTGGGGATCTGGCGCGGATGCCCGCATCGACTTCGCCGAACTGGCCGCCGATATCGCCACCGAGGCCGAACAAGCTCAGATGCTCACCGAGCAGATCGACGACCTCGACGAGCGCTGCGCCAACCTCTACGCCGAGGCCGACCCCACCGCAATCATCGCCTCAGCACCCGGCGTTGGGCCCGTCACCTGCGCCATCATCGCCGGCCGCATCGGCGACCCGCACCGATTTCATTCCCTGGCCGCGATCCGCGCCTATTCGGGTCTCGTTCCCAAGCTCAGCCAGTCCGGACAAGCCGAACACCAGCACGGGCTCACCAAAGCTGGCGACCCGCTACTGCGTGAAGCCCTCTTCAACGCCGCCGACCAGGCCCGCAAAATTGATCCGCAACTGGCCGCAAAATACCAACGCCTGATGAGCACCGAGCGACACCACGACTCAGCGATCTGCCACATCGCCACCATCCTGCTCACCCGCATTGCCACCTGCTGGCGCACCGGCCAGCACTACGTTCTGCGCGACACCGACGGCCGCCCGGTCACCGAGGAGGAAGGCCGCCGCACCATCCGCACCCACCACACCGTCGACAAGAAGACCCGCATCAACGCTGCTAGCAAGCGTTACTCACAACGCCAGAAAGGCAGGACAGGCCGGGAACAACAGGAGTCGCCAAGCGCTCCAATTCACCGGCCCGTCCATCCCAGGATAAAACCCACCGAAGTCGCTTAACTCCACCGAAGCCGCTTGACTCTCGTTAGGAACTCAGAACCCGGCCCACAAGCCGCCATAGATTCACACTCGCGCAATTGATTTGGGATGTGCGACTATTGTCCGCTCGATGCGCGGCACGGCCCAGGCCGGTGCCGTCCGATTTCTCGTACCGAGACCTGCCGGTCGAGGTCCCGCGTCTTGTCGGTGCGCAGACCTAAACTCGCGATGCCTCGGTAACACGCACTTGGAAAGGGGGTTGCGGGCATGCGATTCCTGCACACCGCCGACTGGCAGCTGGGCATGACCCGGCACTTCCTCGCCGGTGACGCGCAACCACGCTATTCGGCGGCCCGCCGCGACGCGGTTGCCAACCTGGGGGCGCTGGCGGCGGAGGCGGGCGCCGAGTTCGTCGTCGTGTCGGGTGACGTCTTCGAACACAATCAACTTCCCCCCAAGGTCATCGGGCAGTCCTTGGAAGCCATGCGCGCCATCGGGATTCCGGTCTACCTGCTGCCCGGCAACCACGATCCCCTCGACGCCTCGTCGGTGTACACCAGCGCGCTGTTCACCGCCGAGCGTCCCGACAATGTGGTGGTGCTCGATCAGGCCGGCGTGCACCGCGTGCGTCCCGGGCTCGAGATCGTCGCCGCGCCGTGGCGCTCGAAGGTCCCGACCACCGATTTGGTCGCCGACGTCCTGGACGGCCTGCCCGCTGCCGCGGTCACCCGGATCCTCGTGGCGCACGGCGGGGTGGACACCCTGGATCCCGATCGGGACAAGCCCTCGCTGATCCGGCTCGCCACGGTTGACGACGCGCTGTCCCGCGGCGCGGTGCACTATGTTGCGCTCGGGGACAAGCACTCGCTCACCCAGGTCGGCGGTAGCGGCCGGGTGTGGTATTCCGGCTCCCCGGAAGTCACCAACTTCGACGACGTGGAATCCGACCCCGGCCATATCCTGGTCGTCGACATCGACGAAGCCGACCCGCAGCGCGCGGTCACTGTGACCCCACACCGCGTCGGAACCTGGCGGTTCGTCACCATGCACCGGCAGGTCGACACCAGCCGCGACATCGCCGACCTCGACGTCAACCTGGACCTGATGACCGAGAAGGACCGGACCGTGGTGCGTCTGGCGCTGACCGGCTCGCTGACGGTCACCGACCGCGCCGCGCTGGACGCCTGCCTGGACAAATACGCACGGCTGTTCGGGTGGCTGGGCCTGTGGGAACGTCACACCGACCTGGCGGTGATGCCGGCCGACGGCGAATTCAGCGATCTCGGCATCGGAGGTTTTGCGGCCGCGGCAGTCGAAGAGCTGGTGGCGACCGCTCGCGAGGAGGGCTGCGCCACCGCCGCCGACGCGCAGGCCGCGCTTGCGCTACTGCTGCGCCTCACCGATCGGGGTGCGGCGTGAAGCTGCACCGGTTGACCCTGACCAACTACCGCGGGATTCCGCACCGGGAAATCGAATTCCCCGATCACGGCGTCGTGGTGGTGTGTGGCGCCAACGAGATCGGCAAGTCGTCGATGATCGAAGCCCTGGATTTGCTGCTGGAAGCCCGGGACCGCTCGACAAAGAAGGAAGTCAAACAGGTCAAGCCCACCCACAGCGACGTGGGCTCCGAAGTGTCCGCCGAAATAAGTTGCGGCCCTTACCATTTCGTCTATCGAAAGCGGTTTCACAAGAAGTGCGAGACGGAGCTGACGGTGCTTCGCCCGTGCCGCGAACAACTGACCGGCGACGAGGCCCACGAACGGGTCCGGGCGATGCTGGCTGAGACGGTGGACAGCGACCTGTGGCACGCCCAGCGGGTGCTGCAGTCGGCGTCGACCGCCGCGGTGGATCTGTCCGGGTGCGACGCGCTCTCCCGCGCACTTGATGTCGCCGCCGGCGATAGCGGGGGGCTGTGCGGCACCGAGCCCTTGCTCATCGAACGCATCGACGCCGAATACGGGCGTTATTTCACCCCGACCGGACGCCCGACGGGCGAGTGGGCCGCCGCGATCGCCCGGCTGGCCGACGCCGAGGCCGCGGTCGCCGAGTGCGCGGCCGCGGTCGCGGAGGTCGACGAACGGGTGGCCCGCCACGCCGTGTTGACCCAGCAGGTCGCCGACTTCTCCCAGCGGCGCATCGCCGTCGGCCCGCGGGTGGCCGCCGCGCAGGAAGCCGCCGAAAAGGTCGCCGCGCTCACCGCGGAGCAGCGCGAAGCCCAGCTGGTCGCCGACGCCGCGGTCGCCACCGCTGCCGCCGCCGACGGCGCCCATACCGCACGCCGGCAATTGCTGGCCGAAATCGACACCCGAGCGAAGGCTGTCGCCGAAACGCAGGCGCAGGCCGAAGAAGCGGTCGCTGCACAAGCCGCGGCGCACGCGGAGGCCGAAGCGTCCGACGCCGCGCTGCAGCAGGCCGCCGATGCCCTTGCCGAGCTGCACGGCCGGGCCGAATCCGCGCGGTGCACGGTTGATCGGCTCGCCGGCCGCGAAGAGGCCGACCGGCTGACCGCCAGGCTGGCCAAGATCGACGCCATCGAGCGGGATCGCGAGCGAATCGACGCCCAGCTCACCACCATCGCGGTCACCGAGGCGGTGCTACGACGCATCGAGGACGCCGCGGCCGCCGTCGACCGCACCGGCGACCAGTTGGCGCTGACCTCGGCGGCCATCGAATTCACCGCTGCCGCGGACATCCGCCTCATCGTCGGCGGCCGGCAGGTCTCGCTACAGGCCGGGCGGAGCTGGTCTACCACCGCCGCGGGACCTACCGAGGTGGAGGTCCCCGGAGTACTCACCGCCCGGGTCACCCCGGGCGCGACCACGCTGGACGTTCACGCCAAACATGCTGCAGCACAAGAAGAGTTGGTTGCGGCACTGGCGGCCGGAGACGTGGCCGACCTCGCCGCCGCGCGATCCGCCGACCAGCGCCGCCGGGAGCTGCAGGGCACCCGCGATCAGCTCGTCGCAACCCTGGCCGGCCTGTGCGGCGACGAGCGGATCGAGGAGCTGCGCTCGCGGCTCGCCCAACTGCACGCCCAACACCCCGCCGAGGCCGATGCCGTTCCCATGGACATCGGGGCCGCGCGCGCCGAACTCGCCGTGGTGGTTCAGGCCCGCGAGGCCGCGTCGAGCGAATGCGAGGCGCGCCGTCAGGCCGCTGCCGCGGCGGCTACCAGGCTCGCCGAGGTGTCAACGCGGGCAACGGTTCTGCAGAACACCCTGGCGGCTCAGCGCGCGGAATTGGATGCCGCCACCGGACGGCTGACCGCCGAGCGGGTGTCGGCCGGTGATGCGGAACTTGCGGCTTCGGCGGACACGGCGCTGCGCGCGGCGCAGGCCGCGCAACAACGCGTCACCGAAGTCGCGGAAGCCCTGGCCGCGGCCGCGCCCGATGCGGTCGCCATCGAATTGGCCAATGCCACAAGGGAAGCCGACTCGCTGCGCGAGCGCTATGAAGAGGTCGCGCGCGCACTGCGCGAAATCACCATAGAACTCTCGGTATTCGGCGGTGAGGGCCGCCAAGGCAAGCTCGACGCCGCGGAAACGGAGCGTGAACACGCCGCCAGCGAACACACCCAGGTGGGCGCTCGCGCGCGGGCCGCGCAACTGCTGCGCTCCGTGATGACGCGCCACCGCGACACCACCCGGCGTCGCTATGTCGAGCCCTATCGTGCGGAACTGCAGCGGCTCGGCCGTCCGGTGTTCGGCCCCACTTTCGAGGTCGACATCGACAGCGACTTGTGCATCCGCAGCCGCACGCTGGACGGCATCACGGTGCCGTACGAATCCCTGTCCGGCGGGGCCAAGGAGCAGCTCGGCATCCTGGCCCGGCTGGCCGGCGCGGCCCTGGTCGCCAAGGAGGACGCCGTCCCGGTGGTGGTCGACGACGCACTCGGTTTCACCGACCCGGACCGCTTGACCAAAATGGGCGAACTGTTCGACACCGTGGGAATCCACGGGCAGGTGATCGTGCTGACCTGCAGCCCCCACCGCTACGACGGTGTCAGGGGCGCGCACCGCATCGATCTCAGCGCTTAGCCCAACCGGCCGGCCGCGGCCGATATTGCCGGGCTCCGAGCAATCCGGTGCCACACCGGCGCCTCGCCTGCAGAATGGGACCATGTTGGGCCGACGCGAATGACGATGAACGCGAAGCGCAGCCGGATGCAGCAGAAGCTGGCGCAACTGCCCGGTGTGCGACCCGTGCGCAGGCCAATCTCACCGCACAGCGCCGAAGAGTTCGATCTTTACTACGTGCGCGCGGGCCGCAAGTCTTCTCGTCCGGTGGTCATCATTCCCGGGGGTCCGGGGGTGGCGTCGGTGCAGATGTACAAGGGGCTGCGGCGGCGCGCGGCGGCGGCCAGCCTCGACGTGATCATGATCGAACATCGTGGGGTGGGCATGTCGCGTCACGACGATTCGGGCGCCGATTTGCCCCCGCAGTCGATGACCGTGAACCAGGTGGTTGACGACGTGGCCGCGGTGCTCGACGACGCGCAAGCGGAGTCGGCCGTCATCTACGGGGCCTCGTACGGCACCTATATCGCCGCCGGGGTCGGGGTGCGGCATCCGCAGCGGGTGCGGGGCATGGTGCTCGATTCGCCGCTGCTGTCCCGGCACGACATCGTCATCGTGCGCCGCGCGATTCGCCGGTTGCTGCTCAAGGGCGACAGCCCCGAAACCGCTTCGGTGGCACCCAAAATGCGCAAACTTGTCGACGCCGGGATCATGGATGCGGCGGCAACACAGGTCGTGGCGACGATATACGGCTACGGCGGGACCGATCTGCTCGAGCGGCAACTCGACCTGCTACTCGATGGCCGGAAGTTGCTGTGGTGGGCGCTGTCCCGGTTCACCAGCCTGGGCAACCTGCCGTATCGCTACGAGGAAGACCTGGTGAGCCGCATCGCCTTCCGCGAACTGGACTACGCGGCCGAACCCGACGGCCTGCCGCTCGACCCGGCCGTGGCGGAAAGCAAAACGCGCACACAGCGGGTGACTTTCGAGGACGAGCCCTATGACCTGCCGGCCGAAATGCCGAAATTCGACTGGCCCACCGCGGTGGTCTCCGGTGGTCGGGATCTGATCACCCCGCCGGCGGTCGCCCAGCGGGTGGCGTCGCTGCTGCCCAATGCGCTGCTCTTGAGCCTGCCGAGCATGGCGCACAGCGCGTTGGACTTCCGTGAGGCCGTCGCGCTCGCCAGCGCGGATGCGGTTCGGCGGGGGGACCTCAACGGGCTGGCCGCACGGGTGGCGGCGCTGGACGCGCTGCCGCCGCGCCCCGAAGTGCGACTGCTGTGGAAGGCGCTCGGAGCGGCGGCGATCGCCGAGGGCGCGCTGCCGATCCCTCATCGGCTGCGGCAGCGGCTCAACTTCGCGTGAACCCGATAGCGGTGTAGTCGAGGTCGGCGAGGCCGGCCGCGCCGAAATTGGCCAGCGTGCTGCGCACCGCGACATCCCCGGGCGACTGCGTCAGCGGAAGGCTGAATCCCTCGGCCCAGATGAGCTTGTCGACATCGTTGGCCAGTGCCCGCGCCTTGGCCGGGTCGAGTTCTTCCAGGGTGTTCTCGATGGCCGCGTCGATCCGTTCACTGCCGATCTTGCCGAAATTACTTTCCCCGTCCGACTTGTAGATTTGGGTCAGGGCCGAGAGCGGGAATGCGTCCCCGAGCCAACCGAATTGGGCCATATCGAAAGCCCCGACGTTGATGTAATTGGTGAAAAAGCCGCTGCCGGACCGGGAGACCAGCTCGAGCTTGACCCCGATCTGGGCGAGGCTGTGCTGGGCGATCTGGGCGAACTGTCGGCTGCCCTGGGCGTCATAGAACAAATCGCGGATAACCAGCTGTCGGCCGTCCTTCTCCCGGAACTCGCCGGCCCGCTTCCAGCCCAACGCGTCGAGCTCCCGGCTGGCCGCGGCCGGATCGTAGGGAAGGACCGAGCTGTTGTCCTGATAGCCCTGCTGCCCTGCCACATAGATGTGGTTGCCCAGCGCCACCGGGCTACTGGTCAGACCGTATTGCACCACCCTGGCGATGGTCTGCCGGTCAATGCCCTTGGCCACCGCGACGCGCAGCGCCCTGTCGGACAGGATCGAGCCCGGGGCGCCGTTGAAAGTGAAGTGTGACCACGCCGGTGCGGGCGCGCGCCGGATCGAGATTCCCTTGGTGCGCTGGGCGATGGTCAGCTGGTCGATCGTGCCGACCCCGGTGGCGTCGATGGTGTTGTTCTGCAGCGCCGGCAGCCGCGCGGCATCGTCGAGCACCAGGTAGGTGATGGTGTCCAGGCGAGGCCGCGCCCCCCACCATTTCGGGTTGCGGCTCAACATGATCCGCTGGGTGGTCCGATCCAGCGAAGAGACGACGAACGGCCCGGCCGACGGGCCGGGAGCCGCCAGCTGGCCGTGGTTGAACGCCTCCGGGGTCGCCGTCATGCTCTTGGGCAGCAGCATGCCGTTGCCGGCGAACATGCCGCGCCATTCGGCGTACGGCTTGGCGAAGGTCATGATGGCCTGCCGGTCGTCGACGCCGCGGGTGACCGAGGCGACGCGGTCGGCGCCGCCGGGTCCGGCGATCTCGAAGGCCTTGTCGGCGCCGCTCAGGGCGTGGATCTGGCTGGCGATATCCTCCCAGGTGATCGGCGTGCCATCGGACCACACCGCCCTGGGGTTGATCGTGTACGTAACCACCTGTGGCGCGGTGCCGGTGAGCTCGATGCTGGTGAAGTAGTCGGTGTCGACCGTCGTGGAGCCGTCCGGCCCGATGATGAAGGCCCGCGGCAGGGTGGCCTTCATCATCGCGGAGACGTCGGCCGAATTGCCGTCGATGTGCAAGATGTTGAAGTTCGGCGGAAATTCGGTGAGCGCCAGCCGCAGGTCACCGCCGTCTTGCAGAGTGGCCGGATCGTGCGGGTTGACGTCGCTCGTCGAGCCGATCCGCGCGTTCTGGCCCGTTTCGGGGACCAGGCTGACGGCCGGCGAGCAGCCCGACAGTGCCAGCGTCATCGCGGAGAACACCGCGGCGAAGCGGATTCCCCGACGCGCCACCCGGCTAGGCACGTCTGGCCGGATCCGGTCGCGGCACCGCGTTCAGCAGCCGCCGGGTGTATTCGTGTCGCGGATCGTCGAAGACTCGGCGGCTCTCGCCCTGCTCCACGATCGAGCCGGCATACATCACCACGACGTCGTGCGCCAGGTGTTTGATAACCGAAAGATCATGGGAGACAAACAGATACGATAGGCCGAACCGCTCTTGCAGGTCCAACAGCAGGTTGATGATCCCCGCCTGGATGGATACGTCGAGCGCGGAAACCGGTTCGTCGAGCGCCAGGATCTTCGGTTGCAGCGCCAGCGCGCGGGCGATGCCAATGCGCTGCTTTTGCCCGCCGGAGAATTCGGCGGGGTAACGGAGCGCGTCGGCGCGGCGCAGGCCCACGATGTCCAGCAGCTCGGCGACGCGCGCATTGGTGTGACTCTTGTCGAACCCGTTGGCCCGCAAGGGTTCCGCCAGCAACTCGAACACCGGTAGCCGCGGGTCCAGCGACGCGACCGGGTCTTGGAACACGACCTGGATGTCGCGCCGCAGTGATCGCCTGCGCGCCGTGCTCAACGTGGTGACATCGGTGCCCAGCACTTCGATCGAACCCGATTGGGGCCCGGTGAGTTCCAGGATCTCGTGCAGGGTGGTCGACTTGCCCGAACCGGACTCCCCGACGATGCCCAGGGTGCGGCCCTGTCGCAGCTCGAAACTGACGCCGTCGACGGCGCGGATCTCACCGGCGCTGCGGCGCAACACGCCCTTCGTCAGCCGGTAGGTCTTGGTCAGGTCGCGCACCGCAACCACCACCGAGGTGTCGGCCGATCCCGCTTGAGGGGCTTCGGTGCTCACTCCGTAGATGTCCGCGGCGCTTCGGCCGTCAACCCGCTCGGTGCGGATGCAGGCCGCCCCGTGATCGGTGCCGACGGGAAGCAATTCCGGCTCCTCGAGCCGGCATTCGTCGATGGCCAGCGGACAGCGCGGCGCGAACGGGCAGCCGGGATCCAGGCCGACCAGCGACGGCGGCGCCCCGGGGATCGGCACCAGCCTGGTGCCCTGGGCGGCGTCGAGTCGCGGCACCGAACCCAGCAGCCCGACGGTGTAGGGCATGCGCCGATCCCGGTACAGCGTTAACACATCGGCTGATTCGACGATCCGCCCGGCATACATCACCAGCGCCCGGTCGGCGAACTCGGCGACCACACCGAGGTCGTGGGTGATGATGAGCACCCCGGCGCCGGTGATGTCGCGGGCCGTCTTGAGCACCTCGAGGATCTGCGCCTGCACCGTCACATCGAGCGCGGTGGTCGGCTCGTCGCAGATCAACAGGTCCGGGTCGTTGGCGATCGCGATCGCGATCACCACCCGCTGCCGCTCGCCGCCGGACAGCTCATGGGGGAACGCGCGGGCGCGCCGTTGCGGCTGGGCGATTCCCACCAGCTCGAGCAGTTCCACCGCACGCCTGCGGGCGGCCTTCTTGCCCACCCGGGGCTGATGGATCTCGATCGCCTCGGCGATCTGATCGCCGACGGTGTAGACCGGCGTCAGCGCCGACATCGGGTCCTGGAACACCATGCCGACCGTCTTGCCGCGAAAGCGCGACATGGCGTCGTCGCCGAGGCCCAGCAGTTCGGTGCCGTGCAACCGGACCGAGCCGCGCACTTGCGCGTATTCGGGCAACAGGCCGATCGCCGCCATGGCCGAAACGGACTTCCCGGAACCGGATTCGCCGACCATCGCGACGACCTCTCCCGGTTCGATGCGGTAGCTGATGCCGCGCACGGCGGTCACCGGCGCGCCGCCGGCTCCGAAGGTGACGGCCAAGTCGGTCACCTCGAGCAGCCCGCTCATCGGCCCCCACCCCGCAACCCCGCGCTGCCGGGGTCGAGCGCGTCGCGCAACCCGTCGCCGGTGAGGTTGGCGCACACCAGGATCAGCACCAGCACGCCCGCGGGAAACAGAAACACCCACGGAAAGGTGGTCGCCGATTGGGTGCCGTTGGCGATCAACGTTCCCAGCGACACGTCCGGCGGCTGGATGCCGAAACCCAAAAAGCTCAGGCCGGTTTCGGCCAGGATGGCCGAGGCGACGTTGAGCGCGGCGTCGATGATCAGGATGGAAGCCACATTCGGCACCACGTGGCCGATGATGATGCGACGGCTCGATACCCCCATATACCGCGCAGCCCGGATGAATTCGCGTTCCCGCAGACTCATGGTCATGCCGCGCACCATGCGTGAACTGACCATCCACCCGAACCCGGCCAAGAGCAACACCAGCATCAACACGTTGGCCGAGGTCTTGATGCGCGGCGTCACGATGGCGATGAGGATGAAGCTGGGCACCACCAACAGCAGGTCGACCACCCACATCAGCGCACGGTCGCGCCAGCCACCGAAATAGCCTGAGATCGACCCGACCGTGGCGGCGATGCCGGTGGAGATCACCGCGACGCACACGCCGATCAGCATCGACTTCTGCATGCCGCGCAGGATTTGCGCCAACAGGTCCTGACCCAGCGCGTTGGTGCCCAGCCAGTGCCGCGCGTTCGGCGGCTGCAGCAGCGCGGTGAAATCGAGGTCTTCGTAGGAGTACGGCAACACTGCGGGCAGCGCGTAGCAGCCGACGAACAACCCAACCAGCAGCGTCAGCGAGGCCACCGCCAACCGGTTGCGGCCAAACCGCCGAAGCACCAGGGCGCGCCGCGAGGCGAAGTCGGTGACCTCGTGACCCGAAAAGCCGTGGGCGCCATCGATATCCGGTGCGGGGGTGGCGGGGGTCATGACACCCGCACCCGTGGATCAAGAGCCGCGTAGAACACGTCCGAGAGCAGACCTGCCAGCAACACCACCGCACCGGAGAACAGGGTGATCGCCGCGATGATGTTGGTGTCCTGAGTCGCGATGCCCTGCACCAGCCATTCGCCCATGCCGTGCCAGCCGAAGATCTTCTCCACGAACACCGCTCCGGTGACCAGGCCGGCCACCCCGTAGGCGAACAGGGTGGCCAGCGGGATCAGTGCGGTCCGCAGCCCGTGCTTTACCAGCGCCCGCCGGCGGGTCAGCCCTTTGGCACGGGCGGTGCGAATGAAATCCTGGCCCAGGACGTCGAGCATCGCGTTGCGTTGGTATCGGCTGTAGCCGGCCGCAGCGGCCAGCGCCAGGGTCAGCGACGGCAGGACCAGGTGCCGCAACCGGTCGAGCAGTTGAGCGCCGACCCCGGCGGTCACCCCCGGTGAAGTCTCCCCGGTGTAGTCGAAAACGTGGATGCCCAACACCCAGTTCGCCCGCAGCGCACCAAGGATCAGCAGGCTGGCGATCACGAATGTCGGGGTGCTGAGCACCAGCAGCGCCACCATGGTGACGACGCGATCGCTGAGCCGATACTGCCGAATGGCGCCCCACGCGCCGGCCGCGATGCCCAGGACGGTGCCCGCCAGCGAACCGATGACGAGCAGGCGCAGGGTGACTCCGACGCGACGCCACAGTGTGGTCCCGACGGGCTGCCCGGTGACCGTCTTGCCGAAGTCGCCGCGGACGGCGTGTGACGCCCAGTGCGCGTAGCGGATCGGTATCGCCTCGTCTAGGCCGAGCGAGTGGGCTTTGGCATCGATCACGGCCTGCGGCGGCCGCGGGCTGCGCTGCAGCAGGCTGTCGAGTGGCCTGAAGGCCACCGACGTCAGGCAGAACGTGAGAAACGATGCCAGCGCCAGCAGCGCCACGTAGTTGAGCAACCGGCGTGCCAAAAACCGAGTCATGCCCGTCCGCACACCCCACGTCGCATTGGGACAGGCTATCGAGCCGGCGGCACAGCGTCGCGCGTTGCGGCGTCCGGCGCGCTCGGTCGCCTTTCGATCCGGTTGATTCTCACGGGTGAATCGCGTGTGATCGGTTGTTAGGATCCACCGCGGCACCGGGCCGTGCAGCAAACGCATACGTATCGGGCCGCGACACTCCCAAGGAGGCTGGTGTGACGGTTACCGATGATTACCTGGCCAATAACACCGACTATGCGAGCACCTTCAAAGGGCCACTGCCGATGCCGCCGGCCAAACATGTCGCGGTCGTCGCCTGCATGGATGCCCGGCTCGATGTCTATCGCATGCTCGGGCTCAACGAGGGGGAGTCCCACGTCATCCGCAACGCCGGCGGGGTCGTCACCGACGACGTCGTCCGCTCGCTGGCCATCAGCCAGCGGTTGCTGGGAACGCGGGAGATCATCCTGATTCACCACACCGACTGCGGCATGCTCACCTTCACCGACGACGACTTCAAGCGCGGCATCCAGGAGGAGACGGGCATCAAGCCCTGGTGGGCGGCCGAGGCGTTCGGCGACCCCGCCGAGGACGTCCGGCAGTCGCTGCGCCGCCTGGAGGCCAGCCCGTTCGTCACCAAGCACGTCTCCGCGCGCGGATTCGTGTTCGACGTGGCCACCGGCAAACTCAACGAGGTGACGCTCTAGCCGTCAGCCGACCTTGTAGGTCGCCAGCGCCTTGGCGACCAGCGTCCCCTCCGCGTCGACGATCTCGGCCTCGCAGTTGACCAGCGAGCGGCCGCGCCGCAGCGCCCGGCCGACGCCGATAACGTCGGTGGCCCGGGCCGGGGCGATGAAGTCCAGCGCCATGGAGACGGTCACGCCCCGCAATTCGGGTGGCGCCTGCGTTCCGCACCACGCCGCCGCCATGACGGTGAGATCGGCGAGCGTGGCGATGGCGCCGCCGTGGACCATGTCGCCGATGGTCACGTTGGACGGGTCCCAGGGCAACCGCAGCCGCACCTCGTCGTCTTCGAGCCGGTCGGCGACGATGCCCAGCTTGACCACGAATGGGGATTGGGGGAGGAACTGCGCGATGACGTCGCGACCGCTCGGTGTGGCTGTTCCGGCGGGTTGAGGGGTGGCAGTCATCCGTCCATGCTTTCGCACCGTCACCGGCCACAAAAGTACCGCCACGCCTGTTGACGCGATGTGTCCTGTGGCCGGCGCGCGCGCCACCGGCCCGGCGGCTCGTCATACCCGCGGTTGACAGCGCCAGCGGCGAGCTGGTCTCATATGTTGTTAAGATGCCAAACTTGGTCAGTTCTACCAGATTTAGCCCAGGGAAGCGTTTATTCGAGGAGGCTATGACCGGTGATCTGAAGGTTGCCCCGGCCGCCGGGCAGTACGAGTTGAGCCATCTGCGCTCGCTGGAGGCCGAGGCGATCCACATCATTCGCGAGGTGGCCGCGGAGTTCGAGCGGCCGGTGCTGCTGTTCTCGGGCGGTAAGGATTCCATCGTCATGCTGCACCTCGCGCTGCGGGCGTTCCGTCCCGGGCGGTTGCCCTTCCCGGTGATGCATGTCGACACCGGGCACAACTTCGACGAGGTGATCGCGACCCGTGACGAGTTGGTCGCCGAGCACGGTGTGCGCCTGGTGATCGCCTCGGTCCAGGACGACATCGACGCCGGGCGGGTCGTCGAGCCCCGCCAGGGGCGGAACTCGATTCAGACTGTGACCCTGCTGCGCGCCATCCGGGAGAACAAGTTCGATGCCGCCTTCGGGGGAGCGCGCCGCGACGAGGAGAAGGCCCGCGCCAAGGAACGCGTCTTCAGCTTGCGCGACGAGTTCGGCCAATGGGATCCCAAGGCGCAGCGGCCCGAGCTGTGGAACCTGTACAACGGCCGGCACCACAAGGGTGAGCATATCCGGGTGTTCCCGTTGTCCAACTGGACCGAGTTCGACATCTGGTCCTACATCGGCGCCGAGCACATCGCGCTGCCGTCGATCTATTACGCGCACCGGCGCAAGGTGTTTCGTCGCGACGGCATGCTGCTGGCGGTAGACCGCAACATGAAACCGGGCGACGACGAGCCGGTGTTCGAGGCGACGGTTCGGTTCCGCACCGTCGGCGACGTCACGTGCACCGGGTGCGTGGAATCGCAGGCCGCCACGGTGGACGAGGTCATCGCCGAAACCGCGGTGTCCCGGCTCACCGAACGCGGGGCCACCCGGGCCGACGACCGCATCTCGGAGGCGGGCATGGAAGACCGTAAACGGCAGGGATACTTCTGATGACAACGCTTTTGCGGCTCGCGACCGCGGGTTCGGTCGACGATGGCAAGTCCACGCTGATCGGCCGCCTGCTGTATGACTCCAAGGCCGTGATGGAAGACCAGTGGGCCGCGGTGGAACAGACGTCCAAGGACCGCGGCCACGACTACACCGACCTGGCGCTGGTGACCGACGGCCTGCGGGCGGAGCGCGAACAGGGCATCACGATCGACGTCGCCTACCGCTACTTCGCCACTCCCAAGCGCAAATTCATCATCGCCGACACCCCCGGCCACATCCAGTACACCCGCAACATGGTGACCGGCGCGTCGACCGCGCAACTGGTGATCGTGCTTGTCGACGCGCGGCATGGCTTGCTGGAGCAGTCGCGCCGGCATGCCTTCCTGGCGTCGCTGCTGGGCATCCAGCACATCGTGCTCGCGGTCAACAAGATGGACCTCATCGGTTGGGACAGAGAAAAATTCGAGGCGATCCGGGACGAATTCCACGCTTTCGCGGCACGCCTGGACGTGCACGACGTGGCCACCATTCCGTTGTCGGCGCTGCATGGCGACAACGTGGTGACCAAGTCCGACCAGACACCCTGGTACGAGGGCCCGGCGTTGCTGTCACACCTCGAAGAGGTGTACATCGCCGGTGACCGCAACCTAATCGACGTGCGGTTCCCGGTCCAGTACGTCATCCGCCCGCACACCCGCGAACACCAGGACCACCGCAGCTACGCCGGCACGGTCGCCAGCGGGGTCATGCGGCCGAACGACGAAGTGGTGGTGCTGCCGGTCGGCAAGCGCAGCCGGATCACCGCGATAGACGGGCCGTATGGTCCGGTGCAAGAAGCCTTTCCGCCGATGGCCGTGTCGCTGACCCTGGCCGACGAGATCGACATCTCGCGCGGGGACCTGATCGCCCGCACCCATAATCAGCCCAGGGTCGCGCAGGAGTTCGACGCGACGGTGTGCTGGATGGCCGACAATGCGGCGCTCGAGCCCGGCCGCGACTACGTCATCAAGCACACCACCCGGACCACGCACGCGAAGGTGACCGCGCTCGACTACCGGCTGGACGTCAACACCCTGCATCGCGACAAGAGCGCAACGGCGTTGCGGCTCAACGAACTCGGCCGCATTTCGCTGCGCACCCAGGTGCCGCTGCTGCTCGACGAGTACACCCGCAACTCCAGCACCGGCTCGTTTATCCTCATCGACCCGCACACCAACGGCACGGTGGCGGCCGGCATGGTGCTGCGCGACGCTTCGGCGCAGTCAGCGAGCCCGAACACCGTGCGGCACAAGTCATCCGCCATCGCCGAGGCGCGGCCCCGGGGTAAAACGGTGTGGTTCACCGGCTTGTCCGGGTCCGGCAAGTCGCCGGTGGCGATGATTGTCGAGCAAAAGCTGCTCGAGAAGGGTTCTGCGGCATACGTTCTCGACGGCGACAACCTGAGGCACGGTTTGAACGCCGACTTGGGCTTTTCCATGGCGGACCGGGCCGAAAACCTGCGCCGGCTGGCGCACGTGGCGGCGCTGCTCGCCGACTGCGGCAACGTCGTGCTGGTACCGGCGATCAGTCCGCTGACCGAACAACGCGAACTGGCGCGCCAAGTGCACGCCGACGCCGGCTTCGACTTCATCGAGGTGTTTTGCGACACCCCGATCGAGGAGTGCGAAAAGCGTGATCCCAAGGGCCTGTACGCCAAAGCCCGGGCGGGCGAGATCACCCAGTTCACCGGCATCGACAGCCCGTATCAGCCACCGGTACACCCCGATCTGCGCCTGACCCCGGACGGTACCGTCGAGGAGCAGGCACAGCGGGTCATCGACCTGCTCGAATCACGCGGGTAGCACGCCGGATCAGCCAGGCTGCACCGAAATTGTGCCTCCGAGTGGCACAATCCTGTGAGTGCGCATGTCGGCGAAGGCGGAGTATGCCGTGCGGGCGATGATTCAGCTCGCCACGGTGCCGGACGGAACGCTGGTCAAAACCGACGACCTGGCCCAGGCCCAGGGCATCCCGCCGCAGTTTCTCGTCGACATCCTGACCAACCTGCGCACCGACCGGCTGGTGCGAAGCCACCGAGGCCGCGAAGGCGGCTACGAATTGGCCCGACCCGGCAAAGACATCAGCATCGCCGACGTGCTGCGCTGCATCGACGGGCCGTTGGCCAGCGTCCGTGACATCGGGCTGGGCGACCTACCGTATTCCGGGCCGACTGCGGCGCTCACCGACGTCTGGCGCGCTCTGCGGGCCAGCATGCGTTCGGTGCTCGAAGAAACGACCCTGGCGGACGTCGCCACCGGTGGCCTGCCCAAGCACGTGGTGCAACTGGCCAACGACTATCGCAGGCAGGAAAGCCAGCGACACGGAACGGCGCGCACCGGCGACTGAGCGAGAACTTATCCGTTCAGCCCGCCGATCCGTACGGGCTGGTGAGGATCTCCATGGCGTGGCCGGAAGGGTCCGAGAAATAGACGCCGCGCCCGCCGTGATTGTGGTTGATCTCGCCGGGGCGTTTGGCGCCGGGATCGGCCCAATGCTGCAGGCCGCGTGAGGAGATCCTGGCATAGATGGCGTCGAACTCTTGCTCGGACACCAGGAACGCGTAGTGCTGGCGCGGGATGTCCGCGCCTTCCGGGGCATCCGCATAGTCCAGGCTTGCGCCGTGCTCGAGTTCGACAACCATGAAGTGGCCGAAAGGCTTTGGGCTGGGCAGACCGAACAGCTCGGTGAGGAACTCGGCCGATTCTCGTTTGTCGCGTGACGCCACGATGGTGTGGTTGAAACTGATGGTCATAGTTCTTTCCAGTCAACCACCCTCCGCCCGGCGCCACAACGCCGCGCTATTTCGGCGCGGTTAGCTCCAGGGCGATGTTGTCGGGATCGCGGAACTCCAAGATGTAAGACGGCCCGATGTCTTTGACCGGCTCGTGAACGACACCGACTTCGTCGAGATGCGCTGCTGCCGAATCCAATTCGTCTTTGCTGGCGAGCCGGAAGGCAATGTGGTCGAGGCCGACGCGATCCTCGTCGAAGCGGTCCGTGCCGACCGGGCGCAGTCCGAGTAGCGTGCCGCCGAGGTCGTAGATGACGCCGCCGAACAGAAAGCTCAACTGGCTGCGAATGAATTCGTCGGCGTTGTCTGGGACCTCGATCAACACCGGCCAACCGAACACGCTCTCGTAGAACTGCCGCGACCGCTCGATGTCGGTCACGGTCAGCCGGACATGTGCGATGGAACTACTGGTGAACGCCACCCGGTCCATGGTTCCACTGATGGGCCGCATGTTGAACATGCCAAAATCGCCGTCGTGCAGATTGCGATGACCATGCCGGTGATGGAGCCGGATCTGGATGCGACCGTGCTCGAGACGTGGGCGCGCGCCATTGACGAGGGGCCGTTCTCGTCGTTGTGCTGGGGCGAGCGCATCGCCTTCGACAACCCGGACAACCTGACGCTGCTGGGTGCGCTGGCCGCTTGGACCAAGCGGGTGCGGCTGTTGACCACGGTCATCGTGCCGCAGCTACACGATCCGGTCATGCTCGCCAAGGGTTTGGCGACCGGTGACCTGCTGAGCGGCGGCCGGCTCAGCGTGGGCGTCGGGGTGGGCGGCCGCCACGAGGACTACCACGCCGTGAGTGCCGATCCGGCCACCCAGACGATGCGCGGCATGGCCGAACGCGTGGCGGTGATGAAGCGGGTCTGGGCGGGGGAGAAGATCACCGACTCGGTGCTGCCCGTCGGTCCGGCGCCGGTCCAGCCCGGCGGTCCTCCGTTGTTCGTCGGCAGCATCGGACCGAAAACCATCCGCAGCGCGGCCGCGTGGGCCGACGGGTTGGCCGGCACCACCCTGGACCTCGACGTGGCCAAGCAGAACGAGCTGTTCGACGTGACCCGAGCGGCCTGGGCGCAGGCCGGCAAGCCCAAACCCCACCTGATCACTTCGTTCTGGTTCGCGTTCGGGTCACCCGAGGATTCTCGTGCCCAGATACACCGTCATCTGCGCCGCTACATGAACTGGATACCGGCCGACTACGTCGACGCGATGGCGCCGATGACGGGTTGGGCCGGCAGCGAGGACGAGCTGCTGAACGTGTTGCGCGGGTTCTGCGAGATCGGCACCGATGAGGTCCAGCTGATCCCGACCAGCTCGGACGTCGGTCAGCTTCGCCGCGCCGCAGAGGTGGCGGCTCGGCTGTAGCTTTACGGCAACGCTGCAGGTCAAATAAGGTGAATTGCCGCGTCGGCGCGGCGGCGATTTCATTAGCGGCATGACGCAGCAGGAGCTGCCCGCCCCGCTGGCCGAACTGACCGGGCTCATAACGGAGTGCGCGAGCAACGGCGATTACGCCGGGGCCGCGCGGCAGGCGAACGAGCTGGTCACCCTGTGCCGCGCAACGCTGGGCGAGCGTCATCCCACCGTGCTGGAACTCAAGGTGTCGCTGGCGACGGTGCAACTGCGAGCCGGCGACGATGCCGTCGCCTACGAGGAGTTCGCACGGCTGATACCGGACCTGGTCGAGGTGCTCGGGGGTGATCACCTCAGCACCCTGACGGCCCGGCACCTCCTGGCGGGCCGGCAACAACCGTCGCTGTCAGCGCTCGCCGAATGGTCGCAGCTTTTCGCCGACGAACAGCGCGTCTTGGGCGCCGGACACGAGAGCGTGCTGGTGGCACGCGAGAAGATCGCGGAGAAGCGTTGGGAAATAGGCGATCTCGTCGGTGCGATGGCCGAGGGTGAACACGTGCTCGCCGCTCGCCGGCGCGTGCTCGGTGACGACCACGCCGACACGCTCGGGACGCGGTTGATGCTGGCAATCTGGCGGGGCCGCTCCGGTGATGTCCCGACGGCCGTCGCCGAGCTTGAGCCGTTGATCGGCGAGCTGCGCGACAAGCTGGGCGACGACCACGCTCACCTGCTGGTGGCCCGGCACATGTTGACGCTGTGGGCCCCCGACCTGGTCGGCGTCCAGGACGAGGTCGCGGCATGGGAAGCGCTGGTCGCCGAAGAGGCGCGGGTGCTGGGCGATCAGCATCCGGTGACCGTCGCCGCCCGCCATGAGCTGGCCGGACGGTGCGCCCGGCACGGCGACCGACCGCACAAATTCGGCGGCCGGGGCTCGTTGGACTGGTCCGCTTCGTGACCCGGAAGTGCCGTTGAGCGCGTCCGGCGATGCTCAGATCGCGGCTCGATCCGCGGGGCGCTCGTCGTTCACGACAGGCTGGTGGGGTGGCTGCCCCTTGCGCAGCGTCTCCAGCAGCTCGCGGTAGGGCCCCACCAGATAGACGGTGTCCCCGCCGCGCAGCCAGGCGTCGCGGCGGGGGTGCAACTCGACGGGCGTATCCCGGCGGGTGATCGCGATGACACGGGTCTTGGTTGACATCTCGAACATGCGCAGCCCGTCGAGTTCGCTGCCCGCCGCCACGTGCATCGCGCCGACCATGAACGAACGCTGCCCGACCGAAAACGTGCCCAGCACCTGCAGGCCCATCGCGGCACCGATGAACCACGGCGCGGCCAGGTCGACGGTGGAGCGGACATTCTCGAAGCCGAACCGCTTGGCCACCGCGTCGCCGAGTGCGCGGTCATAGATGCGCAGCACGATGGGCACATCGGGCCGGTTGACCTCGGGCATCACCCGGGGGCCCAGCATCTCGCGCAGCACAATCCCCGTCTCGATGTTGACCATGTCGTCCTGGGTCAGCACCGCGACGGCCCGGGCGCGGTCGACGCGGGCCGCTTCCAGCGTCTGGCGCAGCGTCGCGTCGCCGAAGATCACCGGCACGTCGAGTTCGTCTGCGGTGGAGAGGAATCGGTTATTCTCGTCGCGCTCGATCACCGCGACGTCATATCCGGCGGCGGTGAGGTCGCCGACGACGCGGCTGCCGAACGAGCCCAGCCCCACGACGATGATGTGGTTGCGCAGATGACGTGCGCGCCGAACCCCGGCCGATTGCAGGAAGCGGCGTGACAGCAACAGGTCGGCCAGGAAGGCGACGAGCAGCGCGGTGGTGGTCACGCCGGCGAACATCAGGGCGACAGCGAAGATTCGCAGCCACGCGGACTGGTGCAGGAAGGTGAATTCGCCGTAGCCCACCGTGGTGATGGTCTCCGCGGTGAAGTACATGGCGTCGAGCCAGGACAGCCGCGGCTTCGTGTACGAGAAATGCACGACGGCCGTGGACGCGAGCAAAAGGCTGATTGCGAGCAACATCGCGGGGAAGAGCATGGGGTTGACGTCGTCGCGCATCGCACGCGCGGCATCCGAGACGCGCCGCATCCACGACTGGCGCGAGCGGGTCGCGGCCGGCCGGGGAGTCTTGATGCCGCGCGCCGCCAGCTCATCGGCGCTGCCGATCATTGCGGTCCAGTCACCCTTGCGCACTTTGTGATCTCGCCCGGGACAGGGCACCACCCCGTCGGACCTCGCGGCGTTCTCGCCATGAATGACGGCTACCGGTGCCAGGTCGCCGTAGATCTCTCGAAGTGTCGCGTCGCGCGGTGCCTCGGCGCCCGACACCAGAAATTTGATGCCGGCCGCCTCAACCGGGTGTGTGCTGCTCGCCAGACAGGCTTCGACGACCGACGGCGCCGCCAGATCGGCGACGTCCAGGATGGCCCCGGGACCGTTGTCGGCGGCCACCGCCGCACGCAGCACGTCGTTGCCCAGGCGGGCAACCACGCGCACGCGAGGATTCGTTTTCCTTGCCAGCAAGGCGATTTCGAGGTTTTTCGCGTCGTCGTCCCCCGCGCAGACGATGGCGTGCGCGCGGGCGAGGTCGGCGGCGGCGAGCTGCTCGCTGTGCAGCTTGACGATGGTGGCACCCGCGCGGTTCAGTTCCTCGGCAATCGTTGTTGCGAGCGCGTCGTCACCGCTGACGATGATGTGGCGGCGCGTGCTCATGTATCCCCATCTCTGATGACTTGGGCGCTCAGTTGTCGCCAACTGTCGGGCACCGTGTCGTTGGATGCCAGCGTGACATGTCCGCACGCCTTTTGAGGGGGATATCGAACGCTTGGCGGGCGGCGCCGGGATCGGATGGGCGATGTCGATCTGGGCAGCGTCGGAGCACCGGTGCAGTCCGGCCCGGCGCCAACAGGTTTGGCGGGTCTACAAGACCCGAACGTCGGCGGGTGACCAGAACGCGCGCATCGACGTGATCCTGGCGTCCCCGTCGAACGTCATCGTCGAGATGGGCGAGATCCGGGTGCGGCTGTCACCGGCGTCGAGCGTGAGGTGCCAGAAGAAAGCTGCTTCGCTGCCCGAGATCCGCACTTCGGCGAGTTCGGTGTCTTTCTTGGCGTCCTGAAACCCCGCATAGAAGGCGCGGATGGCGTCGGGCCCGCGGCGGATCTCGGACCCGATCGGGTCCTCGATCGTGGCGTCCTCGGCATAGAGCGCGACGATGTCGTCGGCGGTACCCGTGGCGACCAGCGCGAGGTAGCGATTGACGGTGTCGGTGATGGCTTCTGGGGACGGCATAGTCCGGACGCTACTCCTGGCCGTCGCCGCAGTATGAGTCGCGGTATTCACGGCAATACTGGCGGCGTGACTTTTATCGAATGCCTCGCCAGTCGCGAGATCTACCGCAACCCATGGATGGTGCTGCGGGAGGACGACATCCGCCGCCCGGACGGTAGCAAGGGCATCTACAGCGTCGTCGACAAGCCGGCCTACGCGCTCGTGATGCCGTACGACGGCCACCGCTTCCGGCTGGTCGAGCAGTTCCGCTATCCCCTCGGCGAGCGGCGTTGGGAGTTTCCCCAAGGCACCGCTGCCGATCTGGTCGACGCCGAACCGGCCGAGCTCGCCGAGCGCGAGCTGCGCGAGGAAACCGGGCTGCGCGCAACGTCGTTCGAGGCGCTCGGCCAACTCGACGTCGCACCGGGAATGACCAGTCAGCGGGGTTGGGTGTTCCTGGCCACCGGAATCGCCGAGGGAGAAGTCGACCGCGAGCACGAGGAGCAGGACATGCGCAGCGCGTGGTTCCCGCGTGACGAGGTCGAACGGATGATTCGCGGGGGTGTCATCGCCGACGCGCAGTCGGTGGCCGCCTATGGGCTGTTCCTGATGCGAGCGGGATGAATCCCCGCTCGAGAGCACCGCGATCGGGCCCGCGCCAAGGGGCAGTGGTTCGGTCCGCCGGGCTCACGATGGCCGTGACGGATCAGTCCGACGGGGCCGGGGTCATGGAGGCGATGTAATAGGTTTCGTGCCCGGTCGGATACCCGCCCCCGCCGGTCGCGATATGGACGTGGTCGTAGTGGTCGGCGGTCTCCGACCCCAGGTCGGCCATCCAGTTGCCTCCGCCGACGCCGGGGTAGATCTTCTGGCGCCAGATCACGTGGTTGATGCGCCATCGTTTCGCGTTGGCCAGGGCGTAGCCGGCGATCTGGTTGCCGAGCTCGATGCCTTCGGGGGAGTGGTAGTTCGGGATCATCACGTCGATCGCCAAGCCGTTGGGGTGCCACGGCAACGGGTCCTCGCGGTATCCGTAGATGGTCTTGATCTGGGGGAAGAGCACGGTGATGGCGCGGGCGGCCCAGATGGTCTTGACCTGCAACCGTTCTTCGGATCCCACGCTGTGCGGCAAGGCGAGCTGGAATTGCTGGCTGGCGGAGGGCGCGGGCGGTGCCAGGGCCGTTAACGATTCGATCTCGGCCGCACTGGCGGGGCGCGGCGCGCCGGGGGGCGGCGCAGGCGCCGACGCGCTGGTGGTGGGGCCCGGGACCGCCACGGGCGTTTCGACGCAGCAGCGCGTCTTGGTGCCCTGCGCGTGGATCATGGCCGCGGAGATGACGAGCGACGCCGCGACCGCCAGCCATCGCCCCCGGCCCTTGGCGAACACCTTCACGCCCACGACCAGCAGCTTAATGCCGTCTGTGACGCATGGGTGCGTTTTCACTTGCTTGTTCGGCCCCCGGGCAGGCCGGTCACAATGACCACATGCCCGGGCGATCGTTCGATGACGCGAACGCTTTGCACCGAACGATGCGTCGCTTCGCGTCCACGACCGTGGGTGTGGCGCTCCTTCGCCCGACCGCGCACCACCTCGATCGCCTTGTCGCCAAGGCCACCGGTGGCCGGCGAAACTTCGCCGAGGTCGCAACCGGCATCCCGGTGGTCATGCTCACCACGACGGGCGCCAAGTCCGGCGAGCCGCGCACCGTCGCCGTATACGGGATCCCGCACTCGGACGGCCTAGCCCTCATCGCATCCAACTTCGGCGGTACCAAGCATCCGGCCTGGTATCACAATCTGAAGGCCCACCCGCAGGCGACCCTGACGGTCGGCGGCGACACCTGGCCTGCCTCCGCGCGGCTCGCGACGCCCCGCGAACGCGACGAGATCTGGGCCAAGGGCCTCGAGCTGTATCCGGGCTGGCGGAAGTATGAGGTGCGGGCGAAAGATCGTCAGATCGAGGCGTTCGTGCTGACGCGAGTCGAGTAGTGGCACCATTTCGGCTGGTAGAAAGGGTGCCCCCGGCAGGATTCGAACCTGCGGCCTTCTGCTCCGGAGGCAGACGCTCTATCCCCTGAGCTACGGGGGCGCACCGACATACCTGTTGCGCCATGGGGCTATCGGACAAGCACGGACAGACTAACGCATCGAAGCGGCCACCCTGCCACCGCAATGGATTCGGGGTGGGGGCGCCCCAGCCAATAGGATGGACGCTCGTGACCCCCGCTGACCTGGCTGAGCTGCTCAAAACCACCGCCGCCGCGGTGCTGGCCGAGCGCGGGCTCGATGCTGCCGCCCTGCCGCAGACGGTCACCGTGGAACGTCCCCGCAATCCCGAGCACGGCGACTATGCCAGCAACCTGGCGCTGCAGCTGGGCAAGAAGGTCGGCGCCAACCCCCGCGACCTGGCCGGATGGCTCGCCGAGGCGCTGGCCTGCGCCGACGGGGTCGCGTCGGCGGAGGTGGCCGGACCCGGCTTCATCAACCTGCGCCTCGAGGCGTCGGCGCAGGCCGTCGTGGTCACCAACGTCATCGACGCCGGCGATCGATACGGTCACTCCGACGTGCTGGCCGGACGCAACATCAACCTGGAGTTCGTATCGGCCAACCCGACCGGGCCGATCCACATCGGCGGGACCCGCTGGGCCGCCGTCGGCGACGCGCTGGGCCGGCTGCTGTCCACGCAGGGCGCCGCGGTGGTGCGCGAATACTATTTCAACGACCACGGCGCGCAGATCGACCGGTTCGCCGGCTCATTGATCGCCGCCGCCAGGGGCGAGCCCACCCCGGAAGACGGCTACGCGGGCGCCTACATCAACGACATCGCCGCTCAGGTGTTGCAGAAGGCGCCCGACGCGCTGAGCCTGCCCGACGACGAGATGCGCGAGACCTTCCGCGAAATCGGTGTCGACCTGATGTTCACCCACATCAAGGAGTCGCTGCACGAGTTCGGCACCGACTTCGACGTCTACACCCACGAAGATTCGATGCACACCAAGGGCCTGGTCGACCAAGCGATCGCCAGGCTGCGCAAGACGGGCAACATCTACGAAAAGGACGGCGCAACGTGGTTGCGCACCAGCGCCTTTGGTGACGACAAGGACCGCGTCGTCATCAAGAGCGACGGCAAGCCCGCCTACATCGCCGGTGACATCGCCTACCACCTGGACAAGCGCCAGCGGGGCTTCGACCTGGCCATCTACATGCTGGGGGCCGACCACCACGGATACATCGCCCGGCTCAAGGCGGTGGCCGCGGCGTTCGGCGACGACCCGGCCGCCGTCGAGGTGCTCATCGGGCAGATGGTCAATCTGGTCCGCGACGGCCAGCCGGTCCGGATGAGCAAGCGGGCCGGAACGGTGATCACGCTGGACGACCTGGTGGAGGCGATCGGCGTCGATGCCGCGCGCTACAGCCTGATTCGTTCCTCGGTGGACACCCCGATCGACATCGACCTCGCGCTGTGGTCCTCGGCGTCGAACGAAAACCCGGTCTATTACGTGCAATACGCGCACGCCCGGCTCTCGGCGCTGGCCCGCAACGCCGTCGAGCTCGGCCTGATCCTCGACACAGGCCACCTCGAGCTGCTCAGCCACGACAAGGAGGGGGCGCTGCTGCGCACCATCGGCGAATTCCCGCGGGTGCTCGACACGGCGGCCACTTTGCGCGAACCCCACCGGGTGTGTCGGTACCTAGAAGACCTCGCCGGCGACTACCACCGGTTCTACGACTCGTGCCGGGTGTTGCCGCAAGGCGACGAGCAACCGACCGACCTGCACGCCGCGCGCCTGGCGCTGTGCCAGGCGACCCGCCAGGTGATCGCCAACGGGCTGGCGATACTGGGTGTCACCGCTCCGGAGCGCATGTGAACGTTCATCCCGCCGGTCCTCGGCACGCCGAAGAGTCCCGCCACGCCGAAAGCCCGCTGCGGCCGCAATCCCCCGAGGAGCTGCTGCTGCTGGCGCCGAACGTGTGGACGCGCAACACAATCCGCAATGACGATGGAGTCGCCGCCATTGCGGGGGTCCCGGTGACCGACCTCGCCCAGAAGTACGGCACCCCGCTGTTCGTCGTCGACGAGGACGACTTCCGGTCCCGTTGTCGTGAGATCGCGTCGGCCTTCGGCGGCGGCACGAACGTGCACTATGCCGCCAAGGCGTTCCTGTGCAGCGAGATCGCGCGGTGGATCGAAGAAGAAGGGCTGTCTCTCGACGTGTGCACCGGCGGCGAGTTGGCCGTCGCGCTGCACGCGAACTTCCCGCCGGACCGGATTACCTTCCACGGCAACAACAAATCCATCGCCGAACTGACGGCGGCGGTCAAAGCCGGTGTCGGCCATGTCGTTTTGGACTCGATGCTCGAGATCGAGCGCCTCGATGCCATCGCGGCGGAGGCGGGCATCGTCCAGGACGTTTTCGTCCGTCTCACGGTCGGCGTCGAGGCGCACACCCACGAGTTCATCTCCACCGCACACGAGGACCAGAAGTTCGGCCTGTCGCTGGCCAGCGGTGCGGCCCTGGACGCCGTGGGCAAGGTGTTCGAGACGCAGCATCTGCGGCTGGTGGGCATGCACAGCCACATCGGTTCGCAGATCTTCGATGTCGCCGGCTTCGAAATCGCCGCGCGCCGGGTCATCGGCCTGCTGCACGACGCCGTCGAGCGGTTCGGTGTCGACAAGACCGCACAGATCTCCACCGTGGATCTCGGTGGTGGGCTTGGCATCTCCTACCTGGCAGCCGACGATCCGCCGCCGATGGGTGAGCTGGCCGCCAAGCTGAGCGCGATCGTGCGGAACGAGTCCGCGGCCGTCGGACTGCCGACCCCGAGGCTGGTGGTCGAGCCCGGTCGCGCGATCGCCGGGCCCGGCACCATCACGCTCTACGAGGTGGGCACCGTCAAGGACGTCGACGTCAGCGCCACCGCACACCGGCGCTACGTCAGCGTCGACGGCGGCATGAGCGACAACATCCGCACCGCCCTGTATGACGCGCAGTACGACGCCCGGCTGGTCTCGCGGCTCAGCGATGCGCCGGCGGAGTTGGCCCGCGTCGTCGGAAAGCATTGCGAGAGCGGCGATATCGTGGTGCGCGACACCTGGGTCCCGGGTGATCTGCGGCCCGGCGACCTGATCGGGGTCGCCGCCACCGGCGCCTACTGCTATTCATTGTCGAGTCGCTACAACATGATCTGCCGCCCCGCCGTCGTCGCGGTGCGCGACGGCCGCGCGCGTCTGATCCTGCGTCGCGAGACGGTCGACGATCTGTTGAGTCTGGAAGTGAGGTGAATCGTGCCCCGTGACGAAAAGCCGGTCGGTGTAGCGGTACTCGGGTTGGGCAACGTCGGCAGCGAAGTTGTCCGGATCGTCGAGGACAGCGCCGATGACCTGGCCGCTCGTGTCGGCGCACCGCTGGTGTTGCGCGGCATCGGAGTGCGCCGCGTCGCCGACGACCGCGGTGTCCCCGTCGAACTGCTCACCGACGACATCGAAGAGCTCGCCGCGCGCGACGACGTCGACATCGTCGTGGAACTGATGGGGCCGGTCGAACCGGCCCGCAAGGCCATCCTGTGCGCCCTCGAGCACGGTAAGTCGGTCGTCACCGCGAACAAGGCGCTGTTGGCCACCTCCACCGGGGAGTTGGCGCAGGCCGCCGAAAGTGCGCACGTTGACCTGTATTTCGAGGCTGCCGTCGCGGGCGCCATCCCCGTCATCCGCCCGCTGACGCAGTCGCTGGCCGGCGACACGGTGCTGCGGGTGGCCGGGATCGTCAACGGCACCACCAACTACATCCTGTCCGCGATGGACAGCACCGGCGCCGACTACGACACGGCGCTGGCCGAAGCCAGCGCGCTGGGCTACGCCGAGGCCGACCCCACCGCCGACGTCGAGGGCTACGACGCCGCCGCCAAGGCCGCGATTCTGGCGTCCATCGCCTTCCACACCCGAGTGACCGCCGACGACGTCTACCGCGAGGGCATCACCAAGGTCACCCCGGACGACTTCGAGTCGGCCCAGGCCCTCGGTTGCACCATCAAGTTGTTGTCGATCTGCGAGCGCATCAAGACCGACGACGGCCAAGAGCGGGTTTCGGCGCGCGTCTATCCGGCGCTGGTGCCGCTGTCCCACCCGCTGGCCACGGTCAACGGCGCATTCAACGCGGTAGTGGTGGAGGCCAAGGCCTCCGGCCGGCTGATGTTCTACGGGCAGGGGGCCGGCGGCGCGCCGACCGCGTCCGCGGTGGCCGGTGACATGGTCATGGCCGCGCGCAATCGCGTGCTGGGCAGCCGCGGGCCGAAGGAATCCAAGTACGCCCAACTTCCCATCGCACCAATGGGATTCATTTCCACGCGCTATTACGTCAGCATGAACGTCGCCGACAAGCCCGGCGTGCTGTCCTCGGTCGCGGCCGAATTCGCCAAGCGTGAGGTGAGCATCGCCGAAGTCCGTCAGGAAGGCGTCGCCGACGAGGGTGGACGACGGGTGGGCGCCCGCATCGTCGTGGTCACCCACCGCGCCACGGATGGCGCGCTGTCCGAAACCGTGGAGGCCCTGGCGGATTTGGATGTCGTGCAGGGCGTGACCAGCGTGCTGCGATTGGAAGGGACCACGCTATGAGCGCCGCGCGCACCGCCGTCCACAAACCGTGGCCCGGTCTCATCGAGGCCTACCGGGACCGGTTGCCCGTGGGCGACGACTGGACCCCGGTCACCCTGCTCGAGGGTGGCACGCCGCTGATCGCGGCGGGCCGCCTCTCGGAAAAGACCGGTTGCAGCGTGCACCTCAAGGTCGAAGGCCTAAATCCCACCGGCTCGTTCAAAGACCGGGGCATGACGATGGCGGTCACCGACGCGCTCGCGCGCGGCCAGCAGGCCGTACTGTGCGCGTCGACCGGAAACACCTCGGCGTCGGCGGCGGCCTACGCGGCGCGCGCCGGCATCACCTGCGCGGTGCTGATACCGCAGGGCAAGATCGCGATGGGCAAGCTGGCGCAGGCGGTCATGCACGGCGCCAAGATCATCCAGATCGACGGCAACTTCGACGATTGTCTGGAATTGGCCCGCAAGATGGCCGCCGACTTCCCGACCATCGCGTTGGTCAACTCGGTCAACCCGGTGCGCATCGAGGGCCAGAAGACGGCGGCGTTCGAGATCGTCGACGCGCTCGGTACCGCGCCCGACGTGCACGCGCTGCCGGTCGGCAACGCAGGCAACATCACCGCGTATTGGAAGGGATACACCGAGTACCACCACGAGGGACTGATCGAGAAGTTGCCGCGCATGCTGGGCACGCAGGCCGCCGGTGCGGCCCCGCTGGTGCACGGCGCGCCGGTCAAGAACCCGGAGACCATCGCGACCGCGATCCGCATCGGCGCGCCCGCATCGTGGACGGCGGCCGTCGACGCGCAGCAGCAGTCGAATGGCCGTTTCCTGGCCGCGACCGACGAAGAGATCCTGGCGGCCTATCACCTGGTGGCCGAGTCCGAAGGTGTGTTCGTCGAACCCGCCTCGGCGGCCAGCATCGCCGGACTGCTCAAGGCCGTCGACGACGGTTGGGTGGCCCGCGGGTCGACGGTCGTGTGCACGGTGACCGGCAACGGCCTCAAGGACCCCGACACCGCGCTGCGCGACATGCCGACCGTGACCCCGCTGCCGGTCGATCCGGTCCTGGTGGTCGAAAAGCTGGGGCTGGCCTGACAAATGTGCGCACTCGCAACGAAGGGCTGTTGATGACCCCGATGCTGCCCGCGGGGCTGGTGGCCAGCGCCGTGGTGTCGGCGTCCAGCGCTAACCTCGGCCCCGGTTTCGACAGCATCGGCCTGGCACTGAGTCTGTACGATGAAATCATCGTCGAGACAACCGATTCCGGCCTGGTTGTGCTGGTCGAAGGTGAGGGTGCGGGCCAGCTCCCGGTTGGCCCGGAACACCTGGTGGTGCGGGCCGTGGAATGTGGGCTGTGGGCCGTCGGGGTCCGCGCACCCGGCCTGGTGGTGCGTTGCCGCAACGCCATCCCGCATTCGCGTGGCCTCGGCTCCTCCGCGGCCGCGGTGGTCGGCGGCCTGGCGGCCGCCAACGGCCTTATCGCACAGACGGATTGGAAACCGCTCAGCGAGACCCAACTGATTCAGCTGGCCTCGGAGTTCGAGGGGCATCCCGACAACGCGGCTGCCGCCGTCCTGGGCGGTGCGGTCGTGTCGTGGATCGACCGCGGTGGTGATCGCCCCGAGTACGCGGCGGCGCCGCTGCGGCTGCACCCCGACATCCAGCTGTACACTGCGATTCCCGAGGAACGCTCGCTCACCGCGGAGACCCGCGTGCTGCTGCCCGCGCAGGTGAGCCACGAGGACGCCCGCTTCAACGTCAGCCGGGCGGCGTTGCTGGTAGTGGCGCTCACCGAACGCCCCGACCTGCTCATGGCGGCCACCGAGGACGTCTTGCACCAGCCGCAGCGCGCGCCGGCCATGCCGGCCTCGGCGGAATATTTGCGGCTGCTGCGGCGTCATAACTTTGCGACGACGCTGTCCGGGGCCGGACCCTCGCTGATAGCGCTGACCACAGCCTCGGAGTTGCCCCCGGAAGTGGCGGACCATGGGGCGGCACACGGATTTGCCATCGCCAAAATGACGGCTGGCGAACCCGTTCGCTGGAGCCCGGGAGTCACCGTCGGCGGTTGATCCACAGCGTGGCCGGAGGGTTTGCTTGCTTCCGACAGGGATGCGGGCTATCCTCGGAGCCGTCCAGCAATCGCAGCATCTGCATCTGCATACATACTGCCTTGCCGCTAGGACAACACCAATTCTTCTTGTGGACGAGGTTCGCCGTTTACTCCGCCGATCCAGGCGATCACCGTTGCAGAGTCGATGATTGGGCGCACTCGGCGATTTGCCTGAATGCAACGAACCCCCCGTATGACCTGATCAGCGGGGGAAGAAAGGAAATCCGTGACTGATACGGACCTGTTCACGGCTGGCGAAAACACTGACGCCAATCAACTGTCGAATGCCGTGACCACCGACACTCAAGACGCGAAACCCACCGTCTCGGGAGTTGCACTGTCCACGATGGTGCTGCCCGAGCTGCGCGCGCTGGCCAATCAAGTTGGCGTCAAAGGGACGTCGGGCATGCGTAAGAACGAACTGATCGCCGCGATCAATGAGGTCCGGGGACAGGCCAATGGCGTTCCGGCCAATGGCACCAAGTCCGCTGAGGACAGCGGCACGTCGGATAGCAACGACGACGCCAAAAACGGCGCCGGCAGCGCCGAAACGGCGGCCGCCAAGGGCGACCAGAACGGTGCAAGCACCGAGGCGCCCCGCCGCGAACGACGGGGCGCTTCCCGCGAGGCCGGTTCAGCCGGCCGCGGCAACAAGGAGGCCGACCGCGGAGGCGCCGGCAACCGTGAAGGCGCAGCCACCGTTGAGGCCGAGCGCCGCGAGAAGCCCAAAAGCGACAGCCAGAACGACGACCGCGGCCAGGACGGCGGCGGCAACGAGCAGGATCAGAACTCGGGCGGCCAGCAGGGCCGCGGCGGTTCGAACCAGCAGGACGACGACGGCGAGGGCCGTCAGGGCCGGCGGGGACGCCGCTTCCGTGACCGCCGTCGCCGGGGCGAGCGCTCGGGCGAGGGCGGCGACACCGAGCTGCGCGAGGACGACGTCGTTCAGCCGGTAGCCGGCATCCTCGACGTTCTCGACAATTACGCCTTCGTGCGCACCTCCGGTTACCTGGCCGGCCCGCATGACGTCTATGTGTCGATGAACATGGTGCGCAAGAACGGCCTTCGTCGTGGTGACGCCGTCACCGGCGCGGTCCGTGTGCCCAAGGAAGGCGAACAGCCCAATCAGCGGCAGAAATTCAACCCGTTGGTGCGCCTGGACAGCGTCAACGGCGGCTCGGTCGAGGACGCCAAGAAGCGTCCCGACTTCTCCAAGCTGACGCCGCTGTACCCCAACCAGCGCCTTCGTCTGGAGACCACCAGCGACCGGCTGACCACCCGGGTCATCGACCTGATCATGCCGATCGGCAAGGGCCAGCGGGCGTTGATCGTGTCGCCGCCCAAGGCCGGTAAGACCACGATCCTGCAGGACATCGCCAACGCGATCACCAAGAACAACCCGGAATGCCACCTCATGGTCGTGCTCGTCGACGAGCGTCCCGAGGAGGTCACCGACATGACCCGCTCGGTCAAGGGTGAGGTGATCGCCTCGACCTTCGACCGGCCGCCGTCGGACCACACCTCGGTCGCCGAGCTGGCCATCGAGCGGGCCAAGCGGCTGGTCGAGCAGGGCAAGGACGTCGTCGTGCTGCTGGACTCGATCACCCGCCTCGGGCGCGCCTACAACAACGCGTCACCGGCGTCGGGCCGGATCCTGTCCGGTGGTGTCGACTCCACCGCGCTGTACCCGCCCAAGCGGTTCCTGGGTGCGGCCCGCAACATCGAGGAAGGCGGATCGCTGACCATCATCGCCACCGCGATGGTCGAGACCGGATCCACCGGTGACACGGTCATCTTCGAGGAGTTCAAGGGCACCGGTAACGCCGAGCTCAAGCTGGACCGCAAGATCTCCGAGCGGCGGGTCTTCCCCGCGGTGGACGTCAACCCGTCCGGTACCCGCAAGGACGAGCTGTTGCTGTCGCCGGACGAGTTCGGCATTGTGCACAAGCTGCGCCGCGTGCTGTCGGGGCTGGACTCCCACCAGGCCATCGACCTGCTGATGTCGCAGCTGCGCAAGACGAAGAACAACTACGAGTTCCTGGTCCAGGTGTCCAAGACGACACCAGGAATGGACAACGACTAGCCGCCCTCCTCGACCAGGCCGCCTGAGCAGATGTTGCACTAACCGATTGACAATGCCCCCGGCCGACGCCGTCGTAGTTTAAGTTTCGGCGCCGCCTATGCGCTGGGAATGTGGACGGGTAGCCCGTTGTTTTGGGGGAGCAGTGGTTGACCTGGCATAATCGACGCTCGACAAGATCGAAGAGGACAGCATGAAATCTGACATTCACCCCGCCTACGCGGAGACCACAGTGCTCTGTGGGTGCGGCAATACCTTCCAGACGCGCAGCACCAAGGATGGCGGCCGAATCGTCGTCGAGGTCTGCTCGCAGTGCCACCCCTTCTACACCGGCAAGCAGAAGATTCTGGACAGCGGCGGCCGGGTGGCCCGCTTCGAGAAGCGGTACGGCAAGCGCAACGCCGGAGCTGCTGCCGACAAATAGCTCGGTTACCGACGCCCGAACTGTGCGAATCGTCGCACGGGCCGGGCGTCGGTTTGCGTTTGCGGCAATGACGGGCGACACGGGGCAGGAGGTAGGGCGGTGACCAAGCCGGTGCAGACCATTGACGTGCTGCTGGCCGAGCACGCTGAGCTGGAGCGCCGGCTGGCCGACCCCGAGTTGCACGGCAATCCCGACGAGGCGCGCAAGGCCGGCCGCCGGTTCGCCCGCCTGGCCCCGATCGTGGGCACCTACCGCAAGCTGGTGGCCGCGCGCGACGACCTGGAGACGGCCCGAGAGCTGGCCGCCGACGACGCGTCCTTCGCCGCCGAGGTCACGGATCTCGAGACCCAGGTGGCCGAGTTGGACACCCAGCTCACCGACATGCTGGCCCCGCGCGACCCGCACGACGCCGACGACATCGTGCTCGAAGTGAAGTCCGGTGAGGGCGGCGAAGAATCGGCCTTGTTCGCCGCGGATTTGGCGCGGATGTACATCCGCTACGCCGAGCGGCACGGGTGGACCGTGACCGTGCTGGACGAAACCACCTCGGATCTCGGCGGCTACAAGGACGCTACGCTGGCCATCGCCAGCAAGGGCGACAGCGCCGACGGGGTTTGGTCCCGGATGAAATTCGAGGGCGGAGTGCATCGGGTGCAACGCGTCCCGGTGACGGAATCTCAAGGCCGCGTTCATACGTCGGCGGCCGGCGTGCTGGTGTACCCCGAACCCGAAGAAGTCGGCGAGGTGCAGATCGACGAGTCGGACCTGCGCATCGACGTCTACCGCTCGTCGGGGAAGGGCGGTCAGGGCGTCAACACCACCGACTCCGCGGTGCGCATTACGCACCTGCCCACCGGCATCGTCGTCACCTGTCAAAACGAGCGCTCGCAGCTGCAGAACAAGGCGCGCGCGCTGCAGGTCTTGGCCGCCCGTCTGCAGGCCCTGGCCGAAGAGCAGGCGCTGGCCGATGCCTCGGCCGACCGGGCCAGCCAGATCCGCACGGTGGACCGCAGCGAGCGCATCCGCACCTACAACTTCCCGGAGAACCGGATCGCGGACCACCGCATCAACTTCAAGTCGCACAATCTCGATCAGGTCCTAGACGGTGACCTGGACGCCCTGTTCGACGCCCTGGCCGCCGCCGACAAGCAGAGCCGGCTGCAACAGGCATGACGTCCCGCGGCGATGCAGAGTGAAGCGATGAGGCGGGGCCACGCCCCGCTTGCGGGGGAGAGCGGGACAATCCAGCTCAGCCTGCGGCGCGCCATCGACGATGCCGCGGCCACCCTTGCCGAGGCGGGAATCGATTCTGCGCGTTGGGATGCCGAACAGCTGGCCGCGCACCTGGCGGGCACCGACCGCGGGCGCCTGCCGCTGCTGGAGTTGCCGGGCGCGGACTTTCTCAGGCGCTACCGCGACGTCGTGGCCGCGCGCTCGCGACGGGTGCCCCTGCAACATCTGCTGGGGACCGCCGCGTTCGGACCCGCCCTGCTGCACGTCGGCCCCGGGGTTTTCATACCCCGCCCCGAGACGGAGGCCCTACTGGAATGGGCTATGGCGCAACAACTTACGCCTCGACCCGTCATCGTCGACCTGTGCACCGGGTCGGGCGCCCTGGCGGTGGCGCTGGCCCACCACCGGCCGGGGGCGCGGATCGTCGCCGTCGACAACTCCGAAGCCGCGCTCGCGTACGCCCGCCGCAACGTGCGCGGCACCGGAGTCGAGCTGGTGCGGGCCGATGTCACGGAGCTGGCCGGCGATCCTGGCCTGCTGGCCGAGTTCGATGGCCGGGTCGACATGGTGGTGACCAACCCACCCTACGTTCCCGACGATGCCGTCCTGGACCCCGAAGTCGCGCAACATGATCCACCCGCGGCCGTCTTCGGCGGTCCGGACGGAATGGCGGTGATCGCGCCTCTGCTCCGCGTCGCCGGTCGCTGGCTGCGCCCAGGTGGACTCATCGGCGTCGAGCACGACGACACCGCTTCGGCGCAGACGGTGGAATTGTTCGACCGCACAGGGGCGTTCGACGACATTCAGGCCCGCCGTGACCTGACCGGGCGGCCGCGCTTCGTGACGGCCCGCAGGAGGGCTGCGATGAGGCGGGGGCACCTCCCGCTTGCGGGGGAGAGCGGCGCCATTGACTGACGTCTTCGACTGTGCCGATCCCGATCAGCGCTCACTCGGGATTGCCGCCGCGGCGGCGGCGCTCAAGGGTGGCCGGCTGGTGGTCATGCCGACCGACACGGTGTACGGCATCGGCGCCGATGCATTCAACAGCGCCGCGGTCTCCGCGTTGCTGTCGGCGAAGGGGCGCGGGCGCGACATGCCGGTGGGCGTGCTGGTCGGCTCCTGGCACACCATCGAGGGGCTCGTCTACACCATGCCGGACGGGGCCCGCGACCTCATCCGCGCCTTCTGGCCGGGCGCGTTGAGCCTGGTGGTGAACCAGGCGCCGTCGCTGCAGTGGGACCTCGGTGATGCCCGCGGCACCGTGATGTTGCGTATGCCGTTACATCCCGTGGCGATCGAGCTGCTGCGCGAAGTCGGGCCCCTGGCGGTGTCCAGCGCGAACGTCTCCGGCCGCCCGGCCGCCGTGGACGCCACCGAGGCGCGCAGCCAGCTTGGCGATCTGGTCGACGTCTATCTGGAAGCGGGGCCGTCTGATCAGGGGGCGGCCTCCACGATCGTCGACCTCACCGGGGGCACGCCGCAGATTCTGCGGCCGGGCCCGGTGAGCGCGGAACGGATCGCCGAAGTGCTCGCCCTCGATCCGGAAAGCCTGACCGCCCAGGCCTGACTGGAGCGGTTGTCGAGGTCCCAGCTTTGTCCAGTACGGTCACGGTGATGTCCAGCGACGTAACCAACCTTGCCGGTGGTTTACTCGCGTTGGGCGACCGCGGCGCCGGCGTCCCGCTTCGTGAGCTGGCGCTGGTGGGCTTGACCGCGGCGATCATCACGTACTTCGCCACCGGCCCGGTACGGGTGTTGGCGACCCGGCTCGGCGCGGTCGCCTACCCGCGGGAGCGCGACGTCCACGTGACTCCGACGCCCCGAATGGGCGGGCTGGCAATGTTTCTCGGCGTCATCACGGCCGTCTTTCTGGCGTCCCAGCTTCCGGCGCTCACCCGTGGCTTCGTCTACTCCACCGGTATGCCCGCGGTCCTGGTCGCCGGCGCGGTCATCATGGGCATCGGCCTGATCGACGACCGTTGGGGCCTCGATGCGTTGACCAAGTTCGCCGGTCAGATCACGGCGGCCAGCGTGCTGGTCACTATGGGTGTGGCATGGAGCGTGCTGTACATCCCTATCGGCGGCGTGGGCACCATCGTGCTCGATCAGGCCTCGTCGATCCTGCTGACCCTGGCGCTCACCGTGTCGGTCGTCAACGCGATGAACTTCGTCGACGGCCTCGACGGCCTGGCCGCCGGTCTCGGGCTGATCACCGCGTTGGCCATCTGCATGTTCTCGGTCGGGCTGCTGCGCGACCACGGCGGTGACGTCTTGTTCTATCCGCCCGCGGTGATTTCAGTGGTGCTGGCCGGGGCGTGTCTTGGGTTCCTGCCGCACAACTTCCACCGCGCCAAGATCTTCATGGGCGACTCCGGCTCGATGCTGATCGGTCTGATGCTGTCGGCCGCGTCCACGACGGCCGCCGGCCCCGTCTCGCAGAACGCCTACGGCGCGCGCGACGTGTTCGTCCTGCTGTCGCCGTTCCTGCTGGTCGCCGCGGTCATCTTCGTGCCGATGCTCGATTTGCTGCTGGCGATCGTGCGCCGGACCCGCGCGGGTCGCAGCGCGTTCAGCCCCGACAAGATGCATCTGCATCACCGGTTGCTACAGATCGGTCATTCCCACCGCCGGGTGGTGTTGCTGATCTACCTGTGGGTCGGGATCGTCGCGTTCGGTGCCGCCAGCACAATCTTTTTCCGCCCCCGCGATACCGCCGCGGTGATGCTGGGCGCCATCGTGGTGGCCGGCATCGCGACGGCGATCCCGCTGTTGCGCCGGGGCGACGACTACTACGACGAAGGGTAGTAGGGGGGTCCTTCGTGTGGTACGGTCCTGGTAGAACCCCAAAAAGCCGTGCAGGCTACCGGCCTATCGGAGGGTGGTCCGACCGGGCTGATTCGGGACCGGCCGCGGGAGATACCCCTTGGGTGATTCAACTGTGACGTGCGATACGCTCGGCGGGCCACCGATCACTCGGTCGGGGGGTTCCCGTTCCATCAACCTGGGATTGAGGTGCTGCAGTGACGACACCAGCGCAGGACGCGCCGTTGGTGTTTCCCTCTGTTGCTTTCCGTCCGGTTCGGCTCCTGGCGATCAGCGTTGCCATCACAGCGGTGGCGGTGCTCGCCGCCGGGCTGTCCGGTCATCTGATGGTTGGGGTCTTCTTCGGCATCGGGCTTCTCCTGGGTTTGCTCAACGCGGTGCTGGTGCGTCGCTCGGTTGAGTCGATCACCGCCAAAGACCACCCGCTCAAGCGGTCGATGGCGCTCAACTCGGCGTCACGGCTGGCCATCATCACCGTCGTCGGGCTGATCATCGCCTACGTCTTCCGGCCCGCCGGCCTGGGCGTCGTATTCGGATTGGCGCTTTTCCAGGTCCTGTTGGTCGCCTCGACCGCGCTTCCGGTGTGGAAGAAGCTGCGCGCCGGCGACTGGGCGGCGTCGTCGGGCGGTGCCGAAGGCGGCGTGAGCGCAGGGTCGGAAGGACCGCAAGGAAGGAACACCACCGATGCCTGAGACGACGTTCCTGGCCGAGGGCTCGATCGAGGTTGGCGCGCACACCCACGCCAAGTGGCTCGGCCTGACCGTCAACACCGACACGATTCTGGCGACGGGGATCGCCGCGGTGATCGTGCTGGCACTGGCCTTCTTCCTGCGCGCCAAGATCACCTCCACCGGTGTGCCCAGTGGCGTTCAGTTGTTCTGGGAGGCCATCACCGTCCAGATGCGCGATCAGATCGAAAGCGCGGTCGGCATGCGCATCGCGCCGTTCGTGTTGCCGCTGGCCGTCACCATCTTCGTGTTCATCCTGATCTCCAACTGGCTCTCGGTGCTTCCGCTGCAGTACACGGACAAGTCCGGACACACCACCGAACTGCTGAAGTCGGCGGCGGCGGACATCAATTACGTTCTGGCGCTGGCTCTGTTCGTGTTCGTCTGCTACCACGTGGCCGGCATTTGGCGCCGCGGCGTCATCGGGCACCCGCTCGCGGTGCTCAAGGGCCACGTGGCGTTCCTGGCGCCGATCAACCTGGTCGAGGAGCTGGCCAAGCCAATCTCGTTGTCGCTCCGACTTTTCGGCAACATCTTCGCCGGCGGCATCCTGGTCGCGCTGATCGCGCTCTTCCCGCCGTACGTGATGTGGGCGCCCAACGCGATCTGGAAGGCCTTCGACCTGTTCGTCGGGGCGATTCAGGCCTTCATCTTCTCGATTCTGACCATCTTGTACTTCAGTCAGGCGATGGAGATCGAGGATCACCATGACTGAGACCAGCATCAATTGTTCTGACCCACGCACCATTACAGAGACCTGGTAGACCCCCTACCAGATATCAAGGAGGATAAGAATGGCTCTGGACCCCCAAGTCGCTGCCGCTGCACTCATCGGCGGTGGACTCATCATGGGCGGCGGCGCGATCGGTGCCGGTATCGGTGACGGTATCGCCGGTAACGCGCTGGTTTCCGGTATCGCCCGGCAACCCGAGGCGCAAGGCCGGCTGTTCACGCCGTTCTTCATCACCGTCGGTCTGGTTGAGGCGGCCTACTTCATCAACCTGGCCTTCATGGCGCTGTTCGTATTCGCCACCCCCGTCGGCACCTAGTTCGCTGCGATGGGTGACGCGACTCTGAGCGTTCTGGCATCCAGCCAGGTGGTGGCCGAGGGAGGCAGCAACTTCCTCGTCCCGAACGGCACCTTCTTCTTCGTGCTGGCCATCTTCCTGATCGTGCTGGCCGTCATCGGCACCTTCGTTGTGCCGCCGGTCATGAAGGTGTTGCGCGAGCGCGACGCCATGGTTGCCAAGACGGCTGCCGACAACAAGAAGGCGGCCGAACAGTTCGAAGCGGCCAAGGCCGACTACGAAGAAGCCCTGACCGAAGCGCGGGTCCAGGCGTCGTCTCTGCGCGACAACGCCCGCGCCGAAGGCCGTAAGGTGGTGGAAGACGAGCGCGCCCGTGCCGAACAACAGGTGATGTCGACGTTACAAATGGCATCCGAGCAATTGAAGCGGGAGAGGGACGCCGTGGAACTGGATCTGCGCGCCAACGTTGCCGCGATGTCGGCGACACTGGCCAGCCGGATCCTGGGCGTCGAGGTCGCGCCCGCCACCGCGAGCGCATCCGCAACAGGGAAGTCCGGGCGGTAATCACGTATGTCGACTTTCATCGGGCAGTTAATCGGATTCGCGGCCATCGTGTTTCTGGTCGTGCGGTATGTCGTGCCGCCGGTGCGTCGTCTGATGACCGCTCGGCAAGACGCCGTGCGCCAGCAGTTGAAAGACGCTGCGACGGCGAGCGATCGATTGGCCGAGTCGACCACGGCACACAGCAACGCCGTCGAATCCGCCAAGTCGGAGGCCGAACGGATCGTCGAGGAGGCCAAGACCGACTCGGGCCGCATCGTCGAACAGTTGCAGGCCCAAGCCAACATCGAATCCGAACGCATCACCGGGCAGGGCAGCCGCCAGGTCGACCTGTTGCGCACCCAGCTGAGCCGGCAGCTCCGTATGGAACTCGGGCACGAAGCGGTGCGTCAAGCGGGTGAGTTGGTGCGCAACTACGTCGCCGACCCGGCACAGCAGTCGGCCACCGTCGACCGGTTCCTCGACGAGCTCGACGAGATGGCTCCCGCATCGGCCGACGTCCAATATCCGTTGATGACCAAGATGCGCTCGTCGAGTCGCGTCGCACTGGCCGATCTGTCGGATAAGTTCAGCACCATAGCCAAAGATCTTGACAACAAAGCTCTATCGGCGCTTTCCCGGGAGCTGGTCGATGTCGCGCAGATGCTGGACCGCGAGATCGTCGTCACGCGCTATCTCACCGTTCCCGCCGAGGATGGCGCCCCCAGGGTCCGGTTGATCGAGCGACTGGTTTCCGGCAAGGTCGGCGACGCCACACTCGACGTGCTGCGCTCGGCGGTCTCGGAGCGTTGGTCGGCCAACTCCGATCTGGTCGACGCCATCGAACACGTGTCTCGACAGGCGCTGCTCGAAGTCGCCGAACGCGACGACAAAGTCGACGAGGTCGAAGAACAGCTGTTCCGGTTCTCCCGCATCCTCGACGCACAGCCGCAACTTTCCATCCTGCTGGGTGACTACGCCGTTCCGGTCGAGGGTCGGGTCGCGTTGTTGCGCAAGGTGCTTGACAGCGCAAGCGGCAGCGTCCACCCCATTGTGACCGCATTGCTGACCCAGACGGTCGAACTGCTCAGGGGCCAGCCCGCCGAGGACGCCGTTGAGTTCTTGACGAAAGTCGCCGTGGCGCGCCGCAACGAGATCGTCGCCACGGTCAGGGCCGCGGCCGAACTCAGCGATGCCCAGCGGTCTCGTCTCAACGACGTGCTCGGCCGCATCTACGGTCACGCGGTGGCGGTGCAGCTGCAGATCGATGCCGAACTGCTGGGCGGTCTGCTCATCTCCGTGGCCGATGAAGTGATTGACGGGACACTCGCTTCTCGCCTTGCCGCGGCCGAGGCTCAGTTGCCCGACTGACACCAACCATCATCACAAACCTATTCCGACGCACGCGAACCACGATCAAGTAGGAAGACGAAAAGCCATGGCCGAGTTGACAATCTCCGCTGATGACATCCAAAGCGCCATCGAGGAGTACGTAGGCTCTTTCACGTCCGACACCTCCCGAGAAGAGGTCGGCACCGTCGTCGACGCCGGGGACGGCATCGCGCACGTCGAAGGCCTGCCCTCGGTCATGACCCAGGAGCTGCTCGAGTTCCCCGGCGGCGTCCTCGGCGTCGCGCTCAACCTCGACGAGCACAGCGTCGGCGCGGTGATCCTGGGTGAGTTCGAGAAGATCGAAGAGGGCCAGCAGGTCAAGCGCACCGGCGAAGTCCTGTCGGTCCCCGTCGGCGACGCGTTCCTCGGACGCGTCGTCAATCCGCTCGGCCAGCCGATCGACGGCCGCGGAGACATCGACACCGACATCCGTCGCGCGCTGGAGATCCAGGCGCCCTCGGTGGTGCAGCGGCAGAGCGTGAGCGAGCCGCTGCAGACCGGCATCAAGGCGATCGACGCCATGACCCCGATCGGTCGCGGCCAGCGCCAGCTGATCATCGGCGACCGCAAGACCGGCAAGACCGCCGTCTGCGTGGACACCATCCTCAACCAGCGGGAGAACTGGGAGAGCGGCGACGAGCGCAAGCAGGTGCGCTGCGTGTACGTGGCCATCGGCCAGAAGGGCACCACGATCGCCTCCGTCCGGCGCGCCCTGGAAGAGGGTGGCGCGATCGACTACACCACCATCGTCGCGGCGCCCGCCTCCGAATCGGCCGGCTTCAAATGGCTTGCGCCGTACACGGGTTCGGCCATCGCCCAGCACTGGATGTACGACGGCAAGCACGTGCTGATCGTCTTCGACGACCTGAGCAAGCAGGCCGAGGCCTACCGGGCGATCTCATTGCTGCTGCGGCGCCCGCCGGGCCGCGAGGCGTACCCCGGCGACGTGTTCTACCTGCACTCGCGCCTGCTGGAGCGCTGCGCCAAGCTGTCCGACGAACTCGGTGGTGGCTCGCTGACCGGCCTGCCGATCATCGAGACCAAGGCCAACGACATCTCGGCCTACATTCCCACCAACGTCATCTCCATCACCGACGGGCAGTGCTTCCTGGAGTCCGACCTGTTCAACCAGGGTGTGCGGCCCGCCATCAACGTCGGTGTGTCGGTGTCCCGCGTGGGTGGTGCGGCGCAGATCAAGGCCATGAAGGAGGTGGCCGGCTCGCTGCGGCTGGACCTGTCGCAGTACCGCGAACTGGAATCGTTCGCCGCCTTCGCCTCCGACCTGGACGCGACGTCCAAGGCGCAGCTGGAGCGCGGTGAACGGCTCGTCGAACTGCTCAAGCAGCCGCAGTACCAGCCCATGCCGGTCGAGGAGCAGGTCGTTTCGATCTTCCTGGGCACCGGCGGTCACCTGGACTCGGTGCCCGTCGAGGACGTCCGGCGCTTCGAGACCGAGCTGCTGGACCACATGCGGGCCTCGGAAGAGAAGTTCCTGGCCGGCGTCCGCGACAGCGGCAAGCTCTCCGAAGAGGGCGAGAATCAGCTCACCGAGATCATCAACAACTTCAAGAAGGGCTTCGCGGCCACCGGCGGCGGATCGGTGGTGCCCGACGAGCACGTCGAAGCCCTGGACGAAGAGGATCTGGAAAAAGAGTCCGTACAGGTCAAAAAGGAGAAGCCGAAGGACAAGAAGGAATCCAAGGGTTCCAAGGCCTCCGGCAAGGACAAGAAGTAGCCACCGATGGCAGCAACACTTCGCGAATTGCGCGGCCGGATCCGTTCGGCCGGGTCGATCAAGAAGATCACCAAGGCCCAGGAGATGATCGCGACCTCGCGCATCGGCAAAGCGCAGGCCAGGTTGGAATCCGCCCGGCCGTATGCATTTCAGATCACGTCGATGCTCACCACGCTGTCCTCCGAGGCCGCTTTGGACCATCCATTGTTGGTCGAACGTGACGAGCCGAAGCGGGCCGGCGTCCTGGTGGTGTCCTCCGACCGTGGTTTGTGTGGCGCGTACAACTCGAGCATCTTCCGTCGCTCCGAGGAGCTGTTTTCCCTGCTTAGGGAGGAGGGCAAGGCGCCGGTCGTCTATACGGTGGGCCGAAAGGCGCTGAATTACTTCAAGTTCCGCAACTGGGACATCACCGACTCGTGGACGGGGTTCTCCGAGCAGCCCTCGTATGAAAACGCCGCGGAGATCGCGTCCACCCTGGTCGAGACGTTCATGGCCGGCACGGGCGATGACGAGTCGCAGGACGGCCAGGGTGTCGACGAACTGCACATCGTCTACTCGGAGTTCAAGTCGATGATGTCGCAGGCCGCGGTGGCCCACCGCATCGCTCCGCTGGTCATGGAATACGTCGAGGACACCGATGAACTCCACACCTTGTACTCGTTCGAGCCGGACGCGACAACGCTTTTCGAGGCCCTGCTGCCGCGGTACGTGACGACCCGGGTTTACGCGGCACTACTCGAATCGGCGGCATCGGAGCTTGCGTCGCGGCAAAGGGCGATGAAGTCGGCAACGGACAACGCGGACGACCTGATCAAGGAGCTCACGCTGATGGCGAACCGCGAGCGGCAGGCTCAGATCACCCAAGAGATCAGCGAAATCGTCGGCGGCGCAAACGCGCTGGCCGACGCTAAGTAGCACACGAGGAAGAAGAAAATGACTGCTACTGACGAAAAGACCACCAACTCCGACACCAGCGGCCGCGTCGTGCGAATCACCGGCCCGGTGGTCGACGTCGAGTTCCCGCGCGGGTCCGTGCCGGAATTGTTCAACGCGCTCAACGCGGAGATCACGTTCGAGGAGCTCAAGAAGACCCTGACGCTCGAGGTGGCGCAGCACCTCGGCGACAACCTGGTGCGCACCATTTCGCTGCAGCCCACCGACGGTCTGGTGCGCGGGGTCCAGGTGACGGACAGTGGCAAGCCGATCTCGGTGCCGGTCGGCCAAGAGGTCAAGGGTCACGTCTTCAACGCGCTGGGCGACTGCCTGGACAAGCCCGGTTACGGAGAAGAGTTCGAGCATTGGTCGATTCACCGCAAACCGCCGGCCTTCGAAGAGCTCGAGCCCCGCACCGAGATGCTCGAGACGGGTCTGAAGGTCGTCGACCTGCTCACCCCGTACGTGCGTGGCGGCAAGATCGCGCTGTTCGGCGGTGCCGGCGTGGGCAAGACGGTGTTGATCCAGGAGATGATCAACCGTATTGCCCGAAACTTCGGTGGCACTTCGGTTTTCGCCGGTGTCGGTGAGCGCACCCGCGAGGGCAACGACCTGTGGGTCGAGCTCAAGGAAGCCGACGTACTCAAGGACACCGCGCTGGTGTTCGGTCAGATGGACGAACCGCCCGGCACCCGTATGCGCGTGGCCCTGTCCGCGCTGACCATGGCCGAGTGGTTCCGTGACGAGGCCGGCCAGGACGTGCTGCTGTTCATCGACAACATCTTCCGGTTCACGCAGGCCGGATCCGAGGTATCGACCTTGCTCGGTCGTATGCCGTCGGCCGTGGGGTACCAGCCCACGCTGGCCGACGAGATGGGCGAGCTGCAGGAGCGCATCACCTCGACGCGAGGCAAGTCGATCACGTCCATGCAGGCCGTCTACGTGCCCGCCGACGACTACACCGACCCTGCGCCGGCAACCACGTTCGCCCACCTGGACGCCACCACCGAGCTGTCGCGTTCGGTGTTCTCCAAAGGCATCTTCCCGGCAGTGGACCCGCTGGCATCCAGCTCGACCATCCTGGACCCGAGCGTCGTCGGAGACGAGCACTACCGGGTGGCGCAGGAAGTCATCCGAATCCTGCAGCGGTACAAGGACCTACAGGACATCATCGCGATCCTCGGTATCGACGAGTTGTCCGAAGAGGACAAGCAGCTCGTTCAGCGGGCACGCCGAATCGAGCGATTCCTGTCGCAGAACATGATGGCGGCCGAACAGTTCACCGGCCAGCCCGGCTCGACGGTGCCGCTGAAGGAGACCATCGAGGCGTTCGACCGCCTGACCAAGGGCGATTTCGACCACATCCCCGAGCAGGCGTTCTTCTTGATCGGTGGCCTCGACGACTTGGCGAAGAAGGCCGAAAGCTTTGGCGCCAAACTGGATTCCTGAGGCGTGAGCGAAAAGGCTCTGAAAGGCTCGTGGCATGGCTGAATTGAACGTTGAGATAGTCGCCGTCGACCGAAAGATCTGGTCGGGTGAAGCAACGTTTCTGTTCACTCGCACCACCGTCGGTGAGATCGGCATCTTGCCGCGGCACATTCCGCTGGTAGCGCAGTTGGTCGACGACGCAATGGTGCGCGTCGAACGAGAAGGTGACGACGATCTGCGGGTCGCGGTGGACGGCGGATTCCTGTCCGTCACCGAGGAATCGGTGACAATCCTCGCCGAATCAGCCGAGTTCGAGTCGGAGATCGACGAGAGCGCCGCCAGAGAGGCTGCTGAGTCGGACGATCCGCGTATCGCGGCCAGGGGGCGCGCACGGTTGCGCGCCGTCGGCGCGATCGACTAATCGGCCGATGAGCGCGCCCATGGTTGGCATGGTCGTGCTCGTCGTCGTGCTGGCGAGCGCCGTCGTCGCGCTGAGCTATCGATTGTGGAAGCTGCGCCAGGGCGGCACGGCGGGGATCATGCGAGACATTCCCGCGGTCGGAGGCCACGGCTGGCGCCACGGTGTGATCCGTTACCGCGGTGGTGAAGCCGCGTTCTACCGGCTGTCCAGTCTGCGATTGTGGCCGGACCGACGGCTGAGCCGACGAGGCGTGGAGATCGTGTCCCGCAGGGCGCCACGCGGCGACGAGTTCGACATCATGACCGATGAGATCGTCGTCATCGAGCTGCGTGACACCACCCAGGACCGCAGGTCTGGCTACGAGATCGCGCTCGACAAGGGCGCGTTGACGGCGTTCCTTTCCTGGCTGGAATCGCGTCCGTCGCCGCGGTCCCGCCGGCGCAGCCTCTAGATCGGGCTTAAGGCATACTACGCGCCGACGTTCCCGCCGCCCGGTTTCCAGAGCACATCGCCACCCGGGTTGGCCACCCGCGACAGGATGAAGAGCAGATCCGAGAGGCGGTTCAGGTACTTCGCGGGCAGCACATTGACCTGCCCCGGCGCGGCATCGACCGCGGCCCATGCCGATCGTTCGGCCCGGCGCACCACGGTGCGGGCGACGTGCAGATACGCCGACAACGGCGAACCACCAGGCAGCACAAACGAATTCAACTTCGGCAGGGGCTCGTTGTATGTGTCACACCAGTTTTCGAGCCTATCGATGTAGGGCTGGGTGACTCGCAGTGGGGGATATTCGGGGTTGTCGACCACGGGAGTCGACAGATCCGCGCCGGCGTCGAACAAATCGTTTTGGATCTGTCGCAACACGCTCGCGAGCTGCTCGTCGGGCCGTCCCACGGCGACCGCGACGCCGATTGCCGCGTTGGCTTCGTCGCAATCGGCGTAGGCCACCAGCCGGGGATCGTTTTTGGAGACCCGCGAGAAGTCGCTCAATCCCGTGGTTCCGTCGTCGCCGGTTCGTGTGTAGATGCGAGTCAGGTGTACGGCCATGAGCAAACCGTACTCGGGTGTGGCTCGGGCGACTGACAAGGCGATACCGCTTCACTAGACTGACGCGGGTGGCTGAGCGATTCGTGGTGACCGGCGGCAACCGGTTGTCCGGCGAAGTCGCAGTAGGGGGCGCAAAAAACAGCGTGCTCAAGCTGATGGCCGCGACGCTGTTGGCCGAAGGCACCAGCACGATCACCAACTGCCCCGACATCCTGGACGTGCCGCTGATGGCGGAGGTGCTGCGCGGGCTGGGCGCAACCGTTGAACTGGATGGCGATGTCGCCCGGATCACCTCACCCGATGAGCCGAAATACGATGCCGACTTCGCCGCGGTGCGGCAGTTCCGCGCGTCGGTGTGCGTGTTGGGACCGCTGGTCGGCCGGTGCAAGCGCGCCCGTGTCGCGCTGCCGGGCGGTGACGCGATCGGTTCGCGCCCACTGGACATGCATCAGGCCGGCCTGCGGCAGCTGGGTGCGCAATGCAACATCGAGCATGGATGCGTGGTGGCGCAGGCCGATGCGTTGCGCGGCGCGGAGATTCAGCTGGAGTTCCCCTCGGTCGGCGCCACCGAGAACATCCTGATGGCCGCGGTGGTGGCCGAGGGCGTGACCGTCATCCACAACGCGGCGCGCGAGCCCGACGTCGTGGACCTGTGCACGATGTTGAACCAGATGGGCGCGCAGATCGAAGGCGCCGGCTCGCCGACGATGATCATCACCGGCGTCCCGAAGCTGCACCCGACCGAGCATCGCGTCATCGGGGATCGCATCGTCGCCGCCACCTGGGGGATCGCCGCCGCGATCACCCGCGGCGACATCACGGTGACGGGCATCGACCCGGCGCACCTGCAGGTGGTGCTGCACAAGTTGCACGACGCCGGCGCCACGGTGACCCAGACCGACGACAGCTTCCGGGTGGCGCAGTACGAGCGCCCGAAGGCCGTCAATGTGGCGACCCTGCCGTTCCCCGGGTTCCCGACAGACCTGCAGCCCATGGCCATCGCCCTGGCGTCGATCGCCGACGGCACATCGATGATCACCGAGAATGTATTCGAGGCGCGCTTTCGGTTCGTCGAAGAAATGATCCGTTTGGGCGCCGATGCCCGAACCGACGGACACCACGCCGTCGTTCGGGGGCTGCCGCAATTGTCGAGCGCGCCGGTGTGGTGTTCGGACATTCGGGCCGGCGCGGGCCTGGTATTGGCCGGGCTTGTCGCCGACGGAGACACCGAGGTTCACGACGTCTTCCACATCGATCGCGGCTACCCGTTGTTCGTGGAAAACCTGGCGATTTTGGGAGCGGAGATCGAGCGGGTACAGTAACCAAAGTCAGTGCCCCACAAGCGCGATCACCAACGCGAAGGTGGACGAGAGCGGGGCCTTGACTCCCTTGCTGGATTGGTACTAGCCTGGCACGGCTACTCCCGAGACGATCTCTAGCAGATCAGAATTGGGAGTTGACTCACCTGCCGGATCTGTATTAAGCTGGCAGGGTTGCCCCAAAACGGGCGAAACAAGTGTTGTTTGAGAACTCAATAGTGTGTTTGGTCTTTTTATTTGTTGTTGTTTTTTGACCATACTTTGCACCCCCCGTGTGTGGGTATGGTCGTTTTTTGATGCCAGTTTTTTGGCGTCTTGTCAGGTATCTCTGATTTGAAATTCACCTCGCTCTGCGAGGAGATTTTGTTTGGAGAGTTTGATCCTGGCTCAGGACGAACGCTGGCGGCGTGCTTAACACATGCAAGTCGAACGGAAAGGCCCCTTCGGGGGTACTCGAGTGGCGAACGGGTGAGTAACACGTGGGCAATCTGCCCTGCACTTCGGGATAAGCCTGGGAAACTGGGTCTAATACCGGATAGGACCTTTAGGCGCATGTCTATTGGTGGAAAGCTTTTGCGGTGTGGGATGGGCCCGCGGCCTATCAGCTTGTTGGTGGGGTGATGGCCTACCAAGGCGACGACGGGTAGCCGGCCTGAGAGGGTGTCCGGCCACACTGGGACTGAGATACGGCCCAGACTCCTACGGGAGGCAGCAGTGGGGAATATTGCACAATGGGCGCAAGCCTGATGCAGCGACGCCGCGTGGGGGATGACGGCCTTCGGGTTGTAAACCTCTTTCACCATCGACGAAGGTCCGGGTTTTCTCGGATTGACGGTAGGTGGAGAAGAAGCACCGGCCAACTACGTGCCAGCAGCCGCGGTAATACGTAGGGTGCGAGCGTTGTCCGGAATTACTGGGCGTAAAGAGCTCGTAGGTGGTTTGTCGCGTTGTTCGTGAAATCTCACGGCTTAACTGTGAGCGTGCGGGCGATACGGGCAGACTAGAGTACTGCAGGGGAGACTGGAATTCCTGGTGTAGCGGTGGAATGCGCAGATATCAGGAGGAACACCGGTGGCGAAGGCGGGTCTCTGGGCAGTAACTGACGCTGAGGAGCGAAAGCGTGGGGAGCGAACAGGATTAGATACCCTGGTAGTCCACGCCGTAAACGGTGGGTACTAGGTGTGGGTTTCCTTCCTTGGGATCCGTGCCGTAGCTAACGCATTAAGTACCCCGCCTGGGGAGTACGGCCGCAAGGCTAAAACTCAAAGGAATTGACGGGGGCCCGCACAAGCGGCGGAGCATGTGGATTAATTCGATGCAACGCGAAGAACCTTACCTGGGTTTGACATGCACAGGACGCGTCTAGAGATAGGCGTTCCCTTGTGGCCTGTGTGCAGGTGGTGCATGGCTGTCGTCAGCTCGTGTCGTGAGATGTTGGGTTAAGTCCCGCAACGAGCGCAACCCTTGTCTCATGTTGCCAGCGGGTAATGCCGGGGACTCGTGAGAGACTGCCGGGGTCAACTCGGAGGAAGGTGGGGATGACGTCAAGTCATCATGCCCCTTATGTCCAGGGCTTCACACATGCTACAATGGCCGGTACAAAGGGCTGCGATGCCGTAAGGTTAAGCGAATCCTTTTAAAGCCGGTCTCAGTTCGGATTGGGGTCTGCAACTCGACCCCATGAAGTCGGAGTCGCTAGTAATCGCAGATCAGCAACGCTGCGGTGAATACGTTCCCGGGCCTTGTACACACCGCCCGTCACGTCATGAAAGTCGGTAACACCCGAAGCCAGTGGCCTAACCTTTTGGAGGGAGCTGTCGAAGGTGGGATCGGCGATTGGGACGAAGTCGTAACAAGGTAGCCGTACCGGAAGGTGCGGCTGGATCACCTCCTTTCTAAGGAGCACCACGAAAAGCATTCCAATTGGTGGAGTGTGAGCCGTGAGGGGTTCTCGTCTGTAGTGGACGAAAACCGGGTGCACAACAGCAAATATCGCCAGACACACTATTGGGCCCTGAGACAACACTCGGTCGATCCGTGTGGAGTCCCTCCACCTTGGTGGTGGGGTGTGGTGTTTGAGTATTGGATAGTGGTTGCGAGCATCTAGATGAACGCGCGGTCCTTCGTGGCCGGCGTGTTTATCGAAATGTGTAATTTCTTTTTTGGTTTTTGTGTGTAAGTAAGTGTTTAAGGGCGCATGGTGGATGCCTTGGCATCGAGAGCCGATGAAGGACGTGGGAGGCTGCGATATGCCTCGGGGAGCTGTCAACCGAGCATTGATCCGAGGATTTCCGAATGGGGAAACCCAGCACGAGTGATGTCGTGTTACCCGTATCTGAATATATAGGGTGCGGGAGGTAACGCGGGGAAGTGAAACATCTCAGTACCCGTAGGAGAAGAAAACAATTGTGATTCCGTCAGTAGTGGCGAGCGAACGCGGAACAGGCTAAACCGCACGCATGTATAACCGGGTAGGGGTTGTGTGCGCGGTGTTGTGGGAGTGATATGTCTCAGCTCTACCTGGCTGAGGGGTAGTCAGAAAGTGTCGTGGTTAGCAGAAATGGCCTGGGATGGTCTGCCGTAGACGGTGAGAGCCCGGTACGCGAAAACCCGACACCTACCTTGTATCAGTTCCCGAGTAGCAGCGGGCCCGTGGAATCTGCTGTGAATCTGCCGGGACCACCCGGTAAGCCTAAATACTTCTCGATGACCGATAGCGGATTAGTACCGTGAGGGAATGGTGAAAAGTACCCCGGGAGGGGAGTGAAATAGTACCTGAAACCGTGTGCCTACAATCCGTCAAAGCCTCCTCGTGGGGTGATGGCGTGCCTTTTGAAGAATGAGCCTGCGAGTCAGGGACACGTCGCGAGGTTAACCCGTGCGGGGTAGCCGCAGCGAAAGCGAGTCTGAATAGGGCGCATCCCCTTTGGGGTGTAGTGGCGTGTTCTGGACCCGAAGCGGAGTGATCTACCCATGGCCAGGGTGAAGCGCGGGTAAGACCGCGTGGAGGCCCGAACCCACTTAGGTTGAAGACTGAGGGGATGAGCTGTGGGTAGGGGTGAAAGGCCAATCAAACTCCGTGATAGCTGGTTCTCCCCGAAATGCATTTAGGTGCAGCGTTGCGTGGTTCACCACGGAGGTAGAGCTACTGGATGGCCGATGGGCCCTACTAGGTTACTGACGTCAGCCAAACTCCGAATGCCGTGGTGTAAAGCGTGGCAGTGAGACGGCGGGGGATAAGCTCCGTACGTCGAAAGGGAAACAGCCCAGATCGCCGGCTAAGGCCCCTAAGCGTGTGCTAAGTGGAAAAGGATGTGTAGTCGCAGAGACAACCAGGAGGTTGGCTTAGAAGCAGCCACCCTTGAAAGAGTGCGTAATAGCTCACTGGTCAAGTGATTATGCGCCGATAATGTAGCGGGGCTCAAGCACACCGCCGAAGCCGCGGCACATTCACTTTTACGGTGAGTGTGGGTAGGGGAGCGTCCCTCATTCAGCGAAGCCTCCGGGTAACCGGTGGTGGAGGGTGGGGGAGTGAGAATGCAGGCATGAGTAGCGATAAGGCAAGTGAGAACCTTGCCCGCCGTAAGACCAAGGGTTCCTGGGCCAGGCCAGTCCGCCCAGGGTGAGTCGGGACCTAAGGCGAGGCCGACAGGCGTAGTCGATGGACAACGGGTTGATATTCCCGTACCCGTGTATAGGCGTCCCTGATGAATCAGCGGTACTAACCACCCAAAACCGGATCGACCATTCCCCTTCGGGGGCATGGAGTTTCGGGGCTGCGTGGGACCTTCGCTGGTAGTAGTCAAGCGATGGGGTGACGCAGGAAGGTAGCCGTACCAGTCAGTGGTAATACTGGAGCAAGCCCGTAGGGAGAGCGATAGGCAAATCCGTCGCTCATTAATCCCGAGAGGTGATGCATAGCCGATTGAGGCGAATTCGGTGATCCTCTGCTGCCAAGAAAAGCCTCTAGCGAGCACATACACGGCCCGTACCCCAAACCAACACAGGTGGTCAGGTAGAGAATACCAAGGCGTACGAGATAACTATGGTTAAGGAACTCGGCAAAATGCCCCCGTAACTTCGGGAGAAGGGGGGCCGGAATACCGTGAACACCCTTGCGGTGGGAGCGGGATTCGGCCGCAGAAACCAGTGGGTAGCGACTGTTTACTAAAAACACAGGTCCGTGCGAAGTCGCAAGACGATGTATACGGACTGACGCCTGCCCGGTGCTGGAAGGTTAAGAGGACCCGTTAACCGTAAGGTGAAGCGGAGAATTTAAGCCCCAGTAAACGGCGGTGGTAACTATAACCATCCTAAGGTAGCGAAATTCCTTGTCGGGTAAGTTCCGACCTGCACGAATGGCGTAACGACTTCCCAACTGTCTCAACCATAGACTCGGCGAAATTGCACTACGAGTAAAGATGCTCGTTACGCGCGGCAGGACGAAAAGACCCCGGGACCTTCACTACAACTTGGTATTGGTGTTCGGTACGGTTTGTGTAGGATAGGTGGGAGACTGTGAAGTACAGGCGCCAGTTTGTATGGAGTCGTTGTTGAAATACCACTCTGATCGTATTGGACACCTAACGTCGAACCCTTATCGGGTTCACGGACAGTGCCTGGCGGGTAGTTTAACTGGGGCGGTTGCCTCCTAAAATGTAACGGAGGCGCCCAAAGGTTCCCTCAACCTGGACGGCAATCAGGTGTTGAGTGTAAGTGCACAAGGGAGCTTGACTGTGAGACTTACAAGTCAAGCAGGGACGAAAGTCGGGACTAGTGATCCGGCACCTCTGAGTGGAAGGGGTGTCGCTCAACGGATAAAAGGTACCCCGGGGATAACAGGCTGATCTTCCCCAAGAGTCCATATCGACGGGATGGTTTGGCACCTCGATGTCGGCTCGTCGCATCCTGGGGCTGGAGCAGGTCCCAAGGGTTGGGCTGTTCGCCCATTAAAGCGGCACGCGAGCTGGGTTTAGAACGTCGTGAGACAGTTCGGTCTCTATCCGCCGCGCGCGTCAGAAACTTGAGGAAACCTGTCCCTAGTACGAGAGGACCGGGACGGACGAACCTCTGGTATACCAGTTGTCCCACCAGGGGCACGGCTGGATAGCCACGTTCGGACAGGATAACCGCTGAAAGCATCTAAGCGGGAAACCTTCTCCAAGATCAGGTTTCTCACCCTTTTAGAGGGATAAGGCCCCCCGCAGACCACGGGTTCGATAGGCCAGACCTGGAAGCCCAGTAATGGGTGCAGGGAACTGGCACTAACCGGCCGAAAACTTACCAACACACAATCGCAACCACAGTCCATTTCACGGCAGCAATGCCGCGAAACACCACACCCCCCACCAAACAAATTTAAAATAGAGTTACGGCGGCCACAGCGACAGGGAAACGCCCGGTCCCATTCCGAACCCGGAAGCTAAGCCTGTCAGCGCCGATGATACTGCCCATCCGGGTGGAAAAGTAGGACACCGCCGAACATACACAAAAACACCCCCGGCAACGGGGGTGTTTTTGCATGCACGATTAATGCGGTATCTAATCGAATAACGTCAGGTTCGCGTTGACCGTCGAGTGCCTGCGCTCCAGATCGAGAAGCCTTCGCTTCCGGTCGAGCCCGCCGCCATAACCGGTGAGGCTGCCGCTGGCACCGATGACCCGGTGGCATGGCACGACGATCGCGATCGGATTGTGCCCGTTGGCCAATCCCACGGCGCGTGCGGAGCCGGCGGCACCGATCTGGGCGGCGATCTGTCCGTACGAGCGCGTCTGTCCGTACGGAATTGTCAGCAGCGCATTCCATACCCGGCGCTGGAATTCGGAGCCCTGCAGATCGAATTCGAAGTCGAAGTCGGTGCGGTCGCCGGCGAAATACGCGGCGAGCTGTTCGACTGCCTTGCCGAACGCCCCGGGGTTCGGCGACCAGCCGGCGCGGTTCGGTTCATAGGTCTGATCGACCATCCGCAGATGCGTCAGCACCGAGCCGCGGCCGGCCAGGGTCAGCAGCCCGATCGGGCTGTCGATAGTGCGGTACTCGATCATGCGACCTCCTGTGGCGGCCAATGGTTTACCGGATGCTCGAGAGTGGTCCAGAGGTATTGAGTGGCATAGGAACGCCATGGTCGCCACCGTGCACCGCGCGCGGCGAGGGACCGTTCGTCGGACGGCAGGCCCAACTGCTTGGCGGCCAGGCGCAAGCCGAGGTCGCTGGCGGGAAACGCGTCGGGATCGCCGAGGCCGCGCATGGCGATGACCTCCGCGGTCCATGGGCCCACCCCGGGCAAGGCGAGCAACTGGGTTCGGGCCCTTTCCCAGTCGCACCCGGCACTCAGCACGACACTCCCGTCGGCGAGGCCGGCGACCAGAGCGCTCAGCGTTCGCCGCCGGGTTTTGGGCACCGCCAAATGCACCGGGTCGATCTCCGCCAGCTGCTCGACGGACGGGAAGACGTGGGTCAGGGAGCCCGCCGGGTCGTCGATCGGCGGTCCGTAGGCGGCGACCAGGCGGCCGGCATGCGTGCTCGCCGCCTTGGTGGACACCTGCTGGCCCAGCACCGCGCGCACCGCGAGCTCGGCCTCGTCGACCGTCCGCGGAATTCGCTGCCCGGGCGCCTTGGCTACGACGGCGCTGAACTCGTCGTCGGCGCTGAGCGCCTCGTCCACGGCTTCCGGGTCCGCATCGAGGTCCAACAGTCGCCGGCAGCGCGCGATGGCCGTCGTCAGGTCGCGGAAGTCGTCGAGCACGAGCACGCAACGGACGTGATCGACAGCGGGCGTCAGGGCGACGATCGCGTTGCCGTACGGAAGGCGCAGACTGCGCCGGTAAGCGCCATCGCGAATCTCCTCGCAACCGGGCACCGCGCCCGCCGCCAGATGTCCGAAGACACCGGCGTACGCGAAGGGTGCGCGCACCGGGAGCCGAAGGCACACGGTGCCAGGCGAATTCGGGGCGGCGGCGGCGCGTGCCGCCGTGTGCCGCCGCAGCGCGCTCGGTGTGTTCTCGAACACCGAGCGCACGGTGTCGTTGAACTGACGGATGCTGGAAAAGCCGGCGGCGAATGCGACGTCGCCGAACGGCAGATCCGTCGTTTCGATCAGCACCCGGGCGGTTTGGGCTCGTTGTGCGCGTGCCAGGGCGAGCGGGCCGGCCCCAACCTCGGCCTGCAGGAGGCGCTCCAGCTGCCGGGTGGTGTAACCGAGGCCGGCGGCCAGGCCGGCCACACCCGCACGGTCCACCGTGCCGTCCGCGATCAGGCGCATCGTTCGCGCCACGATGTCACCCCGCACGTTCCATTCCGGAGACCCGGGCGAGGCGTCGGGGCGGCACCGCTTACACGCGCGAAAGCCGGCGCGCTGCGCGGCGGCCGCGGTCGGATAGAACCGCACGTTACGGGCGAACGGTGGCCGCACCGGGCAGCTGGGCCGGCAGTAGATCCGCGTGGTCAGCACCGCGGTGACGAACCAGCCGTCGAACCGGGCGTCCTTGGACTGGACGGCGCGGTAGCAGCGTTCGAAGTCGTCGTGCACGGTTTTAAGACTTACACCCGGCCACCGACAAAACTGGCGGAAAAGCGACATCGTCGTGGGTTGCGCCCGGGCGACCGTCAGCCTCGTCGGCGGCTCACCGTCCGGTGCGGGCTTTTCCGCCCATTCCAGCTTTTCCGGCGCGCGATGGCATTAACTGTGACGCAACCCGCTGGCTCCGGTGATCGCCCGAACGGGAGTCGATGCCGGCATCGCACGTTGCTTTCAGCCGATCGGGGTCCTCGTCGGGTGGTGTTCTACCGCCGCGGCGGCCGCGATGAAGTCGCGTGCCGAGCGAGACAACGGTCGATCGGAGTTCCAGACCAAGCCGACATCGCGGTAGGCGTCGGCGTCGACCAGGCGAAGCACACGGGCCCCGGGGGCGTGCTCGCTGCCGTCGATGGGTACCAGGCTGACACCCAGGCCCGCGGCGACCAGGCCGGCGACGGTCGTGAGGGTCGGGGCTTCCAAGCCGATTCGGGGCCGAAATTGCGCTGCCGCACACAGGTCGTCGAGCAGTGCTCGCATGCCGAATCCGCGGTGCATGGTCACGAAGCGCTCGTCGGCCAGATCGATCATCGACACCGCCGCAACGTGCGAGAACCGGTGGTCGTCAGGAACGGCGATGCCCAGCCGTTGACGAAACAGGCTGCGCCAGGCCAGCGTTCGTTTCCGTGGCCGTGGCGACACCACTCCGATGTCGACGACGCCGGACCGCACGCGATCGACGATCGATTCGGCGGGCCCCTCCTGAAGCGTGAACGTCACCCGCGGTGACGATTGCCCGAACCTCGAGATCAACCGCGGAACCACCGTCGCCCCGAACGAGCTCAGGAACGCCAACCGGATCTCGCTGACGGCCGGATTCGTCAGGTCATCGATCTCGCGCCGGGCCGAATCCAGCTCCAGCTGGGCCCGCCGCGCATGCTCGTAGAAGATCCGGCCGTACGTGTTGAGGGCGAGACGCCGGCCGTGCCGGTCGAACAGCGGCACCCCCACCTGCCGTTCCAGGCGAGCCAGCATCCGGGTCAGCGTCGGCTGGGCGACATTGAGCTGCTGCGCCGCAGCCGTGACGTGTTGCAATTCGGCGAGTGTGATGAACCACTCGTAGTCGCCCGCCGCCATCCAGCCACCTCTGCTTATGCGTCCAATGCATCATAGCCACCGAAATAATTCATTTCCTTCGCAGCGGTGCGGGCCGAAGCATCGTTGCCGTGCCCCACGTCGTCGCGCATCAGGCCGGATCCACGGGATATCGGCGAATGACCATCGCGCTGTACGGCGCCGGCCTGTCCAGTTTCGCCGCCATGTACTGCACGCAGGCCCTGCTCCCGGCGTTGTCCGTGTCCTATCGGATCGCCCCGGCCACCGCGGCGCTGACGGTTTCACTGACGACGGGCATGTTGGCGCTGTCGATCATCCCGGCCAGTGTGCTATCCGAGCGCCACGGGCGCATCACCGTGATGCTGACGTCGGGCATAGCGTCCAGTGTCATCGGGCTGTTGTTGCCGCTGAGTCCCACCCTCGGCGTGCTGCTGGCCGGACGCGCGCTGCAGGGCGTCGCGCTGGCCGGCATACCGGCGGTCGCCATGGCGTTCCTGGCCGAGGAGGTGCACGCCTCGTCGCTCGGTTCGGCGATGGGCCGCTACGTCGCGGGGACCACGGTGGGAGGGTTGGTCGGACGGATCGTGCCGGCCCTGGTCGTCGACGCCAGCAATTGGCGCGTCGCGCTGCTGGTGTGCTCGGTGATGACGCTGGCCGGCACGGCGGTGTTCGCCCTGTTGGTGCCCAGGTCGCAGTTCTTCACCCCGAAGGCGGCTAGCGTGCGCGACACCGTGCGCAACCTCGCCGGACATGTGCGAAACCCGGTGCTGCTGAAGCTGTTTGCGTTGGGCTCGGTGATGATGGGGGCGTTCGTCACGGTTTACAACTACCTCGGGTACCGGTTGACGGACCGGCCCTTCGGATTGGCATCGTCGGTGGTCGGCCTGCTGTTCGTCCTGTACCTGGTGGGTACCTGGACGTCGGTCGTGGCCGGGCGGCTCGCCGACCGCAGGGGGCGCCGGCTCGTGCTCGGCTGCGCGTTACCGGTGACCGTGACCGGCCTGCTGCTCACCGTATCGCCCGCGCTGGGCGTCATCGTCGTCGGTGTCGGCGTCTTCACCGGCGGATTCTTCGCCGCGCACACCGTAGCCAGTGGCTGGGTGGGCGCGGTGGCGCACCGCGATCGCGCGGAGGCGTCCGCGCTGTACCTGTTCAGCTACTACCTGGGCGGATCGGTGGCCGGTGCCTTCGGCGGCGTCGTCTACGGTGTCGGCGGCTGGCCGGCGACGGTGTGGTTCGTGGCCGGGCTACTGGCGGCCGGTACGTTGCTCGTCGCAATGTTGATGCGGCAGAGCGGGTCTCGGGCCAACGGGCGCCGCGCCGGCGCCGTCGTCCGATGATCCGCTGGCCCCCAGGCTCAGCCGGGCGGCGTTCCGACACAGACGCCACCGGCGCAGGCACCCGCGCCGCCCGGTCCCGCGGAGGCCCCGGCGCCCGGCACGCCCGCGCTGGCCCCACCGGGCCCGGCGCCGGCACCCGAACCACCCGGCCCGGCGGTGGTGGCGCCACCCGGCCCGACGCCGGGTCCACCGCCACCCGGGCCGCCGGTCCCCGGGGCCGACGGCGCCGTCGTGGTCACGCTCGCCGGTGTCGTGACGGTGGTGGTGACGGTCGACGTGCTGGGGTTCTTGTTGTTGGTGCCCGAGCTGCAACCCGCGGTCAACGAACTCAGTGCGATCGCCGCGGCGATTCCCGCGGCGACCGAAACACGGGTGACTCCACTGCCGGTCATGTGCAAACCATTCTCTGAGGGGTCGGTTCTCGTGTCCCTCTACCCATTCCGGCCCGAGATCAACCGTGTGCGGCCGATGGGTCATCAACCGCGGCGGGCGCCGCCAGTCGGGTGGGACGCTCATGGCCGCGAAGGGTCACGCTGTCGCCCAAAGACCAACGCGCCCGCTCGGTTTCGCTTGCGCGCTCGATGGCGTCGGCCGTCGCGAGCAAGCGGCTCGAGTGCGACTTGGCCAGCTCGCACAGCCGGGCCGCCTCGTTGACCGGCTCACCGATCACGGTGTACTCGAAGCGTTCCCTGGCTCCGACGTTGCCGGCGACGACCTGCCCCGCGGCCACGCCGATGCCCGCCTCGAGTTCGGTCATCTCGCCGGCCAGCCGCCCGGCGATGCACCGTGCGGCGCCCAGGGCCGCGTCTTCGGGATTGTCCAGGCGGTTCGGCGCTCCGAAGATGGCCAGCGACGCATCGCCCTCGAATTTGTTCACCAGCCCGCAGTGGCGATCCACCTCCTCGACCACGATCGCGAAGAAACGGTTGAGCACCGCAACGACTTCGGATGGGGGTTGGCTGGTCACCAGCTGCGTCGACCCAAGGATATCGATGAAAATGACGGCCACATGCCGTTCTTCGCCGCCCAGCTTCGGCTTCTTGCGTTCCGCGGCCAGCGCCACTTCGCGTCCGACGTGGCGACCGAAGAGATCGCGAACCCGCTCGCGCTCGCGCAGACCGTCGACCATCGCGTTGAAACCGCGCTGCAGCTCACCGAGTTCAGTGCCGTCGAACACCACCAATTCGCCGCACAGGTCCCCCTTTTCGACACGCTGAAGCGCCGCCCGCACCACGCGCACCGGTGTCGCCGTCAGCCAGGCCAGGATCCACATCAGGATGCAGCCGAAGATCAGAGCGGCCGACGACACGATCAGCACACCGACCGCGAACTGGGTCTCGGTGAGATTCTTCAGCCACACCTCGAACAGCGCCAGAAGCGCGATGCCGATGACGGGCACGCCCGAACCGAGAAACCACACCGTCATGGTTCGGCCCATGATCCCTGCCGCCAGCCGCCGCGGCGGCGGGCCCGCCTCGAGGGCCTGAGCCGCCACCGGGCGCAGGGCGAACTCGGCGAGCAGATAACTGCCGGTGGCCACCAGAACACCGCAGAAGCTGACCCCGACCAGAAAACGCGGGATGAACATCGTATTGACCAGGCCATAGAGGACCGAATAAAGCACCGCTCCGGTTCCCCACAGGACCAGGTCGACCATCGCGATCCGCCACGGGGCGATGAACGTGTTGCGCTCGTCCTCGGGTGTCGGAGTGCGCTCCTCGATGGCCCAGCGCAACGCCAGGACGGTTCTGCGGGTGATCCAAAAGGTGCCCAGCGTCAGCGCCAGGAGGATGTAGGCCGGTGACACTCCGAACGTGATCCACGCGGGCGCGTCGTCGAAAATGCTCGGCGCTGGGATGGCGACGATCACCAAGACCAGTCCCGCGCCGATCCCGAGCAGGTTCGCCCCCAGCACCAGGACGGTCATGATGATCTGGATGCGCACCCGGCGACGGCCCTGGCTTTCCGACACCCGCCCCAACAGCAGGGAGCCGTACGCGGGCGTGGTCGGCAGACGGCCGCTCTGACGGGTGACCCGTTCGAGCACCCGGCCGATTCGCTGCGCCACGGACTGGTTGGCCGACATGGTGGCGTCAGCCTAATTTGTCGGCCACGCTCTAAGGTGAGTCGGGTGCGTCTCGTGATCGCTCAATGCACCGTGGACTACGTCGGCCGGCTCACCGCGCATCTGCCCTCGGCGCGCAGGTTGTTGCTCTTCAAGGCCGACGGATCGGTCAGCGTGCACGCCGACGACCGCGCCTACAAGCCGCTGAACTGGATGAGCCCGCCGTGCTGGCTGACCGAGGAGGCCGGTGATCATGCGCCGGTATGGGTGGTCGAGAACAAGGCGGGCGAACAGCTGCGTATCACCGTCGAGGAGATCGAACACGATTCCAGCCACGAACTCGGCGTGGACCCCGGCCTGGTCAAGGACGGCGTCGAAGCGCACCTGCAGGCGCTACTCGCCGAGCACGTGCAACTGCTGGGCGAGGGATACACGCTGGTTCGCCGCGAGTACATGACCGCCATCGGTCCCGTCGATCTGCTCTGCCGAGACGAACGCGGGGGCTCGGTTGCGGTGGAGATCAAGCGACGCGGCGAGATCGACGGCGTCGAACAACTCACCCGATACCTGGAGTTGCTCAACCGCGACACCGTGCTCGCGCCGGTCAGGGGCGTGTTCGCCGCTCAGCAGATCAAGCCGCAGGCCCGCACGTTGGCCACCGATCGTGGTATCCGTTGTCTGACATTGGATTACGACAAGATGCGGGGGATGGACAGCGACGAGTACCGGCTGTTCTGAGGGTTCGCCGCTACACTGACCGGATGGCTCGGCGCCGCACCCCGCCACGCCGGCAGCGACCGTTGGCGCCGCCGGCGCTGCGGCGGGTGGAGGTCGGCCCGGACGGCCGCGAGTACGAGGTCCGGCCCGTGCCGGCGGCCCGTGCGGCCAAGACCTATCGGTGCCCCGGCTGCGATCACGAAATACGTTCCGGCTCAGCGCATCTGGTGGTGTGGCCCGCCGATTCCTCGCCCGCGGGCGGGTCGGGTGACGTGGAGGACCGCCGGCATTGGCACACGCCGTGCTGGGCGCACCGCGCTACCCGCGGTCCCACCAGGAAGTGGTGGTGAAGGTCCGGGTCAGGCGGCCGGCTCGACGAGCTCGATGAGCACTCCGCCGCCGTCCTTGGGGTGGATGAAGTTGATCCGGGAGTTTGCCGTGCCGCGCCGGGGTGCGTCGTAGATCAGCCGCACGCCCTGCTCGCGAAGCCGGGAGACCAAGGCGTCGAGGTCGCTGACCCGAACGGCCATCTGCTGGATGCCCGGCCCGCGCTTGTCGAGAAACTTGGCGATCGTCGAGGACTCGTCGATCGGGGCCATCAACTGGATCTGCGCGGTACCCGCCGGGGCGTCGCGCACGGCCAGCATGGCTTCGCGGATTCCCTGCTCTTCGTTGACTTCCTCGTGCACCAAGATCATGCCGAGGGTGTCGTGGTACCAGTCAATGGCGGCGTCCAGGTCGGCGACTGCGATGCCGACGTGATCGATCGCCGTCACCAGTGAGGTGGCCAGGATCTGACGGGCGTCAACTTGATCGGTCGTCATCACATAACGGTAACCTGGCGGCAAAGATTGCGCTTCTCCGGGAGTCCGGAACGGCCATCCGGGGAGCGCCTAACGGGCTTTAGGAGATAGTCATGACGACGTCGGTGATCGTTGCTGGGGCGCGGACACCCATCGGCAAGCTGATGGGTTCGCTGAAGGACTTTTCGGCCAGCGATCTGGGGGCCATCGCGATCGCCGGGGCGCTGGAAAAGGCCAAGGTGCCGGCCTCCGCCGTCGACTACGTGATCATGGGTCAGGTGTTGACGGCCGGCGCCGGCCAGATGCCGGCACGCCAGGCGGCCGTGGCGGCCGGCATCGGCTGGGACGTTCCGGCGTTGACCATCAACAAGATGTGCCTGTCCGGCATCGACTCCATCGCCCTGGCTGACCAGCTCATTCGCGCCGGGGAGTTCGACGTGGTGGTGGCCGGCGGCCAGGAGTCCATGACCAAGGCGCCGCACCTGCTGATGGACAGCCGCTCGGGCTACAAGTACGGCGACGTGACGGTGCTGGACCACATGGCCTACGACGGCCTGCACGACGTGTTCACCGACCAGCCGATGGGCGCGCTCACCGAGCAGCGCAATGACGTCGACCAATTCACCCGGCAGGAGCAGGACGAGTTCGCTGCCCGGTCGCACCAGAAGGCCGCCGCGGCCTGGAAGGACGGCGCCTTCGCCGACGAAGTGGTGCCGGTCAACATCCCTCAGCGCAAAGGCGATCCGCTGCAGTTCACCGAGGACGAGGGGATCCGCGCCAACACCACCGCCGAGTCGCTGGCCGGCCTCAAGCCGGCGTTTCGCCGTGACGGCACCATCACCGCCGGATCGGCCTCCCAGATCTCCGACGGCGCCGCCGCGGTGGTGGTGATGAGCAAGGCCAAGGCGCAGGAGCTGGGGTTGAGCTGGCTGGTCGAGATCGGCGCGCACGGCGTGGTGGCCGGACCCGATTCCACGCTGCAGTCGCAGCCGGCCAATGCGATCAAGAAGGCGATCAGCCGAGAGGGCATCTCCGTCGACCAGCTGGACGTCATCGAGATCAACGAGGCGTTTTCCGCGGTGGCGCTGGCCTCGACCCGCGAACTGGGCGTGAATCCCGACCTGGTCAACGTCAACGGCGGGGCGATCGCCGTCGGGCATCCGATCGGAATGTCGGGAGCGCGGATCACGCTGCACGCCGCGCTGGAGTTGGCGCGACGCGGCTCCGGATACGCCGTCGCGGCGCTGTGCGGGGCCGGCGGGCAGGGCGACGCCCTGATTCTGCGCGCGGGTTAGCCACCGATCGGACCGCTTGCGACGTTGCTGGCGCGGCGCGCCGGCGAGACACTGTGATGTTCGTCATATCCGCCGATCGCGGGCCTTTTCGTGCGCATTTCGGCCGGTCGCGCCGCCCTGTGAACGGCTCGGCCACCGGGTGGATGGGTAGCCGGTCCGCATGACAAACTTGACGGCGTGAGTCGTCCGCGCCCTCCTATCGGCCCCGCCCTGGCTGGTGCGGTCGATCTGTCCGGTCTCAAGCAGCGGCCCCAGCCCACGGGTGGGCCTGCCGCAGGATCCTCCCGGTCGGCCGCCGAGGGCGACCCCGGAATCATCGCGGTCACCGAGGCCAATTTCGAGGCCGAGGTCCTGCTGCGGTCCGAGGAAGTGCCCGTCGTGGTGCTGCTGTGGTCGCCGCGCAGCGATGCGTGTGTCCAGCTGCTTGACACGTTGGCCGGGCTGGCCGCCCAGGACAACGGCAAGTGGTCGTTGACGACGGTCAACGTCGATGTCACGCCCCGGGTGGCGCAGATATTCGGTGTCGACGCCGTCCCGACCGTGGTGGCATTGGCCGCCGGGCAGCCGATATCGAGTTTCCAGGGAATGCAGCCGGCCGAGCAGTTGCGCGGCTGGCTGGACCAGATTCTCTCGGCGACCGCCGGAAAGCTCAAGGGCTCAACCGGTTCCGCGGAGGCGGAGGCGGTCGACCCGGTGCTGGCCGCGGCCCGCCAACAGCTGGAAGACGGCGACTTCGAGGCGGCCAGGGCGTCGTATCAGTCGATCCTGGACGCCAATCCGGCCAACGCCGAAGCCAAGGGCGCGATTCGGCAGATCGAATTCCTCACGCGCGCAACCGGGCAACGCCCGGACGCCGTCGCCGTCGCCGACGCCGCGCCCGGTGACATCGAGGCCGCCCTCGCGGCGGCCGACGTGCAGATCCTCAACCAGGAGGTCGGGCCCGCCTTCGATCGCCTGATCGCCTTGGTGCGCAGCACATCCGGCGACGATCGCACCCGGGTGCGCACCCGGGTGGTCGAGCTGTTCGAGCTGTTCGACCCGGCCGATCCCGAGGTCGTCGCCGGACGGCGCAACCTCGCCAACGCGCTGTACTGAGGTTTACTCGGGGGCCAGCCACAGCGCCGACGTGGGCGGCAGCACCAGCAGCGCCGACGCCGGGCGGCCGTGCCACGGGTCTTCCGTGGCGTCCACGCCGCCCATGTTGCCGATCCCGGATCCGTTGTAGGCCGTCGCGTCGGTGTTGAGCACCTCGCGCCACCGGCCGGCCGACGGCAGCCCCAACCGGTACCCACTGTGCTCGGCGCCCGCGAAGTTGAACACGCAAGCCATTACCGAGCCATCCCTGCCGTAGCGCAGGAAGCTCAGCACGTTGTTGCCCGAGTCGTTGGCGTCGATCCAGGAGTAGCCGTCCGGCACGGTGTCCTGGCTCCACAGCGCCGGGTGGCTGCGGTAGATGTCGTTGAGGTCGCGGATCAGGCGCAATACCCCGTTGGAGAATCCCTGCTCGTCGAGCTGCCACCAATCCAGACCGCGTTCCTCGGACCACTCGGCGCGCTGCCCGAATTCCTGTCCCATGAACAACAGTTGCTTACCCGGGTGCGCCCACTGGTAGGCGAGCAGGCTGCGCAGCCCGGCCGCCTTGACGTGGTTGTTGCCCGGCATCCGGCCCCACAGCGTTCCCTTGCCGTGCACCACCTCGTCATGGCTGATCGGCAGCACGTAGTTCTCGCTGAACGCATAGAGCATCGAGAACGTCATCTCATGGTGGTGATAGCTGCGGTAGATGGGGTCGCGGCTCATGTAGTCGAGCGTGTCGTGCATCCAGCCCATGTTCCACTTCATCGAAAAGCCCAGGCCGCCAAGGTTTGTCGGCCGCGTCACGCCGGGCCACGAGGTGGACTCCTCGGCGATGGTGACGATGCCCGGCGCGGTCTTGTGCACCGTGGCGTTCATCTCCTGCAGGAACTGCACCGCCTCCAGGTTCTCCCGGCCGCCGTAGATGTTCGGGGCCCAGCCCCCTTCGGGCCGCGAGTAGTCCAGGTAGAGCATCGAGGCGACCGCGTCCACGCGCAGGCCGTCGACGTGAAATTCCTGGAGCCAGAACAGCGCATTGGCCACCAGGAAGTTACGCACCTCGCGACGGCCGAAGTCGAATACGTAGGTGCCCCAATCGAGTTGCTCACCCCGGTTGGGGTCGGAGTGCTCGTAGAGCGCCGTGCCGTCGAACCGGCCGAGCGCCCAGGCGTCCTTGGGAAAGTGCGCCGGCACCCAGTCCACCAGCACACCGATGCCGGCCTGGTGCAAGGCGTCGACCAGCGCCCGGAACTCGTCGGGAGTGCCGAATCGCGATGTCGGCGCGTAGTACGACGTCACCTGGTAACCCCACGATCCGGCGAAGGGGTGCTCGGCGACCGGTAGCAGCTCGACGTGGGTGAACCCGTGTTCCACCACGTAATCCGTCAGCTCGCGGGCCAGCTCGCGGTAGTTGAGGCCGGGGCGCCAGGAACCCAGGTGAACCTCATAGGTGCTCATCGGCTCGAACACCGGGTTGCGTTGCGCGCGCTCGGCCATCCAGTCGGCGTCTTCCCACGTGTAGGTGCTGCGCGTCACCCGGGATGCGGTGTGCGGCGGCACCTCGGTGGCGAACGCCATGGGGTCGGCGCGCTCGGTCACCACACCGTCGGCCCCGTGCACCCGGAACTTGTACAGCCCCTCGGGGGGAAAGTCGGGCCAGAACAGTTCCCAGACACCCGATGAGCCCAACACCCGCATCGGGCCTTCGTTACCGGTCCAGCCGTTGAACTCACCGATCAGATTGACGCCCTTGGCGGCCGGCGCCCAAACCGCAAACGACACTCCGGTGACGACACCGTCGGCCGTGGTGAACGAACGTGGATGCGCGCCGAGGACCTCCCAAAGCCGCTCGTGGCGTCCCTCCCCGAACAGGTGAAGGTCGACCTCGCCCAGGGTCGGCAAGAAGCGGTAGGCGTCGGCGACGACGTACGGCTCGGCACCCTGATAGGTGATCTCCAGCCGGTAGTCGATCAGGTTGACGAACGGCAACGCCACGGCGAAAAGACCGGATTCGATGTGCTGCAACGGAAACCGGTCATCGCCGACCAGTGCGACAACTTCGGCCGCATGCGGCCGATACGCCCGGATGACGGTGTGATCGTCGTATTCGTGGGCGCCCAGAATGCCGTGCGGGTTGTGGTGCGTGCCGCCGATCAGGCGCGACAGGTCGGCCGGATCGGGCGCCAAGTGCGTCCGAGCGAGTTGGTCGGCTTGGCTCATGTCCCTTTCACCTCCGGTCCTTTTCATCGCCTGCGTAGCAATGTCATTCGAGAGTCATACGGTATGAGTGGCATGTTGATGATGTGTGCGACCGCCTGCCCGGGGTCGATGCGAACGTAGTTGGACTGGCCCCACTGGAATTCCTGGCCGGTGATCTCGTCGCGCACCCAAAAACGCTCGTAGGGCTCCATACCCAATGCGGCCATATCCAAAAACAGCGTCGCCTCCTCGGCGCCGAACGCGTTGAGCGTCACCACCACCAACACGCAGTCGCCGGTCGCGGGGTCGAACTTGGAGTAGGCCAGCAGCGCATCGTTGTCCAAGCCGTGGAAGTGAATCGTGCGCAACTGCTCCAGCGCGGGGTGCAATCGGCGAATTGCGTTGAGCTGCGTGATGAATGGCTCCAGCGATCGGCCCTCGGTGAGCGCGGCCGCGAAATCGCGGGGCCGCAATTCGTACTTCTCGGAATTCAGATACTCCTCGCTGCCCTCGCGCACCGCGCGGTGCTCGAACAGCTCGTAGCCCGAGTACACGCCCCACGCCGGGCCCATGGTCGCCGCCAGTACCGCGCGGATGGCGAACATCCCCGGCCCGTTGTGCTGCAGGATCGCATGCAGGATGTCGGGGGTGTTCACGAACAGGTTGGGCCGGCGGAAGTCGGCGAGGTTGGCGATGTCGTTGCCGAACTCGGTCAGCTCCCACTTCGCCGTGCGCCAGGTGAAGTAGGTGTAGGACTGCGTGAACCCCAATTTGGCCAGGCCATACTGCCGCGCCGGCGGTGTGAAGGCCTCCGACAAGAACAGCACATCGGGGTCGATGGCCTTCACCGCGGCGATCAGCCAGGCCCAGAAGTCGGGTGGCTTGGTGTGCGGGTTGTCGACGCGAAAGAACTTGACGCCGTGGTCCATCCAGTGCCGGACGACGCGCAGCACCTCGTCGTAGAGGCCGGCCGGGTCGTTGTCGAAGTTGATCGGATAGATGTCCTGGTATTTCTTCGGCGGGTTTTCCGCGTAAGCGATGGTGCCGTCGGGTAATTCGGTGAACCAGTTGCGGTGATCGCGCGCCCACGGATGATCCGGTGCGCACTGCAGCGCCAGGTCCAGTGCGACCTCCATGCCCAACTCGCGGGCGGCGGCGACGAAGGCGTCGAAGTCCTCGATGGTCCCCAAATCCGGGTGGATGGCGTCATGGCCGCCCTCGTCGCTGCCGATCGCCCAGGGGGACCCCACGTCTCCGGGCGCCGCGGTCGGAGAGTTGTTGCGCCCCTTGCGATGTACTTTGCCGATCGGGTGGATCGGCGGCAGGTAGACGACGTCGAATCCCATCGCCGCGATGCGGGGAAGCTGGGCGGCCGCCGTGGCGAAGGTGCCGTGCACGGGCTTGCCGTCGGCGTCCCAGCCACCGGTCGAGCGGGGAAACATCTCGTACCAGGAGCCGAACCGGGCCAGCGGCCGGTCCACCCAGACGCCGTACTGTTCGCCGCGGGTGACCAGATCGCGCAGCGGGTAGTCGGCCAGGATTTCCTCGATCTGGGGCCCCAGCGCCAGCGCGGTGCGGGTGACCGGGTCGCCGGGTTGGCGCAGCGCGGCCGCGGCGGCCAGCAGCGGTTCGCGCAGTGCCCGCGGCACGCCCGTCGCCGCGCGCTCGAACAGCCCCGCACCTATCAGAAGATCGTTGGACAATTCGGTCTCGCCCTGACCGGCGTCCAGCTTGGCGACCAGTCCGTGCCGCCATGAGTGAATGGGGTCGCCCCACCCGTCGACCCGGAAGGTCCACAGCCCGACCCGGTCGGGGGTGAACTGGCCGTGGAACACGTAAGGTTCGGGGCCCGTCGTCATCGGCAGCGACAGGGGTTTGATTCGTTGCTGGTCCACCTTGCCGTCGCGCTCGGTCGCCGGCTTGGCCGGGGCCTGGACGGCCTTGGTCCGGCGGGTCTCGGTCACCTGCGGGTAGCCAGGCCCGAGGTAACGCACGACCAACGTCGCCGCGACGGCCTCGTGGCCCTCTCGCCATACTGCGGCGCTGACCGGTACGACCTCGCCGACCACAGCTTTCGCGGGATACGCGCCACAGGACACGACCGGCTGGACGTTATCGATCTCGACACGACCGGTCACCAGCACTCCGTTCCGATTATGTGCGGCCAAGCCCGCGGTGTGCGCCGTGCGGAATGCCGCCCGTCGGGAAACTTCCTGTCGTGGGGAAACTTCTGGGCGGGGAAGCATCGTTGCGACCCCGATAACTACCCGATACCCACCCTAGTGTCCGGTCACACACCGCCGGGGAAATGCTGTCCGTCCGGTCGCCGTGCGCGGGCCGGGAACCTCAGTAAGGTAGGGACGCGTGAAAGCCCTCCGCCGGTTTACCGTCCGTGCTCACCTCCCGGAGCGCCTGACCGCGCTGGACCAGTTGTCGACCAACTTGCGATGGTCGTGGGACAAGCCCACTCAGGATCTCTTCGCCACCATCGACCCGGACCTGTGGGAGCGGTGCAGCAGCGATCCGGTGGCGTTGCTGGGCGCGGTCAAACCGGCGCGGCTCGACGAGTTGGCGCTCGACGAGGCCTTCCTGCGCCGGCTCGACGAGCTGAGCGCCGATCTCAACGACTATCTGAGCCGCCCGCTGTGGTACCAGCAGCGGCAGGAGCAGGGCGCCGAGATGCCGGCCGCCATCGCGTACTTCTCGATGGAGTTCGGCATCGCCGAGGTGCTGCCCAACTACTCCGGCGGCCTGGGGATCCTTGCCGGTGACCACCTGAAGTCCGCATCCGATCTGGGCGTCCCGCTGGTAGCGGTGGGCCTTTATTACCGGTCGGGGTATTTCCGGCAGTCGTTGACCGCCGACGGATGGCAGAACGAGACCTACCCGTCGCTGGACCCGCAAGGCCTGCCGTTGCGGCTGCTCACCGATGCGACCGGCGAGCCGGCCCTGGTTGAGCTGATGCTGCCGGACTCCGCGCAGCTGCACGCGCGGATCTGGGTCGCCCAGGTGGGCCGAGTTCCGCTGCTGTTGCTGGATTCCGACGTTCCCGAGAACGAGCACGATCTGCGCGGCGTCACCGACCGCCTGTACGGCGGCGACCAGGAACACCGGATGCGACAGGAGATCCTCGCCGGCATCGGCGGGGTGCGAGCGATCCGTGCCTTCACCGGCATTCACGGCCTGCCCGCGCCCGAGGTGTTCCACATGAACGAGGGCCACGCGGGTTTCCTCGGAGCGGAACGCATCCGCGAACTGATGACCGGTTCCGGACTGGATTTCGACAGCGCGCTGACGGTGGTGCGCTCCAGCACGGTGTTCACCACCCACACCCCGGTACCCGCCGGCATCGACAGGTTCCCCGTCGAGATGGTGCGACTGTACTTCGACGATCACGCGGGCGACGACGCGAAATCCGGTGAGAAGGCAGCGAGCTCGGACGCCGCCGGTGCGCCCGTGTTGCTGCCGGGGGTGCCGACCGCCCGCATCCTGGCGCTCGGCGCGGAGGACGACCCGACCAAATTCAACATGGCCCACATGGGGCTGCGGCTGGCCCAGCGCGCCAACGGTGTGTCGTCGCTGCACGGCCGGGTGAGCCGGTCCATGTTCAACGAACTGTGGCCCGGCTTCGACGCGAGCGAGGTGCCGATCGGCTCGATCACGAACGGGGTCCACGCGCGCACCTGGGCGGCACCGCAGTGGCTGCAGTTGGGTCGAGAACTGGCCGGCTCGGATTCGTTCAGCGATCCGGGGGTCTGGCTGCGGCTCAAGCAAGTCGACGCGGGACACCTGTGGTGGATCCGCTCGCAGCTGAGGTCCCTGCTGGTCGACGACGTCCGGCAGCGGCTGCGCCGCTCCTGGCTGGAACGGGGCGCTTCGGAGGCTGAATTGGGTTGGATCGCAACCGCATTCGACCCAGAGGTGTTGACTATCGGGTTCGCGCGACGGGTGCCGACGTACAAGCGGCTGACGCTGATGCTGCGCGATCCGGATCGGCTGGAACAGCTGCTGCTCGACTCCGAACGTCCGATTCAGTTGATCGTGGCCGGTAAGTCGCACCCGGCCGACGACGGCGGGAAGGCGTTGATCCAGCAGGTGGTGCGCTTCACCGACCGGCCCGAGGTCCGCCACCGCATCGCCTTCCTACCCGACTACGACATGTCGATGGCGCGGCTGCTGTATTGGGGCTGCGACGTCTGGCTGAACAATCCGCTGCGGCCGTTGGAGGCGTGTGGCACTTCGGGAATGAAGAGCGCGCTCAACGGCGGGCTGAACCTGTCCATCCGCGACGGCTGGTGGGACGAATGGTACGACGGCGAAAACGGTTGGGAGATACCGTCGGCGGACGGCGTGGCCGACGAGGCGCGGCGCGACGACCTGGAGTCCAGCGGGCTCTACACGTTGCTGGAAGAGGCCGTGGCGCCGAAGTTCTACGAACGCGATGAGCACGGTGTGCCGCCCCGCTGGATCGAAATGGTGCGCCACACGGTGCAGACGCTCGGTCCGAAAGTGCTGGCCTCGCGCATGGTGCGCGACTACGTCGAGCAGTACTACACCCCCGCGGCGCAGTCGCTGCGCAAGACGATCGCACCCGTCGACGGCGCCGAGGGGGCGGCGGGCGGCGAGTTCGGCGCGGCCCGAGAGCTGGCCGCCTACCGCACCCGCGCCCAGGAGGCCTGGCCCAAGATCGTCATCACCGACGTCGACAGCACCGGCCTGCCGGACAGTCCGGTGCTGGGCTCCAAGCTGACCCTGACCGCCACCGTCCAGCTGGCCGGGCTGGCGCCCGACGAGGTCACCGTCGAGGCGGTGGTCGGCCGGGTCGACGCCAGCGACGCGCTGCTGGAGCCGGTCACCGTCGAGATGTCCTACACCGGTAGCGCCGAGGGCGGCAACCAGGTGTTCTCGACGACAACGCCGCTGCCGCTGGCCGGTTCGGTCGGCTACACCGTGCGCGTGCTGCCCCGCAATCCGATGCTGGCGGCCAGCAGCGAGCTCGGGTTGGTGACCCTGGCCCGCTAGCCGGACCGGGTCAGGCCCGAGTGCCCCTGGTCCGCCGCCTGCGCCGTTCGCAGCCGCTGCAGCGCCTGACGCACCTGCTCTCCGTTGGTGGTCGCCCAGAACGGCGGAAGCGACGCCCGCAGGTAGCCGCCGTAGCCGGCGGTGACCATGCGGGAGTCGAGCACCGCGACCACGCCCCGGTCGGTGACGCGGCGCAACAGCCGGCCCGACCCCTGCGCCAGCAGCAGCGCCGCGTGACTGGCCGCGACCGCCATGAAGCCGTTGCCGCCGCGCGCCGCGACCGCGCGCTGCCGCGCGCCCAGCAATGGGTCGTCGGGCCGGGGAAACGGGATGCGGTCGATCAGCACCAGCGACAGCGACGGCCCGGGCACGTCGACGCCCTGCCACAGCGACAGGGTGCCGAACAGGGAGGTCTGGGGGTCGGCACTGAACTGCTCGACGAGGGCCGAGGTGCTGTCGTCGCCCTGGCACAGCACCGGCGTCGACAGCCGGCCGCGCATCGCCTCGGCGGCGGCGCGGGCCGCGCGCATCGACGAGAACAACCCCAGGGTGCGTCCATCGGCGGCGGCGATGAGATCGGCGATTTCGCTCAGCTGCTCGGCCGAGCCGGTGCCGTCGCGTCCCGGTGGCGGCAGATGCGCGGCCACATACAGGATCCCGGCTTTCGCGTGCTCGAACGGCGAACCCACGTCCAGGCCGCGCCACCTCGCGTCGTCGTCCCCACCGGTCAGTCCCCACGCCGTCGCCATCGCGTCAAAAGAGCCGCCGATGGTCAGCGTGGCCGACGTGAGCACCGCCGTCGACCGCGCGAACACCCGGGACCGCAGCAGCCCGGCGACCGACAGCGGCGCCACCCGCAACACCGGACGCAATGCGCCCCTGAGCTCCTCGTGCTCCAGCCACACCACGTCGGTGCGGTCGGGGATGGCCGGGCCGAACGACGCCAGCACGCGCGACGCCGTGTCCGATATCTCGCCCAGCGCCGCAACCGCTTCGGCGCGCGCCGACGCCGCCTTAGGGTCGTTCGTGCTGTCGATCGCCGAGCGCGCCGCGGCCGCCACGTCGCGCAGCGACGCCAGATACGTCGCCAGTTCCTCGTCGAGGCGATCGATGCGGCCCGGCGTGCCGTCGTGAATGATCGAGGCGAAGTTGGCCGTTGTCGCCTCCAGGCGCTGGATCAGTTCCGGCTCCACCAGGCGGGCGATCCGCCGGGCGGTCACGCCGAGGGCGGCGGACGTCAGCTCCGCGGTGGCCACCGACGTCACCCGGTCCACCAACTCGTGTGCCTCGTCGACGACCAACAGCGCATGCTCGGGCAGTACCGCCGACTCGGCCACCGCATCGATGGCCAACAGCGCGTGGTTGGTGACGACGATATCGGCCTGACCCGCACGGCTGCGCGCCCGTTCGGAGAAGCACTCGGCACCGAACGGGCAGCGCGCCACCCCGAGGCATTCCCGCGCGGACACGCTCACCTGCGACCAGGATCGATCCGGCACGCCGGGCTTGAGGTCGTCGCGGTCGCCGGAATCGGTGTTCGACGCCCATGCGGTGAGCCGCTGCACGTCGCGGCCCAGGGCGCTGACGGCCGTCGGGTTGAACAGTTCCTCCTGGGGCCGGTCGTCGGCCTCCTCGCCGTCGGCGGCCGCGCCGTTGTGAATCTTGTTCAAACACAGATAGTTTCGCCGGCCTTTGAGCAATGCGAACTGCGGGCGGCGCGGCAGCGCATCGGCGAGCGCATCGACCAGCCGGGGCAGATCGCGGTCGACGAGCTGGCGCTGCAGGGCGATCGTGGCCGTGGACACGACGACGGGGGAGTCGTCCTCGAGGGCGTGCACGATCGCGGGCACCAGATACGCGAGCGACTTGCCGGTACCGGTGCCGGCCTGCACCACCAGATGTTCCTCGGTGGCGAAGGCCCGCTCCACCGCGGCGGCCATCTCCTGTTGGCCGCTGCGCTCACTGCCGCCGAGCGCGGCCACGGCGGTGGCCAGCAGCTCGGACACGGACACGTCGGACGTGGCTACCCTCTAATCTGCGTCGTGATGACCGCGGGATCGCCGTGCGACAAGTTCAGTCCCTCCCACGGCAGACTGCGCAGCCCGGAAGTTACCAGTTCGCGCGCCGCCGCGAGGTTGGGTTTGGACACCAGCTCGCCACCGCGCACCAGGGGGACCGTCAGCATCCGGGCGGGTTCGGAGACGTCGGGCTGATGTCCGGCCGGGTACACCACCTCCTCGGTGATGGTCCCGGAGTCGCGGGACAACCGCAGCGCCTCCTTGCGTCCGCCGTGAGATTCCTTGTGGCTGCTGCGCTTTTGCACAGGCATGCCGTCCACCTCGACGAGTTTGTACACCATGTCCGCCGTCGGGGCGCCCGAGCCGGTCACCAGCGACGTCCCCACGCCGTAACTGTCCACCGGTTCGGCGGCCAGGGCGGCGATGGAGAACTCGTCGAGGTCACCCGAGACCACGATGCGGGTCCGGGTGGCACCCAGCTCGTCGAGCTGGCGGCGGACCTGGCGGGCCAGCACGCCCAGCTCGCCGGAGTCGATGCGCACCGCGCCGAGTCCCGTACCGGCGGCGGCCACGGCATTGGCCACACCGGTCGTCACGTCATAGGTGTCGACCAGCAGGGTGGTGTCCACCCCGAGCGCGTCGACCTGTGCCCGAAACGCCGCCAGTTCGGTCGATTCCGTGGGGGAGCCGGCGCGGGCGTGCAGCATGGTGAACGCGTGCGCGGAGGTGCCTTCGGCGGGTATTCCGTAGCAGCGCTGAGCCTCCAGGTTGGAGGAGGCGTCGAAGCCGGCGATGTAAGCGGCGCGTGCCGCGGCGACCGCCGCGGCCTCGTGGGTTCGCCGCGATCCCATCTCGATCAGTGATCGTCCCCTGGCCGCGCTCACCATGCGCGCCGCGGCCGAGGCGACGGCGGTGTCGTGATTGAAAATCGACAGCGCCAGCGTCTCGAGCACCACGCATTCGGCGAACGTCCCGCTCACCGAGAGCACCGGGGACCCGGGGAAGTACAGCTCGCCTTCGGCGTAGCCGTCGATGTCGCCGCCGAACCGATATTCGCGCAAGTACCGCAACGTGTCTGGGTCGAGGAACTGCCCCAGCGACTGGCACGCCTGGTCATCGAAGGCGAATTGCGGCAGCGCCTCGAGCAGCCGGCCGGTGCCGGCGACCACGCCGTAACGGCGTCCTTGGGGGAGTCGGCGGGCGAAAAGCTCGAAGGTGGTCCGTCGATCGGCGCTGCCGTCTCGCAGCGCCGCCGCCAGCATCGTCAACTCGTACTTGTCGGTCAGCAGCCCAGTAACGACCGGGTCGTTCATTCCATAAAGGTATCGGCTGGGATCGGGGCTCGGAAACGTCGTCCAACCCTCGGTATCGTGTAGGCCATGGTTGTTATGTCAGCGCCCACCAAGCCGGGCACTACAGGACAACGAGAGTTCGCTCCGGTAGAGACCACGGCGAGCCCGTGGGTGACGATCGTCTGGGACGACCCGGTCAACCTGATGACCTACGTGACCTACGTATTCCAGAAGTTGTTCGGCTACAGCGAGCCGCACGCCACCAAGCTGATGCTGCAGGTGCACAACGAGGGAAAGGCCGTGGTGTCCGCCGGCAGCCGGGAGTCCATGGAAGTTGATGTGTCCAAGCTGCACGCCGCCGGTCTGTGGGCGACGATGCAGCAGGACCGCTGAGCCTCGAGGCGCTGGCGATTTCCTGTGCGCAAATGGAAGCGGGTTGAGACCGCCAACGGTCCCCGTTTCCGGTCGTCGCTGGCCTCCCACGAGGCCGCCCTGCTCAAGAATCTGGCCACGGCGATGATCGGCCTGCTCGACGAGCGTGAATCCGCTTCGCCGCCAGACGAACTCGAGGAGATCACCGGAATCAGGACCGGGAACGCCGAACCGCCCAAAGATCCCACGCTGCGTCGGCTGCTGCCCGACTTCTATCGCCCCGACGACGACGACGCCGAGCGCCCCGATGCCGCGGCCAGCCTGAACGCGGCCTTGCGCAGCCTGCACGAGCCCGACATCGTCGACGCCAAACGCGTTGCTGCGCAGCGGTTACTGGGTACGGTCCCCGACGATGGCGGTCGCTTCGAGCTCACCGAGGAAGACGCGAACTGCTGGATCGCGGCGGTCAACGACATCCGGCTGACGCTGGGAGTCATGCTCGAGGTCGGGCCCGACGGCCCGGAGCGCCTGCCGGCCGACCATCCGCTGGCCGTGCACTTCGACGTCTACCAGTGGCTGACCGTCCTGCAGGAATACCTGGTCTTGGTGCTGATGGGTCCTCGATGACGGGCGACTTGTGAACGCCATCACCGACGTCGGGGGTGTGCGCGTCGGCCACCATCACCGGCTGGACCCCGACGCGGCCCTGGGCGCCGGCTGGGCCTGCGGCGTCACCGTCATACTCGCCCCGCCGGGGACCGTCGGCGCCGTCGACTGCCGCGGCGGTGCGCCCGGCACCCGCGAGACCGACCTGCTGGACCCGGCCAACACGGTGCGGTTCGTGGACGCGGTGTTGCTCGCCGGGGGCAGCGCCTTCGGCCTGGCCGCCGCCGACGGCGTCATGCGCTTCCTGGAAGAACACGAGCGCGGCGTGGCGATGGACGGCGGGGCGGTGCCCATCGTGCCGGCAGCGGTGATCTTCGATCTGCCGGTCGGGGGTTGGGAGTGCCGCCCGACGGCGGAGTTCGGTTACGCGGCCTGCGTGGCCGCCTTCGGCGGCGAGGCCGCCGGACAGGTAGCCGTCGGGACCGTCGGCGCCGGGGTGGGCGCGCGCGCCGGGGCGCTCAAGGGCGGTGTCGGGACGGCGTCGCGGGCGCTGCCGTCCGGCGTGACCGTCGGGGCGGTGGCCGTGGTGAACTCCGCCGGCGAGGTCGTCGACCGGGCCACCGGCCTGCCGTGGATGACGGACCTGACCCAGCAATTCGGGCTCCGGCCGCCACCGGCCGAGCAGATCGACGCCCTCGCCCAGTTGCCGTCCCCGTCGGATCCGGCGGACCACCCCCTCAACACCGTCATCGCGGTGGTGGCCACCGACGCCGCCCTGAGCGCGGCGGCGTGCCGGCGGGTGGCGATCGCCGCGCACGACGGCCTGGCCCGCAGCATCCGGCCGGCGCACACACCGGTCGATGGTGACACCGTGTTCGTGCTGGCGACGGGGGCGGTCGAGGTGCCGCCCGCCGGGAATGCGCCCGCCGCCTTCTCGCCGGAGACCCGGCTGGCCACCGAGGTCGGCATCGCCGCCGCCGATTGCCTGGCCGAAGCGGTATTGGGTGGTGTGCTGGCCGCCGAATCGATCGCCGGCATACCGAGCTATCGCGACGTGCTGCCGGGCGCATTCGGTCGATGAGAGGCGACCGGCCGCTGCGCCGGTAGCCTTGACGATGCTGAACACGCTAGAAGGGCAGGCGATGAGCAGAAGGGGCGCTCGTGGCTTCGCGGGGCGCACCGGCGCGCCTGGCGCCCAGCCGAAGAAGCGGTCCACCGCGACCACCGGGGCCGCCACCATCCTCACCTTCGTGGTGCTGCTCTACCTCGTGGAGCTCATCGACCAGCTGACCCGGCATTCGCTGGACGCCAACGGCATCCGGCCGCTGGAAGCCGACGGGCTGTGGGGCATCGTGTTCGCCCCGGTGTTGCACGCGGGCTGGCAGCACCTGATGGCCAACACCGTGCCGCTGCTGGTCCTCGGATTCCTGATGACGCTGGCCGGCCTGTCCCGATTCGTCTGGGCGACCGCCATCGTGTGGATCCTCGGCGGCTTCGGCACCTGGCTCATCGGCAACGTCGGCAGCAGCTGCGGCCCCACCGACCACATCGGCGCCTCCGGTCTGATCTTCGGCTGGCTGGCCTTCTTATTGGTGTTCGGGATCTTCGTGCGCCGGATGCGCGACATCATCATCGGGCTGATCGTCATGTTCGCCTACGGCGGCGTTCTGCTCGGGGCCATGCCGGTGCTCGGCCAATGCGGGGGCGTGTCGTGGCAGGGCCACCTGTGCGGAGCGATCGCCGGCGTCATGGCCGCCTATTGGTTGTCCGCCCCGGAACGCAAGGGCCGGACGTCCAGGAAAGCCGGCACCACCGTGCCGCGGCCCAAGACATGAGCTCGCCACTGGCACCCATCGGCGTCTTCGACTCCGGTGTCGGGGGACTCACGGTCGCGCGGGCGATCATCGACCAGCTGCCGGACGAAGACATCATTTACGTCGGCGATACCGGCCACGGCCCGTACGGGCCGCTGACCATCCCCGAGGTCCGCGCGCACGCGTTGGCCATCGGTGACGATCTCGTCGGGCGTGGCGTCAAGGCGTTGGTCATCGCCTGCAACACCGCGTCGGCCGCGTGCCTGCGGGACGCTCGCGAACGCTACGACGTGCCCGTCGTCGAGGTGATCCTGCCCGCGGTGCGCCGCGCGGTCGCCACCACCCGCAACGGGCGCATCGGCGTCATCGGCACCCAGGCGACCATCAACTCGCACGCCTATCAGGACGCGTTCGCCGCCGCCCGTGACACCGAGATCACCGCGGTGGCGTGCCCGCGCTTCGTCGACTTCGTGGAGCGCGGCGTGACCAGCGGGCGTCAGGTGCTCGGGTTGGCCGAGGGCTATCTGGAGCCGCTGCAGCGCGCGCAGGTCGACACGTTGGTGCTCGGCTGCACGCACTATCCTCTGTTGTCCGGGCTCATCCAATTGGCGATGGGTGACAACGTGACGCTCGTCTCCAGCGCCGAGGAGACCGCAAAGGAAGTGCTTCGGATGCTGACCGAACGGGACCTGCTACGCGCGCACCCGGATGACCCCGGCACCGCCCCGCCTTCCCGGGTCTTCGAAGCCACCGGCGACCCCGAGGCGTTCACCGATTTGGCGGCGCGCTTCCTCGGTCCCGCCGTCACCGCTGTCCGGCCCGTTGTGCAGGTGCACATTGATTGACCTGCGGAGGAGATTCCCGTCACACCAATGCGGCCATGTTTTCGTCACGGTCCGATCGGGCATGGCACAGTAGTGTCCGTGCGAATAACCGTGCTCGGCTGCTCGGGCAGCGTGGTGGGTCCGGACTCGCCCGCGTCGGGTTATCTGCTACGGGCACCCGACACTCCGCCGTTGGTCATCGACTTCGGCGGGGGCGTTCTCGGGGCGCTGCAGCGCTATGCCGACCCCGGTTCCGTGCACGTGCTGTTGTCGCATCTGCACGCCGATCACTGTTTGGATCTGCCCGGCCTGTTCGTGTGGCGGCGCTATCACCCGACGCGTCCGCTGGGTAAGGCGTTGCTCTACGGGCCGGGCGACACCTGGTCGCGGTTGGGCGCGGCGTCGTCACCCTACGGCGGTGAGATCGATGATTGCTCGGACATTTTCGACGTTCGGCATTGGGTCGACGGTGAGGCGGTGACGATCGGCGCGCTGACGGTGACGCCACGGGTGGTGGCCCATCCGACGGAGTCCTACGGCCTGAAGATCACCGACCCCTCCGGCGCGTCGTTTGTCTACAGCGGTGACACCGGCGTCTGCGGTCAGCTCGTCGAGCTGGCTCGCGGCGCCGACGTTTTCCTCTGCGAGGCGTCGTGGACGCACGCGCCGGATCGTCCGCCCGCGCTGCATCTGTCGGGCACCGAGGCAGGACGTGCCGCGTCCGAGGCCGGCGTTCACGAACTGTTGCTGACACACATCCCGCCGTGGACGTCGCGCGAGGACGTGATCAGCGAGGCCAAGGCCGAGTTCGACGGTCCCGTGCATGCGGTGGTGTGCGGCGAGACGTTCGATATCCGCCGCTCCGAGCGGGTCTGAGTCAGCGCGACGGCGCCCAACTTGCCGGCCTCCTCAGCGCGGGGCGCGCATCGTCGGCAGGGCTTCGTTGGCTTAGGGTTGCGGGGTGACGAGACGAGAAGACGGCCGCCTTGACGACGAGCTTCGGCCCGTGGTCATCACCCGCGGTTTCACCGACCACCCCGCCGGCTCGGTATTGATCGAATTCGGCCACACCAAGGTCATGTGCACCGCCAGCGTGACCGAAGGGGTGCCGCGGTGGCGCAAGGGGTCGGGCCTGGGGTGGCTGACCGCGGAGTACGCGATGTTGCCGTCGGCCACCCATACCCGTACCGACCGCGAGGCGGTGAAGGGCCGCCTGTCCGGGCGCACGCAGGAGATCAGCCGGCTGATCGGGCGGTCGTTGCGTGCCTGCATCGACTTGGCGGCGCTCGGCGAGAACACCATCGCCGTCGACTGCGACGTGCTGCAGGCCGACGGCGGCACCCGCACCGCGGCGATCACGGGTGCCTTCGTGGCGCTGTCCGACGCGGTGACCTATCTGGCGGCGGCGGGGAAGCTGTCGGACCCCCGGCCGCTGTCGTGCGCGATCGCGGCGGTCAGCGTCGGTGTGGTCGACGGCCGGATCCGCGTCGATTTGCCCTATGAGGAGGACGCCCGCGCCGAGGTAGACATGAACGTCGTCGCCACCGACACCGGGACGCTCGTCGAAGTGCAGGGGACCGGCGAGGGGGCGACGTTCCCGCGGTCGACGCTGGACAAGTTGCTCGACGTCGCGCTGGCCGCCTGCGACAAGCTGTTCGCCGCGCAGCGCGAGGCGCTCCAGCTGCCGTACCCGGGTGTGCTCCCCGACGGTCCCCCGGTGCCGAAGGCGTTCGGCAGCTGACGCGCCGGCTGCTGGTCGCCAGCCGCAATCCGAAGAAGCTGGCCGAGTTGCGCCGGGTGCTCGACGCCGCCGGCCTGACCGGCTTGACGTTGGTGTCGCTCGACGACGTGGCGCCGTTCGACGAAGCCCCGGAGACGGGCGCGGTGTTCGAAGACAACGCGTTGGCCAAGGCGCGGGATGCCTTCAATGCGAGCGGGTTGCCAAGCGTGGCCGACGATTCCGGGCTGGAGGTCGCCGCGCTCAATGGCATGCCCGGCGTGCTGTCGGCGCGCTGGTCGGGTCGACACGGTGATGACCCGAATAACACCGCGTTGCTGCTGGCGCAGTTGCGCGACGTGCCCGACGGACGGCGCGGTGCGGCGTTCGTCTCAGCCTGCGCGCTCGTGTCGGCCGCCGGGGAGGTCGTCGTCCGCGGCGAGTGGCCCGGCAGCATTGCCCGCGAACCGCGCGGCGACGGCGGCTTCGGCTATGACCCGGTCTTCGTTCCGAACGGACACGACCGCACGGCGGCAGAGCTGAGCCCGGCGGAGAAGGACGCCGTTTCGCATCGCGGGCGGGCGCTGCGGCTGCTGTTGCCGGCATTCGAGGCGCTGGCCCGATCTGGGGGCTAGGCCGCTTGGTCCGCCGCCGCATCGGCGGCTTTCGTCACAGCAGCCCGAAACGCGCCTTAACGTCCCTGGTCTGGAAGTGCTCGACGATGATGCCGAGCAGCGGGATGGTGCCGGACAGCAGCACGCCGACCGTCTTGCCGAGCGGCCAGCGCACCTTGACCGCCAGGTTGAACGCGGTCAATACGTAGATGAAATACACCCAGCCGTGGACCACTTCGATCCACCGGATCTCGTGGCCGAAGGCCAGGTGCGAGACGATCTCGTAGCACAGCGCGATCAGCCATAGACCGGTCGTCCACGCCATGATCCGGTAGCCGAGCAACGCGGTGCGGATTTTGTCGGCGGGCACCGCAGGCACTGGTGCTCCGGGCGTCTCCGGTGCGGTCATGGGGTTGTCCTCTTCTGTTTTTCGGCGTCTTGTGCGGCGAGCTGGGCCAGGTAGGTGTTGTACTCCCGCAGCGCGGGGTCGTCGGGTGCCGGCGCGGCGGGCTTGGGCCGCTCGGGTAGCAGCCCGGGGGGTATCTCCGTCATCGCGTCGGCGCACCGCGGCGGTGGTGGTTCGGATTCATAGCGAACGAATTTGCGGTACGCGTATACGCAGAATCCCGCGAACAGCGGCCACTGCAACGCATAGCCGAGGTTCTGAAAGGAGCCCGAGACGGAATTGAACCTGGTCCACTGCCACCAGCCCAGGGCCAGGCAGCCGCATGCCGCGACGATTACCAGCGCGATGAGCGCGGGCCTGCGACGATGCGTAGTGGACACCCCTTGACCGTACCGCTGACTATTTACCCCGACGAATTCGTCGAGCCCGTGCCGCCGGCTCGGTGGCGTCGCAAGCGATACGATCGGCAAGCCGCGGGCGTGGCGAAATTGGCAGACGCGATGGTTTTAGGTGCCATTGCTCGAAAGAGCTTGAGGGTTCGAGTCCCTCCGCCCGCACTGACGGCTTATTGCGGCGGGGGTGGCACGACGGGTCGGCACACATTGGCCCCCGGGTCCCACCAGTTGCCGGGACCGCAGTCTTGGGGCGGCGGACCCCCTAACGGCTGGCAGGCGTTGGGCCCTGGGTTCCACCAGTTGCCGGGACCGCAATCGGGCGGTGGCGGCGCCCCTAATGGCTGGCAGGCGTCGGCTCCTGGGTTCCACCAATTGCCCCGACCGCAGTCTGGGGGTTGAGCGGAACTGGTCCCTAAAGACACCGCTGTCACGTACGCCGCGGGCGCTATCACCATCATGACGACGCCGGCGACCCGGCGAATAAGCATGCTCATCGGAAGGACCTTCCATCAGGCAACCTGTAGTTCTACAGATTGACCTTCGCCCTGAGTCTTAAACCGCCACCCGCGGGCGTGTTTGCTGGGCAGGGCTACGACAGCCGCGCGCCAGGGCGAAAGCGGGCGGGCCCCGTCCTTTCGGCATTTCCGCCGGGCCGGCCGCACCGGTCGACCCCGAGGAGTCCGCACTCCAACACGAGCGGGTCGCCAGGACGCAGGATTGGACCGTTGTGCAGGGCGTGCCCGATACGGGAGTGCACCGCCAGGCCGCGATGAAGCACCGTCAAGCGGCCGATGAGGAGGACCGCAAGCTCGCCGAGTTGAAGCGCAAAGAATCCGAAGCGGACCTGGCCCGCGACGTCGGCCAGTAACCGGTCACGCCACGAAGCGGGCGCGTACCTGGGGGGCCGGCAGCGGGCAACTGTCGTACTTGCCGCCGACGCGATAGCGGATCGCGGCGAACCGGTCGTAGAGCCAGTCGAGTATTGGGCCCGGGACGATGCGGGCGAGGGCGAGCGCCCGCCACGGTCCGCCGAGGTAGTCCGCCACGCGCAGGACCGCCCGGGATCGGACGGCCACCCGTTCGGAGGGCCGGCCCGGGTCGTCGACAAACACCACCGAATCGACGTTTCCGATCTCGGGATGCCGCTCGAGGATCGCTTTGGCGAAGACGGTCTCCAATGCCGCAAAGCGCAGGGGACCGGCGGGATCGAAACGCAGGATCGTACGCACCGACCGATTGCACACCCCGCACACTCCGTCGTACAGCAGCACGGGCGCCGCTGACCCTGCGCTCATGTTGTCCAGGATACCGACGGGCCCGGACGCCGGCCGCGGCGCAGATTGACGTATGGTAAGGCAACCCTTAGTTTGTACTGGCCTCACGGCGGTGATGCCGCCGGGTCGTCAGATCGGCGAGCCGTTGCGGCGCGGGGCGCCGCGAGAAAGGACCGCAAATGGCACGCGGGTTCTCCGCTGTGATGCTGCGCAGCTTCGGCGCGCGCGACCACACTGCGACGGTGATCGAAACCGTTCGGATCGCACCGCACTTCGTGCGGGTGCGCATGACGTCGCCGACGCTGTTCGAGGACGTGGATGCCGAACCGGCTGCGTGGCTGCGGTTCTGGTTTCCGGACCCGGACGGATCGAAAACGGAATTTCAGCGCGCGTATACGATCTCGGAGGCGGACGTTGCCGCCGGACGCTTCGCGGTCGACATCGTGCTGCACGATCCCGCCGGCCCGGCGTCGCAATGGGCGCGCACCGTGCAGCCCGGCGCCACCATCGCGGTCATGGCGCTGATGGGTTCGTCGCGGTTCGACGTGCCCGACGAGCAGCCGGCCGGATATCTGCTGATCGGCGACTCGGCGTCCATCCCGGGAATGAACGGCATCATCGGGGTGGTCCCCGACGACGTCCCGATCGAGATGTACCTCGAACAGCACGACGACAACGACACGCTGATCCCGATCGCGCAGCACCCCAGGCTGCGACTGCACTGGGTGACCCGCCACGACGAGAAGTTGCTGGCCGCGGCGATCGAAAACCGGGACTGGTCGGACTGGTACGCGTGGGCGACGCCGGAGGCCACGACGCTCAAGCAGGTGCGGACGCGGCTGCGCGACGAGTTCGGCTTTCCCAAGTCCGAGGTGCACGCCCAGGCGTACTGGAGCGCCGGACGCGCGATGGGCACCCGGCGCGGTGACGAGCAGGCGGAATCCGACAGCGCCGCACCCGTGACCTCCACGGAAGACGTTGCCGCGCGGCTGGATTCGGCGCCACAGGTGCCCGACGCCCCGCCCGAACCGGCGGCCCGGGGGCATTGGCGTGCCCAGGGCGCGGGCCGACTGCTCGCGCCGCTGCGCTCGGCGCTGATCCTCTCGGGTGTGTTGCAGGCCGTGATCACGCTGGTGCAACTGGCGCCGTTCGTGTTGCTGGTCGAGCTGGCCCGGCTCCTGGTCTCCGGCGCGCCCGCCGCCCGACTCTTCGACATCGGCATCGCGGCGGTGTCGCTGCTGGGTTTGGGAGCGTTGCTGGGTGCGGCCCTCACGCTATGGCTCCACGTCGTCGACGCGCGGTTCGCCCGTGATCTGCGATCGCGACTGTTGCACAAGCTGTCTCGGTTACCGCTGGGCTGGTTCACCGCACGCGGTTCGGGGTCGATCAAGCAGCTGCTGGCCGACGACACGCTGTCCTTGCACTACCTGGTCACCCACGCCATCCCGGACGCGGTCGCCGCCGCCGTCGCGCCGGTCGCGGTGCTGGTCTATCTGTTCGTCGTCGACTGGCGGGTGGCGCTGGTGTTGTTTTTGCCGGTCCTGGTGTACCTGGTGCTGACGTCGTCGCTCACCATCCAGTCGGGCCCGCGCATCCCGCAGTCGCAGCGCTGGGCGGAGACGATGAGTGGCGAGGCCGGCGCATACCTGGAAGGTCAGCCGGTGATCCGCGTCTTCGGTGGCGCCGCCGCCTCCAGCTTCCGGCGCCGCCTGGACGAATACGTGGGCTTCCTGGTCGCCTGGCAGCGCCCGCTGGCCGGCAAGAAGACGGTCATGGACCTGGTCACCCGCCCCTCGACGTTCCTGTGGCTCATCGTTGTCACCGGCACCCTGCTGGTGGTCGCGGGCCGGATGGATCCGGTGACTTTGCTGCCGTTCTTGTTGCTGGGCACCACGTTCGGCGCGCGGTTGCTCGGCATCGCCTACGGTCTGGGCGGCATCCGCGCGGGCATGCTAGCCGCCCGGCGCCTGCAGAACGCCCTCGACGAGCCCGACCTCGCCGTGCACGACCACCACGGGGTCAACGGGGATCCGGCGTCGACGGTGGTGTTCGACCACGTCGGCTTCGGCTACCGGCCCGACGTGCCGGTCATTCACGACGTCTCGCTGACATTGCGGCCGCGGACGGTCACCGCGCTGGTCGGCCCCTCGGGGTCCGGCAAGTCGACGCTGGCCGCCCTGCTGGCCCGGTTCCACGATGTCGGGCAAGGCGCGATACGCGTTGGGGGACAAGACATTCGGTCAATGACCGCCGACCAGCTGTACGCCCAGGTTGGATTCGTGCTGCAGGAAACGCAATTGGTGCACGGGACCGTCGCGGAAAACATCGCGCTGGCCGTCCCCGACGCCACCGCGGCGCGAGTCGAACAGGCGGCGCGCGACGCCCAGATTCACGACCGCATCATGCGGCTGCCGGACGGCTACGACACCATGCTGGGCGCCGGCAGCGGGCTGTCGGGTGGTGAGCGTCAACGGCTCACGATCGCTCGGGCGATCCTGGCCGACACCCCGGTGCTGATCCTCGACGAGGCCACCGCCTTTGCCGACCCGGAATCGGAATACCTTGTGCAGCAAGCCCTCAACCGGCTGACGCGGGACCGCACCGTGCTGGTGATCGCGCATCGATTGCACACCATCACCCGGGCCCACCAGATCGTCGTGCTCGACCACGGCCGCATCGTCGAACGTGGCACGCACGACGAGTTGCTGAGCGCCGAGGGCCGGTACCGACGACTCTGGGAGGGTGGTCGTCGTGACCGGGTAACCGCGGGCATGGCCCGCGAGGGGGCGCGATGATTCGCACGTGGTTGAGGCTGGTTCCGGCGGGGCGCCGCAACCGGGTCATCACCTACACGGTGCTGGCACTTGTCTCCGTGGTGGTGCGGGCGGCGGCCACCGTTCTGCTGGTCCCTTTGGTGGGGGCGTTGTTCGGCGACGCCCCGCAGCGCGCGCTGGCCTGGCTGGGCTGGCTGACCGCGGCCACCGTGACCGGCTGGGTGATCGACACCGCAACCGCGCGTATCGGTTTCAACCTGGGTTTCGCCGTGCTGGATCACAGCCAGCACGACGTCGCGGATCGGCTGCCCGGCGTGCGGCTGGATTGGTTCACCGCCGAGCACACCGCGATCGCCCGGCAGGCGATCGCCGCCACCGGGCCGGAGTTGGTCGGTCTCGTCGTCAACCTGCTGACGCCGCTGATCTTTGCCGTCCTGCTGCCCGCGGCCATCGCGGTCGTGCTGCTGCCGGTCTCCTGGCAGCTGGGGGCCGCCGCGCTGGGGGGCCTGCCGCTGCTGTTGGGCGCGCTGTGGGCGTCGGCCCGTTTGAGCCGGCGCGCCGACTCCGCGGCGGCCGAGGCCAACAGCGCGCTCACCGAGCGGATCATCGAGTTCGCCCGGACCCAGCAGGCGTTGCGCGCCGCGCGGCGCGTCGAGCCCGCGCGCAGCCTGGTCGGCGATGCGCTGGCCGCACAGCACGGCGCCACCATGCGCCTGCTCTCGATGCAGGTCCCGGGCCAGCTGCTGTTCAGCCTCGCGAGCCAGCTCGCGCTGATCCTGCTGGCGGGGGCCACCACCGCGCTGACCGTGAACGGAACCCTCTCGGTGCCCGAAGCCATCGCGCTGATCGTCGTCATCGTGCGCTACCTCGAGCCGTTCACCACCATCAGCGAGCTCGCGCCGGCGCTGGAGAGCACCCGCGCCACGCTCGACAACATCCGCGCGGTGCTCGCCGCGCCGCTGATGACCGCCGGCGCCGCTACGCGCGCGGGCGGCGCCCCGCCACGTATCGAGTTCGACGACGTCGTGTTCCGCTACGACGGCGCGGGCGCACCGGTCCTCAATGGCGTGAGCTTTGCGTTGGATCCGGGCAGCACGACGGCGATCGTGGGACCGTCCGGTTCGGGCAAGAGCACGATTCTGGCGCTGATCGCCGGGCTGCATGAGCCCACCGGCGGCCGCGTGCTGATCGACGGTGTGGACGCGGCGACGCTGGACCGCGAGGCCCGGCGGGCGGCGGCCAGCGTCGTTTTCCAGCACCCCTACCTGTTCCACGGGTCGATCCGCGACAACGTGTGCGCCGGAGATCCCGGCGCCGGCGACGACCGGTTGGCGCGGGCGGTGGCGCTCGCGCGCGTCGACGAGCTGATCGGACGGCTCCCCGACGGCGCCGACACGATCGTCGGCGAGGCCGGTTCGGCCTTGTCCGGCGGTGAGCGCCAGCGGGTCAGCATCGCCCGTGCGTTGCTCAAACCAGCGCCGATCCTGCTGGTAGACGAGGCGACCAGCGCGTTGGACACCGAGAACGAAGCCGCGGTCGTCGACGCGCTGACCGCCGACCCGCACACACGCACGCAGGTGATCGTCGCGCACCGCCTGGCCAGCATCAGTCACGCCGACCGCGTGCTGTTTCTGGACAACGGCCGGGTGATCGAGGATGGCACGGTCGACGAATTGCTCGCTGCCGGCGGCCGTTTCGACGAATTCTGGCGCCAGCAGCACGAAGCCGCCGAATGGTGCATCCTGGGCGGGCTAGCGCACCGCGGTTGACCGCAACTGTTGCGGTATGCCTTACAGTTTGTCGGACGAGCTGTCGGCGCAGGAGGAGGCGTGCTTGTGGGTGCTGTGCTGTCGATACCGCGTTATCCCGGCGACGTGACCCCGCAGTGGTTGTCGGCCGCGCTGTCCGGCAACGGTGTGCCCGTCGAGGTTGCCGACGTCGACGTGGTCGCGATCGGCACCGGGCAGACCGGCGCGACCTACCGGGTCACCGCCCAGTACGCGACGGATCCCGGCGACCTGCCGCAAACCTTTGTCATCAAGCTGCCCGCCCAGGACGACACCGTGCGCGACCGGGTTGTCATCGGCTACCGCAGCGAATGCGCGTTCTATTCCTCGGTGACCGATCGCGTGCAGGTGCCCACCCCGCGGTGCTTCTATTCCGAGATCACCGACGATGCAATGGATTTCGCCCTGCTGCTGGCGGATCAGGCGCCGGCGGTGCAGGGCGATCAGCTCGTCGGCTGCGGGGAAACCGAGGCGCGCCTTGCGGTTACAGCGCTGGCCGGCCTGCACGCCCCCAGCTGGTGTGATCCCGTCTGGCTCGATTTCCCGGGCATCGCGTTTGGCCGGCCGGATGAGGCCGGTGCGGGCGGCATGGGCGAGGTGGCGAAGTTGAGCGCGGACATCACCCTGGAGAAGCTGGGCGGGCGGATGAGCGCCGAAGACCGCGATACCTTCAGTGCGGCAATGGGTTTGATCGCACCCTGGTTGCTGTCCGAGTACGATCGGTTCGCCCTGCTGCACGGCGACTACCGCCTGGATAACCTGCTGTTCGATCCGGAGCGAACCAGGGTCGCCGTGGTGGACTGGCAGACGCTCGGGGTGGGTCTGCCGGCCCGGGATCTGGCGTACTTCACCGCGACCAGCCTCGATCCGCAGCTGCGTGCCGACATCGAGGAGGGGCTCGTCACCGACTATCACCGCGCGCTGACCGCCGGCGGGGTCAACGACTACGACCGCGATACCTGTTGGCGCGATTACCGCCTCGGCGTGCTGCAGGCCCCGCTGATCTCGGCGCTCGGTTTCGCGTTCGCGGCGGCCACCGAGCGCGGCGACGACATGGTGCTGACCATGCTGAGCCGCGGCTGTCGGGCGATCCGCGAGCTCGGGACGCTCGAGCTGATCGGCTGAGCGCTCAGAGGTCGCCGGTGAAGTCGGCGCTGAGCCAGCGGTCCGGGCGGATGGTGAACAACACCTCTTCGACGCCTTCCATGCTTTGGGCGAACGCGCGGCCGCCCTCCTCACCGAGGTACCGGATGGCGATCGATTCCTGCAGGTCGGCCGGGGCCGGCTTGGTGGTCTCGACGATCGAGCCCTCGACCACCACGTACTGATACGGCGGCTCCTCGCGCTGCACCACCAGCGTCACCGCCCCCGCCCGCTCGATGAGGCGAGCTTTGCGGGTCGACGCCCCGGTCATGATCCGGATGTTTCCGCCAGGGGTGTAGTCGTACCAGATCGGGACGCTGGCCGGCGGCCGGCCTTCGGTGGCGGCGACGGACAACACGGCCACGTGCTGGTCGGCGAGGAACTCTTGGCGCTCGGATTCGCTGAAAGCTCTCATGCCGAATGCCAACGTCCGGGCGACGAAGCTATTCCCGGGCGAGCGATGATCAGTACTGCGTCGACCCCTGATCGACCGGGATCTGGGCGGCGGTGACCTTCCGCGATTCGTCGCTGGCCAGCCAGCACACGGTGTCGGCGATCTCCTCCGGCTCGGCGACCCAGTCGGGCAGAAACGGCGTGAGGACGTGCGACAGCTGTGGGTTGGTCTCCATGGTCCTACCCACCGCCGTGACCATGTCCCCGGAACCCATCGGGGTGTTCACCGGACCCGGGTGCACGCTGTTGACCCGGATCGAATGCTTGCCGAGTTCCGCGGCGAAGGCCCGCGCCAGCCCGGTGACGGCGTGCTTGCTGGCGGTGTAGTGAATCATGAACGGCTGCATCTTCATACCGGCCGCGGAACTGATCAGGATGATGGACCCGCCCCGGCCGCCCTCGATGATCTTGTCCGCACCGGCCATCACGGTGTTCCAGGTGCCGGTCACATTGATGTCCATGACGTCGCGGAAGTTCTCCGGTGTGATCTCATCCCAGGCCTGCGGAGCCGCGACCCCGGCGTTGGCGACGATGACGTCCAGCCGGCCAAGCTCGGCCACGCCGTCGGCGACGGCCTTTCGCAGATTGTCGAGGTCGCGAGTGTCCACGACCGAGGCGATGATTCGGCGATTCGTGGCTTCGACCAGACGCACGGTCTCGCTCAGGTCGTCGGGAGTCGCCGGGTCGTAGGGCACGCAGGACGGGAGCTTGCCGGCGATGTCGACGGCGATGATGTCGGCGCCTTCGGAAGCCAGGCGCACCGCGTGCGCCCGGCCCTGGCCGCGGGCCGCGCCGGTAATGAATGCCACTTTTCCGGCAAGCTTGCCGCTCATAATTCTCCTTTGACGGGTATGGCCACGGTCATCGCTGCGCCGCTTTGACAAGGTTCGATCCGATGATCAACCGCTGGATCTCACTGGTGCCTTCATACAACCGCAGCAGGCGCACGTCGCGGTAAATGCGTTCGACGGCAACGCCTCTCATGTAGCCGGTGCCGCCGTGAATCTGCACCGCGAGATCCGCGACGTTGTTGGCCATCTCGGTGCAGAAAACCTTGGCGGCCGAGGGTGCGATCCGGCGATCCTCGTCGGCGACCCACAACCGGGCGGCTTCGCGCACCAGGGCACGGCCGGCCATCACCCCGGTCTGCTGGTCGGCGAGCATGCCCTGCACCAACTGAAAGCTACCGATCGGCGTCCCGCCCTGCGTCGCGGTCGCCGCGTAGGACACCGATTCGTCGAGCGCGCGTTGCGCGGCGCCCACCGCAAGGGCGGCGATGTGCACCCGGCCGCGGGCCAACGAGGTCATGGCCGCTCGGTAACCGTGGTCTTCGCTGCCGCCGACGAGCGCTTCGTCACCGACGCGGACGTCGGTGAAGTTGACGTCCGCTGTCCAAGCTCCTTCCTGGCCCATCTTGGCGTCTTTGGCGCCCACCTCGACGCCCGCGACACCCGCCGGTACCAGGAAAACGGCGATCCCCGGCCCCTTCTCGTCGGCCGGCCGGGTCCGCGCGAACACCACAAACAGGTCGGCGACCGGCGCGTTGGTGATGAAGCGCTTCTGCCCGGAGATCACCCAATCGTCACCGTCGCGACCGGCTGTGGTCCGCAAGCCCGCCGGGTTCGATCCGGCGCCGGGTTCGGTCAGGGCGAAGGAGGCGACGACGTCGCCGGATGCGATCGACTCCAGCCAGCGGGACTTCTGTTCGTCGGTGCCGAACCCGACCAGGACTTGTCCGGCGATGCCGTTGTTGGTGCCGAACATCGAGCGCAGCGCCAGCGACGTGTAGCCCAGCTCCATCGCGAGCTCGACGTCTTGCCTCAGGTCGAGGCCAAGGCCGCCCCACTCCTGGGGAATCGCGTAACCGAACAAACCCATCTTCTTGGCTTCGTCGCGCAGGTCGTCGGGGACGCGATCGCCCTCGAGGATCTCCTGCTCGCGGGGGACGACCGCGCTGCGGACGAACTGCCTTGTCTGAGCGAGGATCTCGCGGAAGTCCTCGTCGGAGACTTCCGCGACTTCGGCGGTGGCCATTAGCTCCACACTCCTCTCTGAATCCGGGGCACCCCGGTTCAGAGCAGGATCCTATATCAAATATGATATTTGCCTCAGAGTGCCCGGGTGGCGGCGACGACAGCGAAGGATGGGTGATCGGAAGTGGCGATGTTGACGGGTCAGACCGCGGTAATCACCGGCGGAGCGCAGGGGTTGGGCCTGGCCATCGCGGAGCGCTTCGTCGCCGAGGGCGCGCGGGTGGTGCTCGGCGACATCAATCTCGAGGAAACCCAGGCCGCGGCCAAGCAGTTGGGCGGTGACGAGGTGGCGGTGGCGGTTCGGTGTGACGTGACCCGGTCGTCGGAGGTCGAAACCCTGATCCAGACCGCGGTCGAGCGCTTCGGCGGCCTGGACATCATGGTCAACAACGCCGGGATCACCCGGGACGCGACGATGCGCAAGATGACCGAGGAGCAGTTCGATCAGGTCATCAACGTGCATCTGAAGGGGACGTGGAACGGCACCAGGCTGGCCGCGGCCGTCATGCGGGAGAACAAGCGCGGCGCCATCATCAACATGTCGTCGGTGTCCGGCAAGGTCGGCATGATCGGCCAGACCAACTACTCGGCGGCCAAGGCCGGCATCGTCGGCATGACCAAGGCCGCCGCCAAAGAGCTGGCCTACCTCGGCGTCCGGGTGAACGCGATCGCCCCCGGCTTGATCCGCTCCGCGATGACAGAGGCTATGCCACAGCGCATTTGGGATTCCAAGGTTGCCGAAGTGCCCTTGGGTCGGGCCGGTGAGCCCAGCGAGGTCGCCAGCGTGGCGCTGTTCCTGGCGTCCGACCTGTCGTCGTATATGACCGGCACGGTCATGGAAATCACCGGCGGCCGCCACCTATGAGCGCGATGCGCCAGGCCGTCGTCTGCGAACCCGTTCGGACCCCCATCGGCCGCTACGGCGGAATGTTCAAGGCCTGCACCGCCGTTGACCTCGGCGTCACCGCGCTCAAGGGGCTGCTACAGCGAACCGGCTTGGCGCCCGACGCCGTGCAGGACGTGATCCTCGGCCACTGCTACCCCAACAGCGATGCGCCCGCGATCGGGCGCGTGGTGGCGCTGGATTCCGGTCTGCCGGTGACGGTTCCGGGCATGCAGATCGATCGGCGGTGCGGCTCGGGCCTGCAGGCGGTGATCCAGGCGTGCCTGCAGGTGGGCGCGGGCGACAACGACCTGGTGGTCGCAGGGGGCTGCGAGAGCATGAGCAACGTCGCTTTCTACTCCACCGACATGCGCTGGGGCGGGGCCCGCACCGGTGTGCAGGTGCACGACGGGCTGGCCCGCGGACGCACGACCGCCGGCGGCCGCAACTACCCGGTGCCGGGCGGAATGCTGGAAACGGCCGAGAATCTGCGCCGCCAGTATGGTATTTCGCGCCGGGAGCAAGACGAGCTGGCGGTGCGATCCCACCAGCGTGCCGTCGCCGCGCAGAAAGACGGCGTGCTGGCCGAGGAGATCATTCCAGTCATCGTCAGGACTCGACAGGGCGACGAACTCATCGACACCGACGAACACCCGCGCGCCGACACCTCGGTCGAGTCACTGGGCAAGCTCAAACCCGTTCTCAGAGAGGATCCGGAGGCGACCGTCACCGCGGGCAACGCCAGCGGGCAGAACGACGCGGCATCGATGTGCGTGGTCACCACACCGGAGAAGGCCGACGAATACGGCCTGAAGCCGCTGGTGCGCCTGGTGTCGTGGGGCGTGGCCGGGGTCGCGCCCAACGTCATGGGCATCGGACCCGTGCCGGCGTCCGAGGTGGCGCTGGCCAAGGCGGGACTGCGGTTATCCGACATCGACCTCATCGAGCTCAACGAGGCCTTCGCCGCGCAGGCGCTTGCGGTGATGCGGGAATGGAAGTTCGGCGCCACCGATCACGAGCGCACTAACGTGCACGGGTCGGGCATCTCGCTGGGACATCCGGTCGGCGCGACGGGCGGGCGGATGCTGGCCACCCTGGCGCGCGAACTTCATCGTCGTCAGGCGCGCTACGGCCTACAGACCATGTGCATCGGCGGCGGCCAGGGTTTGGCCGCGGTCTTCGAGCGGGTCGCGGCGAAATGAGCGATCCGGGGTTACCGCTGGACGGCCTCACCGTGGTGGAGGTGTCGAGCTTCGTCGCCGCGCCACTGTGTGGCATGACGCTGAGTCAGCTTGGCGCGGAGGTGATCCGGGTCGACCCGATAGGCGGCGCGTCCGATGTCCAGCGGTGGCCGCTGGCGGCGGACGGCACCTCGATTTACTGGACCGGCCTGAACAAGGGGAAGCGGTCGGCCACCATCGATCTGCGGTCCGCGGAAGGCCACGAGCTGGTCCAGCGGCTCATCGTCGAGGGCGACGGCGTCGTCGTGACGAACGCCGCGGGCTTGTCCTGGCTCAGCCACGAAGTGCTGACGGCCAAGCGCCCCGACGTGATTCACGTTCAATTGCTCGGGCGCGGTGACGGATCCACCGGAGTGGACTACACGGTGAACGCGGGGCTGGGCTATCCGCTCGTCACCGGTCCGGCCGATCATGCCGGTCCGATCAATCACGTGCTCCCGGCCTGGGACGTGTGCTGCGGACTGTATGCCGCGCTGGCGGTCGTCACCGCCGTTCGCCACCGCGAGCGGACCGGGGCGGGGGCGCGGATCAGCCTGGCGCTGGAGGACGTCGCCCTGGCCACCGCGGGCAACCTGGGGTTGCTGACCGAGCCGCAAGTCAATGGGGCACAACGCGAACGGCTCGGCAACGCGATCTACGGCCAATACGGGCAGGACTTCACCAGCAGCGACGGGGCCAGGTTCATGGTGGTCACCCTGACCGGTCGGCACTTCCGCGACCTGCTCGCGGTGACGGGAACCGGCGCCGCGGTGTCGGCGCTCGCCGAGGCGCTGGGCGCCGATTTCGGATCCGAAGGCGACCGCTATCGCTACCGCGACGTGCTGTCGAGTCTGTTCGCCACCTGGTTCGGCGCCCACACCGCCGACGAGATCACCGCCGCGCTGGCCGACACCACGGTGCTCTTCGAGCGGTACCGCACCTTCGCCGAGGTCGCCGCGGGCCCGAAAGTCACTGACAATCCGCTGTTTTCCCGATTGCGCCAGCCCGGTCTGGGCGAATACTTCGCGCCGGGCCTGCCGGCCGCGTTCGACGACAGCCATCCGCCCAGCGCGCCGGCGCCTGCCCTGGGACAAGACACCGCCGACGTCCTTGCGCGCCTGGGGTACAGCGCCGCCGACATCGCGCGTCTGACCGACGCCAAGACCATCGCCTGCTGAGCAGCCGGAAGGGAACACAGCACATGACCAGACTCGCCCAGACCCTCGGATTGACCGAATTCCAGACCGAGATCATCGGTACGGTACGGCAATTCGTCGAGAAGGAGGTCATCCCCCAGGCGGCCGAGCTGGAACGCGCCGACACCTACCCGCAGGCGATCGTCGATCAGATGCGAGAGATGGGCCTGTTCGGTCTGACGATTCCGCAGGAATACGGCGGGCTGGGGGAGTCGCTGCTGACCTACGCGCTGTGCGTCGAGGAGCTGGCGCGCGGCTGGATGAGCGTGTCCGGCGTGCTCAATACCCACTTCATCGTGGCGTACATGCTGCGCCAGCACGGCACCGACGAACAGAAGCGGCGGTTCCTGCCGCGGATGGCCACCGGCGAGACCCGCGGCGCCTTCTCGATGTCAGAGCCGGAGCTGGGTTCCGACGTGGCCGCGATCCGTACCCGGGCCCGGCGCAACGATAACGGCACCTACACGATCGACGGCCAGAAGATGTGGCTGACCAACGGCGCCACCTCGACCCTGGTGGCCGTGCTGGTGCGCACCGACGAGGGATCGGACAAGCCGCACCGCAACCTCACCGCGTTCCTCGTGGAGAAGCCGGTTGGTTTCGGCGAAGTCGTTCCGGGCCTGCACATTCCGGGCAAGATCGACAAGTTGGGCTACAAGGGCATCGAGACGACCGAGATGATCTTCGACGGCTACCGGGCCGGGGCCGACGACGTCCTCGGTGGTGCCACCGGGCAGGGTTTTCTCCAGATGATGGACGGCATCGAGGTCGGCCGCGTCAACGTTTCGGCGCGGGCGTGCGGTGTGGGGATTCGCGCCTTCGAGCTCGCGGTGCGCTACGCCCAACAACGCCAGACCTTCGGCAAGCCGATCGCCGAGCACCAGGCCATCGCCTTCCAACTGGCCGAAATGGCGACCAAAGTGGAAGCGGCCCACCTGATGATGGTCAACGCCGCGCGCCTGAAGGATTCGGGCGAGCGCAACGACCTCGCCGCTGGGATGGCCAAATATTTGTGCAGCGAATACTGCGCCGAGGTCACCCAGCAGAGTTTCCGGATTCACGGTGGCTACGGATATTCCAAGGAATACGAGATCGAGCGGCTGATGCGCGACGCGCCATTCCTGCTGATCGGCGAGGGCACCAGCGAGATCCAGAAGAACATCATCAGTAAGCGACTGCTCGCCGAGTATCAGGTCTAGGGAGATGAGCGTTCCGGATTTCGCTGCGCGGCCTCAACTTTCGGAGGACGTCGCGCGGATCATCCGCGGACGGGTATTCGACGGCACGTACGCCGCCGGATCGTATGTCCGGCTGGACCAATTGGCCGCGGAGTTGGGCATCAGCGTCACACCGGTGCGTGAGGCGCTGTTCGCGCTGTGCGCCGAGGGACTGATCAACCAGCAGCCCCGTCGCGGCTTCGCGGTGTTGCCGGTCACCGGCCGCGACGTCACCGACGTGGCGAACGTGCAGGCGCATGTCGGTGGCGAATTGGCCGCGCGGGCGGCGATCAACATCAGTGACGACCAGCTGCACGAGCTCAAACGGATCCAGGCCCAGCTCGAAGATGCCTACGCTGGTGACGACCACGAGCGCACCGTCCGGCTGAACCACGAGTTTCACCGCGCCATCAACGTCGCGGCGGACTCGCCCAAGCTGGCTCAGCTGATGTCGCAGATCACCCGTTATGCCCCCGAGTCGGTGTTTCCCGCCATCGAAGGCTGGCCGGAGCAATCGATGCAGGACCATCGGCGGATTTTGTCCGCGCTGAAGAAGCGCGACGGCAAGCTCGCCCGCGCGGCGATGTCGGAACACCTTGCGGCCGGTGCGGTTCCGTTGATCGACCACCTGGTGGCACGCGGGGTGGTGACCGACGGCAATGCCTGACCTAGTCGCCATCTCTTGTCGCACAGCCGGGTTGGGCATACGCTGCCAGCAGGGTGGGCCACGGACGGAGAGAAAAAGATGTCCGCAATGCTTCGCGCATCGGCCCTACTCGTTGCGACCATGACGGCGATCGCCGCCGCGCCGAAGGTCGTTGCCGACCCGGTCGACCCGATCCCGGGCACTGGGGTCTTCGTCGTCGGCCCCGACATTGCGCCCGGTCTGTACCGAACGGCCGGTTCGGCGTCGGCGCTCGGGGTCTGGATCAACAACGTACCGACCCAGGACTCGATGTGCGCGTGGTTCACCTACAGCACGCCCGACGCGAACAAGGACCATGTGGTCCAGACGAACATGTCGGTGGGTCCGATGTTCGCGAACATCAACACCACGATCAAGGCTTTCGAGTCGCAGAACTGCCAGCCGTGGACGCGGGTGCCCTAGGGCTGGGCCGCTTCGATCAGCATCTTGCGCAGCCGGCGGACGTCGACCTTGCCGGTGCCGCCGCGCGGCAGGTCGTCGTCGGAGTCCAGGAGTAACCACACCGTCGGGACCTTGAAGGCGCTCAACACAGTTCGCGCGGAGGCGCGCAGCTGCTCGGCGGTCCGTGCGCGGCACACCACCGCCGCGCCGACCCGTTCGCCCGAGTCGCCCGGAACGTTGGTGACAACCGCGTTGTCGACGCCGTCGATCGTGCGCAGCGCCCGCTCAACCTCGGCGGGGTAGACGGTGGCACCGCTGACTTTGAACATGTCGTCGGATCGCCCGTGATAGAACAGGAATCCGTCTTCGTCGAGGTGCCCGAGGTCGCCGGTGGGGTAGAAGCCGTCGACGGTGAACAGGTCCTCTCGGGTGCGACCGCAGATGCCTCGCAGGGTGTGAGGTCCCCGGATCGCAATCATTCCCACGCCCTTGGTCGGGACGGGCGCGCCGCTGTCGGGGTCAACGATGCGGACGTCCATGCCCGCGAACGGCTTTCCGCAGCTTCCCCATGCGGAGGCCGGCATGTCGGTGTCCGCGGGGTAGCCGCAGTACGGCCCGAAGGCCTCGGTCATCCCGAACAGCGTCGCGCGCGCCCCGGGCTGGGCGCGTTGCTCGGGCGGCAGCAGGGCTTGCAGGCTTCCCGCCTGTAGGGCCGAGAGGTCTGCACCGACCTGTTCGGCGTGCCGCGCCAACGTCTCCGCCTGGTCCGGCCAGCCCCGAAACAGCGTGACCCGTTCGTCTTCCAACAGCCGCAGGGTGGTTTCCGGCCGCGGAATCTCCTCGGTCACCAGGGTGGCGCCGGCCAGCAGCGCGGACAGAATTCCGCTGCCGAAACCGCCCACCCAGAAGAAGGGCATCGGCAGATACAGGCGGGTCTGGGCGGTGATGCAGCGGGCCGCAAGGCCGGACTGCACGGCGCCCAGCGCGCTGCCGTGCGAGTGGATGACCCCCTTGGGCGCTCCGCTGCTGCCGGAGGTGAACATGATGGCCAACGGATCGGCGGGGGTGACGGTCGCCGTCATCGCGTCGAAAATCTTACGGGCGCCCTCACTCGCGGGAGCGGCATCCACCTGGTCGGCCGACCAGACCTGGCGCAGCGCGGGCAATTCGGATTGCCCCGCCGCCCGAAGGTCATCGAGATAGCGGTGGCTGCGGAACTCTTCGACGCTGACCAAGAATTGCACGGCGGCCGCCCGCAGCTGCGCCGCGAGTTCGCCCGCCGTCAGCAGGGTGCTCAGCGGGACCAGGACCGCGCCGATGCGGGTGAGCGCGATGGCGACCCGCACCCAACGGGTGCCATTCGGCATGATGAGCCCCACCCGGGTGCCCTTGCCCACGCCGGCTTCGACGAGGGCCGCCGCCAATTCGATGGTGGCCGAATCGAGTTCGCGGTAGGTCAGCCGAGAGGTGGGGTCGATCACGAAAGGTTTGTCGCCGTCGTGCTCGGCCCGCAACCGCACCAACCGGTCGATGATGCTAGTCATCGAACAGCTCTCTGAGACGTCGCATGTCGACCTTGCCACTGGACATCAGCGGAACCTCCGCGTTGTGCAGGGCGACGAATCGCTTGGGAACCTTATAGGCGGACAGTTCCGTCCTGAGCCGCTCCACCAGGGCGGCTTCGTCGAGCGCCGGGGCACCGTCCGCCTGGACAACCACCGCGGCGACGACCTGTCCGCGCCGGGCGTCGGGTAGGCCGAACACGTAAGCCGACGCTGCGCCGCTGACCCTGCGGATGGCCTGCTGAACTTCGGCTGCCGAGACGTTGGCGCCCGCCGTTTTGATCATCGCGCCGCGCCGGCCGGCGAAATAGACGAATCCGTCGGCATCGATGCGTACCAAGTCGCCGCTGTGGAACCAGCCGTCGGCATCGAAACACTCTTCGCGGCTGCGCTTGTAGTAGCCCTGCATCAGGTACGGCCCGCGAAGGCACAATTCGCCGACCTCGCCGGCGGGGACTTCGCTCGCGGTGTCGGGATCGATGACCTTGATCTGGAATCCCGGTGCCGGTTTTCCGAATGAGCCGCGCCGTTGCTCGGGCTGCTCGGATTCGTCATCGCCGATCAGCACGACGCCGCCGGCCTCGGTCATGCCCAGCATGTTGTGCCGCAATTCCGGGTCGGCCGGGCGGGCTTCGGGAGCCATGATCGGGTACAGATTGCCGCGCCGCATCGACGACAGATCGCGTTGCGCGAAGCTTGGGTGGTCCGCAAGGTGGGCGATCCCGGCCGTAAAGCCGTTGGTCATGGTTGGCCTTTCGGCCTCCAGCAGGTCGAGCGTCTCCCCGGCATCGGCGGCGTTGGAACACAGCAACGTCGAGCCGGCCACCAGCGTCGCGAGGAGGCCGAACGCTAGTCCACCGATCCAGAAGAACGGCGAATTGCAGAACAACTTGTCGTCGGCCGTCAAACCACGGATGAGGTTGAGATTTCGTTGATGCGCCAGCACGGCGCCGTGGGTGTGCACGACCCCTTTCGGGGCGCTGGCGGAGCCCGAGGTGTAGACGATCGTCAGCGGATCGCATTCTGCGACGTCGTCTTCCAGCGCTGTCAGAAGCGCCGGGTCGACGGAATCGGCAAGCCCGCACACGTTCTCGTACGTGACGGCGACGTGACGCAGGTGCGGTGCTGCGGCACAGAACAATCGGGAATCGAGATCGGCGCCCCCGAGCATCTCGGACAGTCGTTGCGCGTAGTCGTGAGAACGGAAGCGCGCGGCGGTCAACAAGATTTCCACATCGCTGTCGACGAGTTGCTCGCGCAGCTCGCGGGCGGTGACGAAGGTGGACAGCGGGATCACCACGGCACCGATCCGGGCCGCGGCCAGCATTCCGACGACGAACTCTGATCCGTTCGGGTAGAGCAGCCCCACATGGGTTCCTTTACCGGCGCCGAGGGCGATCAGGCCGCGGGCCAGCCCCGCCGACCGGCGCTCGGCGTCGGCATAGCCGATGCGGTCACCGTCGCACACCAGAAACGGATGATCGCCGCGCCGGCTGGCCTGATGCCGCAGGACCTGGGCGACCGTCATTAGTTCAACGGGCATGGTCGCGCCGCGCTGCGGGCTCACCGAAGAGGCCCCGGATCGCGCCGAGATCGGGCTTGCCCGACGGTGTCCGAGGGATGCCGTCGACGATCGCGATTTCGGTTGGAATCTCGTAGCGCGCCAGACGCTCTCGCAGATACTCGACCAGCGCGCCGGCGTCGGTCGATGCGTGCTCGCGCAGCTCGACGACGGCGACCGGTGTTTCGCCCAGCCGGTCGTCGGGGCAGGCGATCACGGCCGCGCCGGCCACCGCGGGGTGGCTCTCCAGTGCGGCGCGGACGTCGTCGGGCATCACCTTGAAACCACCGCGGATGATCGCCTGGTCGGCACGGCCGACGATCCACAGAAACCCGTCGGCGTCGATGCGCGCCAGATCGGTGGTCCGCATCCATGGTGTGATGGGCCCCAGTTGGCCCGGTTTGACCTCCAGCAGGCCGACCTCGTTGGGGCCCAGCGGTGTTCCGTCCTCGGCGACCACCCGCAGCCGCGCGCCCGGGTTGGCCCGGCCGACGCTGCCCCGTTTGGCCTTCCAGTACCGCTGATGGTCCGAGAGGGTCCAGCCCGCCACCCCACCGCCGAATTCGGTTGCCGCATAGGAGGTCAACACCGGAACGCCGTACTTCTCGGTGAAGGCATCGGCATCCTCGGCCGACAACGGGGCCGTGCCGCAGCTAACGGCCCGCAGGCTCGCCAGGTCGGCGCGCGGCACATCGGAGTGCAATACCGTGCGCAGCGCCGCCGGCACCAGCGACGCCGTCCGGGGCCGGTGCTTGCGCACCGCCTCGGCCCAGGCGTTCAGCTCGAATCGTTCCAGCAGCACGAACGGCCTCGCCTCGGCGATGCATTGCAGCACCCGGAATACCCCACCGATGTGCACCAACGGCGAGTTCACGATCGCGACGCCGCGGCGCAGCTCTGTCGGTGAGGCCGCTCCTTCGGCATCCGGACCGATCACGCTGCGCGCCAGCATGTCGTAGCTCAGATCGATTCGCTTGGGCGGGCCGGTCGTGCCGCTGGTCAGCATGCGGACGGCGACACCGAACCGCGGGCCGGAGTCGCCGACGCGCGGCGCGCAGATGTCGGTGTCCTCCAACCCGCCCGAAACCGCGACCACCCGCGTGCCCGCGGGCACCAGCGCGCTCAGATCGCCGGCCTCCCCGACGATCACGGGAAGCTGCAGACCCGCGACGTCGTCCTTGGTGCGCTCGTCGCCGCGAGAGGGGTTGATGACCACGACCGTCCCGCCGCCCAGCAGCACGCCCAGAAAGGCTGCCACGTGCCCCGGGCGGTTGCGCAACAGCATCCCCACTTCGGCTCCACCGGTGATCGCGGCGATGCGGCCTGCCGGCGTGGCGACCCGGGCCCAGGAAATCCATTGGCCGCCATACTCGATGGCGGGCGCGTCCGGCTGCAGGTCGAGCACGTCGGCGATGCGTTGAGCCAGCGGGTGACGCGACATCAGCGAATCTTCGGTTTGCTGGTCGCGCCCCGGCCCCCGGCGTCGTTCGCCGCGGCCAGTTCCGCGGTGCCCAGCGGGTTTCCCAGCCGGGTATAGATCAGGTTCTGCTCCATTGCCGCGCGGTACGGCTTGTCCAGCGATTCCCAGATCGCTTTCACCGTGCCGGCCGTCGCGGTCGGCGGCTTGGCGGCGATGGTCGCCGCGATCTCGTGGGCGCGGCGCCAAAGCCGATCGGCGGCGACGACCTCGGAGACCAATCCGATCCGCAGCGCGGTGTCGGCGCCCACCCGTTCGTCGTTGCCCATCAGGGCAATTCGTAACGTCTCACCCAGGCCGATGCGGCGCATCAGGCCGATCGGCTCCAATGCGCACACCAGGCCCGCCGACACGTGAGAGTCGAAGAACGTGGCGTCCTCGGAGCAGATCACCACGTCGGATTCATTGATAAAGTAGAAGGCGCCCGCGGTGCACATACCCTGAACCGCACACACCACGGGTTTCCACATCTTCTGCCATTTGGGACTCAGTGCTTCGCCGGGATCCTCGTGGTTCCAGACGTTTTCGGGCTGGCCGTACGGCGTCTTGATGTCCAGCCCGGCGCTGAACGCCCGATCGCCGGCGGCACGCAACACGACCGCATGCACCGACTCGTCGAGTTTGACCGTGCGCCACGCGCGGGCCATCTCCTCGCACATGGTGCGGTTGAACGCGTTGAGCCGTTCGGGGCGATTCAGCGTGATGGTCGCGACATGGTCGCGCGCGTCGATCTCGAGCAGAATGGTTTCGAACGTCATCGGCACTGCCAATTCGGCTTGCGCTTTTCGACGAAGGCCCGGGGGCCTTCGGCCGCGTCCTCGGTGCGCAGCACCCGCTCGCGGAAGGTCTCGGCGAGTATCTCCGCCTCGTGTAGGGGCACGTTGAGGCCCTTGAGGATCGCCTGCCGGGTGCCGCGGACGGCCAGCGGCGCATTGGAATTGACGATGTCGGCGATCTCGTGGGCGCGCTCTAGCAGGCGGTCGTGCTCCACGATCTCGCTGATCAATCCGAGCTCATAGGCGCGTTGCGCGCTCATTCGCTCGTGCTTGCCCATCAAGGCCATTCGCAGCGTGATCGAGCGGGGCAACACCCGAGACACTCGCACCAATTCGCGGCCGGCCACCAGCCCGATGCTGACGTGCGGATCGAAGAAGGTGGCCTGCTCGGATGCGACGACGATGTCGGTCGTGGTGACCCAGTCCATGCCGGCGCCACAGCAGATCCCGTTCACGGCGGTCAGCACCGGCTTGGCCATGGTGCGAAATGGCGGCGTGCCCTCCTGCGGCGCCTCCCACTGGTCGTACGTCGAGAGGTAGGGCCGCTCGTAGATCACCCTGCCGTCTTCGGGAATCTCCTTGACGTCGGCGCCGGTGCAGAACGCGCGGCCGGTGCCGGTGACGATGGTCAGCCAGACATTGTCGTCGTTTTCGGCCTCGTCGTAGGCGGCCCGCAGCTCGGTGATCATGTGCGGGCTTAGCGCATTGAGGGCGTCAGGACGATTCAGGGTGATCGTCGCGGTGTGCCCGTCGACTTCGTACTTGATGGTGTCGAACGAATTAGTGGGCATCGGTCATCCCTTCGTGCGGTGCCTGGCGCGACGCTCGAGTGTGGGGCCTATGGACGGATTTGAGGCAATTCCCGTGCATAGCACCCACACTCGGCGTCGTGGGATTGTTTCTGACCCGGTTAGCATCCACGAAAATCCGGATCCCGTCGCTGCCGGAAGGCCTCCAGGCCCTCCTTGAAATCACTTGTTCGGCAAGATAATTCGAGATTGAACAGCTCCTGGGTCAGCGACTGGCTCAGCGTCGCATGCTGGCCGAAGTTCAGGGCCTGTTTGGCCAGGCCGAGCGCGGCCGTGGGTCCGCAGGCCAGTCGGCCGACCAGCTCCTCGGCGGCGCGGTCGAGGTCGGGGTCGGCGACCGATTGGTGAATCAATCCCCAGTCGGCGGCATCCGGCGCGCCCACCTTCTCGCCGAGCAGCAGCATTCGCCGGGCCCGCGCCAGGCCGATAAGCCGCGGCAGCAGCCAGGTGGAGCCCGAGTCCGGGCTGAACCCCCGGTCGGTGAATGGCTCCCAGAACACCGCGTCGTCGGCGGCCACGGTGAAGTCGGCGGCCAGCGCCAGATTGCAACCGAATCCCACCGCCCAGCCCCGCACGCTGCACACCACCGGCAGCTGGATGCCTGCGGCGAGCTCGATCACGCGGTGAGCGGCGAGGGGAATCCGCCGCACCAGATCACCGGTGCGGGGACGTTGGCCGCCGGGGTCGTTGGCGGCCACCCAGTCGGCGCCGGCGCAGAAGTCATCGCCGGCCCCCCGGATGTGCACGGCCCGCAGCGAATCGTCGGCCGCGGCGCCCGTGAGCGCATCGACCAGAGTCCCAATCATCGACTGCGTCAACGAATTACGCCGCGATGGGCGATCAAGCGTCAACAGTAACACCGCATCGTCGCGGTGCACTGTCACCGAACCCTCGGCACCGGCCGTGTCGGCCCCCTGACTCACCGTCGAATCCGGCCTTTCTCCGCCGATACGGTTACCCATACAGTAGGCAATACGAGATACGCTGTATAAGTTAGCAAGGATACGCTGCCTGCGAAACAACCCGGGGTGAAAGAGAGAACCAATGCCGCGCCGGCGACGATGCAGAGCCGCAGCGACCAGGAGGTGGCGCCGATGACCTTGTCCGAGGGACGGGCCGCGTCGGCGTCGGCGGGCAACGGCGATGCCAGATTCGGCGAGGCGCCGCTTGCCCAGACCGTGGCCGCGGCCGCCGCCATGCGGCGCCTGAGTGCGCTGCTGGTGTCCCTCGAGCACCCACACGGCGCGGTGGACGCCATGCTGGAGAAGTTCGCCGAGTGGGAAAGCGAGCTGGCGGCCGCGGCGCCGACGGACAACGCGCCGCGCATCGGCGAGCTGCCCGACGACTCCCGCCGCGTCTACCTCAATCACGCGACCGATATCGGTGCGTACAACCCGTGCTTTCCCGAGTACCGGTTCGACCGCATCGACGCCGAGAACGCCACCGGCAGTGTCGAATTCCCGCTGGTGTACGAGGGGCCGCCGGGGCTGGTGCACGGCGGCTTCCTCGGCGTCTTCTTCGACTGCGTCATCCAGCACCACAATTGCGTCACCGGCCTGTCCGGCAAGACACGATCCCTGCTCGTGACCTTTCGCCGGCCGACCCCGGTGCTGACCGAGCTGCGCTTCGACATTGCCCGAACCCAGGGCGAAAGGGGCATCACGTCGACCGGGCGGCTGTCGCTCGACGACGAAGTCCTGTGCACCGGCGAGGTGAACACGTTGGCGTCACGGCCGGAGAAGCTTGCCGGATCGCGGTTCGGCAGGCGCCGAAAGGAGTCCGATACATGACCGCCTCGAGCACCTCTGACGATCGCGTGCTCTTCGACATCGATCCCGATCGGCGCATCGCGACCATCACGCTGAACAATCCCAAACAACGCAACTCCTACGACGCGGCCATGCGTGAGGCCGTCGCCCGGTGCCTGGATCGGGTGGCCGAGGACGACGACCTGACGGTGGTACTCCTGCGCGGCGCCGAGGGGGTGTTCTCCACCGGCGCGGACATGAACAACGCCTACGGGTGGTACGGCTCGGCGGCGGCAGGGGACCGGGCGGCCGGTGACGACCGGGCCGCGAAACGTCGCCCCAGCCAGCGACGGCGACTTACGGTGGACCGCAGGTCTTTTGGCTTTTACCACAATTTCATGGGCTTCCCGAAGGTGACGGTGGGGGAGATCGCCGGTTACGCGCTCGGTGGCGGCTTCGAGATGGCGTTGATGACCGACATCTCGGTCATCGCGCGTGACACCAAGATCGGCATGCCGGCGACCCGATTTCTGGGCCCCGCGCTCGGCAGCCTGCACATGTTCTTTCACCGGCTCGGGCCGGTGCTGGCCCGGCGGCTGCTGTTGACCGGCGACGTCATCGAGGCCGGTGACATCGAGCATTTGGGGATCTTCACCGACACCTGCGCACCCGGCGCGGTGACCGCTCGGGCGCGCTACTGGGCCGAGAAGGCGGCGAAGATGCCCGCCGACGGGGTCGTCATCGCCAAGGAGGCATTCCGACTGGTCGAGCAGTGCCAGGCGTATCAGGGCGAGGAGGCCGCCAGCTATCTGTTCCACGCGTTCGGCACCAACCTGCAGTTCGGGCCGGGCGAATTCAATTTCGTCAAGACCCGCGCGCAGCACGGCGCCAAAGAGGCGTTCCGGTTACGCGACGAGCACTTTCACGTTCCGGAACCCGAGGGCTGACAATTCTTTCGGCGCGGCTAGCGAGCCGCCGCCGCCTTGGTGCGGCCCCGAGCGGCCGTCGACTTGGCCGGCTTGCGCTGCCGCGATGGCGAAGGCTTGGCGCCCTTCGACGCTTTCCCTTCGTCGATCAACCGGCTGGCGTGATCGAGGATGCACGTGAGCCCGTACTCGAAATTCGTTTCATCGGGCGCGCCGATGCGGTGGCCGATCCGGGTCACCTGAGCGAGCAGCGGGGTCTTTTCGGGGTCGATGGCAACGGCATCTTCGATGGCCCGCGGTCCGATGTCCGATGACTGGTTCTTTTCATAGAGCCGCTGCAATACGACCGAACCGCGCACGTGCACCGAGATCGCAGAATAGGTGTCGAACGCATCCTCCGGTGACAGCCCGGCCTGCACCAGGTTGGCGACCGCCTTCTCCATCTCCTGAGCGCCCATCCGCGCCGCCTTCGGAGAAAGAGCGGCCCGAATCAGAATCAGGTCGCACAGAATTGGGTTGCCCATGAACGTCTTACGCATCAAGCGCGCGTGGTTGGCCAGCGTCTCACGCCAGTCGCTGGCTTCGACATAGGGCGTGGCGAACACGTACTTGCTCAGCGCGCGGTCGGTCATCGCGTTGAGCAGGTCGTCCTTCTTGCGGAAGTACCAGTAGATGCTCGTCACACCGACGCCGAGGTGTTTGCCGAGTAGCGGCATGCTCAGGTTGTCGATCGACACCTGCTCCGCGAGTTCGAATGCGCCGCTGATGATGTCGTCGGGATTGATGGACCCCCGCTCGCGTCGTTGACGCTTATCGGCGGTTGCCTGTTTTGCCACTACGGGCACCTCCATCAAAATCCGTTTTGTGCATGCGGTCTGGCCGGTACCATTGAATTTACCGGCACTTCTGTTTTGACCTGCGTCTATGCCTTCGTGTCACTTTATCCCTCTGCTACTGTAATACCTATCGTAGGCTTTTTGGTAAACCGGCTGGACAGGCGAAAATGACCAGACTAGGGCTACGGATTGCGCAATGGATCTAGGGCTGGCGAATGCCACTGCGGTGGTTGTCGGCGGTAGCCGCGGGATGGGATTGGCGACGGCACGCTGCTTCGCCGACGAGGGCGCCCGGGTCGCGGTGGTCGGCCGCAGGCGCGACGCCCTGGACGCCGCGGTGGCCGATCTCACGCAGCGCGGTAGCCCGGATGCGATCGGGCTGACGGCCGACATCGGGGACGACGGTGCGGTGGGCAAGGTGTTTGGCGAGCTCGCCCAGCGATGGGACGGTGAACTCAACGCGCTGGTCGTCACGGTGGGACCGGGCGCGGCCGGCACGTTCGAGCAGCTGACCGACGAGCAGTGGCGCCTGGCCGTCGAAGACGGCGTGCTGGGAATGGTGCGCTGCGTCCGCGCGGCGCTTCCGTTGTTGCGCAAGGCGCACTGGGCCCGGATCGTGAACTTCTCCGCACACTCGACGCAGCGGCAAAGCGTCATGCTGCCCGCGTATACGGCGGCGAAGTCGATGCTGACCAGCGTCTCGAAGAACCTGTCCCTGCTGCTGGCCAAGGACGAGATCTTGGTCAACGTGGTCTCGCCGGGCAGCATCGCATCGGAATCGCTGATCGGCTGGGCGAATTCGGTGGGGGTGGACGGCAACGACCCCTACGCCCTGATGGAAGCGATCGGCAAGCATTTCGGTCATCCCGCGCACATGCCGCGTGCCGGCTTGCCGGAGGAAATCGGGCCGGTCGCCGCGTTCCTCGCCTCGCGGCGCAACTCCTACATGACCGGCGCCAACATCAACGTCGACGGCGGTTCGGACTTCACCTGACGGTGGATCGAGGAAATCGATTGGCAGACAAAAGGAGTCGATTGTGGCGACGGCAGCGGAGGCGCGTGCGTGGGCGCCCGGCGCATTGCGGGGGATCGGTGACTCCCTCTACACCCCATTCTGCGGCGACGACGGCGATGACATCGACTGGGACGCCTATCGAACGCTGGTGCGCTATTGCGTCGGTGATCTCGGGCATCCGATGTTGTGGTGTACCAGTGGAATCGCGGAGTTCTGGTCGTTGACGCTCGATGAACGCAAACGCCTGCTGGAGGTGGCCGTCGAGGAAGCGCGCGGCATCAATCCCGGCGTGGTGGTGCAGGCGTGCACGGCGGCCATGTCGGCGAAGGACTGCCTGGACCTGACGCTGCACGCTCAGGAGGCGGGGGCCGACATCGCCTACATCCAAACGCCGATGATGGAGGCGCACGGCGGCGACGGCGTGCTGCGCTTCTTCAAATACGTGGCGGCGCGGACGGACATCGCTCTGGGCATGTTCAACTCGCCGTCCTCGGGTTACGTCTTGACGCCCGTCGAGAGCGCCCGTATCTACGACGAGGTTCCCGCGGTGTGCGCGACCAAGGAAGGGGCCTTCCGGCCGGCGAGCAGCCGGATGCTGCATCAGCTGGCGCCCGGTCTCTCGGTGTGGGAGTGCGACAAGACCGTCTACCGGGCCGGCTGGCTGCGCGACGGGATCGTCTGTCCGGCGCAATTAGGCACCGCCGGCTACCTTTTCGAGACGCCCGCCCGGCGACTGTTCTCCGAATACTGGGATTTGATTCACAGCGACAAACTCGTGGAGGCCATGGACTACGGCCGGGAGTCGGGCCTGGACCAATTCGACCTCGACATCGGATCCTGGTGGACGTGCTACCCGGGCCGCGCGGATTACTTCACCCACTGGGGCGGCGCGTTCAAGTATGCCGCGTCGCTCCTGGGTCTGCCGGTCGGCGCATATCCGCACTCCCGCCCCCCGCAGGCCGAGCTGCCCGCCGAGGCGAAGGCCCAGATAGAGAACGCCTACCAGCGGCTGGGCCTGCTGGAAACCGCACTGGGGTAACAGGTTTACCCGCCCGAAGCGGGCCCGGTCAGTGACCGGGCCCGCTCGACTGGCTGACCGGTTACTGCTGCTCGGCCCGCTCGCGCTCCTCGTAGGCCTTGGCCTTACCGCGGGCTTTCTCGGCGGCGGCTTCCTTCTTGCCGGCGTTGCGCTGCGCTTCCGCCTTGTCCTGCTGAGCCTTGCCCTCTTCGGTCAGGCCGTCGTTGCCGATGATGATCCCGATGACCTGCTTGGTCTTGCCGAGGACATCCTCGACGAGGCCGCGGACGAGCTCGACCGGACCACTCTTGACGTCAACCATTACGGCTACCTCCCTTGTCGACTGCTTGTCCCGGGTTTCCCGATCGCGCGCCCCGCGCAAACATGACATCAACGTGTCGCGCACCACATGCGTTACGGCGGGCGACGCTGCCCGCCGGGCGGTCGCTCCGCGGGCGCCCGAGCTTGGCGTTGCGATGCGTGAAACCGCAGTTTGGTCGGGTTTCGCCGCCGGGTCGCGGCGGTTGTGGAATGCGGTACCGATAGGTATACAGTATGGGTACAAACTCGCCAGTCGATCAGCTATGAGGGGACGGTCTGATGAGCGCCGCCAACCGTGTGGTCACTGACGAGGCGGTGTTGTATGAGACCACTGAAACCGGTGTTGCGATTCTGACGTTCAATCGCCCGGATCGGCTCAATGCGTGGGGCCCCGACATCGCCGCCGGGTTCTACGCGGCGATCGACCGCGCCGAACAGGACCCTGCCGTCCGGGCCATCGTGTTGACCGGCCGGGGCCGGGGGTTTTGCGCGGGCGCATATCTGGGCGCGCCGGGTTCGGCACCCGACTACGGCGAGACCATCGAGAAGGCCGGCAAGACGAAGCTGGCCGATTTGGTCGGGGAGCGCCCACCCCATTTCCTGACGACGTTGCGCAAGCCCGTCATCGCGGCCATCAACGGGGCTTGTGTGGGCATCGGGCTGACCCAGGCGCTGATGTGTGATGTCCGGTTCGCGGCCGCTGGCGCGAAGTTCGGCGCGGTGTTCGCGCGTCGCGGTCTAATCGCGGAGTTCGGCATCTCCTGGATACTGCCGCGGTTGACCAGCTGGGGCGTCGCCCTCGATCTGTTGCTCAGCGGGCGGACGTTCCTCGCCGAGGAGGCGGCCGAGCTGGGTCTCGTCAAAGAGGTTGTCGCGCCGGACGATTTGATGAAGCGTGCCCTCGAGTACGCCGAGGACATCGCCGCGAAATGCTCTCCGGCGTCGATGGCGGTGATCAAGAGGCAGGTGTACGGCGACGCGACCCGCGACGTCGAGCAGGCCAATTCGCTCGCCGAGGTTTTGTTGCACGAGGCGATGCCGCGCCCCGACGTCGTCGAGGGCATCACGAGCTTTCTCGAGAAGCGGCCGCCGCGATTCCCGTCGCTCGATTCGACCGACGCTTAATGTTCGCCGGTAACGGCGGAAAGGATGAACATGGCTGAGTTGGGTTACCAGGCGATCGACGTCGACAATCACTACTACGAGCCGCTGGACTCGTTCACCCGCCACCTGGACAAGAAGTTCAAGGGGCGGGGCGTCCAGATGGTCAACGAGGGCAATCGGACGTGGGCCGTGATCGGCGGCCGCATCAACCACTTCATCCCCAACCCCACCTTCGACCCGATCATCGTGCCGGGTTGCCTTGACCTGCTCTTCCGCGGCGAGATTCCCGAAGGCGTCGATCCGGCCTCGCTGATGAAGGTCGAACGGCTGGCGGAGCACCCCGAGTATCAGAACCGCGATGCCCGGATCGCGGTGATGGACACCCAGGACATCGAAACGGTATTCATGCTGCCGACATTCGGATGCGGAGTCGAGGAGGCGCTCAAGGCCGACATCGAGGCGACGATGGCGTCGGTGCATGCGTTCAATCTGTGGCTCGACGAGGACTGGGGTTTCGACCGGTCCGATCACCGAATCATTGCCGCACCGATCATCTCCCTGGCCGATCCGGCCAAGGCCGTCGAAGAGGTGGAGTTCGTGCTGGCCCGCGGCGCCAAGCTGGTGCTGGTGCGCCCGGCGCCGGTGCCCGGCTTGGTCAAGCCGAGGTCGCTGGGTGATCGCAGCCACGACCCGGTCTGGGCGCGGCTGGCCGAGGCCGGGGTGCCGGTCGGATTCCACCTGTCCGACAGCGGTTATCTACACATCGCGGCGGCCTGGGGCGGCAAAGCGACGTTCGAGGGCTTCGGCGCCAAGGATCCGCTGGATCAGGTGCTGCTCGACGACCGTGCCATTCACGACACGATGGCCTCGATGATCGTGCACGGGGTGTTCACCCGTCACCCGAAACTCAAGGCGGTCAGCATCGAGAACGGCTCGTACTTCGTGCACCGGCTGATCAAGCGATTGAAGAAGGCGGCGAACACCCAACCCCGGTACTTCCCCGAAGATCCGGTGGAACAGTTGCGCAACAACGTTTGGATCGCGCCCTACTACGAGGACGATCTGGCGGATCTCGCCGGCGCCATCGGCGTCGACAAGATCCTGTTCGGTTCCGACTGGCCGCACGGGGAAGGCCTCGAGTCGCCGGTGTCGTTCGCCGAGGAGCTGACGGGCTTCAGCGAGTCCGATGTTCGAAAGATCATGCGCGACAACGCGCTAGACCTGCTCGGCGTCCAAGTCGGTTCGGCCGCTTGATCCCCCTTGATCACCCAAGGCCGGCTACGTCAGTGAGCGAATGGACCATAGGGGCGGTTCTCGACGAGATCGCCCACGTCGTCGGGGACCGGACGATGACGATTTGCGGCAGTCGCCGCAGCACCTTTCGCGAGTCGGCCGAGCGCACCCGCAGGCTGGCAAACTTCTTGGCGGGCAACGGGTTAGGGGCACACCGGGAACGCGCAACCCTGCAGAATTGGGAATGCGGGCAGGACCGGGTGGCGCTGGTCATGCACAACGACCTGTACCCGGACGCGGTCATCGGCTGCCTCAAGGCCCGCACCGTGCCGGTGAACATCAACTACTACTACACTCCGCACGAGGTCGGCGAACTGCTCGACTATGTCAAGCCACGAGCGGTCATCTACCACCGCGCGCTGGGCGCGAAGTTCGCCGAGGTGCTGTCTCGTGACGGCGTAGAAGTGCTGGTGTCGGTCGATGACGGCAGCGGGGCTCCGGAACTGTCGGGCGCGATATCGTTGGATGACGCGCTGGCACAAGGGGATACCGACCGCGGTGCGACGGCGTCCCCGGACGATCTGCTGATGATCTGCACCGGCGGCACCACCGGTCGGCCCAAGGGTGTGCTGTGGCGACAGTCCGACATCTACGTGTCCTCGATGGTGGGCGCCGATCACGCCTGCGCACAGGAGATTCACGACAAGGTCGGCGGGCCGGCCGGGGCGCCGTGGTTCGCGGTGTCCCCGCTGATGCACGCGGCCGGCATGTGGACGGCGTTCGCGGCAATCATGGCCGGAACGCCGGTGGTGCTCTACGACACCGCCAAAAAGCTTGATCCGCGTCTGGTGTGGGCGACGGCCGAGCGCGAACGGGTCGGCATGATGACCATGGTCGGGGACGCCTACGCAGCGCCACTGGTGGCCGCACTGCGGAGCGGCTCCTACGACTTGTCCTCGCTGTACGCGATCGGCACCGGCGGCGCCGCAACGAATCCGTTGTATCAACAAGCCCTGGTGGAGCTCATACCCCAGCTCACCGTCATCAACGGCTACGGCTCATCGGAGACCGGGAACATGGGCTTCGGCCACAGCCGGCGCGGCTCCCAGGCCAACACCTTCACGCTGCGCGAAGGCGGTTTGGTTCTGTCCGAGGACTACAGCCGCTTCCTTTCCCCCGGCGAGCCGGAGGTGGGCTGGGTCGCCCGGGAAGGGCGAATACCGTTGGGATATCTCGACGATCCCGAGGCCACCCGCAAGACCTTCCCCGAGATCGACGGCAAACGAGTGGTGATCTCGGGTGACCGTGCCGCGCTGGAAGCCGACGGCACGTTGCGGTTGTACGGCCGTGGCTCGTTGGTGGTCAACACCGGCGGCGAGAAGGTCTTCGTCGAGGAAGTCGAAGAGGTGCTGCGGGCCCACCCGGCGGTCGCCGACGCGCTGGTGGTCGGCCGACCCAGCGAGCGCTGGGGCGAAGAGGTGGTCGCGCTCATCGAACTGCGGGACGGGGCCACCGGGAATGAGAAGGCCGCCGAGGAGCTCGACACGATCTGCACGTCGCGCCTGGCGCGGTTCAAGGCGCCCAAGGAGTTCCTCGTCGTTGAGCGGGTTCAGCGCTTGGGCAACGGTAAGGCGGATTACCGTTGAGCGAAACGTTACGCAACAGCAAAGGCGCCGATGTCGACATGAAAGCTATTGATTGCCTGGTCAATGTGCATTTCGGCGAGACCGAACAGCAGCCGACCTGGATGCTCAAAGTGCGTGACGAATACTTCAAGGGTCCGGAGTCCATGTTCGCACCGGTCGAGCTGTCGAAGCTGCTCGACGAGATGGACGCCCAGGGTGTGCGCAAGGCGATCTTGATGGACAGCCTGGTCAAGCCGTCGGTGACCGCGCGCAAATTCGTCGAGGAGAAGCCCGACCGTTTCGCCCTGGCGATGGGCGGGGTCAATCTGCTGCGCCCGATGCCGTCCCTGCGCGAACTGTCGGCAGTCGTCAACGACCTGCCCGTCGCCTATGCCGCTGTGGGACCGAGCTTTTGGGGCGACGGTCAGTACCCGCCCAGTGACGCGGTCTATTACCCGCTGTACACCAAGTGCGCCGAGCTCGGGCTGCCACTGTGTATCAACACCGGCATTCCCGGACCCCCGATCCCCGGGGAGGCGCAGAATCCGATCCACCTCGACCGGGTCTGTGTGCGATTCCCGGAAATGAAGCTGTGCATGATCCACGGCGCGGACCCGTGGTGGGACGTCGCGATCAGGCTGTTGATCAAGTACGCCAACCTGCGGTTGATGACGTCGGCGTGGTCGCCGAAGCGGCTGCCGGAGAGCCTGTTGCACTACATGCGGACCCGCGGGCCGAACAAGGTGATCTTCGCTTCCGACTGGCCGGTGCTGAAAATGCACCGCGTGGTTCCCGAAGCGGCGGGGCTGGACCTGCCCGCCGATGTGCTCGACAACTATCTCTACAACAATGCCCACGAATTCTTCTTCGGTGGCCAGGAGGAAGGCTGAAATGGACCGCTATGAGCTACGTAGGCTCGACTACAGCCTGACGTCGGATCACAAGGCGTTGCAGGCCGCCTACCGCGACTTCTTCAAGACGCATTGTTCGATCGAAACGGTGCGCGCCGCAGAGGAAACCGGGTTCGACAAGAACCTGTGGGAGCGGTTGTGCGCCATGGGAGCAACGACCATGGCGGTGCCGGAATCCGCGGGCGGAGACGGTGCCACCCTCGTCGACCTGACCCTGGTGGCCGAGGAGATCGGCCGGTCGCTGGCGCCGGTACCGTGGATCGACCAGGTCTGCACCGCACGGCTGCTCGCGCACCTCGGCGCGGTCGAACCCGATGTCGTCCACGGCAAGCGCCTCGTCGCCTTCGACCCGCAGCACGAGAGTGGCCGCGGGGCGCGGCTTTTGCCCACCGGGTCGATCGCCGATGAGATCATCGTGCGCGACGGCGACGACGTCGTCGCGTTGACGTTCGGCACGCGCCCGACCAAGGTGGACAACATCGGCCGCCTGCCGATGGCCTGGGTGGATCCCGCGTCCGCGGATACCCGCACCGTGCTGGCCGGCGGGTCCGAGGCGCTAGCGGAATATCGACGGGCGCTGGATGAATGGCGGGTGCTGAGTGCGGCGGCGTTGGTGGGCCTGGTGGAGGAGACCATGACCATCGCGGCCGAATTCGCCAAAACCCGCTACACGCTGGGTGTGCCGATCTCGACGCTGCAGGCCATCTCGCATCCGTTGGCCAACATCGCGATCACCGTGCAGGGCGGCCGCAATCTGGCGCGGCGCGCGGCCTGGTTTCTGGACAACGAGCCGCACGAGCGTCCGGAGTTGGCGCCCTCGGCGTTCGTGTTCATGGCGGAGGAGGCGGCGAAGGCCGCCACCATGGCGGTCCATATCCAAGGGGGACTGGGTGTTTCGGCGGAGGCCGCCGCGACGGCTTATCTGGTGCGAGCCCGTGGCTGGGCATTGGCCGGCGGGGATCCCGGCGCCAGCGCCAAGTATGTCGCCGAGCTGGTCGCCGCGCGTGAAAGTGGAAAGGGCGCCTAAGTGGATTTCTCACGGGTCACGCTGTCCGACGACGATCAGCGGTTCCTCGAAGAAGCGCGCGACTTCCTGCGCAGGCATGTGACGGAAGACGTCAAACGCCGGGACCGCGAAACGGGTGACAACTTCGACGAAGGAGTGCACCTGGCCTTGGGCGCCGCCGGCTACCTGGAACGCGAATGGAAGTCGCAGGCCGACGGCGGATTCAGCCGGCTGCGTCGCCGCATCTGGGAGCTGGAGAAGCGGCGCGCCCACGTGCCCTGGGTGACCTGGGGCACCACCGCCATGGTGGCCCGCTCGGTCGCGAAGTTCGGCTCGCCGCAGCTGCGGGACGAGGTGCTACCGGGCGTGTTCAGCGGCCATGTCCGGCTGTGCCTCGGTTACACCGAACCCGAGGGCGGGAGCGACATCGCCACCTGCAAGACCCGCGCGGTGCGCGACGGCGACGGCTGGATTATCAACGGCTCCAAGATGTTCACCACCGGCGCGCACAACTGCCAGTTCGTTTTCCTCATCACCAACACCGATCCGGGCGCGCAGAAGCACAAAAGCCTCACGATGTTCCTGGTTCCGCTGGACTCCCCGGGCATCGAGATTCAGGGCATCCGCACCGTCGACGGCGACCGCACCAACATCGTCTACTACAGCGACGTGCGCGTCGACGACAAGTATCGCCTGGGCGACGTGAACGCGGGCTGGACGGTGCTGCGCGAGCCCCTCAACACCGAGCACGGGGCGGTAGCGGCCGCGCCGGACGGGCTGCAGGACGTGTCGATCATGATGCACCAGGCCGGTTTCATGGCCGACGCCCTGGACAGGGCCGCGGCAACCGTTACGCGGCCGGACCCGAACGGGCGCAGGCTCATTGACGACGCCGCGGTGGCCTATCGCCTGGGACGCAGTGCCGCGCGGATGGAAGCCTCCCTGAGCGCCCCCAGCATCTTCGGGCGCGTCGCGCTGGCCCAGACGATGCGTGACATCGCCCCGGATCTGATGGACATCCTGGGCACGGCGTCGACGCTGCCCGCCGGCACCGACGGCGCGGCCGACGACGGCGCCGCCGAGTACGTGTACCGGTTCGCGCCGCTGGTCGGGATCTATGGCGGCACCCTCGAGGTGTTCCGCAACATGATCGCCCAGTACGTGCTGGGTCTGGGCAAGCCGGCGTACGCGCCGATCGCGCACAAAGCCTCGTAGCGTGTGAACTGCCGGCGGCTTTCGTCGGCGTGTCGTCGCCCAGGAATCACCCTGAAAGCCAACGATTCACACTCGACACAGCTCAGGTCGTGAGGATGGTCGCCGCGGCGGTGCCCGGCGCGCCGTACAACTGGGAGAATCCCACCTTGGGGTTGCCGGGCACCTGACGATCGCCCGCCTCGCCGCGCAGTTGGCGCACGATCTCGTGGATCTGCCGCAACCCGGACGCGCCGATGGGTTCGCCGTTGGCGATCAGCCCGCCGTCGGTGTTGACCGGCATCGCCCCGTGGATCTCGGTGGCGCCGTCGGCCAACAGCTTCTCCTGATCGCCGTGCTCGCAGAACCCGCACTCGGCCATGTGAATGATCTCGGCGCCGGCGTCGGTGTCCTGCAACTGGATCACGTCGACATCGTCGGGGCCGATGCCCGCCTTCTCGAACGCGGTGCGGGCGGCGTAAACGGTTGGGGCCACGCCCTCTTCGACGGGCGCGCACGTGGTGTTCACCTCGTACGCGCCATAGCGGCGGGTGCGGACCTCCACCGCCCGCAGATAGACGGGCTTGGAGGTATAGCGGTGCGCGACGTCCGCCCGGCACATGACCACGGCGGCGGCGCCCTCGTCGGGCGCGCAGAACATGTACTGGGTCAGCGGATAGTTGAGCATCGGCGAGCTGAGGATGTCTTCCTCGGTGATGGGCTTGCGGCGAAAGGCGTTGGGGTTCATGGCCCCGTTGCGGAAGTTCTTGGCGGCGACCTTGGCCAGGGTGTGCTGGGAGATGCCGTGGTCGTGCAGGTACCGGTTGGCTTTCATGCCGAAGAACTGGGTGGTCAGGTATTGGCCGTTCTCGGCATACCAGCGCGGCATTCCGACCAGGGCTGGGTCCTCGGTGAACGCGCCGCGTGGATGCTTGTCCAGGCCGATGGCGATGCCGATGTCGTAATCGCCCAGTCGGATACCGTCGGCGCACGCCTTGACGGCACTGGCCGCGGTCGCGCACGCGTTGAACACGTTGGTGAACGGGATGCCGGTCAGTCCGACCATGCCGACGATCGCGTCCGGGTTGGCCACCGTCCAGCTGCCGCCGGTGGCGAACTGGACGTCCCGCCAGGCGATACCGGCGTCGGCGACAGCGGCGTGGATGGCGTCGACGCCCATCTGCATCGCCGGCTTGCCCTCGAAGCGCCCGAACGGGTGTAAGCCCACGCCGATGATGGCGACATCATTCACTGCGCGCCACTCCTCACGCGATAGCCCCTGCATTCTTGAGTTCCTTGATCCGGTCCCAGTCCATGCCGAGCTCCATCAGGACCAGCTCGGTGTGCTCGCTGGCCTGCGGCGCGCGCGTCGTCGTCAGCGGCTCGTGGTTGAACTGGACGGGGCCGCGCACCACGCGGAAGGGCTTGCCGCCGCCGGCGAGCTCGACTTCGGCGATCATGTCGTTGGCGATCGCCTGCTCGTCGTCGATCAGGTCGACGAGGCTCTGGAACGGCGCCCATTGGCCCTTCATGGTCTTGAGGTGTTGGCGCCAATAGGCAAAGGGCTTGGCGGCGAAGGCCTTTGCGATCAATTCGGAGGCGGCGCCGGCGTTCTCGATCAGCGGGAGCACGTCGGAAAAGCGGGGATCGTCGGCCGCCTCGGGGATGCCGAGGTGTTCGAACGTGTCGCGGATCAGCCCGGTCGGGCTGATGATGCACAGGTTGATGGTGCCGCCGTCGGACGTCTCGTAGTTGCCCATGAACGGATTCACCGACATGGCGCCGGCCGAACCCGGCATGGGGGTGCGCATGACCTCGCCGGTCTCCATGCCCTGCGTCACGCTGGCGCCCGCCGCCCACCAGGCCGTGCTCAACAGGGACACGTCGAGCTCGACGGCCTCGCCGGTGCGTTCGCGGTGCAGCAGCGCGGCCGAGATGCCGCCGGCGATGAACATGCCGCCGATCGAATCACCGAACGCGGGAATGCCTTGTCCTAGTGCGCCGCCCAGCTCCTCGGGCGTCAGGGCGTAACCGATGCCGCTGCGCGTCCAGAACGCCGTGCCGTCGTAGCCGCCGGTGTCACGTTCGGCCCCCTTGTCGCCATAGGCCGAGCCGCGGGCGTACACGATGTTCGGATTCACCGCGCGAATGTGCTCCACGTCGAACTTGTGCTTCTGTCGCTGCGCGGGCATGTAGTTGGTGAGGAACACGTCCGCGGTCTTGGCCAGCTCGTAGATGACCTCCTGACCGCCGGGGGTGGAGACGTCGATGCCGACGCTGCGTTTGCCCCGGTTGGGATGTTCCATCAGCGGGTGCCGGTCCGGATCGACCTGAATGCCACCCATGTTGACGAAGCCGCGCTGGGTGTCGCCGCGTACCGGGTGCTCGACTTTGATGACGTCGGCGCCCCAGTCGGCCAGGATGGCTCCCGCCGCCGGAACGAAGGTGAACTGGGCGAGCTCGAGGACGCGAAAGCCCTGCATTACCTTGACCATTCCCGGGACCCTACTTGGCGTCGAAGGTAACCGGAAGTGCCGTCGGCGAGCGGAACGGATGACCGTGGATGTGCGGGCCATCGTCGGTCAACAACGTGACGTTGGTCAGCCGGTTCAGCAGGCATTCCATCGCGACGCGTGTTTCCAGCCGTGCCAGATGCAAACCCAGGCAGGTGTGCTCTCCGGCGGCGAACGAGATGTGTGGCGTGTGCCTGCGGAAGATGTCGAACTCTTCGGCGCGGTCCCAGCGGCGCTCGTCGCGGTTGGCCGAACCGATGCACACCCCGATCACCGACCGGGCCGGGATCTTCACGCCTTCCAACACGGTGTCTTCGGTCGTGAAGCGCTGCACGGTGGTCAGCGGTGTCTCGTAGCGCAGCCCTTCCTCGATGGCCGGTGCCAGCAGCTCGCGGTCGGCTTGCACCGCGGCGAACTGCTCCGGATGGGTGAGCAGCAGATACAGCAGGTTCCCCGACGAGCGATAGGTGGTCTCCAGGCCGGCGGGTAGCAGTAGACGCAGAAACGAGTAAATCGCTTCGTCGGTGAGCTTTTCGTTGTTGATCTCCGCGGTGACCAGGTCGCCGATGATGTCCTCGGTGGGCTTGGACTTGCGCTGTTCGATCTGCTCGACGAAATAGTCCTTGAGCGCCGTCGAGGCCTCGAAGGCACGTTCGTAGTTGACGTGATAGCTGATCAGCTGCACGGCACGGGTATGAAACATCGGCAGGTCTTCGTCGGGCAACCCGAGTAGGCGGGCGATGACCCGGGTGGGGAATTCGAACGTGAACTGCCGGACCAGGTCAGCCGTGCCGGTCGCGATGAACTCGTCGATCAGGGCATTGCAGATCGGCCGCACGACGGTCGGCTCCCAGCGGGCCAGCGCCTTGGACTTGAACGCCGCGGACACCAGGTTGCGGTGTTCACGGTGCTTTTTGCCCTCCATCGCCAGGATCGTCGGCCCCATGAACAGGCCGATGGTCTTGTCGTACGGCTTGGAGCTGAACGCCCGCCCATCTCGGAACACCGTGTTGACCGCGTCGAACGACATCACGGAGTACTCCTGCTTGGGCAGCAGCGATTCCGGGGTCTTGGAGTAGTCCATCACCGTGCCGGCGAACACACCGGCCTCCCGCCGCTTACGGGCAAAGAACGGGTAGGGGTCGCGCAGGCTGACGGTTTCGTCGCCGGCCCCGGCGGCGGTGTGAACGTTGGTCGTCACCTGATCTCCAGCGTCTTGATCTCAGCACGATCGAACACTTCTTCATAGAGATCCTACTGTAATAATTACAGTAGGCAATATGGGCACCGCTCTTGGGCCTCGGCGACGTCGGAAACTGTGCGCCAGCGGCCCAGCCGGAGACGGTCCCACACTTGGAAACGATTGAGCGTCAGCCGCTTTGCCCGCTTCGTCTCGTCTCGTCCTGCCTCTTCGGCGGTTACCGGCGTACCGGTCAGCCATTGACCGCCTGCTCGCGCGCCCATCGGTAGTCGGCCTTGCCGGACGGGCTGCGCTCGATGGCCGCGCGAAAGACGATCGCCTTGGGGAGTTTGTAGCGCGCCAGCGTCTGCGCGGCGTGGGCGACCAGTTCTGCGGGTTGCGCGCTGGCGCCCGGAGCGAGCGCCACCACGGCGACGACCTCCTGGCCCCACCGCTCGCTGGGGCGGCCGGCGACCACCACGTCGGCCACGGCGGGATGTGATGCGATGGCGGTTTCGACCTCCTCGACGAAGATCTTCTCGCCGCCGGAGTTGATGGTCACCGAGTCGCGGCCCAGCAATTCGATGGAGCCGTCGGTGCCGTGGCGCGCGCGATCACCGGGGACGGCGTAGCGAACGCCGTCGATCACCGGAAAGGTCTTGGCCGTCTTGGCCGCATCGCCCTTGTAGCCGAGCGGAACGTATCCCCGCTGCGCCAGCCAGCCCATCCCGTCGTGCCCGGGTGCCAGGATTGCCGAAAGATCCTCGGCGGCCACGAAAGTGTCCGGCCCGGCCTTGAACGTCCCCGTCGCCACCGCCCCCGACGTCGACAGGTGGTGCATCTGCGCCCCGGTCTCCGACGATCCGACACCGTCGACCACGACGGCGTTCGGCAGCGCCTCGATCAAGCGTTGCTTGACGTACGGGGTCAGCAGGGCGCCGCCGTTGGCGACGATCGCCAGCGACGACACATCGGCCATCCCCTTCTCGATGGCGGCGACCAGGGGACGCGCCATCGCGTCACCGACCACGGTGACCACCATGACCTTTTCCCGCTCGATGGTGCGCACCACGTCCTCGGCGTCCAAGTGGTCGACGACCGTGGGAAAGACGACGGACTGCCCCGTGGTGATCGCGGTCATCACGCTCCACTGGGCCGCACCGTGGATCAGCGGGGGCAGGATCATCAGCTTGGTGCCCGGCCCCGAGGCGGCGCGTTCGACGATCTCCTCGATGGAGCTCGACGGCTCGCCGGTCATCAGGTTCCGTCCGCCGAAGGACGTCATGAAAATGTCGTGCTGGCGCCACAACACGCCCTTCGGCATTCCCGTCGTGCCACCGGTGTACAGGACGTACAGGTCGTCGCCGGAGTGCTGCACGGGCGGCGGCTCCGGGGACACCGACGCCAGCGCGGTCTCGTAATCGACTGCGCCCTCGAGCAAGTCGTTACCCGAGTCGTCGGCGATCTGAATCAGCACGCGCAGCTGTGGCAGATCCGGCAAGATCTCCGCCACCCGCGGTGCGAACGCGGCGTGGTAAAGCAGCGCGGTGGCCCCGGCATCCGCCAGCAGGTAGTGCAACTCGCTCTTCACGTAGCGGAAGTTGACGTTGAACGGGGCGACGCGCGCCTCGAAGCTGCCCAGCAACGCCTCGACGAATTCGTTCCCGTTGTAGGCGTAGAGGCCCAGCAGATCTTGGCCCACTTCGTGGCCGCCGAGCGCGGAGCGCTCGGTGTGGCAGCCCAACCCCTGCGAATGCAGGTATGCGGCCAGCCGGGTGGAACGATCGATCACCTGCGCATAGGTGTAGCGCCGATCGCCCTGGATGATCAGCTCCCGGTCGGGGATCGCGGCGGCGACGGCCTTCGCAACGGCCGGAACCGTGAAGGTTGTTGTGGTGTCGAACATCGTGCCTCTCACGGCTGGTGGGGGAGCAGTCGGACCATCAGGCCATTGGCTTCGCTGAGCAAGGTTCCATCGGCGGCTATCATAGTAGCGTCAATGAAAACCTTCCTGCCTTCGATGTCGGCGATGCGGCCCTGGGCCGTCAGCGGCTGGTCGATCGGGGTGATGTTGCGGTAGTCGACGTGCAAATAGGCGGTGCGCGTGGGGCGGATGTCCGCGGTGGTCACCACCATGCCGAACAGCCAGTCATAGAACAGCGGGATCATGCCGCCGTGTACGGCCCGGTTCCCGCCGATGTGCGAGGTGGTGAAGTGACCGGCCATCGTCACGCCCCCAAGACCGGACTCCGTGACCAGCCAGGGCGGCATCAGGGGATGGGCCAGCCCGGGCAGGCTCAGCACCCGGCCTGCGACCGCCTCGGTCTCCGGGACCTGGTGGCCGTCCAGCAGCGCGCAGGCATTCTCCAGGTGCGCGGCCGCGGCGGCCCACACCGCGGGCTCCGGCCTGGTGGACACGGTCAGGTCCTGCAGGCGGCGCAGCGCGGCGACGAACGGGCCCAGTTCCGCTGGGGCGTCCTCGGCGGGTCTGACGTCGGGGAACCCGCCGCGAACCTCCGGTGCGGTATCGGTCATCGCGTTCCTTCGTCCCAAGTCCGCAGCAGCTCGTCGGTGCTGGTGATGGTGGCCAGCAGCGACAGCGTGTTGGCGATCATCGCTGCACCATAGTCGGCGGGGATGCCGGCGACCGCGTCGCGGGGGACGACCACCCGGTAGGCGGCGTTGACGGCGTCCATGACCAGGTTGGGGATGGCGATGTTCAGCGAAACACCCACCACGACAATGGTCGACACGCCGAGATTGCGCAGCACCGCGTCCAGGTCCGTGCCGCCCATCGGGCCCACACCGTGCCAGCGGCGCAACATTAAATCCGAAGGCTCCGGCCCCAATTCGGGCAGCAGTTCCGCGCCCGGCGTGCCGGGCGTGATGTCCACCCGGCTGACCCCGCCCAGCGCGAAGATCTTGGCGTTGCGGTTGGAGCCGAGCCCGTCGGACCGGCGCTGAACGAGGCAGTGCACGACGCGCACCCCCGCCGCCCGCGCCGCGGGCAGCAGGCGTGCGATGTTGGGCAGCGCCTCGCGTCGGGCTTCGGAGGCGAGCATCGCCAGTCCGGCGTCGGGACCCATCACCGCGCCCTGGCACTCCTGGGTGACGATCGCGGTGTGCGCGGGCGCGGTCAGTTCGGCCAGTCGATCCGTCATGCGTTGGCGCTCACCGGCGCGACGTCATAGAACTGCGTCGCCCACTTGCGCAGGGCCATATAACCTTTCGCGTCCGCCTGGGACAGCGGGGGTTGTTTTACGTACTTCTGGTAGCGCCAGATCTGCAAATCGTCGAACACGGTGGACAGGAACTGCTTCTCGATTACCTCCCGCAGTTTGCCCTCGGGCACGTCCGCGGTGTCGCCGGGCAGTCTCGGCCACCAGATCGAGTAGAACAGGTCTGAGCATTCGTCGTCGACCGGCGTGCAGGTGAAGATCAGCCGGTGGTTCTGCGCACCCTCGAAGACGCTGATCGCGCCGCCGAGGCCGAACAGGTGGCTGTGGAACCTCAGCGCGAGGTCGTCCGGGTTGTCGCTGCGCGCGTCGGGCCAGCCGGCGATGAATTGCCATTCCTGGTCGACGATCTTCCAGTCCAGCACCCTGGGCGTCACGGTGGCGTGATGAACGTACTCGAAATGCGCACTGTCGGGGGCATTCTCGGCCACGATCTGCGGGTGCACGGGTTCGCGCTCCGCGCGCCGGGAAAACTCCGGGTACGCCCGGTAGTACCGCGCCGGATCGGTCTCGAATTGAGGGAACTTGCCAAAGATGTCGGGCATTTCCCACTGCGGCTCCTTCCCGTCCGGCTGGTGCCAGACGAAGGCGCAGTCGTACTGCTCCCGAACGGGATAGACCCGCAGGCGTAGGCCGCGGTTGGGCCGCTCGGGTTGGTAGGGGATGTATTTGTTGCGGCCGTCCGGGCCCCAACGCCAGCCGTGGAAGGGGCACTCGACGCAGTCGGCGACGACCTTGCCGCCGTGGCCGAGGTGGGCGCCGAGGTGCTTGCAGTGCGCTTCCAGGACGTGCAGCTCGCCCTGCTCATCCCGGTAAGCCACCAGGTCTTCGCCGAAATAGCGCAGCGGCCGCGCCTCGCCGACGGGAAACTCTGGGGACCAGCCGACCATGAACCAGCCGGTGACCTTCCAGGTGAATGGGACTTTCACACCCGCGCCTCTCGCGATCGTTGATACTAAATTCATTACAGTATAGATTTCAGCAGTCCGGTCGGCGCGCGGCAAGGAGTGAAATGACTACAGCGGCTGACGACAACCTGAAGATCACCGGCGGTGACGATGGCAAAAGCTGACCCCTCGTTTTCGAAGCGAACCGGAGGACCTGCTGCACGAACTCGACGTCATCGTCTACGTCACCGGTTTTGACGCCATGACCGGTGCTCGTTGCCGCATCGATGTGCGCGGTCGCGGTGGAATGTCGATGGGCGAGTTCTGGGCCGCCGAGGGGCCGCTGTCGTATCTGGGCCTCGCGGTCGCCGGCTTCCCGAACCTGTTCATGGTTCAGGGGCCCGGCAGCCCGAGCGCCGCCACGAACTTTGTCGCTGCCCTCGAACAGCACGTGGAGTGGATCGGACGCATCCATCACAAGCTGGGTACAACGTCGCGATGCCGGTGCAGCCCGGCCACGGCTGCCGGCGACGCCAATGGCCGGTCTATCCCGACATGGATCCGCTGGGCAACGTGGCGGGCATGATGCGCGCGGTTTCCGAGGTGCGCGCCGTGGTGCGCTGGGTGCGGCCCCAGGCCACTTCGGTTGTGGTGGCCGGGATTTCGATGGGAACCCCGGTGGCCGCGCTGGTCTCCCACCTGGAAACGCAGACCGACGCCGTCGCCCTCTACGCGCCCATCCTGGGGCTCAACGCCATGATCGCGCGGCACCTGCAACGGTGGGGCTCATCGCGCGACGGATTCCGCGAACTGCTGGAATCGCCGGTGGTCACCGAGCTGACGTCGGTGATCGATCCCTTGGCGGTGATTCCGTCCCCGCCGCCGCAGCGCCGGCTTATCGTTGGGGCGTGGCATGACGGGATGGCGATGCGCGAGCCCGCGGACGCGTTGCAGGAACGCTGGGGAGGCCAACTGTACTGGTACGACGGCAGCCACGTCGGGCACATCTTCTCGCGACGGGCACAGCGCATCACCGACCGATTCCTGGGCGAGGTGGCCGCGCCGAAAGCGGACGGCGCGGTGCCCGACTGATGGCACCAACGTGGACCGCGCGAACCGTGGTCGAGCTCTACAACCTCGTCGTGTGGAATGAACGCAACATCGAACTGGCTGAGGACTTGTTGGGCGACACGGTGATTCGTCATGAGGTCGGTGGCGCTCGCACATTGTCGCACGGCGAAGCGGTGCAGCGGGTGGTGGACATGTGGAAGCTGGCCGAGTCGTTGCACTTCGACCTCAACATCGTCATCGAGGGCGACGACGGCGAGCACGTGGCGATCGTCTACGACTCGACGATCATCACCAAGGACGGCACCGAGACCAACATCGCCGGCATCGAGGTATTCCGCGTCGTCGACGGCAAGATAACCGAAGTGTGGAACGGCGGCTACCAGCAAGGGGTTTGGAATTGATACGGGCAGCGCTTGATGAATTGGGCTTCTACCTGCTGGCCGGGGCGGGCGGCGAGGGCCCGGCGACGTTGACCGACGAGGCCCGCCGCGGCGAGGAACTCGGCTTCGGCACCGCCTTCATCTCCGAGCGGTGGAACGTCAAGGAGGCGTCGTCTCTGGTCGGGGCGGCCTGCGCGGTGACCAACCGGATGCAGATCGCCACCGCCGCAACCAATCACAACACCCGCCATCCGCTGATCACCGGGTCGTGGGCCACCACCATGCATCGCCTGTCGGGCGGCCGGTTCACCCTGGGCGTCGGCCGCGGCATCGCCGCGATCTACGGGGCATTCGGCATCCCGGCGGTGACGACGGCGCAGATGGAGGACTGGGCCCAGGTCATGCGGCGGCTGTGGCACGGCGAGGTGATCTTCAATCACGACGGCCCGATGGGCAAGTATCCCATCCTGTTTCTCGATCCCGACTTCAACGAGGACATTCGGCTGGCGCTGGTGGCCTTCGGCCCCAACACCCTCGCCCTGGGCGGGCGCGTGTTCGACGACGTCATATTGCACACCTATTTCACCCCGGAGACCTTGCAGCGCAGCGTCCAAACCGTGAAGTCGGCCGCGGAAAAGGCCGGCCGCGACCCGGACGGCGTGCGGGTGTGGTCGTGCTTGGCCACCGTCGGTGACCATCTGCCCGAAGAACTGCGGCTGAAGAAGACCGTGGCGCGGCTGGCCACCTACCTGCAGGGCTACGGCGATCTGCTGGTGCGGACCAACAACTGGGATCCCACTGTGCTGCAACGCTTTCGCGAAGACTCGGTGGTCACCTCGATCGCGGGCGGGATCGATCACAAAGCCACCGCCGAGCAGATCGAGCACATCGCGACGCTGATTCCCGACGAATGGCTGAAGCCCTCGGCCACCGGGTCGCCGCAGCGGTGTGTGGATCGCATCCGTACGGAATTCGACTACGGGGCCGACGCGGTCATCCTGCACGGCGCCACCCCCGACGAGCTGGAGCCGATCGTCGCCGAATACCGCGAGACTGTAACCACCGACACCCGCACTCGGGAAACGCGTCGCTAGTTACAGTTTCGGGCCAGTGCTAAGGCATGATGACGGTCCGGGTGACCGGTTCGGCGGCGGCCTGCCGGCTGGACAGGCCGCGCTTCAAGGACGCCAGCAGCGCGTCGCGCGTCTCACGGGGGTCGATGAGTTCGTCGAAGCCCATGTGTTCGGCCGAGCCGAAGGACGCCTGCAGCTCGGCGTTGCGCAGCTTGGCCGAGAGGTCTTCGCCGGCGTGTGACGCGCGGCTGAGGGCCGCGGCGCTCATGGCGCCCATCGTCGCACCGGGATAGGCGAACGTCGCGACCTGATGGTCGAAGCCCAACAGCGACATGACCATGGACCCGAACCCATACGCCTTGCGCAGCGTGAGATGCAGCTTCAACGTGGTGGCGGCGGTCTGCGCGGCGAACATCCGCGCGCCGGCACGCAGCACGCCGCTGCGCTCGGAACGGCTGCCGGGCAGCATCCCGGGGTTGTCGGCGAGGAAGACGATGGGCAGGTGGAACGAGTCGGCCACCATGATGAAGTGCGCGGCCTTGTCGGCGGCGTCGGCGTCGATGGAGCCGGCCAGCACCTGAGGTTGGTTGGCCACCACCGCAACCGGGTGACCGCCGAGGTGGGCCAGCCCGCAGATGATCGCCTTGCCGAACTGCGGCTGTACCTCGAACCAGTCGGGGCTGTCGAAGACGACTTCGAGCACCGCGCGCATGTCGTAGACGCGGCGGTTGTCCCGGGACACGATGTCGAGCAGCTCCGGCGTCTGCCGCGGCTGGGCGGCCTCGTCCGCGGGAAGCGGCGGCGGGTAGGACCATGCGCTGGGCGGGAAGTAGGACAGGTAACGCCGGACGTCGTCAAGGACGGCCTCGTCGTCCTCGGAGACATTGTGGATCACGCCGCTCGGCAGGGCGACGGTGGGTCCGCCGAGGTCCTCCTTCGAAACCTCTTCTCCGGTGGATTCTTTGACGACAGGCGGTCCCGCGGTGAAGATCGCCCCCTGCCGGCTCATGATCCGGAAGTCGCAGACCGGCGCCACCAGTGCGCCGTGTCCGGCCGAGGGGCCGAGCACGGCCGCGACGGTCGGCACGCGGCCCGAGCACTGCGCCTGGGCCAGCAAGTCGGTGGGGGTCCGTCCGTAATGGCCACCGGTGGGGCGAAAGCCGGCCCCTTCGAGCAGCATCACCAGCGGAATTTTGTCCCGCACCGCCAGTTCGGCGATCCGGTACCGCTTCGAATTACCACCGGGGCCGATGCTGCCCGCCATGGTGGTGAAGTCCTCGGCGCCCAGCATCACCGGCGAGCCGTTGATCTCACCGGAGCCGACGACCAGGCCGTCGGCCGCGATCTCGCCGCCGACCAGGGTGCCGAGCTCGTGGAATGTCCCCGGGTCGAGTAGGTAGTCGATGCGCGCGCGGGCGTCGAGCTTGCCCTTGCCGCGATGCTTGTCGAGCCGCTCCGGCCCGCCCATGCCCCACGCCTGCCGACGGCGCCGCTCGAGATCCTCGAGCGTTTCTCCCCAATCCTGGGCTTTGGCCATGCCTATGTCCTACCTCATAGAAGATTCGTCGCGCGACCAGGTTTGTAGGGTCACATACTGGATTGCTTACGGTAAAGTTACCCGCATGCCTGACGCCGCTGGCAGGGAGGCCGACGAGGCGTCACTAATCGAGGAGTCTCAGCAGTGAGCGCAACGACGATGGACGAGGCCGCGAAGCTCTTGGCGGACCCGTTGGCGTACACCGACGACCGGCGGCTGCATGCCGCGCTGACGCACCTGCGCGCCAACGCCCCGGTGTCCTGGGTCGACGTCCCGAACTACCGGCCGTTCTGGGCGATCACCAAGCACGCCGACATCATGGATATCGAACGCGAAAACATGCTCTTCACCAACTGGCCCCGGCCGGTGCTGACGACCGCCGAAGGCGACGAGATGCAGGCGGCCGCCGGCGTGCGCACGCTGATCCATCTGGACGATCCACAGCACCGGGTGGTGCGCGCGATCGGCTCCGACTGGTTTCGCCCAAAGGCGATGCGGGCGTTGAAGGTTCGGGTGGACGAACTGGCAAAGATCTATGTCGACAAGATGATGGCGGCCGGCCCCGAATGCGACTTCGTTCAGGAGGTCGCGGTCAACTACCCGCTCTACGTCATCATGTCGCTGCTGGGGCTGCCCGAGGCCGATTTTCCGCGGATGCTCACGCTGACCCAGGAGTTGTTCGGCAGCGACGACTCCGAATTCAAACGGGGCAGCACGAACGAGGATCAGCTGCCGGCGCTGTTCGACATGTTCGGTTACTTCAACGGTGTGACGGCGTCGCGTCGCGAGCACCCGACCGAGGACCTGGCGTCGGCGATCGCGAACGCCCGCGTCGACGGCGAACCGCTGTCGGACATCGACACCGTGTCCTACTACCTGATCGTGGCCACCGCCGGCCACGACACCACCAGCGCGACCATATCCGGGGGGCTGCACGCCCTCATCGAGAATCCCGATCAACGCCGGCGCCTGCGCGACAACCCAGACTTGATGCCACTGGCCACCGAGGAGATGATCCGCTGGGTGACCCCGGTCAAGGAATTCATGCGGACCGCCGCCAGGGACACCACCGTGCGCGGAGTGCCCATCGCCGCGGGGGATTCGGTGCTGCTGTCCTATGTTTCGGCCAACCGTGACGAGGACGTCTTCAGCGAACCATTTCGCTTCGACGTCGGTCGCGACCCCAACAAGCACCTGGCGTTCGGTTACGGTGTGCACTTCTGCATGGGTGCTGCGCTGGCCCGGATGGAGGTCAACAGCTTCTTCTCCGAGTTGCTGCCCCGGCTCAAATCCATTGAACTGACCGGCGACCCAGAGCTGGTTGCCACCACCTTCGTGGGCGGACTCAAGCATCTGCCGGTTCGGTACTCGCTGGCCTGACCGCGGCCGCGCCGGCTGTCGCTACACTCCCTGTGGAGGTCGAGGCAATGGCGCGTAGGACGATTGTCATCACCGGTGCCAGCGACGGCATCGGCGCGGCAGCCGCCCGTCGGATCAGCCGCGGCGGCGCCAACGTGGTGCTGGTGGGGCGCTCGGAAGGCAAGACCGCCGCCGTGGCCGCGGAGCTCGACGCCGACTACTTCGTCGCAGACTTCGCCGACCTGTCCCAGGTGCACGCCCTGGCGGACAAGATCCGCTCCGAATATCCGCGCATCGACGTGCTGGGCAACAACGCCGGCGGCGTGTTCTCCAAGCCGCACCGCACGGCCGACGGTCACGAGATCACCCTTCAGGTCAACTACCTGGCACCCTTCCTGCTCACCACGCGGTTGCTGGACGTGCTGGTCGGTTCGCGGGCCACGATTGTCAACACGTCCAGTTCGTCGCAGCGGCTGTTGCGCAACGTCAAGCTCGCCGATTTCGATGCGACGGAACGACGCCGGCCCAGCACCGCCTACGCGGTAGCGAAGTTGGCAAACATCTTGTTCACCAGGGAATTACATCGGCGCTTTTGCGCCGATGGTCTTTCGGTTGCGGTGGTTCATCCAGGTTTCGTCAACACCAACATCGGTCATTCGTCCGGCTCGCGGTTCCTGACGACCGTGCAACGCACGCCGGTCAGCGGACTGATCAAGTCCCCGGATGATGGCGCCGATCAGCTGGTCTGGCTGGCCACCAGCGTGCCCGGCGTCGATTGGGCGGTCGGCGAATACTACGTGAAAGGCAAAGTCGCCAAAGCCAATCGGGCGGCCTACGATCCGGTCCTTGCGCGCGAGCTGTGGGATCACACCCTGGCCAAGCTCGCCTAGACGACCGGTCGGCAAACATTTCAATACTCACTAGTATCCATTCGATACCGAGGAGTATGCTGCTGACCATGTCACCTGTCAAGCCGCTCCGAACCCGCCCCACCCGCGGCGAGGTTCGCGACCGGATCCTGGACGCGGCGTCGAAGGTTTTCGCCGCCGAAGGATTCGCCGGGGCCACCATCGACGCCATCGGCCAGGCCGCGGGCTTCACCAAGGGTGCGGTTTACTCGAACTTCGAATCCAAGGACGAGCTGTTCCTGGCCCTGCTCGACCGCGAGTTCGAGCTGCGCGGCGAGCAGATCGCCACGGCCCTGGACAGCAGCGGCGGCGACACCGATGCGGCAGCACGCGAATTGAGTCGGTCATGGCTGCAGGCCGTTCGCGACCACTCCGATTTTTACGTGTTGTTCGTCGAATACTGGCTGCGCGCCCAGCGTGACCACCAGCTGCGCGAGCGCCTCATCGAACGCCGCCGCACCGCGGCCGCCGACCAAGCGGTGCACATCGTCGAAACGACCCCGTCCGCGGCCGACGATCGGGAGCTGGCCGACCTCGCCCAGCTCGTCGTCGCGATCAACCTCGGCATCGCGATGGAAGAGGTCCTGCGTCCCGGGACCATCAACCCCGACCTGCTCACGCGGCTGATCACCGCAGTGCTGCAATCGATCCCGGCTTCGGCCGATCAGGAAGAGCCCCATGGATACAGATGACGAGCCGGACACGGCGGCGCCGGTGATCACCGCCCACGGTTTAGGCGTCGACGGCGAGCACGGCCCGCTGTTTTCGGATATCGACCTCGCGCTCAGACCGGGTTTTCACGCGATTCAGATGCCCGGCGGGCCGGGGCAGACCACGCTGCTGCTGACGCTCGCGGGACGCTTCAAGCCGAGCCACGGCACGCTCACAGTCCTCGGCGAAACGACCCCGCGCGCGATCCGACGGCAGTGCTCGATCGCGGCCTTCGATGACATCGACGAGCTGGAGGATTCGGTGACCGTGGGGACCGTGATCGCCGAGCAACGTCGGTGGCTGGCGCCGTGGTATTCATCGGTGCCGCTGGAATCGGGTCCCGCCGAGTTCACCGAGGTCTTCGGGGAGATGGCCCCGCCGTCCCACGACACCTACATCGTCGAATTGTCGGACCTCGACCTGTTTTTGCTGCGAATCACGTTGGCGTTGCTGTCGAACCGTCCGATCCTGGTGGTCGGCGACCTCGAGCAGGTTCGCGACAGTTCCCGGCGAACGACCGCGGCGGACAGGCTCGGCGTGATCGCGAGGCGGCGCACCGTCGTCGTCGGGGTGACCAACCCGCTCGGCGCGGACGCACCCGACCACGAACTACACGATCACCGCATGTTGACCGGAGGGGGCTGAAAGATGCTGGCTGGACTCGCTTTTGGCTCAGAGATCAAACGCTTCGGCCGTAGCCGGTTGACCCGCGTGGCAATCGTGGTACTGATGCTGCTCCCCTTGGTGTATGGGGCGCTGTATCTGTGGGCGTTCTGGGATCCCTTCGGCCACACCAACAAGATGCCGGTGGCGCTGGTCAACCGCGACCGTGGCGCCGTCGTGTCCGGGCAGCAGTTCAACGCCGGCGCGGAGATCGCCAAGAGCCTGACCGCGGACGGCGGCCTTGACTGGCACGTCGTGGACCTGCCGGAGGCACGCAACGGAGTCGATCACGGCAAGTATTACTTCATGGTCGAGTTGCCGCCGGACTTCAGCGCGGCGATCGCCTCGCCGGTGACCGGGCAACCCAAGAAGGCCAATCTCATCGCCGTCTACAACGACGCCAACAACTACATCTCCACCAGCATCGGTCGTACCGCCATCGGGCAGGTGCTCAACGCCGTATCCAGCCGGATCTCGGGCCAGGCCGTCAATCAGATGCTGTCGGTGGTGGTTTCGTCGGGATCGGGTATCAAGCAGGCCGCAGATGGGGCGGCTCAACTCGATGACGGTGCCGGTCAGCTGGTGACCGGCCTCGACAGCGCGCGGTCCGGCTCGGCGACGCTTGCCGCTGGTGCCAAGCAACTGTCAGACGGGATCAACCAGGCCACCGACCCGCTGCTCGCGGTGACCAAGGCGGTGTCACAGATCGGTGGCAGCACGCAGCAATTGCAACAGGGCGCAACCGCGCTCGCGCAGGCTAACGATCAGCTCGGCGCCATCGCCGCGGCGCAGGATGCCGCCGCGAGTTCGCTGTCGTCGGTGATCGATCAGCTCTCCGCACGACGGGATCCGCTGGCGAACAACCTGCGCGGCATCCAGGATCAGCTCCGGGGCCACCAGTTCACGCCCCAGATACGCCAACAGCTCACCGATGCGCAGAACGCAGCGATCGCGATGACATCGGGGTTGCGTGGCCCGGGCAGTCCGCTCGGGTCGGCGCTCGACCAGGTCGGCAGCAAGGGACAGGAGTTGACGAACAAGCTCACCCAGCTGCGCGACGGAGCCCAGCAGGTCGCCACCGGCAACGCCGAATTGGCCGGCGGCATCGCCAAACTCGACGACGGCGCACGACAGCTCAACGGGGGGTCGGCCGAGCTGGCGACCAAACTCGCTCAGGGCGCCAAGCAGGTACCCAATTGGACGAGCCAGCAAAAGGATGCGGTCGCCGACACCATCGGCGGTCCGGTACAACTCGAGGCTTCACACGAGAACGCCGCGCCCAACTTCGGCACCGGGATGGCGCCGTTCTTTCTCACGCTCGCGTTGTTCTTCGGCGCCTTGGTGCTTTGGATGGTACTGCGTCCCTTGCAGACTCGCGCGATCGCCGCGGAGGTGCTGGCGTTCCGCGTGGTGCTCGCCAGCTACCTGCCCGCCGCCGCGATCGCGCTTTTCCAAGCCGTCGTGCTCTACTGTGTGGTCCGGTTCGCCCTCGGGATGCACGCCGTCCACCCGGTGGCGATGCTGGGGTTCATGGTGCTGATTTGCGGCGCGTTCGTCGCCGCGACGCAGGCGATCAACGCGCTCGTCGGTCCAGCGGTGGGCCGGGTGCTGATCATGGCTCTGCTCATGCTGCAGCTTGTCAGCGCGGGCGGGATGTATCCCGTGGAGACCACGTCACGGCCGTTTCAGATCCTGCACCGCTTCGACCCGATGACCTATGGCGTCAACGGACTCCGCCAGCTCATCCTCGGCGGCATCGACGCCAGGTTATGGCAGGCGATCATCGTGCTGGTCGGGATAACGGCTGTCGCGCTGGCGATCTCCTGCCTGTCGGCGCGAAGAGACCGGCTCTGGAATCTCAGTAGGCTCATTCCGGCGATCAAGATGTAGGCAGCGTTTTCAGGCGATCCCGAAATCGATGATGCCCCGCACGATCCTGCCGCTGAGCAGGTCGTCGTAGGCGTCGTTGACCTCGTCGAGGCGGTAGCGCTTGGTGATCATCTCGTCGAGCTGGAGCTGACCGGTCTGATAAAGCCGGGCCAGCCGGGAGATGTCCGCCTTCGGATTGCACGAGCCGAATATGGTGCCCGCCAACGTCTTGTTCATCAGGATGAAGTCCTGCAGGTCGATCTTGACCGAGCGGGTCAATTGCGAGGTCATGCCGGTGAGCACGCAGGTGCCGCCCTTGCGGGTGAGCTTCACCGCGTCACGGACGTCCTCGGCCGTGATCAACGACGGCGAGACCACCACCGCGTCGGCCATCACCCCGTACGTCAGATCCCGCACCAAATCCATCGCCTCGGCGATGGTCGCCGCGCTGTGTGTCGCGCCGAATTGCAGCGCCGATTTCTGTTTGAAGTCCACCGGGTCGACGGCCACGATCTGGGCGGCGCCGTTGATCCGGGCACCCTGGATTGCGCCAGTCCCGATTCCGCCCACACCGATCACCGCGAGGGTGTCCCCGGCGCGCATGTTCGACCGGTTGGCGACCGAACCGTAACCGGTTGGGATGGCGCAGGACAGCAGCGCGCTCGACGTCAAGGGCAGGCGTTCATCGATCTTCACCAATGAATTGGTCGACACCACGGTGTGTTCGGCGAAGGCGCCGATCTTGGCGATGTGACCAAGGCTGCGGCCGTCGGCGGTGTGGTGGCGGAAGGTGCCGTCCGTCGGCATTCCCGGGATCATGGTGCCGATGCCGACGTCGCACAGGTACTCGATTCCGCTGGCGCACCAACGGCATTGGCCGCACACCGCGACGAACGACATCACCACGTGATCACCCGGGGCGAAGTCGGTGACGCCGGGGCCGACCTCACGCACGATGCCGGAGCCCTCGTGGCCGCCGATCGTCGGGAACATGGTCGGCAGCCCCATGGATCGCATCACCTCATTGGGCGCCGACATGTCACCTTTGAGGATGTGGTCGTCGGAATGACACAAGCCGGCGGCCGCCATCTGTACCAGGACCTCGCCGGCCTTGGGCGGATCGAGCTCGAATTCCTCGACAGACCACGGCCCGCCGACGTCGTGCAGGATCGCTGCGTGGCTTCTCATGCGGCGGGCGCGAACGTGACGGGAAGCTTGTTCGGCGACCGGAATGTGAGCCCGACGATCTTGGATTCCTCGCCGGTTCCGTCGTCAGGCACGAACGCCAGCCGGTCGACGCGATCGAACAGGCTGTTGAGCATTACCCGAGTTTCCAGGCGGGCCAGGTGCATGCCGAGGCACATGTGGATACCGCCGGCGAAGGCGATGTGGGACTGGCGCGGCCGGCGGATGTCGAACGTGTTCGGATCGGTCCAGCGGCTCTCGTCGCGATTGGCCGAGCCCATACACATGTCGATCTGCGCCTCGGCCGGAATTGTCTTGCCGCCGATTTCGACCTCTTCGGTGGTGGTCCGCATGACCGTGGTCAGTGGCGTTTCGTACCGCAGCCCCTCCTCGATCGCCATCGGTATCAGGGACCGATCCTGATAGACCATCGCCAGTTGTTCGGGATGGGTCAGCAACAGGTACAGCAGATTGCCCGAGGAACGATAGGTGGTCTCCAAGCCGGCCGGCAACAACAACCGCAAGAAGGCGATGATGGCCTCGTCGGTGAGTTTTTCCCCGTCGATCTCGGCGGCAACCAGGTCGCCGATGATGTCATCGGTCAGCTTGCGCCGGCGCTGCTCGACTTGTTTGAGGAAATAGTCGTAAAGCTCGGTGGCGGCGTTCAATCCCGCCACGATGTCGGTGGGGATGGAGATCAGGTCGAGGGACAGCCGCCGGAACAGGTCGAGATCCTCGGCGGGCAGACCGAGCAGCGTCGAGATGATCCGGGTGGGGAATTCGAACGTCACCGCCTTCACCAGATCGGCATGACCGTCGTTTTTGATTTCGTCGACCAGTTGACCGCAGACCGGCCCGATGACCTTGGGTTCCCAGCGTTCCAGCGCGGTCGCGCGGAACGCTTTAGCCACCAGGTTGCGGTGGTCGTGGTGTTCTTTGCCGCCCATCGCCAGGATGGTGTGTCCCATCACCAGCCCGATCGTCTTGTCGTAGGCGGCCGAAGTGAAGATGCGGTCGTCGCGAAAAGCTTGGGAGACACCGTCGTAGCCGAACAGGACCCATTCGTCGTCGGGCCGCAGCTCTTCCGGCAACTGACTGTTATCGCCCAGCGAACCGTGCCATACCGGGTCGGTGTGGCGCATGTGCTCAAAGAAGGGGTAGGGGCTGATTTCGCCGGTCAAATCCAATGCAGGCACGACGGGCTGACCGTTCGGGTCAGTGCTGAGCGTCATCAGCGCTCCTCCTGAAACAACCGATAAGGCCGTTCACGCGGACCGAAGCGAGTGCCCGCGAAATCCACGGCGGGTGGAACCCAGCGGAAAATAGCTATCATAGTATAGATAGCAACGTAGCCCAACGGCTCGGACACATTCATGACCCCCCGGCCAGGTTGACGGGTTCCGATGTCGACCCCTGAAAGCGCAGGTCTACTTTGAAGGTGGTGTCCGGTAAGGCCTACCGTCACCGAACCGCCGATGAGCCCGCACGACGAGCCCGAAAATTGAGTTGACATGACACAGACGAATCTGGCCCGGCCACACGGCCTCACCCGCATTGATCCGGTGCTGCGCGACGCCGCCGTGGCGTTGGGCGCCTTCGAATTCCGCGCCGAGACGCTGGCGGCCGAGCGTGAACACGCCAACCTGCTGGCCGCGCAGCGCGCCGCGTCGGCCGACACCACCGGGGTGTCGATCGACGACCGCTCCATCGCCGGTCCGGACGGTCAGCAACTGGGCCTGCGGCTGTATCGCGGCCACGCCGAATCCCGCGCGCCACTGGTCATATACGCCCATGGCGGCGCGTTTGTCACCGGAAACCTGGAGACCGACCACGCGCACTGCGCGGAGTTGGCCCGTGACGGCGGTTGCCTGGTGGTTTCGGTCGACTACCGGCTCGCGCCGGAGCATCCGTGCCCGGCGGCGCTCGACGATGTCGAAGCGGCCTTGCGTTACGCCGTCGAGAACAGCGAGGAGCTGGACGCCGATGCCTGCCGCATCGCGGTGATGGGCCGGGATGCAGGTGCGGCGCTGGTTGCGGGACTGACGCAGCGCATGTTCGACCAAGAGGGTCCAGCGATCCTGATGCAGATCCTGCACCAGCCGATGCTCGATTCCGACGCCACGCCCTCGCGCCGCGAATTCCAGCGGACCCCGGGCCTCAACGGTCCGGCAGTGAGCCGGGCGTGGAACCACTACCTCGGCCACGCCAGCGCCAATGGTCAGCATGTCCCGGCGCACCGGGCCAACCTCGAAGGCCTGCCGCCGACGTTCGTCAGCTGCTCGGAAATCGATCCCTGTCGCGACGAGGCCATCGACTACGCCAACCGGCTGTTGCACGCCTTCGTCCATACCGAATTGCATGTAATCGCCGCTACCTTCAACGGCTTCGATTCGATGGTGCCGGATTGGGTGGTTTCGCAGGAGAATCGGGCGCTACACGCACTGGCGTTGCGCCGCGTGTTCGCCATGTAGCAGCGGATTCGCTTCCGGCCGGCGTGCTCCCGCGCATTACCGACTGAGCTCCGGTATCTCTTACCGTATTGGGCGTTGCTAACATCGGAAACGCCAGCCAACCGAGGACCGATCGGGCGGATGATCAACCACTCAAACCGTTTCCGTTGCAGCCGCAGCGATCGAATGTCAAGAAGGATTCCCTCGGCATCATGACCACCCTCGACTCTCCGGAAAAGAGCCTTTTCACCTCGACCACCCAGGCCTTCCTGGATAAGGAAACGCCGCTGCGCCGGGTGCGGGAGCTGCACGCCGAGGGCACCTCGTTCGACCCCGCATGGTGGCGGCGCGCCGCCGAGCTCGGCTGGACCGCCCTGCTGGTCCCGGAGGAGTTGGGCGGCGGAAACGTCTCGGGGAACGGCTTCGCTGACCTGGCCACGGTCGCCGAACAACTCGGGAAGACGGTGGCGCCCGGGCCGCTGTATCCGGTCAGCACCGTGCTCACCGGGCTTGTCGAGTGCGTAAATTCGGGCGAGCACGCCGACACCATCGAGTCGCTGATCTCCGGTGAGACCGTGGCCTCCTGGGCGGTGTGTGAGCCGGGTCAGGGCTGGGCACCGTTGAATCCTTCGGTGACGGCCACCGAGACCGACTTCGGTTACCGTATCGACGGCGTCAAGGACCGCGTCGAGGCGGGGGCCCAGAGTGCGGCGCTGTTGGTGGTGGCGCGCTGCGGCGCGAATGCCGCGCAGATCCGTCAGTTTCTGGTGCCGACGGACGCGCCGGGCGTCCGGATCGAACCGCAGCAGTCGGTCGATCTGGTTAAGCAATACGCCCGCGTGCACTTCGACGGTGTCGCGGTGCCGCGCTCCGCGGCCGTCGGCACTCCCGACGAGACGGGCGCGCTCATCGAGCGGCAGAGCCAGATCGCCCAGGTGCTGCAATGTGCCGAAGTCGTCGGCGCCCTGCAGACCGTCTTCGATCTCACCGTGCAGTGGGCGTTGGACCGGCACACGTTCGGTCGTCCGCTGGCGTCCTACCAAGCCCTCAAGCACAAGTTCGCCGACATGAAGCTCTGGCTGGAAGCCTGTCGCGCCACCACCTCAGCGGCGGTCGCCGACGTGGCGGCCCGCGCGCCGCAAGCGAACCTGTCGTCCAGCATCGCCAAGTCCTACGTGGGCGAGATGGCGGGCCAGATCGTCCAGGCCTGCGTGCAGATGCACGGTGGTATCGGCGTTACCTGGGAACACGACCTGCACTTGTATTTGCGTCGGATCACGTTGTACCGCAGCACGTTCGGCACTCCCGAGGAGCACAATCTGCGCGTGTACGAGTTCGAAAAGGCGGGCCGTTCGGCGAAATGAGGAAGACCCGATGACGTCGACCGAGTCCGTTGCGCAGTTCGCCGCCCGGGCCAGGGCATGGCTGGCGGACAACATGCCCGCCATCGACCGTGAGGCGCCGCCTGCCGCGCCGCGTGACGACGAACGGTCGTGGTTGCGGGCTAGGGAACTGCAGAAGCGGTTGTACGACGGCGGATTCGCCGGCATCTGCTTTCCCCGCCAGTACGGCGGCCTGGGGCTGGACTACGAATACCAGAAGGCGTTCGACGCCGAGTCCGTCGACTATGAGATGCCGTTGATTCTCAACACCCCGACGTTCACCATCTGCTGCGCCACGCTGCTCGACACCGGCAGCGAAGACCAGAAGAAGCACCACATCGCCGCCGCGCTGCGCGGCGAGGAGGTGCTGGTGCAGTTGTTGAGCGAGCCCAGCGGCGGATCGGATCTGGCCGGCGTCCTAACCCGGGCCGAGCGCCGCGGCGATCGGTGGATTATCAACGGCGCCAAGACCTGGAGCACGAGCGCGTTCGCCGCCGATTACGGCTTGTGCCTGGCCCGCACCAACTGGGATGTGCCCAAGCACGAGGGCCTGACGATGTTCCTGGTGCCCATCGCGCATCCCGGAATCACGTTGCGGCACATAACGATGCTCAGCGGATCCACCGAATTCTGCGAGGAGTTCCTCGACGGGGTCGACGTGGGAGATGACGCCGTCGTCGGTGAGGTCAACGGCGGCTGGGCGGTGGCCTCGCGGCAGCTCTACCACGAGCGCCGGGCGGTGGGGCAGGGGTCCGAGTTCGCCAGCGGCAGCGGCAGCGAGGGCGGCAACGCGATTCCGGTGGACTACGTGGCCCTTGCGGATAAGACCGGACAGGCCGACAACCAACGCGTGCAGGAGATGGCCGGCCGCGCCCTGGTGCACCGCGCGGTGGCCGAGCAACTGATCGGTCACGTCTACCGCAGCGTCAGAGACGGCGCGCTGCCGCCGGCCGCCGGGACGCTGATCCGGCTGTTTCACTCCGAGACCACGACGACGGATGTCGACACGGCGCTTGCGATCGCGGGAAGTGCCGGCGTCGTGGGCGAACCGGGCGCCGGACTCGAAACGGGTGTGCGCTATCTGTCCCGCCAGACCGTCGCCATCGGCGGCGGCACCACGGAGATGGCCCGCAACGTCATCGGCGAGCGGGTGCTGGGCTTCCCCCGTGAATACGCCGCCGACCGCGGTGTGCCGTTCAACCAAGTGCGCCACGGCGAACGGGCCGACCGGGCTTAACCCTCGGCGACGACGTTCTCGGCGAGGCCGCTCACCACGGGGATCTGGACCAGCGATAAGACATGGTGGGCCGCGCTTCCGGGCGGTGCCACCAACAGGTATTCACTGCCCTGTCGCTGCGCCCGCTCGCGGGCGGCGGCCAGCGCGCTGATGCCCGCCGATCCCAGATGGGTGACGGCGCTGAGGTCGACCGTCAAGGGTGCGACGCCGGAACGACTTTCGACGGCAATCTGACGGTCCAACGTCGGCGCGGTGTTGGAGTCGACATCACCACCGACCACGATGCGGCCCGGTTCGCTGACCTCGGAGACGAATTCCGCGCTGACCGTTCGACGCTCGGCCGCGCGGCTGATCACGGAATCGGTGACGAAACTCGCCGGCCGCGAGAGCGGGTGCGTCACACTGGCGGTCGTTCCCTCGGATTTGTGACTGACGTGCGCCTCCGACACCAGGGCCTCGGCCATGGCGAGGCCGCGACCACGCCCCGTCGCGCCCTCGCGGTGATCCTTCCACCGGCCACGGTCAATCACCGAGGCGTGCAGGTTGCCATCGCCGGACAGCATCGCCTCCGGGACAACGCCGTCGGTGACCTCGGTGGCGTACCCGTGCTCGACCGCGTTTTCGACGAACTCCGAAATCGCGTGCACCACATCGGAGATGTCGTCCGCGTCGGCGGCCACGTCCGACAACCATTGCCGCAGGTGGGTGCGTGCCGCCCGCGCCGCACCTATTGTTGCATCCAGTGTCAGGTGCAGCGGTGTCGGCGGCGTCCGGCGTTGTGCCGCAAGGAGTGTCACGTCGTCGCTGTATCCGGTCGAGCGCAGCAGCAATTCCAGTGTCTCCGAACAAATGCGGTCGATCGCCCGCATCGAGGATTCGATGACGAACCCGCGCTGTCCGCCGGCGATGTTCGCGGCCAGCTCGGCGAATTCGGCGGTGCTGGCACCCAATGGCCGGCCGGGTCGTTCGATGAGACCGTCGGTGTATAGCAGGATCGAGTCGCCCACGTCGACGAATTCGGTGCGCACGGGAAAGCCGGTGCCGCTGCCGAGGGGCCCCGCACCGGACGGCTCGAGGTACCGCGCGGTGGCGTCCGCCGTTACCAGCGGTGGCGGCGGGTGTCCCGCGGTGCAGTAGCGGAATTCGCCGGTGCGAAGTCCAGCGAGCCGACGCACATCGTGGCCGTGTTCGACCCCGGTACGTGCTTGCGGAATCGGTCGACCGCCTCGAGCGCTTCGGCGATCGGATATCCCGCGACGACCTGCATCCGCAGCACGGTACGCAACTGCGACATCACCGCGGCCGCTCGACGCCATGGCCGACGACGTCACCGCAGCCGGTCGCCGAGGGGTATTTGCGTCGAACCAGTCGCCACCGGCCGCGGTGTCCTGCGCGGCGACGAGATACTGGGCGGTCACGTCCGCGCCGGGAGTGACGGGCACCAAGGGTGCCAGCAGCGCCTGCTGCATGACGGTGGCGGAATCGCGCACGTTGCGATACCGCTCGGAGAGCTCCTCGAGGCGCGCTTCGGCGGCCATTCGCGCCTGCACGCGGCTTGTGAAGTCGAGGAAGGCAAGTTGCACGCCTTCGATCGAGCGGTCCTCCGCGCGCCGCGGCGTGACGATGAAGTCGAGAAAGTGTTCCTGTGGGTGTCCCTCGCGGTCGAAGTCCGCCTGGACCCGCCATTCTGTGCCCAACTGTGGCTCGCCCGTTTGATATAGCTGGTCGAACATGTGGAGGATTTCTTGGCTCTCCAGCTCGGGATAGATGTCACGCACAAATAGCCCGATGGAGTCAATTGGCGGACTGAGTGTGCGATAGCCGCGTTGACCGCGATAAATCGGTGATCGGGCCCCTCGAGCCCGACCAACAGCGCGGGGACGTTCTCGAAGACGCGGCGTACGTCCTCGGCCGCACCGACGGTTCGGTCCCAGTCCTTTTCGGCCACCATCTGGCCGTCCCTCCTAGCAGCCTCGAGCGGCCCACAACGAAGGGTCGTGTCGAAAACCGGGTCAATGGGCCGACCTAATTTGCACAAATAGTCGTCCAGATTAGCAATGGGTCATGGCTGCGTATTGCGCGGTTTGGTCACCGCCGTTAATTGTGTCGCCAATTCGCTTGGTAATGCAATTGACGCCTGCGACAATCGCGGCCTCGGACGGCAAAACGGCGCCGTTTGCGGCCGGTTTGGCGCGGGTACCTCGCTGTCGTGGCCGATCTCGTGGCTCGACGCGCGGCGGCGCTGTGGCGGCGGTTGCTGACGTCACCAGTGCTCACCCTGAACGGCTGGGTGGCATTTAACTTGCCCCGTGCGGTGACCGCGCTGGGCGGGACGCTGCTGACCGGTCTGGTTGCGGTGCACGCTTACGTTCTGGCCACCCGGCCGCATCTGCCAGGGTATTTCGCCGCCTACGTTGTTGTGCTGGCAGGCGCCTGCCTGATCGCCGCGAGTGCCATGCTGATGGGCATCAAACCCTCAGTGCCCCAAGTCGGTTGGTATCTCGGCAGCCTGATTTGCTCGGCCTTTCTCGTCGTCTATCTCCTCACCCGGTGGGTCGGCCTGCCGGCATTGGAAGCGGTGACCGCCCGATGGGACTTCGCGCCGGGAACACTGGCAATGGTGTGCGCGGCTGCCTTCATCGCCGTGCACACGACGGTGTTGTCGGGGATCAACGTGGCCTATCCGCACCGCCAGCAGTGGTATGACTGACGGGGCCCGGGCATGACCACGTTGGACTATCCGGTATGGCTGCGCATCGATCATTGGTTGAACGTGCTCTTCGTGACGCTGATTCTGCGCAGCGGCATCGAGATCCTGGCCACCCACCCGAAGTTGTACTGGCACGACGACAGCAAGCCGGGCTCGGAGTGGGCCCGCTTCACCCGAAAGGTCATGCCGCGGGACAGGATCTACGACACCCTTGACGAAGAAGAGGAATACAGCCCGTTCATCTCGCTGCCCGGCCGCGCGCAGCTCGGCGTGGGCCGCCACTGGCACTTCTTCGTGGTGATCGGCTGGATCTTGTTGGGCCTGTCGTACTACATCCTGTTGTTCGCAACCGGCCAATGGCATCGCTACTGGCCCGCCTCATGGTCGATTTTCCCCGAAGCCTGGGACGACATCGTCACGTACCTGTCGTTCAACCTCCCGCCGGTGCTGCCCAGCGAGCCGCTGGACGCCATGCAGAAACTGACGTATGCGGGAGTCGTCTTCGTCCTTGCGCCGTTTCAGATCTTGACCGGGGCCGCACAGTCGCCGGCGATCGAGGCGCGGTTCCCGTGGTACGTGCAGATGTGGGGCGGTCGGCAATGGGCACGCAGCTTGCACTTCTTGGGCCTGGTCGCCTTCCTGATTTTCATCACGATTCACCTGTCGATGATCTTCTTCTGGGGTTGGGGCCGGCTGACGGCGGCAATGATTTTCGGCGCCGTACGCAACACGTACTGGGCGACCGCGATCTCCCTGCTGATCGTTGCCGCGATCATCGGCGTCCATGTCGCGGCCACGGTGTGGAGTCTGCGCAACCCGCGGTCGGTGCAGCGTGTGCTGGGGGCGGTGGTCACCGCGGCTCGTCGTCTGCTGTTGCGGCCGCTGAACTCACGGCAGAACTATCCGGCGCACAAGATCTCCAAGCAGCACCGTGTCAATGGAAAGCCGCCCACCAGCACGGAATACAAGGTGATGGCGGTGCACAACTTTGTTGACTGGCGACTGCGGGTCGGCGGCCTGGTGGAAAACCCGGTGACCCTGGACCTCAGTGCCCTGCGGGCGCTTGCCGAGCCGGAAACCCAACGCGTGATGCACAATTGCGTCCAGGGCTGGACCAGCATCGGCGAGTGGACCGGAGTCCATCTGCGTCAGCTCGTTGACTTGGTGCGGCCGCTGCCCCAGGCCCGCTACGTCTGCTTCCTGACCATGCAGGACAACAGCACCGACGAGCCGGCGTCGCACGGCGGGGGCCAGTTCTACGAAGTGATCGACCTCGAGTTCGCCGACAAGCCGCAGACCCTGCTGGCGTACGAAATGAACGGCACGCCTTTGCCGATCCAGCACGGCGCGCCGTTGCGTCTGCGGGTGGAAACCCAAGTGGGATTCAAAATGGCCAAGTGGATCAACCAGATCGAGTTCGTCGAGGACTACGCCGGTATCGGCATGGGTACCGGAGGCTGGCGCGAGGACCGCGTGTATTACGACAAGGACGTGGAAATCTGAGATGACCGACATGGCGACCGAGGGGGTCGGGGTACGCCCCGAGTTGATCAGCTTGGATACGGTGGCCAGGCACCGCGTCCTCGAGCAAGTCGCCGCCAAGGGTGGACATTGCGAAGCCTGCGGCGCAACCGATTTCGCCGTCGGCGGCGCCCTTTACCTGGGTTATCTGTTTCTCAATGAGGACGCCGACGCCTACATGGTCGCCCTGACCTGCCGCAACCCGGACTGCGCGAAGCCGCGAACCGCGATCAGACTGTCCGACAAGGACTTTCTCACCTACGTGCCAGGCGCCACGGACGCTTCCGAGCATGACCCCGACCGTTAGCCTGACCGTCGGTGGACCCGGGGAGCTTCGGGCGAGTCAGGTCGAATCGCTTTATCAGAGGCGATAACTCGCATAGCTGATCACACAGCGATTCAAACCGCCGCTGATCGGCGTCGCAGAGTTGGCCCAGCGAACTGTAGTGCGCCATGCGCGGCAGCCGTCCCGCGAGCGCGGTGCCCCACCGGATGTTGAGGTCGAAGACGTCTTCGTCGTCGACGTCGTCGCGCTGTCCGAGTCGTTTGACCGCGTCGATCTGCTCGGTGAGAAGCGCGACGTCATCATCGATATTGACCGGCGTCCCGTTGTCCGGTGCCCCGCTCATCTGCCCTCCATCGTTGCGAGCGCGGACGCGTCCCAAGAAAACGCAGACCGGCGCCGATCAAGCCGAGACCGGCTTCTTGGCCGGCGCGGAAACCTTCATGAGCTTCATCAGGTTGCCGCCCATGATCTTTGCCTTATCCTCGTCGCTGAAGTCGGCGAGCTCGTCGACGAAGGTGATCGGGTCCTTCAGGCCCTCGGGGTGGGGCCAGTCGGATCCGAAGACCACCCGGTCGGTACCGACCATGTTGACGATCTCGGTGAACCGGTCCTCCCAGAACGGGCTGACGTAGACGCAGCGCTTGAACGTCTCGATCGGATCCTCGGCGAACGCCTGCGGCATCTTCTTGTAGACGCCCTTGAGACCCTTGAACAGGTGCGGCACCCAGTCGGCGCCGTTCTCGATCGACAGGATCCGCAGATCCGGGTTGCGCGAAAGCGCGCCGTGACAGATCAAGGCGCCGAAAGCATCCTCGACCGGCCGATGTCCCATGGCGAGGCTGCGGAAGGCGGTCGGTTTGAAGGGCAGGAATTCGTCGCCGGGCTCCCAGATGTTGAGCAGCTCCGAGTAGCCGCTGTCGGAGGCGTGCATCGACACCGGGACCTCGGCGCGCACGCAGGCCTGCCAGAACGGGTCGAATTCCTCGAGGCCGAACGATCGGCTGCCGCGGTAGCCGGGCACCGGCGCGGGCCGGACCAGCACGGTGCGCGCGCCGCGGTCCAGGCACCACTGGAGTTCCTCGAGCGCGCGGTCGACGATCGGCAACGTGATCACCGGGGTGGCGAAGATGCGGTCCTTATAGTTGAACGACCACTGCTCGTACATCCACTCGTTGAGCGCGTGGATGACGTCATGGGTCATCTCCGGGTCGTCCTTCATGCGCTCTTCGACCAGACTGGCCAGCGTCGGGAACATCAGCGCGAAGTCGATGCCGAGCTCGTCCATGACCTCCAGGCGGGCGCCCGGTTCCCGAAACGCGGGGATGGCTTTCATGGGCTCGCCGAGGATTTCGCGGTAGCTCTTGCCCTGCGAGCCGTTGCGGAAGTACTCTTCCTGGGCGCCCGGGCGGGCCACCACCTCGAACGTCGGGTTCGGGATGTACTCGCTGATGTGGCCGCGCACCACGATCTTGGTGCGGCCGCGAACCTGGACATAGTCGATGACGTTTTTGCGCTTTTCCGGCAGGAACTTGGTCAGGGCTTCCTGCGGCTCGTACATGTGGTTATCCGCGTCGAAGACGGGGAAGGGCAGTTCCCGGGACGGCATGACAATCTCCTAGCAGAAGTCTCTATTCTCACCCGCGGTAACGACGTTACCACTTTTGCGCAACAGGGTATAGCGGTTCAGGCGTCGGCCCGCAGCCCCGTCGTCGGGGTGTCGCCGTCGATGACGGCGAAATTCACGGTGGCCGTGGCGAGCAGTTCGTCGTCGCCGTCGCCGTAGATGTCCACCTGCATCACCATCGCCCGTCGTCCGGATCGCAGCATCGTGGGCACCGCGAACGCCGCCCCCTGCCGAACCGGCCGCAGGTAGCGGATGAACAGATCCGCGGTGGTCATGGTGGTGCCGGGCTGTAGGTGGTCCAGGCCGAATTGTCCGCCCGCCACGTCCACGAGCGTGGCGATCAGCCCGCCCTGCAGCGCGCCGGAGGTGTTGACCACCGCGGGGCTGACCGGCATGGTCATGGCGAATTGGCCGTTGCGGGTGCTGGGGCGCATGCCGATCTGGCCGAACAGCTCGGCCAGCGACGGGACGGTCGACTCTTCATCGGCATCGCGGATGCCCAGGGCGCGACTGCAGAAGTCGTACAGCTGGCCGGCGTGGACCGGCGTTCCGTTCAATTCCGAACCGAGCCAATGCAATCGCTGCGCACCCATCATCGTCTGCATGACGATGGCGGCCGCCGCGCCGACGTCCAATCCGGGGTTGAAGACCCCCTCGGTGATGCCCTGCCCGACGATGTCGCGAATCAGGCCGTGCAGGGGAGAGAGCACCCGGGCGTATTCGCGGGGCCGGGTCTCGGCCAGGTGCTGGTTGTAGAGGGTCAGCGCGCGATTGAGGCTGTCCTGGATGCTCGATTCCGGTTGCTGGCTTAGTCGGTCGATCAACAGTTTCAGCGCCGAGGTGCTGTCCAACCCCGTCGTCTCGGCGCGCCAGGCCTTCACCGATTGGGCAATGGTTCGGTCGAACAACGCCAGTAACAGCTCGTCCTTGCTGCTGAAGTGCTGGTAGAACGCGCGCAACGACGTCTTGGACCGCGCCACCACCTCTTGTACGGTGAAGTCGGTGCGTCCCGTTTCGCCCAATATCGCCACGGCCGTCTTGATGAAGCGGTCGCCGCGCGTCACCTCGATGTCGTCACCGGGGTCGGCCATGAGCGAGTGATCCCCTTCCATCGCGCGCTGCTCGCGCCATGAGAACGAGGTTACCGCGCGACTGGGGCCGTTCGCTGCTCGGTTACCGGGCCGTCTGGACCTGCGGGTGCGGGGCTGCAGCTGCCGGGGTCGCGGAGTCGGTGGTGTCTTTCAAAAGCAGCCACCGCACCATCGGGTAGGCGGTCGCAAAACCCAGCCACATGCCGGCCCACATGACCAGCCAGAACGCCATGGAGTCGGGGGAATAGCGCAGCACGAATGCCACCACCAGCATGGAGGCGCCCATGCCCACGTCGAATGCGGCAATCGCGAGAATCGAAACGCGCGCCGCCACCCACCAACGACGGCCCGCCGACCTGATCTGCCCGGCCGATCTGAGCGCGTGGAACTCAAAGGCGGACAGCAGCGGCAGCGCAAAGGCCACGATCAGCAGCATCATCGGCCAGACCCCCTGACCGCCGATCGTCCACCCCGTCCACATGACCAGCGGCATGGCGATCATGTGGCCGACGAATGAGACCGCCCCACCGGGGAGGGTCTGCACGGCAGCCGTTGCGGCACGGCCCGTTTGGGGCGCCCGGCCGTGTTGCTCTTGCCATCGGAAGGTGGCTGGCCGGCCCCACCGGTAGTAGGCCCACCAGGCGGCCGGACCGGCATAGATCGCCGTCACCGGCCAGACCGCCTCCATTGCCTTCAGCGGCTGCCGATAACCGCCCAGATATATATCGGTGAGTATGACACCGGCAACCATCACACCAAGGATGGTCACTATCCAGGCCACGACTGTCACCCACTGCGGCGCGGGCATTGCCATCATCATCATGATTTGAGTCCTTGCTACTTTCAGGTCGTTTGGGTTCGACGAAAACGTTGCGGTCCCGTTTGTACTGTGCGCCAACGTGTTTCAGGCGACGCCTTGGCCGGACAGCACCACGTTGGCCAACTCGGTCACCTGGAGCGCGCAGCCCCAGGACAACGTGACACCGGCACCGCCATGGCCGTAGTTGTGCACGATCCGGGTGCCGGGCTGGACTTGCAGCCGCACCCCGCCTTCGCGGAACGGTCGCAGTCCGACTCGCACCGGGTCGTGTGGGTCGAGCTGGGCTTTGCGGAGAACGGGCAGGAATTCGGCGCAGCGCTCGAGCATGTCGCGCAGCGGCGGATAGTTGTCCAGGTCGAGTCGGGTGTCGTATTGGTCCGGCTCGACCAGTCCGCCTATCAGCAGCCGATCGGCGCCGCGGGGCACGATGAACACCATGTCCTGGTTGTCCGTGCTGGTGTCGTTCGCGACGGCATGCACGGCCGTCACCCACGCCATCGCGTTGCCGTCGTTGATCATCCGCAGCAAGGCGCCCCGGTGCGGCTCCATCGTCGAGTCGCCGGCCAGCTCGCGCGCACCCAGCCCGGAACAGTTGACGATCAGTTCGGCGGCGTACTCGGTGCGTAACTTGATTTCCTGCTCGGCAAGCGATCCGCGGATGCGGCGAGTGGTCAGGCTCACGCCGGCCGCCGCGGCCTGACGGTACAACCAGGTCAGGTACTGATCGGTGTCGATCGTCGGTGCCAGGTACGAGTACGCGTCGACCATGCCGGCGTCCGGATTGATGCCGTGGGCGTCGATGAGTTCAGCGTCGTGAACGAACCCGGGCACGAACTGTTCGACCTCGGCCATTTTCGCCGACTCGGCCGGATCCTCCGCGACTGGCCGCGGGAAGTAGAAGATCGCGGGTCGCAGCCGCACACCCGTGCGCGGGTCGGCGGCCAGTCGGGCAAAGCGCGGGTAGGAATCCCTGGCCCACCCGGCCGAGCGAGCCAGGACGGTTTGGCCGTGGTGACGGCCGCACACCGACGGCGGCCACTCCCACACCGCACCTGCGACCGTCGACACCGTGTCGCGGTCGAATCGATCAGCAGCGACGGTGACTCGCCAGCCGTCACGGGCCAGCATCAGCGCCGTGGTAAGGCCGCTGACCCCCGCCCCGATCACCAGCGCGTGCGGTCTTAGCGTGCTCATGACCGCGACGCCATCGTTGGATTGTTAAAGACGTTGGCAGGCAACGTATTGCGATATTCGGATACGACAAAGTTCATCTGACATGCTCGTTTCTGAATCTCCCGCGCGGGCGCGCGGCAGCGGACGTGGGCAGCGACGCCAAGCGCAGATGGTGAACGCTGCGGCCTGGCGTTGGCCGGTCAGATTCGGGCGATGCAGTGCTGGGTCAGGATGCGCCGACCCGGCCGATGTCGAACGAAGCCGGCTGGCCGTGGCGGGCCGCGGGTCAACACCACCGGCCAAGCCAGCGATGCGGCTACCACCATGAGCGTGACCGCAACGGCAAGGGCTACCAAATCGGTTGTCGTGGCAGCCTGCGCCACGTGCTGGCAGTCCCGATCCATCGGCGAACAGGGCTGGGCGCCGACGGGGGCATGCTGGACCGCCGCGATGACGGCAGGGTGTGTCGCAGTTGCCGACATCGTCGGTGGATGCGAAACCGGCATTGCCATGTGGGGCAGGTGGCACCCGGCGGCGGCGCCCAGCACCCAGAAAAGGGCCGCGACCGCGGTCGCGTAGCGCAGCCACTTGTTCGTGCGGGCAGTCCTCGGGTGCATCACGACTCGAATGCTAGCACCCCCGGGGGGTATATGCGAAACTCGACATACGAAGCGCACACCCGACATGATGGGATGTCAAAGATGTTATGAAACAGGCGATTAGCCGTTTACTGCGGCGCGCACGGTGAGATATCTTCTCAGACTGTACGGGTACGGGGTATCGATTCGCTGAGCTGCGGTTCGGGTCGGACGTCAAAACGGTGGCGGTTCGGCGTCGGGTGGTGGGTCGTGGCAGGAACGTCGAGCCCGGCGGGCCTTACGGTTTTGGCGCCATCCAGAAAGTCTTGATCCAAGGCCACCGGCACTGACGCGCCGTTACCCGCCGCGGGCCGCGATCAGGGCCGACCGGTTGACCTTGGTCGCCGCGGTGCGCGGGATCGCGTCGACGAACTCGACGGTCTTCGGCGCCTTGTACGGGGCGAGGCGGTTCTTCGCGTACTCGATCACCTGTTGTTCGGTCAGTGGCTCGGCGCCGTCTGAGTCGGCGCGCTGAACCACCGCGTGCACCCGGCGCCCCCATTGCGGGTCGGCCAGCCCGATCACGACGACGTCGGCGATGCCGGGGTGACCGGCGAGTGCGGACTCGACTTCGGCCGGAAAGACGTTGGCGCCGCCGCTGACGATCATGTCGACGCGGCGGTCGACGATGTAGAGGTAGCCGTCCTCGTCGAGGTGGCCGATGTCGCCGGCGGAGCGGAAGCCGTCCTCGGTCGACGGCAGCGGGGGCGCTCCGCCCAGATAGCGGTATCCCGCGCTCATCGGCGCCCGCAGGTACACGTCACCGTCTTCGCCGGGACCCAGCGGTCGCTGGTCGGCGTCCAGAATCCGGATCTCGGTATCCCGAAAGCCGCGGCCCACGCTGCCCGGGTGGGCTAGCCACTCGTCGCCGCGCAGGGCGGTGAGCCCGAGGTTCTCGGTCATGCCGTATGCCGTCACGATCTGCTCGGGACTGAGCAGATCGAACCAGGTGTGTAGCAGCGACGGCGGCATCACCGCGGCGCCTTGCAGGATGAAGACGATGCTGGACAGGTCTCGCTGCCGCACGTCGGGCCGCGCCGCGATGCGCGCCAGCATGGTGGGCGTGGCGGTGAAGTTGGTGATCCTGAACCGTTCGATGACATCGAGAACCAGTGTCGCATCGAACTTTTCGAGTATGACCAGATGGTCGCCGCCCAGCATCATCAGGAAGGTGGCGAAGCCGTTAGTGTGGTACATCGGCGCGGGCACCATGATGGTCTGCGGCTGGGCCACCGGCGTCCAATTCGACAGAAACGGTTCGCCCTGCTGGGCGATCCACAGCGACGGGGCCAGGTTGAGGATCACTTTGGGCACGCCGGTGGACCCGCTGCTGCAGATCCCGTTGGCGGTGGGGGAGACGGCGACCGGGAGGGCGTCAATGGATTCGCCTGCCGCGCCGGCGTCGAGCTCCCAGCGGCTCCGTTCGTCGACGACCACGACGGGGTTGATGACCTCGCGCACCCGGTTTCGCTCCCATTCGGGAAGATCCCAATGCATGGGGACGGGCACCGCGCCGATCTTCCAGCACCCCAGTGTCGCCAGCACCAGATGCTGGGAGTTCGGAATGGCCAGTGCCACAAGTGAACCCTTTTGCGCGCCCCGGCCGGCCAGCGCTCGGCCCCACTGGTTGGCGCGGGCATCGAGTTCACCAAACGTCAGCGAGGCCGCGCCGCCGTCGAGCGCGACGATCGTCACGGCCGTATCGTCGCGCCGTTCTTCGGCCAGCTGCTGAAGCTTCTTCCCGAAAGGGATTCCCTCGTCGAACGGATTGGGAGTCACCGCGGCCGCCGGGGCTGGGCTCATTTGCGCCGCTCTCGCCCGCAAGCGGGCGGGGGTACCGCCCACTTGTGGGGGCGTGCCCCCGCTGCATCGTCACCGGCGCGGGTCATGCCGATACCGGCTCACTGAACAGCGTCTCGAATGACCCGTCCGATACGCAGGGGATCAGGCGCAACGCGAGTTCCTCGGTGCCCAGCGGCAACCGGATCAGCGGTTGGGTGTGCCGGTCGAGCACGCTGACGTCGGACTCGTCGCAAAAACCCAGGGCCCCGAGCAACTGGTGCGACGTGCGCATCACCTGTCGTGCCGTGTCGGCGGCCTTGAGCCGAAGAATCAGGGCGTCGGCCGATTGAGTCTGTGCTGCAAGCGATTCCGGACGGCAGATGGTGAACTTCGCGAGTTCGTGCAGTCCGCGGACCGCGACGGCGGCGTCGGCGACGGCGAACCTGACCGCTTGAAAGTCCGCGAGCGGCTTGCCGAACTGAATCCGGGCACGCACATGCTCGGTAACCACCCGCAGCGACTGCTGCACCGCTCCCAGAATCCGCCATGATCCCAGCACGAGATGAAGATTAACGTCGGCGGCCGGCACGCTTCCCTCGGGTGCACTCAAGATGGCCGGCACCAGGAACGGTCCCAGCTTGGCGCCGGTCCGCGAGCCGGGCTCGGGCCGGTACCGATTGCCGTCGACGTCCGCGGCAACCCAGTCACCGGCCAGATCGCCGTGGTCGATGCGCGGCGCCTTCGGATTGACCAGGGTCAGGCGCGCGCCGTCGATCGCCAGCAGCTCCTCCACCAACGGATAGGGGAGCACGGCGGCACCGGCGGCCTGACACAGCACCGCGGCGGCCAGCAGGTCATCCGGCGCCGAGCGCACGTCGAGGTCGAAGGCACCGACATCGTTGAGCGCGGTGCGCGCCGCATCCCGGATGGCGTCGTCGGTCTCGGCGTGCAGCGCGGCCGGCGGTCCGCCCAAGCGGGTCAATCGCTTACTCGCGACGGCGGCGAAGTCGCTGATGTCTTGTGGTAGATCGGTTTTCACCTGTGTTCTCCCAATACGTCTCGGGCCACCAGCATGCGCTGCACCTCGATGGTGCCCGATGCCACCGTGGCCGCCTGCGCGTAACGCCAATGGTCTTCGATCGCTCCGTGCAGAGCCGCGGAGCTCCCGCTGTCCAGCGCCACCGGGCCCAGCACGTCGAACAGCAGCTCGGCGACGAGCTGATCGCACGTGGTGGTGATGATGCGCGCGGCACTGGCGGCCGCCCCCGCCGCCGGGTCATCCTGCAGCGACACGGCGCGATAGGCCAGCAGTCGGGCGACGCGCAGGTCGACGAGGGCCCGCACCCACCGGGTGCGGATCGTTTCGGGCAACCGATCCCAGTCGTCGCCCAGTTCGGCGCGCATCCGTTCGAGCAGGGACTCACAGCGCGCGTAGCGTGCGATGCCCACCCGTTCGAAAGCCAGGGCTTCGCGCATCACCCGCCAGCCGTCGCCGACCTCGCCGAGCACGTCGCCGGGATACGCCCGCACGTCGTCCAGGAACATCTCGTTGAGGTGGTGCGGTCCCAGCATCGACGGGATCGGCCGGACCGTGAATCCGGGCCGGTTCATCGGAATGAGAAAAAGGGTGAGCCGCTTGTGTTTCGGGGCTTCGGGATCGGTGCAGGCCGCCAACACGCACCAGGACGCCATCAGCGCGTACGACGTCCATACCTTCTGGCCGGTGATGCGCCACCCGTCACCGTCGGCGACGGCGCGGGTGCGCAACGACACCAAGTCGGTTCCGGCCTCCGGCTCGGAAAAGCCCTGGCACCAGATCACGTCTCCGGAAGCGATGGCCGCCAGGTGCTTGGCTTTCTGTTCGGCAGTGCCGTATCGCATGAGTGCGGGCCCGACCCAGTTGATACCCATGTACTGCGGACCCCGGGGCTCGTGCTGGGCCCACATCTCCTCGCGCAGCACCGTCTGCTGCCAGACCGAACCACCGCCGCCGCCATGCTCTTTCGGCCACGCCAGCGCCAGCAGCCCTTCGGTGGCCAGCAGTTTGCAGAACGTTTCGGTGGTGGCAAGGTCCTGCGGATTTTCGGTGCAGGCGCCCAGGAAGTCGGCGGGGATGTGGTTGGCAACCAGCTCGCGCAGGTGGCTGCGCAGTTGGCCGGCGTCGTCGCCGAGGTCGTAATCCATTGTCGTCATCCCTTCGGCAGCCCGAGCAGGCGCTCGGCGATGATGTTGCGCTGGACCTCCGACGTGCCGCCGTAGATGGTCGCGGCCAACGCGTCCTGGCGTTCGAACAGCAGATCCGGGTCGGTGGCCGACTCGGGGCCCGCGGCGGCCGCGCTGAGCTCCCAAACCCGTTGTAAAGTAAGCGATCCGAACAATTTCATGGTGTCGGCTTCCGGGCTGGGCCGCCCCGCGAGTTCGTTGCTCAAGGCGCGATAACCGGTGGCGCGCAACGCGTCGGCGTCCGCCAGCAGTGAACCGAGTTCGGCGTATACGTCGCGGCTGCCGTCCGCGGCATCGCGCACCGATTCGAGTCCGCGTTTGATCTCGACCCAATTCATGATCCAGATCATCTGGCGTTCGTGGTGCAGCGACGACATGGCCACGGTCCAGCCGCCGTTGAGTGGTCCCAGCAGGTTCTCCGCCGGCACCTCGACGTCGTCGAGGAAGACCTCGCAGAACGTCTCGTCAGAGATCGACGACATCCGGATGGGTTCGATCCTGACCCCGGGCGAGTGCAGGTCGAGGATGAGGCACGAGATGCCACGGTGTTTCGGCGCTTCGGGATCGGTCCGGGCATACAGGGTGCACCACCGCGACAGGTGCGCCTGGGTGGTCCAGATCTTGTGGCCGTTGACCCGGAACACGTCGCCGTCGCGCACCGCGCGGGTCCGCAGGCCGGCGAAATCCGACCCCGCTTCGGGCTCGGACATGCCCAACGCCCACCACTCGTCGCCGCGCAGCAGCGGGACGAGCAGGCGCTCGATCTGGGCGGGCGTGCCGAACTGCCGGATGCCCGGCGCGGCGACGTTGGGTCCGGCGATGTTGGGCAGCTTGGGTGCCGACCGCAGCGCCGCCTCGATCCGAACTTCCATGGCGTCGCGCAGGCCCAGCGACCGGCCGCCGTGCTCGCGGGGCCAGGTCGGCTGCAGCCACCCGGCCTCGAACGAGGCCCGCTGGTAATCTCGCCGCAACCGCAGGTCCCAGCGGTAATGCCGATAGTTCGCGTAGTAATCGTCGGGCAGAAACTGCGCCAGCCACGCGCCGAATTCCTCCACTACGGGGCTCACGGGCACCGCTCCTCCGCATCGCTGCGTCCCCCGCAAGCGGGCGGGGGTACCTCCCACTTGTGGGGGCGTGCCCCCGCTGCATCGTCGCCGGTGCGGCTCACGCGGCACCCCCGCAGAATCGCCGGCCCACCTCGTAATACAGCGCGCGGCTGTCGCCCAGCAGGGCGGCGCCCTGCCAGGCGCGCCTGACGTAGAGGTGGGCGTCGTGCTCCCAGGTCTGACCCAGGGCGCCGTGCACCTGGACCGCCGTGCGCGCACAACTGGCGGCCGCATCGTTGGCCGCCGCCTTGGCCAACGCCGCGGCGGTCCACACATCGGTCGATGGCGTGTCCGGATCGGCGAGCCGGGCCGCCGCGGCGTACGTCAGGCTGCGGGCGCGTTCGACACCGACGTAGTTGTCGGCCAGTGCGTGTTTGATGCCCTGGAACGCGCCGATCGGCTGGCCGAACTGGCGCCGTGACTTCGCGTACTCGACCGAGCGGTGCAGCGCGGCGCTCGCCACGCCGAGAAGATCGGCGGCCGCGGCCACCCAAGGCGCCGTCAACGCCGATTCGAGGTCGACGGGCGCCACCGCGATGGGTTCGGTGTCGATCTCGACACCGGCCAACGGCTGAGCCGGATCGGTGGATTCGGGCGCCGGCACCACGGTGACGCCGTCGCCGCAGCGGGCGACCGCCGCCACGGCGTCACCGTCGTCGGAGCGGGCCAGCGTGACGACGAGCTCCGCGCGGGACAGATTGGGAACGGTAACCGCCGTGCCGCGCAGGCGTCCCTGGCGCAGAGTCATGGGCACCCCGGGCAGCCGAGATCTGCGGGGGTGGACGGCCAGGGTGGCCACGACACCATCGGCGATGTCGGTCAGCACCGAGTCGAGCCCGCTGTTGCGCAACAGACCCGCGGCCAGACCGACGCTGCCCAGCAAGGGAATTGGGGCCAGCGCCGCCCCGCATTCCTCGAGAACCAGGGCCAGTTCGACCGGTCCGTAGTCGCCGCCGGGCGTGGCGAGCTCGGTCCAGCCGAGGTCGACGACCGTCTTCCACAGCGTGCGCCAGCGCTCGGGATCGGTGATCGCTTGCCGCGCGGCGTCGGGTGGACACTCCGTACGCAATATGTCGCGTACGGTGTCACGCAGCGACAGCTGGTCCGTGTTCAGCCCGACATCCATAAGACCTCTAACATAGTAAAGATAATAAACTAGCCGTGCCGTCGCAATGGCACGGATCGACGCAGAGGTGGCGCATGGCCGAGTGGTATCTGTTCCTGCCCCAGGTGCGATTGTCGGCGGCCGACATCGTGGACCGGGCACGTCACGCCGAGGCCACCGGTTTCGACGGAATCGCCTTCATCGATCACCTCGAGGCGCCCGGGCTGCCCGACGAAAGCATCTGGGAGGCAATGAGCATTGCCACCTGGGTGGCAGCCAAGACCGAGCGCCTGCGGATCGGGAATCTGGTGCTGTGCGACGCGTTTCGGCACCCTGCCGTGCTTGCCAAACAGGCCGTCACGCTGTCGGAGGCGTCGGAGGGCAGGTTCGAGTTGGGCCTCGGCGCGGGATCATGGCCGTCGGAGTTCACCAGATTCAATGTCGGACAACAGGATCCGCGAGCCAGGGTCGAACAACTCGGTCGGCATCTGAGAGTGCTCAAGCAGTACTGGGGCGATGGCGACGAGCGATCCGGACCGGTCCCGCAAGCTCCGCCGAGGTCTCACCCGATACCGCTGGTCCTGGGTGGGAGTGGACCCAAGATGATGGAACTGGTTCGCGAGCACGCGGATTGGTGGAATCTGCCGGCAAACCAGCTCGACCGGCTGCCAAAGCTTGTCCCGGCCGCGGGACCGGCCCGGAAGTCGATTCAGCAGATGGTGGGGTTCGTGCGGTCGGGCGGTGATCCCGCGACCGTGCGCGCGGTCAGCACCCGGCGATTCGGCAATCTCGGTGCGGGACTGGTCTGCGGCGACGCCGACGAACTGATCGGACACTTCCGTCGTCAGGCCGCCCAGGGGGTAGAGCGGTTCTACGTCTGGTTCGCCGACTTTGCCGCCCCCGAGTCGCTGCACGAGTTCGGCGAATCGGTGATCAAAGCCTTTCCGGCGCCGTAGGCCTCAACCGCGTCGCGCGCGGCGCCGGGCTTCGGTCGGTACGACCGGCGGCCTCGCGAACGGGCCGCGCTCCACGGCCGACAGTCGGATCTCCGGCAGATCGACGGACGGGTCGACCGTGTCCAGCCGGGCGACCGCGTCGGCGACATCCGCCACCTGAATCGCATACATCTCGAAGGGAACGTCCTGCAGCATCTCGGTGGCCACCGGGCCCGGCGTGACGATGTGCACGCTGATGCCGTCGCGGTCGACCTCGAGCGCCAGGGCTCGCGCGAACGCGTTCATCCCGGCCTTCGACGCGGAGTAGGCGGTGCGGGCCGGCATCGGCTCGTGCGCCGCCGACGACGAGACGAACACCAGCCGCGAGCCCGCCGACATCTTCGGCAGGACCGCAGACGTCACCACAAAGCACGAGTCCAGGTTGGCCGACATGATGGCCCGCCACTGCTCGAAGGTCTGCTTGCGCGCGTAGGTTCCGCCGAGCGCGCCGGCCGCGTGCACAACCAGATCGATCGCCTCCAATGTGCTTATGGCGGCGGGAAATCCGCTCGGGTCGGAAGCGTCGGCCACGATGTGGCGGGCACCGATCTGTTCGGCGGCGGCTCGGAGCGGGGCCTCGCGGCGAGCCGAGAGGACCACGTCGTAACCGCGCTCAACCAGCTTGCGGGCGCACCCCATTCCGATCCCGCCGCTACCGCCGGTGACCAATGCGGTTCGCATGACCGTTGCGGCCGCCCTTCAGGAGTGCCGGATATCCCGCGGCCGCGACAACGCCTGCGGGGAGAGCGCGTAGATGCGTTGATCGTACTGTCCGGACAAGACGTAGGTCTGCGTGTCGGCCAGGTGGCGGCCCGCGATGCGGCGGGCCCGGTCGACGTTGCCCTCGGCGATCGTCTCGGTCAGCTTGATGTGCGTGCTGAGCGCGGCGCGGCGCTGGGTGAGCGACGGGTAGGTGCCGCGCGACGCGCTCTCGTCGGCCCACTGCCGTTCGTGACTGGTCCACAGCGTCTCGAGGCTGCCGACCACCGCGATGATCGTGTGATTGCCGCAGCCGCGGACAACCTGATCGTGGAATTGACGCCCGATTTCGGTGAAAAGTCGTCCGTCGTCCAGGTTTTCGGCCATGGACTCGTTGATTCGGCTGAGTTCGGGCACCAGGGTGTCCGCCCGATCCGGCCGGCGGGCGGCCAGGGCGGCGCAGGCGGGCTCGAGTTCCTGCAAGGCCATGCCGAGATCGGCGGCCTCGACGGACTCGCTCTGCAACAACAAGCCGAGCATGTAGGCTGCGCTGGCCTTCGCCGGTGCATGCACGACGGCACCACCTCGGTTGCCCCGCCGCACCGAAACCAACCCCTCGGTCTCCAGAATTCGCAGGGCCTCGCGCAGCGACACCAGGCTCACGTTGAACTGTTCGACCAACACCTCTTGGCGCGGCAAGAGATCACCGTCCGCGAGCTCGCCGTCGATGATCCGACGGCGCAACTCGCCGGCTACGATTTCGGCGATCCGCGGCGCCGACAACCGGCGCCGGGCATCGGGGCCAATTCCCAAGGCGGTCATCCGATCCTCGAAACACAAGCAACTCGCTGGCTTAGCTATTTTAGCAGTAATGATATAAATAGCTTCTCTGGTCGCATGCCGATCGGAAGGGCGGGTGTAATTGAGCGAGCGGGCCGAAAGCCGGCCGACACCGCTACACGATTTGCGTGTCGTCGAGATCAGTGACCGGATAGCGGGCAGCTACTGTGGGAAACTGCTGCTCGACGCCGGCGCGCAGGTGCGTAAAATCGAACCGCCGCAAGGGGATTCGTTGCGGAGCTACTCCGCCAGCGGTTCCCCGGTTGCCCAGGGGCGCGCCGCGCCGTTCTTCAGCTACCTCAATGCGGGCAAGCGCAGCGTGACGTTCGCGCCGGATTCGCAGCGTTACCGCGACGAACTGGCCGGTGCCGACGTCATCGTCGTGACCGCCGGCCGGGCGCGGGCCGCGGCGCTGGGCATCGACCCGGACCAACTGCTAAAACACACGCCGCGAGCGATCATCGTCACCATTTCCGACTTCGGCTGGACCGGACCGTACGCCGAGCGGGCCGCCACCGAGTTCACCTTGCAGGCGTGGTCCGGCTCGCCCGGCTTCCGCGGCGACCCCGCCGGGGCGCCGATCTGTATCGGCGGCGATCTCGGGGAGTACATGGGCGGCGTGTTCGCCGCTTTCGGCGCGCTGGCCGTGCGCCGCCGCGTCGAGCGCGGCGGTCCCGGCGAGCACCTGGACCTGTCCATGCTGGAGGCGCTGACCACGATGCAGAGCAGCGAGTGGCTGCATTCCCAGCTGCTGCAAGTCCCGCCGATCCGCCGCACCACCGAGGTCCCCTCGATCGAACCCGCCAAGGACGGCTTCGTCGGGATCACGATGGTCACCGGTCAGCAGTGGCTCGACTTCGCCGCGATGGTGGAATGCCCGCAGTTGGAGGAGATCGAACAGCTGCGGTTTCAGATCGGTCGGTGGCAGTACCGCGACCTGATCCGCGAACAGATCCATCCGTGGCTGGCCGAGCGGACCGTCGCGGAGATCGTCGAGCTCGGACAACTGTTCCGGCTACCGATCGCTGCGCTGGGCAACGGTGCCACCATCCGCGAGCTGGAATACGTGCGCGAGCGCGGGGTCTTCGTCGTCAATCCCGCCGGGTTCCATCAACCCCGGCCGCCCTGGCTGATGGCGGCCTGTGCGCCCAGGCCGGTGGGCGATACGCCCCTAGTCGGGGAAGCCGATGACGAGTCCCCTTGGCGCCGTTCGGAACTGGAAGCGGAGCCGGAGCCGGACGGGCTACCGCTGGCCGGTGTTCGCATCGTCGACCTGACCGCCTTCTGGGCCGGGCCCGCCGCAACCCATCTGCTGGCGGCCTTCGGCGCCGACGTCGTCAAGATCGAGTCGATCCAGCGCCCCGACGGCATCCGGTACTCGGGCGGGATGCGCACCGACGTGGACGACTGGTGGGAGTACGGCTGGGTGTTCCACGCGATGAACACCAACAAGCGTTCGGTCACACTGGATTTGGGCTCCGAGCGGGGCCGCGGCCTGTTCACCGAGCTGGTGGCCGGCGCCGACGTGGTGATCGAGAACTTCTCGCCGCGGGTGATGGAGCAGTTCGGGCTGACCGACGATGCGCTGCGCAAGGTCAACCCGAAACTGGTGTTCGCCCGGATGCCCGCGTTCGGCGTCGAGGGGCCATGGCGCGACCGAGTCGGGTTCGCGCCCACCATGGAACAGATCGCCGGCCTGGCCTGGGTGACCGGCCTGCCCGACGGGCCCCCGGTGACACCGCGGGGGGCCTGCGACCCGCTGGCCGGTGTGCACGCCGCGTTCGCCGTGCTGGCCGCGCTGAACTTCGCCGAACGGACCGGGACGGGCCAGCTGGTCGAGCTGCCGATGCTCGAAACCGTGCTCAACGTCACCGCGATTCAGGCGATCGAGTCCGAGGTATTCGGGGTGACGCTGAGCCGTCGCGGCAATTGCGGTCACGACGCGGCGATCCAGAACATCTACCGGTGCGCCGGATCCGACGACTGGATCGCGATCACCGTTGGCGACGACGCGCAGTGGCGGGCGCTGGTGGAGCTGATGGGCCGGCCGGCGTGGTGCGACGACGAGGAGCTGTCCACCATCGCCGGGCGGCATGGTCGAGCCGACGACATCGATGCCCGGCTGGCGGACTGGTTCATCGGGCGGCCACGTGATGCGACCGTGGAGATGTTGGCAGGCGCGGGAATTCCCGCCGCGCCGGTGGTGTCGCCGTCGCTGGTCACCGACAACCCGCAACTGCGCGCGCGCGGCTTTTTCGAGGCACTGCATCATGCGAGTACCGGACTCGGGCTCTACCCCTGCCCGCCGTTCGCTCGGCTCGCCGGCCAGCAGCGGTGGCTGCGGCGGCCGCCGCCGAAGCTGGGCGAGCACAATGGAGACATCCTGCGCGAAAGGTGCGGGCTGAGCGACCAAGAACTGACCCGCCTCGCGACGGGCGGGGTGATCGGGACCCGACCCAAGGGCCTCTAGAGAAGTGGAGGGCATCTGATGCGCGTTACGGTCGACGAGAACTTGTGCGAGGCCAACGGCTTCTGCGAATCGCTAGCGCCCGAAGTGTTCGAGCTGGGCGACGAGGACGTCGTGCAGATCGCGGATGGCCCGGTGCCGCCGCGTTTGGAGATCGACGTGCGGGCTGCGGTGGACCAATGTCCCAAGGCCGCGTTGCGGTTGCAGGACTGACATCGGTCGGTCCGAGCCGCTGACTCAGCGCCGCTCGGTCAGCGATATGGCCATCTCGTCGTAGATCGACATGTTGGTGGTCAGATTCGGATGGGCCACCTTCGCCGGACCGATCTCGATGTCGTCGCAGCGCAACAAGAGCTCGTCGAGGACCGCGCGCAGTTCGGCCCGGGCCAGCATCGCGCCCAGGCAGTGGTGCGGTCCGCCGCCGCCGAACGCCACGTGCGGGTTGGGCTGTCGGCCGATGTCGAAGGTGAACGGCGAGGAGAACACCTCCTCGTCGCGGTTGGCCGAACGCAGTGTCGACACCACGCGTTCACCCCTGGCGATGTGCTGGCCGTCCATCTCGACGTCGACCTTTGCGGTGCGCGTCCAGTACGCCACCGGTGAGGCCCAGCGCAATACCTCCTCGACCGCGCTGGCCCGCAGGTCTTCCCGCTCGCGGTAGCGTTCCAGCTGCCCAGGGTTGGCGACGAACGCCTGCAGCCCGATGGCCAGCGCATTTTTGGTGGTGTCGCTGCCGGCGAACGCCAGCACGAAGAAAAAGAATTCGAGTTCGTTTTCGGGCAGGCTGAACTGCTCGCCGTCGTCCCCGGTGATCACCGCGGACGCCAAAGTGCTCCAGATGTCGTCGGTCGGATTGCGCCGCTTTTCGTCGGTGAGCTCCATCGCGTAGGCGAAGACCGAGGCGAAGAGCTCGGTTTCGGCATGCCCGCTCGGGTGCTCCTCGGGAGCGAGCGCCTTCAGGATGCGGTCGAACAGCTCGAAGATCCGCGGCCGGTCCTCCTCGGGGATGCCGATGATGTCGCCGATGACCGTCATCGGTAGCGCGTCGGCGACGTCGGCGATCCAGTCCCCACCACCCCGGGCGAGCAGGCCGTCGATCATCCGCGCCGCACGCGACCGGATGCCGTTCTCCAGCTTGGCGATCGCGCGCGGGTTGAAGGCGCTCGAGATCAGTTTGCGGCGCTTGTTCAGGTCCGGCGGGTCCAGCGTGATGATCGTCGGGGATGCCGAAAACATCGCGACCGGTTGAATGAGCGGGCCGTCGGCCGCGGTGAACGAGTCGGTGTCGCGATGCAAGCGGACCGCGTGCCGGTGCTTGGTGGCGACCCAGAATTGGCGCCGGACGGTGTCGGCGACACCCGGTGTCAGGTCGTGCCGAAACAGCGGCCGGCTACGCCGCAACTCGGCGAACAGTTCGTCGGGAAAACCGTTACGCCACAGAGCGAAATCGGAAAGGTCCACCGCAGCGGCCGTCATGCGAACCCCCATTGGCTGGGACGCCACGCGACGCCCGACCGACGGCGCGTTGACGTTCAATGTCTAAAATAGTAAAAATAGACGGTAGTCGTCGAAACGCGGTGAGTTAAGAGCGGCCCAGATGCGCCCGGCCGCGTGGGAAACGGAGTTCTCGTGACGAATACGATTCCAGAGTCAGACCCTTCGGAACGGGAGTTCGGGCAGTCTGGCATCGCGTTGTCGACCTACCGTTTCCCGACGGGATGGTTCATCGTCGCCTTCGGTTCCGACCTGGCTCCCGGTCAGGTCAAGCGCGCGCACTACTTCGGTGAGGAGCTGGTGCTGTTCCGCACCGAGTCGGGCCGCGTCCACGTGATGGAGGCCTATTGCCAGCACCTGGGCGCCAACCTCGCCGTGGGCGGCACCGTGGAGGGCGAGAACATCGTCTGCCCCTGGCACGGGTGGCAGTGGCGTGGCGACGGCAGCAACGCGCTGATTCCCTACAGCAAGATCGGGTGCAAGAACAACGTGCGCATCCGGACCTACCCGAGCGTGGAGTGGTACGGCTTCGTCCTGGCCTGGCACGAGCGGCACGGGCGGGCGCCGTACTGGCAGCCGCCGGTGCTACCCGAGCTGGAGACCGACGAGTACTACCCCCTGCACCCGCACACCCAGATGCTCAACCGGGTCAAGGTGCATCCGCAGATGATCATCGAGAACGCCGCCGACCCGTACCACGTTCAGTACGTGCACAAGGCCGCCAATCCGGCCACCACGGCGTCGTTCGAGGTGGCCGGCTATCACCTGCACGCCACGGTCAACGCCCACTTCGGCGGGGGCCGCGCCCAGACGTGGCTGACCCCGAACGGTCCGGTGGACGCCAAGATCATCTACGACAACTATTCGCTGGGCCTCGGCGTGGTGCGCTTCCCCAGCGAGCTGGTGGCCACCGTGCAGGTCACCGGCCAGACGCCGGTCGACGAGGACTACACCGATTACTTCTACACCCAGGCTTCCGTGCGCGAACCGGGTGACAGCGGCGACGTGCCCACCGGCCGTGCCGCCCGATTCCTCGCGCTGCAGCAAGAGGTCATCAAGCAGGACTTCTTCACCTGGGAGAACATGAAATACCTGGAGAAGCCGAACCTGGCGCCCGAAGAGGCGCACGACTACGCGGCCCTGCGCCGCTGGGCGCACCGCTTCTACCCGGGGGAGCAACCGTCGCCGTCGGATTTCGGCTACACCGCCGAAGGCGAGCCCGACCCGGCGGCCGCCAAAGCTTGATCAGCGGCTCGATGCGCCCGGACGGGAGCGGACCGCTCGGCCCCTCCGATTTCGGGGTCGACCGTTTCACCGTGCCGGCCGTGCTTGATCGCCGCGCGCACCAGCACCCCGAGCGGGTGATGATGTCGATCGCCGGTATCGACGTGACCTTCGAGCAGATGCGTCAGCGGTCGTGCGCGGCGGCAAACCTGTTGACCGATTTGGGTGTCGAGCGAGGTGACCGCATCGCGTTGTTCACCGGCACGTGTCCGGAGTGGATCTACTTCTGGTTGGGTGCCGCGCGGATCGGTGCGGTGAGCGCGGCGATCAATGCCGCGAACAAAGGCGATTTCCTGTTGCACGCCCTGCGGGCGTCGCAAGCCAAGGTGATGCTGACCGACGCCGAACGCCGGCCCCGCGCCGCCGAGGTTGCCGACGCGGTGGAAACCTTGACAAACGTTGTGGTGCAGAATGGTTCGCTGACCGCGGCGCTGAGTCAACGCACCGGCGATGCGCCGGCCGGTGACCCGGGCCAGGCCGACGACCTGGCCTGCCTGTTCTTCACCTCGGGCACCACCGGCCCGTCCAAGGCGGTCGCCACGACGTGGCACTACCTGTTCTCCGTGGCCGCCACCGTCTCATCGGCCTGGCAATTACGCGAAGCAGAGGTGTTGTGGACGGCGATGCCGTTGTTTCACCTGAGCGCGGCACCTAGCATCCTGGTGCCGATGCTGGTCGGCTCGACGACGGTGCTGGCCGGGTCCTTCCATCCCGGCGAGGTGTGGGACGACATACGCGCCCGCGGCGCCGTCGGATTCGCCGGTGCGGGGGCGATGGTATCGATGCTGCAGACTCTGCCCGCGGATCCGGGTGACGCACGGCTGCCGCTGCGGTTCATCTCCGCCGCGCCGATCGACGCCAACTCTTACCGCGACATCGAAAAGCGGTACGGCTGCCGCGTTGTCACGATGTACGGGCTCACCGAGGCGTTTCCCATCGCGGTCAAGACGGTCGCCGATGACGGGGTTCCCGGGACCTCGGGCCGTCCGAATCCCGATTTCGAGGTGCGGATCCTCGACGAACGAGGGAATGCACTGCCGCCCGACGCCGTGGGTGAAATCGCCTGTCGGCCCAGGCGCCCGCATGTGATGAGCGAGGGCTACGTGGCCGCGGATTCGCGGATAAAGCCGCATCCGGAATGGTTTCGCACCGGCGATCTGGGCCGGCTCGATCGTGATCAGAATCTGACCTATGTGGACCGAATCAAGGATGCGTTGCGCCGGCGCGGCGAGAATATCTCTTCGGTCGAGGTGGAGGCCGTTGTCACGAGCCATCCCGCCGTGGCCGAGGCCGCCGCGGTCGGCGTGCCCAGCGAGTTGGGCGAGGACGATGTCCTGGTGGTGGTCACGCTGCGGCCCGGCGCGACACTGGATTTCGTGGAATTGCTCGACTTCTGCTCGGCCCGCATGCCGTATTTCTGCGTTCCGCGATTCGTGGAGATCGTGAGCGAACTGCCGAAGAACGCGATCGGCCGGATACGCAAAGACTTATTGCGCGAACGGGGCGTCGCTCGCCGAGCGTGGGATCGTGAAAGTAGTGGGTATGTCGTTCGCCGTTAGGTTCCGCTAATGTCACGTAATAGTCGACGAGTTGCACTAATGTCCCGTCAGCGCAGTGTCGGCGGAGGTTTCTGAGAGAGGCTGGAAGCGATGACCATGACTTATCAGGAACAGCAGATGCTGCAAGCCGCCACCGGACGCGCTGCCATCCTGGATCTGGATGCCCGGCACAATCGGGCCTACTCCGACGGTGATCGCGACCGCTGGGTCGCCACCTTCCGTCATTCCGGTGCCAGCTATACCCGCGACGGTGAGCAGTTCAGCGACCTGCGTTCGGCCTTCGACGGTGGTGACGGCCAACGACTGGTCACGGTCGATCACGAGATCCGCGTCGACGGGGTCAACGGGACTCAGCGTTGTGTCGCCGTGCTTTTCGCCGCGATGTATGGCGACACCACGCTGCGGGCCACCGGGACCTTCCGCGACACATTGATCTACGAGCGGGGCGGCTGGTACTTCACTTCGCGTACCCTGCAATGGGATTCCGTCCCGAGTCGCCACCCCCTCGTTATGTGAGCGGCACCGATACGTGGACCAGGATTTCGGTCAGCGGTTGGCCTTCGGCACCTACGACGATGCGCTGCGGATGGTCGGCGCGCAAAGCGAGCCACGCGTCGCCAAAACCGCGGTCAGCGCCGCACGCATCCAGCTGTTCGCCGCGATGGTGCGCGACGGAAACCGCTCGTACTGGGACCCGGAGTTCGCCCGGCGGCATTGGGGAGGATTGCTCGCACCGCCCGCGCTGTTGATGGGCTGGCTGATCCCACCGCCGTGGCAACCCGGGGGGAGGAGCACTCCTTCGTTGATCGCCCTTCAGGTGCCGCTGCCCGGCACCACGTTCATCAACGCGGCCAACGAGGTTGAGTTCGGTCAACCCATCGTCGAAGGCGACGTGCTGACCGCAGTCGACGAGCTGGTCGCGGTGTCGCCGGAGAAGCAAACGCGGCTGGGCGTCGGCCATTTCGTCGAGACGCTGGAGACCTATCGCCGTCAGGACGGGACCGTGGTCGCCACCAATCGCAATACCTTGTTCCGGTTTACGCCGGGAGCGTCCACGTGACCGACGACGGCCTGGATTGGCACCGGATCACCGTTCCCGTCGACCTGCCCGAGGTGATCGACCACATCAGCTACCAGCGGGTGGTGGAGAACGCCGGGGCGACGTGGGACTATTTCCCCGGCCATTTCGATCCGAATTACGCTCAGGCGCAGGGCAATCCGACGATCTACGTGAACACGATGCACCTGGCCGGATTCGCCGACCGCGTCGCGACCGACTGGGCGGGTCCGCGATCCCGCGTGGTGCGCCGGTCCATGCGGCTGGCCGGGTCGGTGTATGCCGGCGACACGATGATCGGCCGGGGCCGGGCCGTGGCGAAGCGCCGGGACACCTCGGTGTTCCCGCCGCGCTGCCTGGTCGACGTCGAAATCCAGGTGACCAATCAGCATGGCGCGCTGTGCTGTCCGGTTGAGCTGACCTTGCAGGTGCCCGGATCCGCGCAGCACGGCGATGGATGACGTGGGCGAGTCACCTGATATTGAGTCCACTCGGATTCAGAGTCGGGCTATTGTGTTCCGGCTTCAGTTGATCTCGCCGGCAACATCGTGTGCAGCACTGGAACACCGCCCCAGAACACTTCGACGACCTCCGCCGGGAACTCCGCAGTAAGCCCGCCACGCATGCCGTTCACGTTAAAGGCGGCATGGAAGAAATCACCACCCCAGGCTCTTTGAGCGGGACAGACGTTTCTGCGATCCGCGACGCTGGACGGACCTAGTGGGCGCCGGCGAGCAGTGGGCTCAAGTGTGCGTGCCGTTGTGCGCTGGTCTCGTTCATGCCGACCAGGGTGACGTTTTTGCCCTTGGACTCGTATTTGTTCGTGATGGCGTCCAGGGTGGCCACGCTGGAGGCGTCCCAGATATGGGCGTCGCTCATGTCGATGACGATGTTAGTTGGGTCGCTGGTGTAGTCGAATTGGTAGATGAGGTCGTTGCTTGAGGCGAAGAACAGCTCACCTCTGACCGCGTAGACGCGGGTGTCGTCGTCGGGATGAGCGATGTCGACCACGTCGGTGACATGCGCGACGCGTCGCGCGAACAACACCATCGCGGCCAGCGTGCCCACAGCTACACCAAAGGCCAGGTTGTCGGTGGCGACGGTGACGGCGACCGTGGACAGCATCACGACGGTCTCGCTTTTGGGCATGCGTCGCAACGTTTTCGGATTGATGCTGTGCCAGTCCATGGTGCCTACTGACACCATGATCATGACAGCGACCAGAGCGGCCATGGGAATCTTGGCGACCAGATCGCCAAGCCCGACGACCAACGCCAGAAGAAACGATCCGGCTAGGAACGTCGAGATCCGGGTGCGGGCGCCACTGATTTTGACGTTGATCATGGTCTGGCCGATCATTGCGCACCCGCCCATGCCGCCGAAGAAGCCGGTGACGACGTTGGCCACGCCTTGGCCGAGGGCTTCGCGTGGCTTGTTGGAGTGGGTGTCGGTGATGTCGTCGACCAGTTTGGCGGTCATCAGCGATTCGAGCAGCCCGACCAACGCCATCGCCAGCGCGTAGGGGGCGATGATTCCGAAGGTGTGCGTAGTCAGAGGCACGTCCGGCATCAACAGCCGCGGCAGGCTGGTGGGCAGTTGTCCTTCGTCCCCGACGTTGGGTACCGACCACTTCAGCACGATGGTCGCGGCGGTCAGAACGACGATCGCCACCAGGGGCGCCGGAATGACGGTGGTCAGCCTCGGCAGCAGCACGATCATGGCAATGCCCGCGGCGACCATCGGATACACCAGCCATGGCACCCCGCGTAGGTGCGGCATCTGGGACAAGAAAATGAGAATTGCCAAGGCATTGACGAAGCCGACCATGACGCTGCGCGGCACGAATCGCATCAGCTTCGCCACACCGAGTCCGCCGAGGAGGAGTTGCAACAGCCCAGCCAAAATGACGGCGGCAACCAGGTAGTTCACGCCGTATTCGCGGGTCAGCGGCGCCACGACCAGGGCCACCGCACCGGTGGCCGCTGAGATCATCGCGGGCCGTCCTCCCACGATCGCGATCGTGACGGCCATGGTGAACGCTGCGAACAATCCGACCCGTGGATCGACCCCGGCGATGATGGAAAATGCGATGGCTTCAGGGATCAACGCCAGCGCAACCACGAGGCCCGCCAGCACTTCCCTGCGTAGGCGGCGCGGTGAGCGCAGTGCGCCCACTACCGACTGTTCGTCAGCTGGTGTGGTGGCCTGTGTTGCCACGGTTGTCATGACAGCTCCGTTTCGTACGGACGCGCGGCGAGGCGCGGGCGGCTAAGTCAATTGCCAACGTAATCGCCGCACTGCACGAGAAGCGTTGCCGCCGAGCACCTTTGCATCACTGCGTAAACAACGCCTGCCCGGTCCATCCGGATCCGGTGCGACTCGGCTAACCGAAACTCTACCCGTACAGCAGGGCGAGGCGGCAAATTCAGATGCCGCGATTGTGACCAAGGACACAACGATCCTCCGGACTAGAAGGCAGCCAACCGCAGACTTCGGTTATCGGCGACGGCAAAGCCATGCGAGATGTTTGCCGAGACCCAACCGATGAGCGGCTGATGCCGGATCTGACCCTTGATGTGCTGGTGCATACCGGCTGGACTCCGGATGGTGTGAAGTGTTGACGTTGGATTGCCGGCAGATGCCCAGGCCGTGGCTCGCGCCCAGGATGTTCAATGCCCGGTCGCGATAAGCGGCGGGAGAAACGAACTCGAGGTGCAGGCAAGGCTTTTGGCACGGCATGGCCGCGACCCGTCGTGGAGACCGGAAACGCTATAGCGGTGGCATCTGCCCCTTGCATATCACCGTCTGCAACTCGACGTACTCGTGCAGCCCCTCGGGCCCGAACTCCCGCCCGATGCCGGACTGCTTGAAGCCGCCAAAGGGTGCGCCGATGTCCAGGGTGTACATGTTGATCCCGTAGGTCCCGGTGCGGACCGCGGCCGCAACCTCGAGGCCGTGCTCGATGTCGGCGGTCCAAACCGAACCCGCCAAGCCATAATCGGTTTCGTTGGCGATGCGGACGGCGTCGTTCTCGTCGCGGTACCGCAGCACGGTCAGCACCGGCCCGAAGATCTCCTCGCGGGCGATGCGCATGTCGTTGGTGGCGTCGGCGAACAACGTCGGCTGCACGTACCAGCCGCGCTCGGATGGGCTCTGTTCGCCCCCGAGCACGACGCGAGCGCCTTCGCTGCGGCCCGACTTGATGTAGTCCTGCACGCGGCGCTGCTGTCGTTGGGCCACAAGAGGTCCGATGTCCGTCGACTCGTCGGCCGGGTCGCCGACATTCAGCGCCGACATCATGCCGGCTAGCGCGTCGACGACCGCGTCGTGCTTGCGGTCGCTGACCAGGATCCTGGTCTGCGCGACGCAGGCCTGGCCGTTGTTCATCAGGCCCGCGGACTTCAGGCCGGCCACCGTCTTGTCGATGTCGGCGTCGTCGAGGATGATGGCCGCGGACTTGCCGCCCAGCTCCAAGCTCACCCGCTTCAGCTGCTCGCCGCACAGCGCGGCGATGCGGCGCCCGACGGCACTGGAACCGGTGAACGCGATCTTGTCCACTCCGGGATGGCGTACCAGCGCCTCGCCGACCTCCGGGCCGCCGGGCAGCACCGACACCACGCCGTCGGGCAACCCGAGCTGCTCGATCATCTCGGCCAACCACAAGGCGTCCAACGGGGTTTCGGGTGCGGGCTTGATGATGACCGTGCAGCCCGCGATCAACGCCGGGATCAGCTTGGGCATGATCAAAAATTGCGGCACGTTCCATGGCACGATCGCCCCGACCACCCCGACCGGAGCCCTGCGCAGGTGTACTTCGCCGAGCACCCCTTGGCGGCGTTCCTCCCATGGGAACTCCCGGGCGGCGGCCAGCGAAAAGTGCATCAGCGCTGCTGCCGCCGCCCCCTGGCCCATCCGGCTGAAGCTGCGCGGCGACCCCATCTCGTCGGTGATGAGATCGGCCATCTCGTCGGCGTGGCCGGCATAGATTCCGGCCAGCTCTTCGACCTTGGCCATCCGCTCGGCATGGCTCAGCCGTGGCCACGGACCGTGATCGAAGGCGTGCCGTGCGGCGGCGACGGCCGCCTCGACGTCCTCGGGGCCTGCGACCTGGACGTGCCCGATCGGCTCCTGGGAGTGGGGCGAGATCACCGCGAGCTGCTGGGGATTGGCGGGTTTGCGCCACTGCCCCCCAACGAACAACTCGTCATAGCAGCGATGGCCGGAAGTCTCTGTCATCGGGGCACTTCCTCGGGGGATCGGAGCGCGACCGCAATTTCGCTATTCACGCTAACATAGCGAAAAAAGCAGCGAGGCCCGATATGACCAGCGATTGGCGCAGTTACCCGTTTCGTTTGGTGCCCGGCGATGACCAGTTGGAATTTCCCGCCGCCGAAGGCGAACATGCCGACCAGGAGTCGGACACCTGGTTCATCGCCGGCCCGCTCGACGCCGCCGCGACCGGTCGATCGTTTGCCTTCCTGACCATCTTCAACAAGAACCGGCCCGGGGGCACGGTGGTCGCCGACTTCTATACGCTGGCGCTGTTCGACCTCGACACCGGCGACTACGGGACGTTCACCGACTACGACATGCCGCCGGGCAATATGGAGCCCGGCGCCCAGCCGAAGCTGACGATGGCGTCGGGCCATCTCGACATCAACTATCACAGCGGCGCGGGAACCGCGTCGTGGACGACCAGCCGCAACGGCGATGGCGAACTGCTGCCCTACACCTACCGGGTGAGCCTGGTCGGAACGGATCAATCCGGCCGGCCCATGCGACTGGATCTGGCCGTAACACCAACGCGCGCACCGACACCGGTGGGTGCATCGACGTACAACGGAAAGATCGTCTGCTTCGGTCAAAGCGACACCTATTCCTATTTTCAGACCGGAATGGCCATGACCGGCACCTTGCGCTGGGGGGACGTGGTCCAGCAGGTATCCGGCACCAGCGGGCACGTCGACCGGCAGTGGTTCCCCAAGTACGCCGGCGGAGGTGGGTCCGGGGGAGACCCGCGGGCCAGGTCGCACGAATGGCGCACCATCAACTTCGACAACGGCGTCGACCTGAGCATCTGGCGCCAGTTCGACCGCACGGACGGCAATGCGCTGCAGCCGTTCACCGGTATCACGACAAGTCACCCAGACCCCGCGATCGCACCGCAGTGTGCCGAAGACATCGAGGTCACGGTCAGCAGCTACGTGCGATGGCCCGAGGCCATGCGTCCCCTCGTGCGACCGCTCGCCCCGGCGCGGTACATGCCCGACCGGCACCGGATCACCTGTCCCACATTGCAATTGGACCTGGTTGGTGAGCCACTGGTGCCCGCCCCGGCACACGGGCTGCCGATCGAATACATGGAGGGCCCCTACCGCTACCGCGGAACCATGTGGGGAGAACCGGTGACGGGCTTCGCTTTCAACGAGCGCTCGCTGGCACTATACCGGGATTGGGAACTCGTCGACGTGCTGTCCACCACCGTCGCGAACCTGGCCCGGCCGAAGCCCGGATTACAGACCATGGTGGATCAGCTCGCGCCCCTGGTGGCCGCCGGGCGCCGCAAGGACGCCGTTGAGCTGCTGTTCAGCTCGGCGCCTGTCGAAAACGACATGCTGGCAAGACTTTTCGACGATCTTATCGCGGTGCTGTCAGTCGGCGGAGGCTGAGCGCAACAGCGCCCGGGCCCACGTGATGTGGCGATGCTGCAAACCCGGCTCGTTGCGGCCGAACACCAGGTGATCGCGGACTCCGGACTCCAGATTGGCCTGCAGCCCCTCGACCAGCCGGTAGTCCTCGTCGCGCACGGTGGCGTGCGCATACTCGAAGACGGCCTGGGCCCCGGCGGCCACCGCCTCGTCGGAGAGGTCCTGCGGAGTTGCGTTCTGATGGACGGTGATTGATCTGCCCGGCCGGTCGCCGGGGTAGACGCGGAACAGCTCACCGTTGGCGATGGTCACCGACAGCACGATGTTGGGGAACAGCGCATAGATCACCACCATGTTGTGGAACGGGTTCCACTGATCCTCGGGCATGTTGTCGAGATCCAGGATGGTGTTGAGCGGGAAGATAAGCCGGTGGTGCGGCCCATAGGAGTCGAACAGCGTGCAGTTGCTGCGCGCAATCGTGGCAAAGGTCTGCTGATGGACGGTGGCGAAATGGTAATTCTCGGCGAAGGTGTCGATCGCCAGCTTCCAGTTGATCGGGGCGTCCAGCACTTTCTCGCCCAGCGGCGACCAGCGGCCGATGCCCCAGGAGTCCAGTTCCTCGGCTAGCGGGCCCAGGTGTGCGCCCACATCCAGTGTCGCCCCGGGATCCAGGGCCACCCAAAGGAATCCAGCGAACTCGGTGGCCGGGAGTTCGGTCAGACCATCGAACTTGACCGTCACTTCCGGGAACCCCTCACGTCCCGGAAGTGCCACCAGGCGCCCGGTGTTGTCGTATGTCCAGGCGTGATAGGGGCAGGTGAACCGCTTGGCGATGCCGCATCCCGTCGCCACCTGTGACTGGCGGTGCAGACACACGTTGTCGAACGCCTTGACCGATCCGTCGGAAATTCTGGTGAGCAGGATGGACCGCCCCATCACCGTCTTGGTGCAATACGCCCCGGGGACAGGAAGTTCCGAGACATAGCCGACCAGTTGAGGACTGGCGAGCAGCATGGCGCGATCCCGGTTGTGTCGCTCGATACCCGTGTAGTCCCGTGCGTCGACGGTGTGCTGGCCGGGTGCGAGGTCGGTGGTCTTGTCCCGCGCCAACTTCAACGCGCGCCGCGTCAGGTCGATCAGCTGGCTGTGTTCCATCCGCCCAGTAAAGACCTTGTCACGGTTGTAAGGTCAAGGAGTGGCTGAGCAGCTACTGATCGGCGACGTCACGGCCTTGACCGGCATCGCTTCCGGCCGTATTCGCCATTACGAGAAAATCGGCCTGCTGCGCGCGCAGCACCTGGCCAACGGTTACCGCGTTTTCGGCGTCGAGCAGGTTCTCGACCTGCTGCGCATCGATCTGCTGCGAAGTCTTGGCGTCGGTATCAACGACATCCAGCGCCTGATGGAAGGCGGACACAGCACGCTGGCCGACCTGCTCGACGCGCACCGCACGCTGCTGGTCCAGGAACGTGAGCGGCTCGACCAACTGATCCGGGCCATCGACGAATCCTGCGCCGCCACCGAATATTCCGGCGCGGACCTCAACGAGCACATCCTGCACCGATTGGCGACGACGCACCGCGACAGCATCGGCGTGATCGGGCGGCTCAGCGCCCCGCTGTCGGCGCCCGTCGCCGCGATGTACGCGGACCTGTTCGGCGAGTGGGAGTTACCGGTTCCCCCCTTGTTCGGCCAAATGTTGCTGCCGAGCGCCGCCAGCACGTTGTTGTCGCGGCTGGCCGAGACGCCGGGCCGCGCGGTGCTGTTCGGTCGGTTGCGCAACCTCGCCGCCGACGTGATCGCGCTGGACGAAGACGCTTCGGCGGCGGGAGAGCTGGCCCGCCGTTGGATCGACCAGCAGCTGGCCGACCCGCTGCCCGACGACGTGGTCGGCGTGCTGCGGGGCGTGCAACCGCTGTTGGAGCACGACCCGGTGATGGTGCAGGGATTCCGCGCCTGGGCGGCATCGATCAGTCCGGCGGCCGCGCGCTTCATCCACGAGATCGCCGAGCAGACCGCTCGTCGCGGATTGGAGGCTGTCAGCGTCATCGTGCTGCCCGCGCCGCAACCCGATCAAACGAACGATGCGACACCGTGATGCAGATGTGATCTGTGTGACCAATGAGTCATATGGGGTTTGTGTCGTACCCTGTGGCTTGTGTCATCCGTTTCACGACGCGACCTGCTCAAATTCGCGGCCGCAACCCCGGCCCTACTGGGCCTGGGCGCCGCGGGCGCATCCCTGAGCGCCGCACCGGCGTCGGGCTCGCTCGGCACCCTGCTCGACTACGCGGCCGGCGTCATTCCGGCCAGCCAGATCAGGGCCGCGGGCGCCGTGGGGTCGATCCGGTATGTCTCGGACCGTCGCCCCGGCGGCAACTGGATGCTCGGCAAGCCGATCCAGGTTGCCGAGGCGCGCGACCTCAACAGCAACGGGCTCAAGATCGTGTCCTGCTATCAGTACGGCAAGGGCAGCACCGCGGACTGGCTGGGCGGTGCCAGCGCCGGCCTGCAGCACGCGCAGCGTGGGATGCAGCTGCACGCCGCGGCCGGCGGGCCCGCCGGCGCACCTATTTACGCCTCGATCGACGACGACCCCTCCTACGAGCAGTACAAGGGCCAGGTGGCGCCGTACCTGCGGTCGTGGGAGTCGGTGATCGGTCATCAGCGCACAGGCGTGTACGCCAATTCGAAAACCATCGACTGGGCGCTGCACGATGGATTGGGCTCTTACTTCTGGCAGCACAACTGGGGCTCGCCGAAGGGATACGCCCATCCGGCGGCCGACCTGCACCAGGTTGAAATCGACAAACGCAGCGTCGGGGGGGTCGGCGTGGACGTCAACGAGATCCTCAAGCCTCAATTCGGCCAGTGGGCGTAGGCCCCGATTCCATCGTGCGGCCCGGCCGGGACGCGGACTCTTAAAATTCCAGCAAACACTCGTTCGCTCGTTTTCGCGGCGGGTGCGGGCGGCGATCCGTCGTCCGACGCCGCCGAGGGCGCCGCGACGGCACTCCGCGGCCCAAAATTTTTATATAACGATTCGATAACAAAACTGCCTTGATCTGCGCAGTTATAGCTACTCGACCGTAACCACCTGCATGCAGCGGGTTTGTTGATCGGGTCCGCGCCGCCGGTGGAACCGCGTGTTACCCAGGACACGGTTACCCATGCGTAGAACTCACCAGTAACCGATCAGCACGCGAAACAAGGGCTGATCCTTATGACACTCTTAGTACAGCCGATGCAGCCCGTCGCGCCGCTTCGCACCATTCGGGCGGCCCCGCCGACAACGCACCGGCCAGCCGCTTCCAGGCCGTGATTCGACGCCGAACCACGCCGCATCGACAGAACCCCGCCAGGCGGTGGTGACCGCCGACGACGAGACTCAAAGACGCATACAGGGGAGACAGACAAGGTGACGATCCACGAGCACGACCGGGTGTCCGCTGACCGCGACGGCCGAGGCAAGGACCCACAACCCGGCGACACCCACGCCCTTGTCGACCGCCTGACGGCCGGCGAACCCTACGCCGTGGCATTCGGTGGCCAGGGCAGCGCCTGGCTGGAGACCCTCGAAGAGCTGGTGTCGTCGGCCGGCATCGAGTCCGACCTGGCAACGCTGGTCGGTGAGGTGAACCTGCTCCTCGAGCCGGTGGCCAAGGAACTCGTCGTGGTCCGCCCGATCGGTTTCGAGCCGCTGACCTGGGTGCGTGCGTTGGCGGCCGAGGACCCGGTCCCCTCGGACAAGCATCTGACCTCGGCCGCGGTGTCGATACCGGGCGTGCTGCTCACCCAGATCGCGGCCGTGCGTGCGCTGGCGCGGCAAGGCATGGACCTCAGGGCGACGCCTCCGGTGGCCGTGGCCGGACATTCGCAGGGTGTGCTCGCCGTCGAGGCGCTCAAGGCCGGGGGCGATCGTGACGTCGAACTGCTGGCGTTGGCCCAGCTGATCGGCGCGGCCGGGACGCTGGTGGCCCGTCGCCGCGGCATCTCGGTCCTTGGTGACCGGCCGCCGATGGTGTCGGTCACCAACGCCGATCCCGACCGCATCGGCCGGCTGCTCGACGAGTTCGCACAGGACGTGCGCACCGTGCTGCCGCCCGTCTTGTCCATCCGCAACGGCCGCCGTTCGGTCGTCATCACCGGCACCCCGGAACAGTTGTCCCGCTTCGAGCTCTACTGCCGGCAGATCTCGGAGAAGGAAGAAGCCGACCGGAAGAACAAGCTGCGCGGCGGCGACGTGTTCGCGCCGGTCTTCGACCCGGTGCAGGTCGAGGTGGGCTTTCACACGCCCCGGCTGGCCGACGGCATCGACATCGTCGGCGGCTGGGCCGAGAAGGTGGGCCTGGACGTCGAGCTGGCCCGCCAGCTCACCGAGTCGATCCTGGTGCGCTCGGTCGACTGGGTGGAGGAGATCACCCGGGTCAACGACGCCGGCGCTCGCTGGATTCTTGACCTGGGACCCGGCGACATCCTGACCCGGCTGACCGCGCCGGTGATCCGCGGCCTGGGGGTGGGTATCGTGCCGGCCGCGACCCGCGGCGGTCAGCGCAACCTGTTCACCGTCGGCGCCGTCCCCGAGGTGGCGCGGGCCTGGTCGAGCTACGCCCCGACGCTGGTTCGCCTGCCCGACGGCAGGGTCAAGCTCTCGACGAAATTCACCCGCCTGACCGGCCGTTCGCCGATCCTGCTGGCCGGCATGACCCCGACCACCGTGGACGCCAGGATCGTGGCCGCCGCGGCCAACGCCGGGCACTGGGCCGAGCTGGCCGGCGGCGGGCAGGTCACCGAGGAGATCTTCGCCGACCGCGTCGAGCAGCTGGCCGGGTTGCTCGAGGACGGTCGCACCTACCAGTTCAACGCGCTGTTTTTGGACCCGTACCTGTGGAAGTTGCAGGTCGGCGGCAAGCGGCTGGTGCAGAAGGCGCGTCAGTCGGGCGCGGCCATCGACGGCCTGGTGATCAGCGCCGGCATCCCGGATCTGGAGGAGGCCGTCGAGCTGATCGACGAGCTCGGCGAGGTCGGCATCAGCCACGTCGTCTTCAAGCCCGGCACCGTCGAGCAGATCCGCTCGGTGATCCGCATCGCCACCGAGGTGTCCACCAAGCCGGTGATCGCGCACATCGAGGGCGGGCGCGCCGGTGGCCACCACTCGTGGGAAGACCTCGACGACCTGCTGCTGGCGACTTACTCGGAATTGCGGTCCCGCTCCAACATCACCGTCTGCGTCGGCGGCGGCATCGGCACGCCCGAGCGGGCGGCCGAATACCTGTCTGGGCGCTGGGCGCAGGCGTACGGCTTCCCTCTGATGCCCATCGACGGCATCCTGGTCGGCACCGCGGCGATGGCCACCAAGGAAGCGACCACCTCACCGTCGGTCAAGCGGATGTTGGTCGAGACCCAGGGCACCGACCAGTGGATCGGCGCCGGAAAAGCCTCGGGCGGAATGGCTTCCAGCCGCAGCCAGCTCGGCGCGGACATCCACGAGATCGACAACAGCGCCTCGCGGTGCGGCCGCCTGCTCGACGAGGTCGCCGGTGACGCGGACGCCGTCGCGGAGCGTCGCGACGAGATTATCGCGGCGATGGCCAACACCGCCAAGCCGTACTTCGGCGATGTCGGTGAGATGACCTACCTGCAGTGGCTGCGGCGCTACGTCGAGCTGGCGATCGGCGACGGCGACTCCACCGCCGACACCGCGTCACCGGGCAGCCCGTGGTTGGCCGCCACCTGGCGCGACCGCTTCCAGCAGATGCTGCAGCGCGCCGAGGCGCGGTTAGACCCGCGAGAATTCGGCCCGATCGAGACTCTGTACAACGACGAAGCGCTGCTGGAGAACCCCGAGGCGGCGATCGATGCGCTGCTCGACCGCTACCCCGACGCCGAGACGGTCCAGCTGCACCCGGCCGACGTCCCGTTCTTCGTCACGCTGTGCAAGACGGCGGGCAAGCCGGTCAACTTCGTGCCGGTGATCGACAAGGACGTCCGGCGCTGGTGGCGCAGCGATTCGCTGTGGCAGGCGCACGACGCCCGCTACGACGCCGATCAGGTGTGCATCATCCCGGGCACCGCGGCCGTGGCCGGCATCACCCGGATGGACGAGCCCGTCGGTGAACTGCTGGACCGCTTCGAGCAGGCGGCCATCGACGAGGCGCTCGCCGCCGGAGTGCAGCCCATGGCCGTCGCGTCACGCCGGATGGGCCGCACCGACGTCTCCGGGCCGTTGGCGGTCGTGCTGGACGCCCCCGATGTCCAGTGGGCCGGCCGGACCGCGAGCAACCCGGTGCATCGAATCGCCGATCCCGCCGAGTGGCTGGTGTATGACGGACCCGAGAGCCGCCGCGCCACCCATTCGTCCACCGGGGCGCGGCTGCAGGTCGAAGGCGACCGCGTCGTCCTCAGTGTGCCGGTGTCGGGCACGTGGATCGACATCCCGTTCACGTTGCCGCCCAACACCGTTGACGGTGCCACCCCGGTGGTCTCCACCGAGGATGCCGCCACGGCCATGCGGGCGGTGCTGGCCATTGCGGCCGGGGTCGACGGGCCGGGCTTCTTGCCCGCGGTCACCGACGGCACGGCCACCGTCACGGTGGACTGGGACCCCGAGCGGGTCGCCGACCACACCGGTGTCACGGCCACCTTCGGAGAACCGTTGGCGCCAAGCCTGACTACCGTCCCCGACGCGCTCGTCGGGCCGTGCTGGCCGGCCGTCTTCTCGGCGATCGGCTCGGCCGTCACCGACGCCGGCGTTCCTGTCGTCGAGGGCCTGCTGAGCCTGGTGCACCTGGATCACGCCGCCCACATGGTCGGCAGCCTGCCGAAAATCCAGTTGCAATTGACAATCACCGCAACGGCTTCGGTGGCCATCGACACGGACATGGGGCGCGTCGTCCCCGTCTCGGTGACCATCGCCGACACCGACGGTCAGGCGATCGCCACCCTCGCTGAGCGTTTCGCCATCCTCGGCCGCACCGGCGCTGCCGAACTGACCGATCCGACGCGTGCCGGTGGTGCGGTCTCGCAGAACGCGACCGACACCCCGCGTCGGCGCCGCCGCGACGTCACCATCACCGCCCCGGTTGACATGCGTCCGTTCGCGGTGGTCTCCGGTGACCACAACCCCATCCACACCGACCGGGCCGCCGCGTTGCTGGCCGGCCTGGAATCGCCCATCGTGCACGGCATGTGGCTGTCGGCCGCGGCCCAGCACGCGGTGACCGCCACCGATGGCCAGGCCCGCCCGCCGGCGCGGCTGATCGGCTGGACCGCCCGCTTCCTGGGCATGGTGCGTCCCGGCGACGAGGTCGCGTTCCGCGTCGACCGTGTCGGAATCGACCAGGGCGCAGAGGTTTTGGAGGTCGCCGCCAAGGTCGGATCCGATCTGGTGATGTCGGCGACGGCCCGCCTGGCCGCCCCGCGCACCGTCTATGCGTTCCCCGGCCAGGGCATTCAGCACAAGGGCATGGGCATGGATGTCCGGGCCCGGTCCAAGGCCGCCCGCAAGGTGTGGGACAAGGCCGACAAGTTCACCCGCGACACCCTGGGCTTCTCGGTCCTGCACGTGGTCCGCGACAACCCGACCAGCATCATCGCCAGCGGTGTGCACTACAACCACCCCGAGGGCGTGCTGTACCTGACGCAATTCACCCAGGTCGCGATGGCCACGGTGGCGGCCGCGCAGGTCGCCGAGATGCGCGAGCAAGGCGCCTTCGTCGATGGCGCCATCGCCTGCGGCCATTCCGTCGGCGAGTACACCGCGCTGGCCTGCGTGACGGGCATCTACGAGCTGGAAGCCTTGCTGGAAACGGTGTTTCACCGCGGCTCGAAGATGCACGACATCGTGCCGCGCGACGAGTTGGGCCGGTCCAACTACCGGCTGGCCGCGATTCGGCCGTCGCAGATCGACCTGCCCGACGACGAGGTTCCGGGGTTTGTCGCCGATATTGCGGCGAGAACGGGCGAGTTTCTCGAGATCGTCAACTTCAATCTACGCGGTTCCCAGTACGCGATCGCCGGCACGGTCCGCGGGCTCGAGGCACTGGAAGAAGAGGTGGAGCGGCGGCGCGAGATCACCGGCGGCAAGCGCTCGTTCATCGTGGTGCCGGGCATCGACGTGCCTTTCCACTCGCGCGTGCTGCGGGTCGGTGTGGCGGAGTTCCGGCGGTCGCTGGACCGCGTCATGCCGCGCGATAAGGATCCCGACATCATCATCGGGCGCTACATCCCCAACCTGGTGCCGCGTCCATTCACCCTGGACCGCGACTTCATCCAGGAGATCCGCGACCTGGTGCCGGCCGAGCCGCTCGACCCGATCCTCGCCGACTACGACACCTGGGTTGCCGAACGGCGGATCGAGATGGCCCGCACCGTCCTGATCGAGCTGCTGGCATGGCAATTCGCCAGCCCGGTGCGCTGGATCGAAACCCAAGACCTGCTGTTCACCGAGCAGGCCGCCGGCGGTCTCGGCGTGGAGCGGTTCGTCGAGATCGGTGTGAAGTCCGCACCGACCGTCGCGGGGCTGGCCGCCAACACCCTCAAGCTGCCCGAATATGCCCACAGCACAGTCGAAGTGCTCAACGCCGAGCGCGACGCGGCGGTGCTGTTCGCCACCGACACCGACCCCGAGCCGGAGCCCGAGGAGGGGCCGCGGGATTCCGACGCTGCCGCGTCGGACGGTGCACCCCTAGCTAGTGTCGCGCCGGCCGTCGCTGCGGCTGCCGCCGCAGCTCCCAGCGGCGCTCCGAGGCCGGACGACATCGGGTTCGATGCCGCCGACGCGACGCTGGCGCTGATCGCGCTGTCGGCCAAGATGCGCATCGACCAGATCGAGGAGCTGGACTCCATCGAATCCATCACCGACGGCGCGTCGTCGCGACGCAACCAGTTGCTGGTGGACCTGGGCTCGGAGCTGAATTTGGGCGCCATCGACGGCGCCGCCGAAGCCGACCTAGCCGGGCTGCGCGCGCAGGTGACCAAGCTGGCGCGCACCTACAAACCTTACGGCCCAGTGCTTTCCGACGCGATCAACGATCAGTTGCGCACGGTGCTGGGGCCCTCGGGTAAGCGGCCCGCCGCCATCGCCGAGCGGGTCAAGAAGACCTGGGAGCTCGGCGAGGGCTGGGCCAAGCACGTGACGGTCGAGGTCGCACTGGGAACCCGCGAGGGCACCAGCGTCCGGGGTGGCGCCATGGGGCACCTGCACGAGGGCGCACTGGCCGACGCCGCCTCCGTCGACAAGGTGATCGATGCCGCGGTGGCCTCCGTCGCCGCGCGGCGTGGCATCGCGGTGACGCTGCCGTCGTCGGGCGGGGGCGGCGGCGGTGCGACCATCGACGCCGCCGCGCTGGGCGAATTCACCGAGCAGATCACCGGCCGCGACGGCGTGCTGGCCTCCGCGGCGCGCCTGGTGCTCAACCAGCTGGGCCTCGACGACCCGGTCAGCGTGTCCCCGGCGGCCACCGATGCCGAGCTCATCGACCTGGTGACCACCGAACTCGGCGCCGACTGGCCGCGGCTGGTGGCGCCGGTGTTCGAGCCGAAGAAGGCCGTGCTGTTCGACGACCGGTGGGCCAGCGCGCGCGAAGACCTGGTCAAGCTGTGGCTGGCCGACGAGGGCGACATCGATGCCCGGTGGGTCGAACTGTCCGAAAGGTTCGAGGGCGCAGGCCATGTCGTGGCCACCCAGGCCACCTGGTGGCAGGGCAAGGCCCTGTCCGCGGGTCGGCAGATCCACGCGTCGTTGTACGGCCGCATCGCGGCCGGCGCCGAGAACCCGGATCCGGGCCCGTACAGCAGCGAAGTCGCCGTCGTGACGGGGGCGTCCAGGGGCTCGATCGCCGCGTCGGTGGTCGGGCGGCTGCTCGACGGCGGGGCCACCGTCATCGCCACCACGTCCAAGCTCGACGACGAGCGGCTGGCGTTCTACCGCGGGCTCTACCGCGACCACGCCCGGTACGGCGCGGCGCTGTGGGTGGTGGCCGCCAACATGGCGTCCTACTCCGACATCGATGCGCTGGTCGAATGGCTGGGCACCGAGCAGACCGAAAGCCTTGGGCCGCAGTCGATTCACATCAAGGATGCGCAGACCCCGACGCTGTTGTTCCCGTTTGCAGCGCCGCGGGTCGCGGGTGATCTGTCCGAGGCCGGCTCTCGCTCCGAGATGGAGATGAAGGTCCTGCTGTGGGCGGTGCAGCGGTTGATCGGCGGGCTGTCGAAGATCGGCGCCGAGCGCGACATCGCGTCGCGGCTGCACGTGGTGCTGCCGGGGTCGCCGAACCGCGGCATGTTCGGCGGTGACGGCGCTTACGGTGAGGCCAAGTCGGCGCTGGACGCCTTGGTGAGCCGCTGGCACCCCGAGTCGTCCTGGGCGGCCCGGGTCAGCCTCGCGCACGCGCTGATCGGTTGGACCCGCGGCACCGGGCTGATGGGCCACAACGATGCCATCGTCGACGCGGTCGAGGAGGCCGGCGTCACCACCTACTCGACCGACGAGATGGCGGCAATGTTGCTGTCCCTCTGCGACATCGAGTCCAAGGTGGCCGCGGCGAGTGCGCCGATCAAGGCGGACCTGACCGGCGGCCTGGCAGAGGCGAACCTGGACATGGCCGAGCTGGCCGCCAAGGCCCGCGAGCAAGCCACCTCGGCATCGGGCGACGAGGCCGACGCCTCCGAGGCCGGCGGCACCATCGCCGCGCTGCCGTCCCCGCCGCGCGGCTTCACCCCGGCGCCACCTCCGCAATGGGCGGACCTCGACGTCGACCCGGCCGATCTGGTGGTCATCGTCGGTGGTGCGGAGCTGGGGCCCTACGGCTCGTCGCGGACCCGCTTCGAAATGGAGGTCGACAACGAACTGTCGGCGGCCGGCGTCCTGGAGCTGGCCTGGACCACCGGGCTGATCCGCTGGGAGGACGACCCCCAACCCGGTTGGTACGACACGCAATCCGGTGATCTGGTCGACGAGTCCGAGTTGGTCGAGCGTTATCACGACGCCGTCGTGGAGCGCTGCGGCATCCGTGAATTCGTCGATGACGGCGCGATCGACCCCGATCACGCGTCCCCGCTGCTGGTGTCGGTGTTCCTGGACAAGGACTTCGCGTTCGTGGTGTCCTCGGAGGCCGACGCGCGCGCGTTCGTCGAGTTCGATCCGGAACACACCATCATCCGGCCGGTGCCCGACTCCAGTGACTGGCAGGTGATCCGCAAGGCGGGCACCGAGGTTCGGGTGCCGCGCAAGACGAAGCTGTCGCGGACAGTCGGCGCGCAGATTCCCACCGGGTTCGACCCGACCGTGTTCGGCATCAGCCAGGACATGGCCAGCTCGACCGACCGGGTGGCGCTGTGGAACATCGTCGCGACCGTCGACGCATTCCTGTCTTCGGGATTCACTCCCGCCGAGTTGATGAGGTGGGTGCACCCGGGGCTGGTGGCCAGCACGCAGGGCACCGGCATGGGCGGCATGACGTCGATGCAGACGATGTATCACGGCAACCTGCTCGGCCGGAACAAGCCGAACGACATCTTGCAGGAAGTTCTGCCGAATGTCGTTGCCGCGCATGTTATTCAAAGCTATGTCGGCAGTTACGGCGCGATGATCCACCCGGTGGGCGCCTGCGCGACCGCGGCGGTGTCGGTCGAGGAGGGGGTCGACAAGATCCGCCTCGGCAAGGCCGAGCTGGTGGTCGCCGGTGGATTCGACGACCTGACGCTGGAGGCCATCATCGGCTTCGGTGACATGGCGGCCACCGCCGACACTTCCATGATGCGCGGCCGCGGCATCCGCGACTCGAAGTTCTCCCGGCCCAACGATCGTCGCCGGCTGGGGTTCCTCGAGGCGCAGGGGGGCGGCACCATCCTGCTGGCTCGCGGCGACCTGGCCCTCAAGATGGGGCTGCCGGTGCTGGCCGTGGTGGCCTACGCGCAGTCGTTCGCCGACGGTGTGCACACCTCGATCCCGGCGCCGGGGCTGGGCGCGCTGGGCGCCGCGCGCGGCGGCAAGGATTCGGTGCTGGCGCGGTCGCTGGCCAAGCTCGGCGTGGGCGCCGACGACATCGCCGTGATCTCCAAGCACGACACGTCGACGTTGGCCAACGATCCCAACGAGACCGAACTGCACGAGCGGGTCGCCGATTCGCTCGGCCGCTCCGAGGGTGCTCCGCTGTTCGTGGTGTCGCAGAAGAGCCTCACCGGGCACGCCAAGGGCGGCGCGGCGGTCTTCCAGATGATGGGCCTGTGCCAGATGCTGCGCGACGGGGTGATCCCGCCGAACCGCAGCCTGGATTGCGTCGACGACGAACTGGCCGGCTCGGCCCACTTCGTGTGGGTCCGCGAGACCCTGCGGCTGGGGGAGAAGTTTCCCCTGAAGGCGGGGCTGCTGACCAGCCTTGGCTTCGGCCATGTTTCGGGCTTGGTCGCGCTCGTGCACCCGCAGGCTTTCGTCGCCGCGCTCGACCCGCAGCAGCGTGCTGACTACCAGCGGCGCGCGAACGCACGCCTGCTGGCCGGTCAGCGGCGGCTGGCGTCGGCGATCGCGGGTGGGGCGCCGATGTACGAGCGGCCACCGAACCGCCGCTTCGACGCTGACGTTCCGGAGAAGCGTCAGGAGGCGGCGATGCTGCTGAACCCGGATTCGCGCCTGGGTGACGGCGAGGCCTACCAGGTCGCTGCCGAATGACGGCGATGATCCGTTAGCCTGGCCAGCCATGGGAATTGTCGGTGTGGGGATCGATCTCGTCTCCATCCCTGATTTCGCCGAGCAGGTCGACCAACCGGGGACCGTCTTCTCCGAGACGTTCACCCCGGGCGAGCGCCGCGACGCCTCGGACAAGAGTTCGTCGGCGGCGCGTCACCTGGCGGCCCGCTGGGCGGCGAAGGAGGCGGTGATCAAGGCGTGGTCGGGATCGCGGTTCGCCCAGCGTCCGGTGTTGCCGGAGGACATCCACCGCGACATCGAGGTGGTCACCGACATGTGGGGCCGCCCGCGGGTTCGGCTGAGCGGCGACGTCGCCAAACACCTGGCCGACGTGACCATTCACGTGTCGCTGACGCACGAAGGGGATACCGCCGCCGCGGTGGCAATTTTGGAGACCCCTTGACGTACCTCGGCGAGCGTGCGTGTTTGTACGCGACACGCCGGCGACTGATGGCACTCTGCGCACGCTCGCGCGTCGCGCCGGGCCGCGGCTAGCCTCGATTTCATGAGCGATCTGGTTGAGCGGGTCCGCGAGGTACTGCCGTCGGTGCGGCGCGATCTGGAGGAACTGGTGCGCATCGAATCGGTGTGGGCCGACCCCGGCCGCCGCGACGAGGTGCACCGCAGCGCGCAGGCCGTCGCGGATCTGTTGTCGCAGGCCGGTTTCGGTGACGTGCAGATCGTCAGCGAAGGGGGAGCGCCGGCGGTCATCGCGCGTCACCCCGCGCCGGACGGCGCGCCGACCGTGCTGCTCTACGCACACCACGACGTGCAGCCCGAAGGCGACCGCAGCCAATGGCTCTCGCCGCCCTTCGAGCCCACCGAGCGCGACGGCCGGCTCTACGGCCGTGGCAGCGCCGACGACAAGGCCGGCATCGCAACACATTTGGCGGCATTTCGGGCGCATGGCGGGCGGCCGCCGGTGGGCGTGACCGTCTTCGTCGAGGGCGAAGAGGAATCCGGGTCGCCGTCGTTGGGCCGGCTGCTGGCCGCCCACCGCGACGCGCTGGCCGCCCAGGTGATCGTGATCGCCGACTCGGACAACTGGAGCACCGAAATCCCGGCGCTGACGGTCACGCTGCGCGGCCTGGTCGACTGCGTGGTCGAGGTGGCCACCCTGGACCACGGCCTGCATTCCGGCATCTGGGGCGGTGTGGTGCCCGACGCGCTGAGCGTGCTGGTGCGGCTGCTGGCCAGTTTGCACGATGACGATGGAAACGTGGCCGTCGCCGGTCTGCACGAAAGCACCGCCGCCCCAGTCGATTACCCGCCGGAGCGGGTGCGTGCCGACTCCGGATTGCTGGACGGCGTGTCCGAAATCGGCTCGGGTTCGGCGCCGCAGCGGCTGTGGGCCAAACCCGCCATCACCGTGATCGGCATCGACACCACCGCCATCGAGAAGGCGTCGAACACCCTGATCCCGCGGGCGCGGGCCAAGATCAGCATGCGCGTCGCGCCGGGCGGCGACGCCGCGGCACACTTGGACGCGTTGACCGCGCACCTGCAAGAGCATGCGCCGTGGGGCGCGCACGTCAGCGTCACCCGCGGGGACATCGGCGAGCCCTACGCCATCGAAGCCACCGGCGGCGTCTATGACGCCGCGCGCCAGGCCTTCCGCCAAGCGTGGGGGACCGACCCGATCGACATGGGCATGGGCGGGTCGATCCCGTTCATCGCCGAGTTCGCCGAGGCATTCCCGCAGGCCAAGATCCTGGTAACCGGCGTGGAGGACCCCGCAACGCAGGCCCACAGCATCAACGAGAGCCTGCACCTGGGCGTGCTGGAACGCGCGGCGATCGCCGAGGCGCTGCTGCTGGCCAACCTGGGCTGAGAGGGAACGTCAACCCCTCAAAACGCTTAACGAGACGGACGGTCTCGTCGCATACTGCTTCTAGTCGCAGCCACTCGTCCGCAGGAGACGCCACCGTGAGTACGGAAACCCTGACCGGAGACGCCCGCAAGTCCAACCGTTACCACTTCGATCGCCACACCCCGGAGTACCGCGAACGGTTCACCGCGATCACCGAGGAGATGCAGGCCAGGTGCCCGGTGGCGTGGACCGACACCTACGACGGGCATTGGGTGGCCGCGGGCAACCGGGAGGTGTTCGAGCTCGCGCGCTGCCCGCACGTGTCCAACGACCACGACGTGACCGGCGAAGGCACCGGCTACAAGGGCATCACGATCCCCACGCTGCCGCAGGGCACCGGTGTCCGCGGCGGCATGCTCGAGATGGACGAGCCCGAGCACTCCGCCTACCGCAGCATCCTCAACCCCTACCTGTCGCCGGCGGCCGTCAAGCGCTGGAAGCCGTTCGTCGACGAGATCGTGCGGGCCAGCATCGACGAGAAACTCGAACTCGGGCGGATCGACTTCGTCGACGATCTCGCGAACGTCGTGCCCGCCGTCCTGACCCTGGCGATGATGGGCATTCCGCTGAAGAAGTGGCAGCTGTATTGCGAGCCGGCCCACGCCAATGTCTACACCCCCGCCGACTCCCCGGATGCGCCAAGGGTTTTGGAGCAGACGATGGCGATGGGGGCGGACCTGTTCAACCACCTCCTCGAGATCCGCGACAATCCGCGCCCCGGCATCGTGGACGCCTTGGCGAGGCTGAAGATCGACGGCGAACCCGCCCCCGACGCCGAACTGCTCGGAATGCTGAGCTTGATCATCGGCGGGGGTTTCGACACGACGACGGCGCTGACCGCGCACGCCCTGGAATGGCTGGGCGAAAATCCCGAACAGCGCGAACTGCTGAGGCGGGAATCGGCGACGCTGCTCGACTCGGCGACCGAGGAATTCCTGCGTTACTTCACGCCCGCTCCCGGCGACGGTCGCACGATCGCCGCCGATATCGAAATCGCGGGCACGCGGTTCAAGGAGGGCGATCGCCTGTGGCTGTCCTGGGCGATGGCCAACCGCGACCCCGCGGTGTTCCCCGATCCGAATCGACTAGATCTGGGCCGGAAGAATAACCGGCACTTCAGCTTCGGGCTCGGCATCCACCGTTGCATCGGCTCCAACGTCGCGCGGGTGGTGTTCAAGTCGATGCTCACGGCGGTGCTCGACCGGATGCCCGACTACCGCTGCGACCCCGAGGGCGCCGTGCACTATCCGACGATCGGCGTGATCCAGGGCATGCAGCACCTTCCGGCCACCTTCACGCCCGGCAAGCGGCTCGGACCGGGAATCGACGAGACGCTCGACAAACTGCAGCGGGTCTGCGACGAACAGGGAGTCGCCCGGCCGATCACCGAGTACCACGAGGCCGCCGTCATCGACTAGACCGACAGGTCGCGACGCAGCTTGGCGACGTGGCCGGTCGCCTTCACGTTGTACTGCGCGACAGCAATCCTGCCCTTCTCGTCGACCACGAACGTGGAGCGGATGACGCCGGTGACCGTCTTGCCGTACATCTGCTTCTCGCCGTAGGCGCCGTAGGCCGTCAGGACCTTGCGGTCGGGATCCGACAGCAGCGGGAACGTCAGCTTCTCCGTGTCGCGGAACTTGGCGAGCTTCTCCGGCTTGTCGGGGGAGATGCCGACGACGTCGAGGCCGGCGTCGTTGAGCTCGGCCAGGCTGTCCCGAAAGTCGCACGCCTGCTTGGTGCATCCCGGCGTCGACGCGGCGGGGTAGAAGTACACGACGACGCGGCGGCCCTTGTAGTCGGCCAGCGAAACCTTCTTCCCGTCGGCGTCGGGCAGGCTGAAGGAAGGCGCTTTGTCGCCCGGCGCGAGCCGCGTCGTCTCGGTCAAGGTGCTTCCCCTTTCGGTTCACTAAAGCATCGGCACTAGGGTAGTTCCTCAGGTGCACGAGGCTCAGTTGGAGGACACAGTGGCGGACCGGGACCCCGAAGCCATCAAGCAGGACATCGACGTCGCCCGGGACCAGCTGGCGGCCACCGTCGATTCGCTTGCCGAGCGGGCCAATCCTCGGCGTCTGGCCGACGACCTCAAGGTCCGGGTGATCGGATTTGTACAGAAGCCCGTGGTGCTGGCCTCGCTGGCCGGGGTAGGCGCCCTCGTCGTGGTGGTGGCGGTGCGTCGCGTCAGGAATCGGTGACGCGCCCGGTCTGGACTTGCACCGGGATGTCGTCGGCCCAGGGCTGATTGCTGGCCATGTCGTCGACGTCGCAGTAGCCGCGTTAGAATGCGCCCGTCGCGGCGTCGACCAACCGGTATTGCTGGCGCTGTCGGTGAATGGGCTGGGCGTCGAGGATCACCACCCGCACCTCGCCCGGCTCGAACCCGCACCGTTGCTGCAGCGCCTCGATCAGGCACTCGTTGTGCATGTGCCCGTCGCCGAAGTTCCAGCCCAGCACCATTGAGCACAGGACTTCGCCCTCAGACAGGTTGTAGTCGTCCTCGTCGTAGTCGGCCATCGCGCGGTGCGCCAGGGTGAGCAGCCCGCGGCCGTGGGTATTCATCCCTCGGAATGCCAGCGCCAGGTGCAGCGGGATCAGGGCGTCCTCTTTGCTGCCGTACAAGCGCTCGAGCTGCAGGTGCTGCATGGGCCCGAGGGCCCGCGACCCGACGCGGAACTTCTCGTCGGCCGACGGCCGCACGCACCACAGGGTGGTGTCCCAGTTGCCTGCGTAGTAGCGCATGCCGAGCAGAAACGAGACCTTGCACGGGAGAAGGTTCCCGACGACGACCGTGCCGGCCGTGACCGCGAACAGGACGGCGATCGGCCACGGGTGGGTGATGTCGGACAGGCCGGGACGCGCGTGCGCGACGAACAGCCACAGCACCCCGAAGATCATGAAGACGTTCCTCTCCAGCGGCACCCCCATCGGGAAAGCCAGCAGGATGTTGAGATGGAACACGACCATCACGAACGCCGCGATGGCCGTCGGCCAGCCGCCGTGCGAGAACAGGAGCACCAGCGGTACCAGGCCCTCGACCGCGGTCGAGAAGTGCGCGATGAAGCCCGCCAGCGCGCTGGGCCGCAGGTCGTCCGGGTGGTGCCTGAACATCGACCGCTTGAGCGGCCCCGAGGGGATGAACGGATTGTTCGCCAACATGGTCGAGATCACGAACGGAAAGTGTTTGTTGAGTTTGGAGGTCGCCGCGCCCAGCCAGATCACCATGAACACGACCTTGGCGCCCACGGTGATGTCCGCCCCGGCGAACAGGAACGTCAACGCCAGCGGCGCGTACACCTCGCCGCGTGCGGCCAGAAAGATCACCTTGTCGCGCAAGCTGAGCACGGCCAGGACCGCCAGAATCGCGACGGTCCGCCACCACGTTACGATCGTGGTGCCCAGCGCGTGAATCGGCCCGGCGCCGTCCGACACCATCGCCGTCACGAGCACGCCCCGCCAACGGCCCGAAGCAGCAACCGAGGCCGACGACCTCGAACAGCATCGTGTAGAGCACGGCCTTCTGGAACACGATCGGCTCCGACCACCATTCGCCGACCTGGGCGAAGCCGCCGACGCCGGAGGTCGACCACGCGAAGAGCCAGCCGCCGAGGACGTGCAGCGCGATCTTCACGCCGTACATCACGTGCATCACCAGCGGGGTGCCTCAGCCATGCTCGGCGATGTGGCGTGCCATCGGCGCGATCCGGTCGGCGCGTGAGCGGGTGGTCCACTCGGCCATGTCGACGACGGGCAGGTTGGGCCGGATGAACCCCATTGCGGCTCCTTCGACGCGGCTTGACCCAAGGGGGCCAATCGGCGCCGCCGGCGCCAAATCGGTGCCAGCAAGAAATTACCTGCAAGAGGGGCTTTTGCGATGGAAAATCCGGTGAGCCACCGTGCGACGGTGTCCGGGCTACTCCCAGCCGGGCGGATCGTTCTCGACCATGTAGTCCTCCCAGGCGGCGCGCCGTAGGGTCCGGGTGTGCAGGTCCTGACAGATCGCCTGCGCCTCGGCGGCGGTGCCGGCCCGGCCCAGATCGTGGTGCACGAAGCCGTCGTCGACCCGTTCGGCGCGGAAGCCGCCGGTCGAGACCACGTGGACGCAGTACTCGCTGCGGTCGTCGATGTTGGCATGGAAGTGGCCCTCGAAGGGTTCGACCCACTTCAGCTCAGTTTTCACAAGCGCCCTCTGACACCTCGAGCTGGTGCGCCGTCAGGGTTTCGAACCCCGGACCCGCTGATTAAGAGTCAGCTGCTCTACCAACTGAGCTAACGGCGCTTGTAATACGGCCGAGACCGCGTAGGCGACAATAACAGGCGTCCCGCCGTCCAATGAAATCCCGACCGTTCCCCAGGATAGCCGCTCGGAGAGCGAGTGCGGCGGACCCGCCACCGCGGTCTCATCGTCCACCGCTGGACATGCCACCCGCATGTCTTCGAAAGAGTTCTCGCGCAGGCTGATTGGTGGTCTGAACGGCTGTCAGAAAAGCGTGCCCCCCGCGATAAGGCACCCGCTCGGTGGCGAAGATGGCGTCCAGCGTGCACAGGGCACCCGGCTGTAGTTCCGTGATGCGGTTCGCCCGGTGAAGTTCCGACGGTCGGTGTGCTCCCATGAAAATCGTCCCCAGATCACCGAGGCTTAGCAGGACGTCCGCGGGCCCGTCGTGCGGTGTGCACTGCCCGACACCATCGCGTGTCTGCAGCAGGAATCGTCCCTCGGCGACGCTGAGCGGGTTCGTGACGTCCAAGACGGCGTCGCCATTCTCTCGCGCGGGCGCCCAGCGCTGCGGGCACGTTCATGATTCGCAGCCACAGAAAATCGCTGATGCCTACCGTTTTCGCCGCAAACTGGTCTTTGAGTTTGAGCGGCAGCGGGTCGTCGACGGGGACCTCCATCACGACGTTGTCGAACGTCTTGTTGCCCACCAGAGTTGCCAGCAGCTCGTCGTGGGCCTCGTTGGTGACCGCGCAGAAGTCTTGGACGATCACGTTGCCGAAAGGCCGCCGATAGGCGTGCGGCGACGCTCCCACCACCCGGTAGGTCACGAAACCATCCGGATGAACGATGAAGTTGGGCGACGATCCGTTGTCCCGCTGGGTGATCCTGTCTTCGAGGGTGTCATCCCACCACGCATCATCTCGGCTCAACGCACCCGGAGTGATGGCGCGCCATCGCTCGAAGAGCGGGGGCAGCAGGCGTGCCGCCCGGGAGGCGTCGAGCTCACGAGCGCGATTCCGGTCGGGTTTGTTGCGCAGCTGGGTGAAACGCGGCTCGATGTCGTAGGTCCTGGCATAGCTGGCCACCCCGGCCCCCAGAATCTCGTAAACCGTTGGCTGGGTGGGGACGCCGCAAAGGATGGGATAACCACGCTCCTGCAATATTCCGAAGCCCTGGATGCTGAGCTGTTGCCAGAGTCAGGCCGCGTTTCGGGCCGGGCCGCTGACCGCGTCCATGCCGACGCTGCAGGTGTCGCAGCCCGTTGTCGCGGCGGTGCTGGGCGTCGTCGTGCTCGGCGAGACGCTGAACACCGGCCGCGTGGGCATGATCGCCCTGATGGCGGCGGCGCTGGTGATGGCCGCGGCCATCGTCAAGCTCGCGCGCGTCGAGGCCGTCAGCGCCGGCAACCGAGCTGCACAAAGAGTCCGGCTTGCCGGCGTAAACGGGGCGGCGCGGCGTTGCCCGCAGCCGAAATGACGAATTCATTGCGGTGACGACACCGAACGGTTGGCCCCGGGCTGATGTGGCACTGCAGTGTCGGCGGGTGCCATTAGAATGCCTGCAGCTACCTCGCTGGTCAGCGGTGACCATCTAGAGAATTGAGTGGAAGGTCACTGGATGGCGCATTTGCGGAGACGACGATCATGGCTGGTGGTTGCCATCGTGTCGATTGCTGCGCTCGCCGCCGCCTGCAGTGGCAACCACGCGGCGGCACCGGGGAAGGTCATCTTCGACAAGGGCACCCCGCTGGCCGACCTGCTGGTCCCGAAGGTCACCGCCTCGGTGACCGACGGCGCGGTCGGTGTGACGGTGGATGCGCCGGTCACGGTGAGCGTCGCCGACGGGGTGCTCGCCTCGGTCAGCATGGTCAACGAGAACGGCAGGTCGATCAGTGGGCAGCTGAGCCCCGACGGGCTGCGCTGGTCGACCACCGAGCAGCTCGGCTACAACCGGCGCTACACGCTGACCGTGAAGGCGACCGGCCTGGGCGGCGCGGCCAGCAAGCAGATGTCGTTCGAGACCAGTTCACCCGCCCACCTGACCATGCCCTACGTCAGCCCGGCCGATGGCGAGGTGGTGGGCATCGGCGAGCCGGTGGCGATCCGCTTCGACGAGAACATCGCCAATCGGGCGGCGGCCCAGAAGGCTATCAACATCACCACTAATCCCCCGGTGGAGGGCGCGTTCTATTGGCTGAACAACCGCGAAGTGCGTTGGCGCCCAGAGCATTTCTGGAAGTCGGGGACCACCATCGACGTCGCGGTCAACACCTACGGGGTGGACTTGGGCGACGGGATGTTTGGCGAGGACAACGTCAAGACGCACTTCACCATCGGTGACGAGGTGATCTCGACTGCCGACGACACCACCAAGACGGTGACCGTGCGGGTGAACGGCGATGTCGTCAAGACCATGCCGACGTCGATGGGCAAGGACAGCACCCCAACGGCCAACGGCGTCTACATCATTGGCGCGCGGTTCAAGCACATCATCATGGATTCCTCGACCTATGGGGTTCCGGTCAACTCGCCCAACGGATACCGCACCGAAGTCGACTGGGCCACGCAGATGTCCTACAGCGGCGTCTTCGTCCATTCCGCGCCGTGGTCGGTCGGCGCTCAGGGGCACACCAACACCAGCCACGGATGCCTGAACGTGAGCCCCAGCAACGCCGAGTGGTTCTACGACCACAGCAAGAGCGGTGACATCGTCGAGGTGGTGCACACCGTCGGGCCGACGCTGTCCGGGATCGAGGGGCTGGGCGATTGGAACATCCCCTGGGCGCAGTGGAAAGCGGGCAACGCCAACACCTGACGCAGGCGTCAGTCGATCTTGTGCCAGTTGCCGCAACTTCGGGTCATGAAGGCGGTATCGGTTGGCAAGATTCGGACCACCTGCTGGCCGTCGCCGACGTTGTTGTCGATGATGTCGTTGGTGTCGAAGCTGCGCAGCCTCGCCCAATAGCATCCGGACTTGGCGCCATCGGTGCGATAGGTGCCCGCGACGATGTCCTTGTTGACGATGTAGGTGCCGTTGTTCTCGATCGATGTCTTTGGACCCGGCGGGGGTGGCGGGGCGACGGTCTTGGTGACCGTCTTGGTTTCGGCCGGCAGCGTCGACATGATCGTCGTCGTGGTGTGACTCGACCCGCCACAAGCCGCGACCAGCACCGCCAGCGCTGCAACGGCGGCTTTGATTGCTCGCCTCGTGGGCGAGGCGGGGCGTTGTCTGGTCACTACATTCCGCTCACGGGTGCACGGCATTACTCCGAGTCGCCCAACACCATAAAAGGTCAGGGAGCCGTAATGCTCCCTGACCTGTGGGGTGAGTGACGGGACTCGAACCCGCGACATTCAGGATCACAACCTGACGCTCTACCAACTGAACTACACCCACCACGGCCGCAAGCCGACCCGCGCACGATGTCGGTCAACGAGCGGCGACGTCGATACTAACCGGTTGGCGGCGCGGAGGCCGAATCGCTTGGTCCCGGTGCGTCCTTTCCGCCGTCGAGGGCGGCGACGATCGCCTCGATTTCGCTGGTAGACGGGCCCGGCGGCGAGACGAACGCGGTCTGCCGATAGAACTTCAGCTCGCGGATGGACTCGTGGATGTCGGCCAGTGCGCGGTGGGTCAGACCCTTAACCGGCTGACCGAAGTAAATTCTCGGGTACCAGCGCCGGCAGAGCTCTTTGATCGAACTCACATCGATCATGCGGTAATGCAGGTATGAATCCAGGGCGGGCATGTCGCGCATGATGAACGTGCGGTCGGTGGCGATGGAGTTTCCGGCCAGCGGCGCCATCTTGGGCTGCTTGACGTGTTCGCCGATGTAGTCGAGCACCGCCGCCTCGGCGGTCGCCAGGTCGACGGTCGATGCCCGCACCTCGTCGGTGAGACCGGAGCGCGAGTGCATTTCGGTGACCACGTCGCCCATGGCCGAGAGCGCGGCGTCGTCGGCATGGATCACCACGTCGACCCCGTCGCCGAGGACGTTCAACTCGCTGTCGGTCACCAGCGCCGCGATCTCAATCAGCTTGTCTTTGCCCAGATCAAGCCCGGTCATCTCGCAGTCGATCCATACCAGTTCGTCTCGCACAGCGCTCAGACTAGTGGTGATCGCGAGTGTGGCGGAGCCGGGCGGCGGGGTCAGCCCGCCGGCGCCGGCCCTCGCCCCCGTCTCCGCCGAAGACGTAGGGTGAGCGTTGTCGAACTGCATGCCGAATCACTGGGGAAGAGGGGGCGCAGCACGATGAGCACCGATTCGGCGGCCACGGCCGCGACGCGGATCGCCGACGGGTACGCCGTCGGCGGGCAGGCGCTGGAATTGGGCACGGTCGTCATCGACGGCGCCGCCGATCCCGCGGCGCAGATCCGCATTCCGCTGGCCACCATCAACCGACACGGCCTGGTGGCCGGGGCCACGGGGACCGGCAAGACCAAGACGCTGCAACTGATCGCCGAGCAGCTCAGCGCCGCGGGTGTTCCCGTGCTGATGGCCGACGTGAAGGGTGATTTGTCCGGGCTGGCCCGGCCCGGCGAGGGCAACGACAAGACAGCCGCGCGGGCCAAAGACACCGGCGACAATTGGGAGCCGACCGGGTTTCCGGTCGAGTTCTTGTCGCTGGGCACCGATGGGGTCGGCGTGCCGATCCGGGCCACGGTGGCCAGCTTCGGCCCGGTGCTGTTGTCAAAGGTGCTGGGCCTCAACGCGACTCAGGAGTCGACGCTGGGGCTGATCTTCCATTGGGCCAAGGAGAACAACAGAAACCTGGTCACTCTGAATCAGCTGCGTGATGTCATCACTCACCTGACCAGCGACGCCGGCAAGGAAGACCTGAAATCCCTTGGCGGAGTGTCCTCCACCACGGCCGGGGTCATCCTGCGGGCGCTGGTGAACCTCGAGGGCGAGGGCGGCGACACGTTCTTCGGCGAGCCGAAACTCGACCCGCGGGATCTGCTGCGCGTCGACAGCGGCCGCGGCACCATCTCGCTGCTGGAGTTCGGCGGTCAGTCGTTGCGCCCGGTCATCTTCTCCACCTTCCTGATGTGGCTGCTCGCCGACCTGTTCACGGTTTTGGACGAGGTCGGCGACGTGGATAAGCCGAAGCTGGTCTTCTTCTTCGACGAGGCGCACCTGTTGTTCGCCGACGCGTCCAAAGCCTTTCTCGAGCAGGTCGAGCAGACCGTGAAGCTGATCCGGTCGAAGGGCGTCGGGGTGTTCTTCTGCACCCAGTTGCCCACGGACATTCCCAATGACATCCTCTCCCAGTTGGGTGCGCGCATTCAGCACGCGTTGCGGGCGTTCACGCCCGACGATCAGAAGGCGCTGAGCAAGACCGTCCGCACCTACCCGAAAACCGATGTCTACGACCTGGAATCGGCGTTGACCTCGCTGGGCATCGGCGAGGCGGTGGTGACCGTGCTGTCCGAGAAGGGCGCGCCGACGCCGGTCGCGTGGACCCGCATGCGAGTGCCCCGCTCCTTGATGGCCTCGATCGGCAACGACGAGATCGGTGCGGCGGCGAACAACAGTGCGCTGCAGGCTAAGTACGGCCAGACCGTTCCCCAGCCGGCGCAGCCGCAGGCCGGTCCGTCGGCTCAACCCGCGTCGCGGGCACCGCAAACTCAGTCCGGCTACCCGCCGGTCCCGTCGAATGAGCCGGTCCCGCCGATGCCGGAGCCGGCGGAGCCCAAGGGACCGAAGGGTTCCTCGAGGTGGGAGGAAGTGCTGCAGAACCCGACGGTGAAAAGCGGCATCAACACCGCGATACGGGAAGTGGTGAAAAGCATTTTCGGCGGCGGCCGCCGCCGCAGGTAGCCGTTACCCGCCGCCGAGCTTCTTGTAGAACGCGCCCACGATGGGCGCCACGATGGCGCGCGGGCCGTACCCGCTGGCCACCGACATGGCCTTCGACGTCAGCCCCGGCACGACGCGCATTTTGTTGCGGGCCAACGCATCCAGCGACGCGCGCGCGGTGTGCTCGGTCGAGATCCACAGGAAGTCCGGCACCAGCCGCTCGACGATCGAGGCCTCGGTTTCGTCGGGCAGGTCGGTCCGCACCGGGCCCGGCGCCAGCAGGGTCACGTTGACGCCGGACCCGCGCAGTTCACCGCGCAGCGATTCGCTGAAGGTGTTGGCGAACGCCTTGCTGGCCGCATAGGTGGCGTTGTAGGGGATCGGCGAATTTCCCGCCGCCGAGCCGGAAATCAGGATGCCGCCGGACTTCCGCTCGACCATCCCCGGCAGCACGGCCAAGGTAAGGTCATGCACCCCAAGGACATTCAGCTGCAGCTGCGCCTTCTCGCCGGCGGGATCGAGCGTGGCGACCGGGCCGAAGGTCGCGGTGCCCGCATTGGCGCACAGGATCGAGACGGGGCGGGCGGCCAGTTCGTCGCACAGCTTCGCCCGTTCGCCCGGGTCGGCCAGGTCGGCGGGCCGCACCTCGACGGTGACGCCGTACTTGCCGGTGAGGCGGGCGGCCAGCTGCTTGAGCAAGTCTTCGCGGCGCGCGGTGACGATGAGGTGGTGTCCGCGTGCGGCGAGTTCGGTGGCCAGCGCCTCACCGATGTTCTGCGAAGCTCCGGTGACGACGGCGCGCGCCTCGGCGCTTGGGGCGGGTAACGGCATGCGCCAATCGTAGACAGCGGGCACAACGCGGCCCGCGGGCGATCGCGGGCGCCTATAGAGTTGCCGGTCATGAGCCAGCCGGAGCCGCCCCCCGCCACACCCGCGCGATCGCGCGTGGCGGCGTGGGCGCTCTGGGACTGCGGTTCGACCGGCCTGAATGCGATCGTGGCGACCTTCGTCTTCAGCGTCTACCTGACCAGCAGCGTCGGGGTGGGGATATCCGGTGCCACCACGCCGGCGAGCTGGTTGGGCCGCGCGGCGGCCATTGCCGGGCTGACCGTCGCCGTGCTCGCACCGGCCGTCGGTGTGTGGGTGGAGTCCCCGCATCGCAGGCGGGTGGCGTTGAGTGTGCTGACCGCCACAGCGGTGACGCTGACCTGCGCGATGTTCTTCGTCCACGACCGCCCCGGCTACCTGTGGGTGGGTCTGGTGCTGCTGGGGGCGACGGCCGCCTGCGGTGATTTGGCCAGCGTCCCGTACAACGCCATGCTGCGTCAGCTCTCGACGCCGCAGACGGCCGGGCGGATCTCCGGATTCGGTTGGGCGTCCGGTTATGTCGGCAGCGTGCTGCTGCTGTTGGTGATCTACACCGGGTTCATCTCCGGATCCGGCGGCGGGCCTGATGCGACGCGCGGTCTGCTGCGAGTTCCGTTGCGGGACGGGCTTTATGTCCGCGAGGCGATGGTGGTGGCCGCGATCTGGTTCGCGGTGTTGGCGCTGCCCCTGCTGTTCGTCGCGCACCGGCTCACCGCGTCGTCGGAGGACTATGCGCCGACCAGCATGCTGGGTGGCTATCGCAAATTGTGGACGGAGGTCAGCGCGGAATGGAAGCGCGACCGCAACCTGGTGTACTTCCTGTTCGCCAGCGCGCTCTTCCGGGATGGGCTGGCGGCGATCTTCGCTTTCGGGGCGGTGCTCGGCGTCAACGTGTACGGCATCTCCCAGGCCAACGTGCTGATCTTCGGGGTGGCGGCCAGCGTCGTCGCCGCCGTGGGCGCGGTGCTGGGCGGGTTCGTCGACCACCGCGTCGGATCCAAGCCCGTCATCGTGGCGTCACTGCTCGCGATCATCGTCCTGGGGCTGACCCTGATGGCGCTCTCCGGCCCGGTGGCCTTCTGGGTGTGCGGGCTGCTGTTGTGCATGTTCATCGGCCCGTCGCAGTCATCGTCGCGCGCCTTGCTGCTGCAGATGGCCAAGCATGGCAGGGAAGGCGTCGCGTTCGGCCTCTACACGATGACCGGGCGGGCAGTGGCCTTCGTCGCGCCCTGGCTGTTCTCGGTGTTCGTCGATGTCTTCGGTGCCGTGCGGGCCGGCCTGGGTGGGATTTCGCTGGTGCTGGCCGCCGGACTGATGGCGATGCTGGCGGTCCGGGTCCCACTGCGCGGCGCCGCGGTCACCGAACCCGCGGCCGAGCCGTCGTGGCGGGCGTCCGGGGGTGGTTAGCCGCGGGCGTCGCAGATCGTCAGGCCGCCGCCGACGCGCTTGCTGACCTGCACCCCGTCGACGGTCAGCGTGCACGTGACGCTGTGCCCGATGTTGACGATCGTGACGTTGGCCGGGTGGTTTGCCGACTTCGACAGGCTGACCTCTTTGCGCCAGGGCAGCGCGACGTTGAATTCGGTCTGGATGAGCCCGCCGGTGTCGATGTACATGATGCTGATCGCGCGGCCCTCGCCCGAGACGGTGTAGACGACGTCTTGCATCGTCGCCGGCCCGGTCGTCTCCGGGGGCAGGGTGGGAACGCTGGTCGGCGGTATCGGCGCCGGGATGAGCGACGGTGTCCGGTGCGGCGACGTCGTCGGGGTCTGCGTGCTCGTCTCGGGCATCGCCGGCAACGGTGGGACGGCGGTCTGGGTCTTGATCGCATCGTTGGCGAGCACCAACGCGATCACCAGGGCGACGACCAGCAGTACCGCCGCGGCGGCGCCGATCCACAACCATCGCGACGATTTCGGGCCGCCGGGTGGCGGGGGAGCCATGCCGGTCGGCAACTCGCCCGACGGGTGCAGGTCCTGTTGCCAGTACGCCGGCAGCCGCTTGGTCGTATTCGCCTCGTTCGGGGTGGGCGCCCACGGTGAGGTCGTCCCGCCGTAGCTCTGCGCGTACGGCGTCTGGTCGGCGTACGCGGGATCGGCGGAGGGCGAATACCTCGGCTGCTGCGGCCCCGGCTGCGATGTACTAAACCGCTCGGTGGGACGTGAATCGTTCATGTCCACCTCATGGCTTGCAGGGTACCTGGACTGAAGTGTTAAAGCCCTGGGTCACCTTACGGTGGGGAGCTCAGGGGCACCGATTTCCGGCCGCCAAAGCGGCCACCGTCATCGCCCGCATGATGGTGCGCGACCGCGCCGCGCGGGCGGTCTTGCTGCGCGACGCATCCGAGGGCTTCATGCTGTGCGGAGTCGAATTCAGCAGGCCGAACACGGCGTGCGCGGCCAGTCGGGCGTCGGCCTCGGCCAGCTCGGGATTCAGCTCCCGCAGTACGCCCACCCAGACCTCGACGTATTGACGCTGGGACTTGCGCACCTGCTTTTCGGCCGCCTCGGGCAGGTGGGCAAGGTCGCGATCCTGAATGCGGATCAGGTCGGGTTCGTCGAACACGAAGTCCAGATGAAAGTCGATCAATCCGTCCAGCACGGCGGCGGCATCGGAGTTGTCGGCCCGCACCCGCCGCGCGCCGGCGAGCAACCGGGTGCTGATGCCCACCAGCAACTCGACGAGCAGCGACTCCTTGTTCGGGAAATGCCGGTAGATCGCCGGACCGCTGACGCCGGCCGCGGCGCCGATGTCTTCGAGCCGCACCGCGAGGAACCCGCGCTCGGCGAACAACCGCTCGGCGGCGGACAGCAATTGGAGGCGGCGGTCAGACTTCAACCGGCTCCGGCGATTTGGAGCGTCGGGCGCAGCCGCCTGACCGTCGGAGGCGGACGTTGTCATGACGGACCTCCGGCTGGTGAATCGCCCCTAAGGTAACACGCGTTATTCGCAATTAACTCAGTTGCGGCCAATCGGAACCTCGGCGCGCGGCCTCAGGCGTTATGCCGCAGGTACCCGGACACCTCGGCGACGTCGGCGACGGGGGAGGTCGCGGTCGATCAGCCCCAGCTGGTTCAGCACCGTGGCCTGATCCCAGTAGATCCGCTCGCTTGCCATCAGGCCGCCGCGGAACCTCACGTTCACAAAAGTGGGGATTTCCAGGGGTTTGCCGGTGGGTGCTAATCCCGGCAACAGGTACGGGATCTCTCAGTCGTGGGTCATCCGCATGATGAACTCGTCGATGACGAAGCCGTCACCGACCGACCGGGCGATCGGCTCGCTGGTGGTGTCGGCCGGAATGCCGGGAATGAATGTCTCGGCGTAATAGCGCCGCAGGTGCTCCTTTCCGGCGCCGCCACTCATGGTCGGCAGGTGCATGACGGTCGCGTCGTCAACCATGGTGGAGACCGCAAGGTCGGCGTCGCGGAGCTCGAACTCGTCGGCCACGTGCCGTTCCCACAACTCGACCATTTGATCCCGGTTCACGTGTCCTCCGTTCCCCCGCAACGGCTGGGTTTGACCGACACGTTGCCACGTGCAACGCGGCGCAGCACCGTTTTGATCACGCGGGCGAAGGCGCTCGGCGAGCGAAGTCGTCGCTGGACTCGGCGGTGACCCGGTGGTATTCTCACGCTTTGAGTTAATCGGCATTAACTCAAAGGCGGGACCGCACCACGGCAAGGAGGCTGCTGCGGCGATGGACAATGTGGTGACCTCGCCCGTGAAGGCCGAGGCGTCGTTCGCCGATGCGCACCGCCGGCTGGTCGGTGAGTTGAACGCCAAGCTTGCGGCGGCCGCGCTGGGCGGTAACGAGCGCGCGCGGGAACGCCATGTCAGCCGCGGCAAGTTGTTGCCGCGCGAACGGGTGGACCGCCTACTCGACCCGGGTAGCCCGTTTTTGGAGCTGTCACCGCTGGCCGCGGACGGCATGTACGGCGACGAATCTCCCGGAGCCGGCATCATCACCGGCATCGGCCGCGTATCGGACCGCGAGTGCGTGATCGTCGCCAACGACGCGACGGTCAAGGGCGGCACCTACTACCCGATAACGGTCAAAAAGCATCTGCGCGCCCAAGAGGTGGCGCTGCAGAATCGGCTCCCGTGCATCTACCTGGTGGACTCCGGGGGTGCCTTCTTGCCGCGGCAGGACGAGGTGTTCCCCGACCGCGAGCATTTCGGCCGCATCTTCTACAACCAGGCAACCATGAGCGCCAAGGAGATTCCACAGGTGGCCGCGGTGCTCGGTTCGTGCACGGCCGGCGGCGCCTACGTGCCCGCGATGAGCGACGAAGCCGTCATCGTCCGCGAGCAGGGCACGATCTTCCTGGGGGGTCCGCCCTTGGTCAAGGCGGCGACCGGCGAGATCGTGTCGGCCGAGGAACTCGGCGGGGGCGACCTGCATTCCCGCGTTTCCGGTGTCACCGACCACCTCGCCGACGACGACGAACACGCCCTGCGGATCGTCCGGGCGATCGCGGCCACCTTCGGCCCGCGCGAGCCCAGCCCGTGGGAGGTGCGATCCCCGATCGCGCCCAGGTGCGCGCAGACGGAGCTCTACGACGTGGTGCCGCCCGACCCGCGGGTGCCCTACGATGTGCACGAGGTCATCGTGCGGCTGGTCGACGCCGGCGAATTCGGCGAATTCAAGGCCAATTACGGCAAGACCCTGGTAACCGCGTTCGCCCACATCCACGGCCACCCGGTGGGCATCGTCGCCAACAATGGCGTGCTGTTCAGCGAATCCGCGTTGAAGGGCGCGCATTTCATCGAGCTGTGCGACAAGCGCAAGATTCCGCTGCTGTTCTTGCAGAACATCGCCGGCTTCATGGTCGGCCGCGATTACGAGGCGGGCGGCATCGCCAAGCACGGCGCCAAGATGGTCACCGCCGTCGCCTGCGCCCGGGTGCCCAAGCTGACCGTCGTGATCGGCGGTTCCTATGGGGCGGGCAACTATTCGATGTGCGGCCGGGCCTACTCGCCACGCTTCCTGTGGATGTGGCCCAACGCCCGGATTTCGGTGATGGGCGGGGAACAGGCCGCGTCGGTGCTGGCCACCGTCCGCGGCGAGCAGCTCGCGGGCGCGGGCACGCCGTGGTCGGCCGACGAGGAAGAGGCGTTCAAGACGCCCATTCGCGAACAGTACGAGACTCAGGGCAACCCCTACTACTCGACGGCGCGGCTGTGGGACGATGGGATCATTGACCCCGCAGATACCAGAACCTTTGTCGGGCTAGCCCTTTCGGTGTGCGCCCAGGCGCCGCTGGAACCAGTCTCCTACGGCGTCTTCCGGATGTGAGTGCAGTGTTCGAAACCGTTTTGGTGGCCAACCGCGGCGAGATCGCGGTCCGGGTGATCCGCACCCTGCGCCGACTGGGCATCCGCTCGGTCGCCGTGTACAGCGATCCCGACGACGGCGCGCGCCATGTGCTCGAGGCCGACGAAGCGGTGCGACTCGGTCCCGCCGCGGCGCGCGAGAGCTATCTCAACATCGACAAGGTCGTCGGGGCGGCCGTGCGTACCGGATCTCAGGCGATCCATCCGGGATACGGATTTCTTTCCGAGAACGCCGATTTCGCCGCCTCCTGCGAGCGGGCGGGGGTGGCATTCCTGGGACCGCCGGCCCGGGCGATCCAAATGATGGGCGACAAGATCACCGCCAAGAACGCGGTCGCCGCCTTCGACGTCCCGGTGGTACCCGGGGTCGCCAAACCCGGGTTGAGCGATGACGAGTTGGTCACGGCCGCCGACCAGATCGGATACCCGGTGCTGATCAAACCGTCGGCGGGCGGCGGCGGCAAGGGCATGCGCCTGGTGGACGAACCGGGCAGGCTGCGCGAGGCCTTGGTGGGGGCGCGGCGCGAGGCCGCCTCGTCCTTCGGTGACGACACCCTCTTCCTCGAACGATTCGTCTTGCGGCCCAGGCACATCGAGGTGCAGGTGCTCGCCGATACGCACGGCGGCATCGTGCACCTCGGCGAGCGCGAGTGCAGCCTGCAGCGCCGCCATCAAAAGGTCATCGAGGAGGCGCCGTCGCCGCTGCTTGACGAGGCGACCCGGGCGCGCATCGGGGAGGCCGCCTGCAACACCGCACGCAGCGTCGATTACGTCGGTGCGGGCACCGTCGAATTCATCGTCTCCGCGGCCCGGCCCGACGAGTTCTTCTTCATGGAGATGAACACCCGCCTGCAGGTCGAGCACCCGGTCACCGAAGCGGTCACCGGGCTGGACCTGGTCGAGTGGCAGCTACGGGTGGCCGCCGGCGAGAAGCTGGCGTTCGCTCAGGACGACATCGAATTGCGCGGGCACGCCATCGAGGCCCGGGTGTATGCCGAGGACCCGGCGCGGGGATTCTTGCCGACGGGCGGGCGGGTGCTGCAGGTTTGGGAGCCGTCCGGTGATGGTGTGCGGGTGGACTCCTCGCTGCTGCCGGGCACGCTGGTCGGCAGCGACTACGACCCGATGCTGAGCAAGGTGATCGCCCACGGGGCCGACCGCGACGAGGCGCGAACGAAACTCGACCGGGCACTGAGCCGAACCGCAATCCTGGGCGTGCAGACCAACATCGAATTCCTCCGGTTCCTGCTCGCCGACGAACGCGTGCGTGCCGGTGATCTGGACACCGCGCTGCTCGATGAGCGCCTGGCGGACTTCGCTCCGCTGCCGGCTCCCGATGACGTGCTCGCCGCGGCGGGTGTCTACCGGCAATCGGCGTTGGCGTTGCGGGCTCGCCGCTGCGGGGACACTCCGTGGGCGGTGCCGACGGGCTGGCGCGTCGGTGGTAGCCCGGCGCCGGTTCGCACCGACATGCGCACCCCGCTGCGCAGTGAGACGGTGTCGGTGTGGGGCCCACCCGAGGCCGCCAGCGTTCGGGTGGGTGACGGCGAAACCAGTTCCGCCGCAGCGCAAGTCGAGCGGTCACGAATGAGTGTGACGTTGGACGGGGTGCGCCGGGAATACCGCTGGGCCGAAGCCGGCCGGCACCTGTGGATCGCCGACGAGCGTGGCACCTGGCACGTGCGGGAGGCCGAGGAGACCAAGATCCACCGGGCCGCGGGCGCACAGCGGGCCGAGATCGTCAGCCCGATGCCCGGCAGCGTGATCGCGGTTCAGGCATCCTCGGGCACCGACGTTTCCGAAGGCGACGTGGTGGTCGTCGTCGAGGCGATGAAAATGGAACATTCGCTTGCCGCACCGGTTTCCGGACAGGTGGAGGTGCTGGTATCCGTCGGCGATCAGGTGACGGTGGACCAGGTGTTGGCCCGGCTGGTGCCCGATGAATCCAGCGCGGCGAGCGATTCGAGTAAGGACGCGTCATGACCACATCCATTACCGCGGGGACCCTGCCCAAGGAATACCAGGACCTCCGCGACACGGTCGCCGAGTTCGCGCGCACGGTCGTCGCTCCGGTATCGGCCAAGCACGATGAGGAACACAGCTTCCCGTACGAGGTCGTCGCCAAGATGGGCGAGATGGGCCTGTTCGGGTTGCCATTCCCCGAGGAGTACGGCGGCATGGGCGGCGACTATTTCGCGCTGTCGCTGGCGCTCGAGGAGCTCGGCAAGGTCGACCAGTCGGTGGCGATCACCCTGGAGGCAGGCGCCAGCCTCGGCGCGATGCCCATCTACCGGTTCGGCACCGAAGAGCAGAAGCAGAAGTGGCTGCCGGACTTGACCGCCGGCCGGGCGCTGGCCGGATTCGGGCTCACCGAACCCGGGGCGGGCTCCGACGCGGGAGGCACCCGCACCACCGCCCGGCTCGACAACGGCGAGTGGGTGATCAACGGCAGCAAGCAATTCATCACCAACTCCGGCACCGATATCACCTCGCTGGTCACCGTCACCGCCGTCACCGGGACCAACGCGAACGGCAACAAAGAGATCTCATCGATCATCGTGCCCAGCGGCACACCCGGATTCACCGTCGAACCGGTGTACAGCAAGGTCGGCTGGAACGCGTCGGACACCCACCCACTGAGCTTCGACGACGCCCGCGTCCCGGCGGAGAACTTGCTGGGTGCGCGCGGCACCGGCTACGCGGGCTTCCTGTCGATCCTCGACGAGGGCCGCATCGCGATCGCCGCGCTGGCCACCGGCGCGGCGCAGGGCTGCGTCGACGAAAGCGTCAAGTACGCCAAACAACGGCAGGCCTTCGGCCAGCCTATCGGCGCCTACCAGGCGATCAGCTTCAAGATCGCCCGGATGGAGGCACGTGCCCATGTGGCCCGCACGGCCTACTATGATGCGGCTGCAAAGATGTTGGCGGGCAAGCCCTTCAAGAAGGAGGCGGCAATCGCGAAGATGATCGCTTCGGAGGCCGCGATGGACAACGCCCGCGATGCCACGCAGATTCACGGCGGCTACGGCTTCATGAACGAATACCCGGTCGCCCGCCACTACCGCGACAGCAAGATCCTCGAAATCGGTGAAGGGACTACTGAAGTGCAGCTGATGCTCATCGCGCGGTCGCTGGGGCTGTCATGACGGAAGGTAGATCGGTCGTCCAGCGGGGCCTGTGGTTTGAGGAATTCGAGATCGGCACCACCTACCTGCATCGGCCCGGCCGCACGATCACCGAGGCCGACAACGTCTTGTTCACCACGCTCACCATGAACACCCAGTCGCTGCACCTCGACGCGGCCTGGGCGGCCGAGCAGCCCGGCTTTCGGGGGGAGCGGCTGGTAAATTCCATGTTCACCCTGTCCACCCTGGTGGGGCTTTCGGTGTCGCAACTGACGCTCGGCACCATCGTGGCCAACCTCGGCTTCTCCGAAGTTTCGTTCCCCAAGCCCGTCTTCCACGGCGACACCCTGTACGCCGAGACCGTCTGTACGGCCAAGCGGGAATCCAAAAGCCGGCCCGGTGAAGGCGTCGTCACCCTCGAGCACACCGGACGCAATCAGCAGGGCGAGGTCGTCGCGCGGGCGGTGCGCACCACGCTGGTGCAGAAGCGCCCCGCCGACCAGGAGGCCACGTGAACCTGCAAGCCGCCGGTCCCGGATGGTTGTTCTGCCCGGCCGACCGTCCCGAGCGTTTCGCCAAGGCCGCCGCTGCCGCCGACGTGGTGATCCTCGACCTCGAGGACGGCGTGGCCCAAGCGGATAAACCCGCGGCGCGCAAGGCGTTGCAGGAGACGCCGCTGGACCCCGAGCGCACCGTCGTGCGGGTCAACGCCGCCGACACCGCGGAATACCCGCTGGACCTCGAAGCCCTGGCCGGCACCGCCTACACCACCGTGATGCTGTCCAAGACGGAATCGGCCGCGCAGGTGACGGCGCTGGCGCCGCGCGATGTGATCGCACTGCTGGAGACGCCGCGTGGCGCGGTGTTCGCCACCGAGATCGCGGCGGCGCCGGGCACCGTCGCGCTGATGTGGGGCGCCGAGGATCTGGTCGCCACGCTCGGCGGTAGCTCCAGCCGCAAGGCCGACGGCTCCTACCGCGACGTCGCGCATCACGTGCGGTCGACGGCCCTGCTCACGGCGTCCACCTTCGGTCGGGTCGCGCTCGACGCCGTGCATCTGGACATCCGCGACCTCGATGGCCTGCGGGCCGAGGCCGAGGACGCCGTCGCGTTGGGTTTCGCCGGAACGGTCTGCATCCACCCGAGCCAGATTCCGGTGGTGCGCGCGGCGTACCGCCCCAGCGAGGAACGACTGGACTGGGCGCGGCGGGTGCTGACGGCGGCGCGGTCCGAACGCGGCGTCTTCGCGTTCGAGGGACAGATGGTCGACTCTCCGGTGCTCAAGCACGCACACATGACGTTGCGCAGGGCGGGCGAGACCTTCCCCGACTGACGCCCCAGGGGCATGCGGCGAAGCGCGACACGTTGCGCCGTCTTCGCGATGAACGCGGTCTCTTCTCGTTTGAGAGCATAATGGGGGGTACGTCAGTGTCGCGGCGAGCGAAGCCTTTCGTGTAGCTGGCGATCGACTCCCGCTCGCGGTGGACCCGGCTGATCGTTTGCCGGGACCCGCTGTGGCGCACCGGGCCACCCGGCACGCGGCCAGGGAGGCGGTGGGACGCAAATGTCTTCGGTGCCGATGGTTGTCGACCTGGAGCCGGTGCGACTCGTCGCTCCCGATGGCATACCGACGCCCGAACATCGCTACAGCCGTGAGCTTCCCGCGGAGACGCTGAGCTGGCTTTACGAGATGATGGTAATCACCCGCGAGCTGGACGGCGAATTCGTCAACCTCAAGCGGCAGGGGCAGCTGGGGCTGTTCGCGTCCTGCCGCGGTCAGGAGGCCGCTCAGGTTGGCGCCGCGGCGTGTTTGCGTAAGACGGATTGGATGTTTCCCCAATATCGAGAGCTCGGCGCCTTTTTGGTGCGCGGGATCCCGCCCGGACATGTGGGCGTGGCGTGGCGCGGAACCTGGCATGGCGGCCTCGATTTCACCAAGAAATGCTGTGCCCCGCTGTCGATTCCGATCGGCACCCAGGCCTTGCACGCCGTGGGAGCGGCGATGGCTGCCCAGCGCCTCGGCGAGGATTCGGTCACGGTGGCCTTCCTGGGCGACGGCGCCACCAGCGTGGGAGACGTGCACGAGGCGCTGAACTTCGCGGCCGTGTTCGCCGTGCCCTGCCTGTTCTTCGTGCAGAACAATCAGTGGGCGATCTCGGTGCCGATATCCAGGCAGACCGCCGCACCATCGCTGGCGCACAAGGCAATTGGCTATGGAATGCCCGGGATCCGGGTGGACGGCAACGACGTTTTGGCCTGCTATGCGGTGACGGCGGAGGCCGCCGCGCGGGCCCGGGCCGGCGGCGGGCCGACGTTGATCGAGGCGGTCACCTACCGCCTGGCCCCGCACACCACATCCGACGATCCGAGCCGATACCGGACCCAAGAGGAGGTCGATCGCTGGGCGGCGCTGGAACCGATCGCGCGGTACCGCAGCTACCTACAGGGCCAGGGTCTGTGGTCGGACCGGTTGGAGGAACGTGTTGCGGCCCGGGCGAAACGGATGCGGGCCGAATTGCGAGACGCGGTGTTCGACGCGCCCGACTTCGACATCGACGAGGTGTTCACCTCGGTGTACGCCGAGATCACGCCGGGACTACAGGCGCAGCGGCGGCAGCTGCGGGCCGAACTCGACCAGGCGATCGGGACGCATCCATGACTCAGCTCGCTGATCGCCCGGCCGGCCACGACGAGAAGCTCACCGCGGCACCAGAAGACGTCGCGCTCGGAGCGCAGCCGATGACCATGGTGCGCGCGCTCAACCGCGCCCTGCACGACGCGATGGCCGCCGACGATCGGGTGTTGGTGTTCGGCGAGGACGTATCGGTCGAAGGCGGGGTGTTTCGGGTCACCGAGGGGCTGGCCGCGGCGTTCGGCGAAGCCCGCTGCTTCGACACGCCCCTCGCGGAGTCCGCCATCATCGGGATCGCGGTGGGGCTGGCGTTGCGCGGCTTCGTGCCGGTACCCGAGATCCAGTTCGACGGGTTCTCCTACCCGGCCTTCGATCAGGTGGTCAGCCACCTGGCGAAGTACCGCACCCGCACCCGCGGCGAGATCAACATGCCGGTGACAGTTCGCATCCCCTCCTTCGGGGGAATCGGTGCCGCCGAACATCATTCCGACTCCACGGAGTCATATTGGGCGCACACGGCCGGCTTGAAGGTGGTGGTGCCGTCCAGCCCCGCCGACGCGTATTGGCTGCTGCGGCACGCGATCAGCTGCCCGGACCCGGTCATGTATCTGGAGCCCAAGCGCCGTTACCAGGGGCGCGGCCTGGTCGACCTCACCCGGCCGGAACCACCGATCGGGCGGGCGATGGTGCGCCAGCCGGGCACCGACGTGACCGTCGTGACGTACGGCAGCCTGGTCGGCACGGCCGTCGGTGCTGCCGAAGAGGCTCAGCGACAACGCGGTTGGAGCCTGGATGTCATAGATCTGCGATCGCTGGTGCCGCTGGATTTCGATACCGTCGCCGCGTCGATCCACCGGACCGGACGCTGCGTGGTGATGCACGAGGGCCCGCGCAGCCTGGGCTACGGCGCGGGTCTGGCCGCCCGCATTCAGGAGGAGTTGTTCTACGAGCTGGAGGCTCCGGTGTTGCGCGCGTGCGGCTTTGATACCCCGTATCCGCCGGCGCGGTTGGAGAAGTGGTGGTTGCCCGGACCCGATCGGCTACTGGATTGCGTCCAGCGCGTGCTGGAGCAGCCATGAGCGATGATCGGATCAAGTCGTTCCGGGTCCCCGACCTCGGCGAGGGGCTGGAAGAAGTGACGGTGACGCGGTGGCATGTGGCGGTGGGTGAGGACGTCGAGCTCAACCAGGTGCTGTGCACGGTGGAGACGGCCAAGGCCGAAGTAGAGATCCCCAGCCCGTACGCGGGTCGGATCGTCGAAACCAACGGTGCCGAAGGCGATGTGCTCAACGTCGGGGCGGTGCTCTTGCGGATCGACACTGCGCCGCTGGGCGGTGATTCGCCGGCCGCCCAGACGGCGGAACCCACGCTGGTCGGTTACGGCGCCGACTCCGGCATCGACAGCAGCCGGCGCACCACCCGTCCGCGGGCCGCGCCTCCGGTGCGCAAGCTCGCCAAAGAGCTGATGGTGGATCTCAACTCGGTGCAGCGTGGCGAGGGCGCCATCATCACCCGCGAGGATGTGCTGGCGGCGGCCGGTAAGAACGGGGGTGGCGTCGACGCGCGGCCGGTCCGGGGTGTGCACGCCCGGATGGCGGAGAAAATGACGTTGTCACACAAGGAGATTCCGCCGGCGAAGGTCGGTGTCGAAGTCGACTGCGCCGAGCTGCTGCGGCTGTCCGACCGGTTCCGTGCTGATCAGGAGACCATAACGCCCTTCGTTCTCACGTTGCGATTGCTGGTCATCGCGTTGCGGCACAATGAGCTGTTGAATGCGACGTGGCTCGACTCGCCGCAGGGACCGCAGGTGCGCGTCGAGCACCGTGTGCACCTGGGCATCGCCGCGGCCACCGAGCGTGGCTTGCTCGTTCCGGTAATCTTCGATGCCCACACCCAGACGACCCGCGAACTGGCAAGCAAGGCGGCCGAATTGATTGCCGGTGCGCGTGCCGGCAAGCTGGGGCCGGGGGAGTTGCGCGGCTCGACGTTCACGGTGACGAACTTCGGGACGCTGGGCGTGGACGACGGAGTGCCGGTGATCAACCATCCCGAAGCCGCGATCCTGGGCGTGGGAGCGATCAAGCCGCGCCCGGTTGTCCGGGGCGGCGAAATCGTGGTGCGCCCGACGATGTCGTTGACTTGTGTGTTCGACCACCGCATCGCCGACGGTGCACAAGTCGCCCGATTCGTCTGCGAGCTGAGGGATCTGATTGAGGCGCCGGAAACGGCGTTACTCGATTTGTGAGTTTCGGGTCAGCAGGCCAAAAGGCCTACCGGCGTTGCGCGGCGGCCAATCGCTGCGCGAATTCCGGTGATTGGATGGAAGTGGACTGCGGACCGAGCTCGGCGCGCATGGCCAGCTGGTGTTGCTCGCTGTCCAGCGACCCCGGGCTGACGGTGGCGCGCATCGTGGCCTTGGTTGCCAGCACCACTTCCCGCGGAGCCGCCGCCGGACCGGCCGCCAGCTTCAGCGCCGCAGCGACCGGATCGTCGGCGACGCTCAGCGCCAGGCCGTGCCGTACGGCGGCGTCGGCGTCGAAGCGCATCCCGAACAGCAACGCCGCCCGCGCCACCTGCGGGCCGACCGCTCGCTGCAACATCCACGTCGCGCCCCCGCCGGGATGTAGCCCAAGCTTCTGGAAGCGCGCATCGAACACGGCGGCGGGTCCGGCGATGCGCACATCGGCAGCCAGGGCCAGATTCAGGCCCGCGCCCACAGCGGCGCCGTTGACGGCGGCAATGGTGGGCAGCCGGCAACTGCCGACGGCCATGAAGCCGTCGTAAAGCTGCTGCAGGCCCATCTCGGCCGCTCCGCCGCCCGCAGCGCCCAGGGCACTGAGGTCGGCGCCCGCGCAGAACGCCTTGCCGGCCCCGGTGACCACCACAGCATGCACCTCGGGATCGGCTTCGGCCCGCTGGACGGCCTCGCGCAGCAGGCCCGACGACTCGGCGGTGACCGCGTTGCGCCGATCGGGATCGTTGACGGTGATGAGCGCGACGCGGTTGGTGACGTTGAACAGGATCGGTTCGGACTGGGCCATCGGGCACCTCCGGCTTCGGGTCTTGGCGGCGGATCCGCCTGGGCACACCGGTTCATCGGCGGCAGCGTCACGGGCGAGGTAAGACTACTTCGCGCCGTGGGCATCAAGTCGGCCCGGTATGAGCGTGAATAGCGAGAACCGTCAGGGAAGAGGCGAGCATTCGGCATTGGCGGGCTGCCACATTGGCCCGGCCCGACAGTGCACGCCATTAGCGGTGGGTGCGAGTCACTTTGGACGGCGCTGCGCAAAGGCGAAAATCTTTGCGGGGCGCGCAGCGGATATCGGAATCTACAAGCAATGCTGTATTTATCAAAACGTTATCTGTCGCTTTTCGCCTCGTCGGTCAACCCCCGATTCTTCCTGGCGAAACATGCGGTGGCGCGGCGACTCACGGGCCGGGTCTGAGCGCCGGGCGTCGGCCTTGCTGCGCCGCGAACGTTGCGCGCGGTGCTACAGCTCGGGTTTCGCTAACTTTTTCGCCAGCTCATCGAGTTCGGCCTGACGCTCCCGCACCGCACACCCGCGCCGCTCCATGCGCGCTCCCCGCATTGCGGCCACCGGCAGCGCATCGCTGCGCAGCTTGGTGTTGGCGTAATGTATTGCGGCATCGATCATTTCGATGTATCGCTCAGCGTCGTCCTCGGCGCACGAGCCCTCGATGCGCTGGATTTCGTCCCAACAGGGATAGGAAGAGTACCGGGCATCAAGTTGTTGCTGCGAGACCTGCGCTCCGAAGTAACAGCGCCAGTCGCGGCTCAACCAACCCCGCGTCTTGACTTCAACTTTGATCCGATTGCCAACGCCGGCTATGAACTTCGGCGTTCCGACGCGCACCACCGGCTGCCAGTCATCCGACACCATATTCGCCAACCCCTCGAAGAGAAGACGCTGTAAGTAATGATCTCCCCGTAAGCGCCATCTGCTCGTTCTGACACGCTGTTCCCAGTTCGATTAAACCGCAATCTTTTGACACCGACTTTAAGACTTGGGGGTTCGCCGGGCGCTTTCGGGACTCACCCGAATGCCATTACCGGCGGTTCCGTGAAAGTGATTGTCGCTCTGAACACGACCGCCGAAATACGCCAATGACCTGCGTCGCCGTGACCAATCGCCCTTGATGCCACTTGGGCTCGCGGCGGGCCGCAACCTGCACTTCGATCGTGCGGTCCGCCGGTCGCCATGATGGCCGGCCGCGAAAGTGGCCGCCTGAGCGGGCATTGCGGACCCCCAGAAATCTGGACGACGGGTTTCCGAAAAGGGCCAGGGCGGCGACATAGCCGGCCTCGTCGGCCGTCAATATCTGAGGGATCCAGCCCGCGATCGGCGCCTGGGCGATGGTGACGAGATCCACCACCAGGGCGCCCTGCGAATAGCCGCCGAGTACCAGTTTGGTGTTGGGGCAGTTGGCCACCGTGGATCGGACGTGAGCGTGCGCGTCGCCGGCGCCCGCGGACGCCGACGGCGGGAAAATTTCATCCGCGGGATAGTTGACGGGATACACCCCGAGCGATCGGCCCGCGACCCGGGAACGCAATGAGTCGACAAACGCTTGGCCAACCGCGCCGCCACCGGGCGGCTCGGCGTGCCGCGGGCGAACGTCACCTCGACGTCGGGGCAGGGCGCGGCGAAAGCGGAGATCGGTGGGCAAAGCGGTGACGCGCAAGCCGTCGCCACCGCCACGGCCCATACACGCGCTGACCCGCGTGCGTTCACGCTTCAATGCTGCATATCGGGGCCGGAAAGGCGCCGTCGATTCCGGCTCAGCTAACGCCGGATATGAGTCGGACCCGTCCCTCCGCGTCAATGGCCTCGGGCGGTCGGGGCCAATCGGTGCCGTCGTCCAGGCAATTCCCCGCTATCGCCGACCGGACTCGAACGTGTGGCCCAGCAAAGGGTCGCAAGCGTCCCATTTGGTTGTGAGCGCTCATCGATTGCTCTGTGGCGCAACGGTTCTCAACCCGCATTGGCGGCGATCGCCGCAATCGTCACGGCGGTCGGATAGCGGTCTCAGCGGTCAAGGTGTGTATGCCGGCCGCCCAGCGGAGCCGGCCCCGAGTCCGACCGGCTCATTTCTCCGCTAATGTCGGTATTGCGCCTTTCCCTTTGCAACGGGCGCAATATTCCTCATCCTGATTCTGCGTTTCGTGTATTGAATTGCATTCAGGACACTCTTGAATGAATTTGTGATTCGGATTCATGCAAGCGGACATTAGCCTTTGTTTTTGCCTGAATACGCTTGCTGAACTTTTATTGATACTAGACAACATTCTAGATAATTTCCCTGCTCAACGGCGCGAATGGCCGACTGCTACGGTCAGCCACCCACGTTTGCCACTATCGATCACTGTTCCCAGACGCGGCCGGTTGAAACCTTCGACCGAGGGCGCAGCCCGCCAAAACTTCTTGGGAGGAGATGGGGCACCGTCGGCACTCCCTTGCGCGCACACCGTGGAAATGGAGTAGCCGCCTACTCTAGACGGCTCACTTCGCCGCGCCGGAGACTATTAGCGTTCTCTTCTCCTCTGGCGAAAGGTTCAGCCATGACCATCATCGCTACTACGATCGTCCATCCGAACCCTGGGGTTACCTGGGACGACATCCAGAAGCAGCTGAAGCGAGCGACCGGACTTGTCCGCAAACATGGCGCGGAGAACGTCACCGCGCTGGTCAACATGATCGGAGGCCAGGGCACCAATGCGATCGGTCTGCTGATGACCGCCCAGGACTGGGCCACCTATGGCCAGATCCAGCAGAGCCTGAGTACCGACCCCGATTACCAGGGCCTTCTCATCGACGCGGGCCAAATTGCCACGTGGGAGAACTACGTGAGCCAGACGATCGAGGTCTAGCAACACGGCCAAGTAATCAGGTGATCCGTCGGTGGGGCGTTCGGTGCCGTCGATCGTCGGCCCGCCCGCCAATCGCGTAGGTAGTCAGCAAGACTGATTACCTAGCGATTAGGCGCCCGGTCTTGGGCTGGACGTCGCCGGCCCACCGGCGGGGCGCGGGGTGCCGCGGAGCCTCCGGGCTCTGCGGGCCCCGCATCGATCATCAGCCGACGTCATACACGAATCTCGGTGCCCCCGGCACGACTCGAACGTGCGACCTAGGGATTAGAAGGCCCTTGCTCTATCCACCTGAGCTACGGAGGCAATGCGCAGGTCAGTCTATCCAACCGCGGTCAGGTGACCCGATTCCCGTCCGCCACGCGCACGAAAACCCTTCCCGCGCCGCGTTTATCGGTTATCGTGAGGACTCTCGACACACGTGCGACATCGGCCGGTCATGGGCCGTTAACCGCAACGAGGCGTGTGCATAACGTTCCAGAGGTGACGTTGCAATGAGCGCGGCCAGTAAGCAAGCCTCCCCCTGTTCGTGGGCGGGTGCCCAGATGGCACGGCTGGCGGCCGAAGCCCGGGACGTCTGCCAACTCGGCAACTTGGTGCTGCGCGGCGGGCCTTTCGCGCTGGGCTGCTTCGCCGGCTGGCTTTCCACGGAGTTTCCCCCGCTCGTGGTGACCGGGCACGCGCTCTCGCGCGTCTCGCACCCGTCCGTCGGTCGGGTCGGCATGTCGCTGGCCGCCCAGCGGGCGGATCGAACCCTGACCGCCGCGCTCGAGGAGGCTTTGGGCCCCGAGTATCGCGAACAGGTTTGTCATCCCGCCGCCGTCGGCGCCCTGTGCGCCCCGCGCGGTCGACTGTTGGGCAGGCCGGGGCCGCATCGTCGGTATGCGGCCCAGACTTCCGACATCTCCTACGGTCCGATCCCGCGCGACAACCTGCTGGACGTCTGGCGGCGCGACGATTTGACACCCGGTTGCCGGGCGCCCGTGCTGATCCAGGTGCCGGGCGGGGCATGGGCGCTCAACGGCCGGCGTCCGCAGGCCTACACGCTGATGAGCCGAATGGTCCAACTCGGCTGGATCTGCGTCTCTATCGACTACAGCAAAAGCCCGCGCGCCACCTTCCCCGCGCACCTCATCGACGTCAAAAGGGCGATCGCGTGGGTCCGCGAGAACATCGCCGATTACGGCGGCGACCCCGACTTCATCGCGATCACCGGCGGCTCGGCGGGCGGCCACCTGGCCTCCCTGGCCGCGTTGACCCCGAATGACCCGACGTTCCAGCCCGGCTTTGAAGACGCCGACACCACCGTGCAAGCGGTAGCGCCCTACTACGGCGTCTACGACTTCACCGACTTCGAGAACATGCACCCACTGATGCTGCCGTTCCTCGAACAGTTCGTGATGAAGGCCCGCTACGCCGACGAGCCCGAGCGCTTCACGGCGGCGTCGCCGGTTTCCTACGTGCACGCCGACGCGCCGCCCTTCTTCGTGCTGCACGGCCGGAAGGACGAATTGGTGCCCAGCGGCCAGGCTCGCGCTTTCTGCGCGGCGTTGCGCACGGCCGGCGCCGCCACGGTGGGGCACGCCGAACTCGGCAATGCCCACCACGCTTTCGACATCACGCCGACCGTCCGATCGCGGCTGGCCGCCGATGCGGTCGCCGATTTCCTCGGTGTCGTGTACGGGCGGCGCGTCAGCTCTCTGCTCGATTCGCTGCCCCTGTCGGCCACCTCCGCCGGTTGAGGGCCGGCTGAGTCCGCGGACCCGTACTCGCCGCTCCTTTCACCAGCGTGGTAACCCGACTAGCGTTGTGTAGACCATTGGGGTTGGTGGTTTAAGGCGGGAGGCTTGAGCGACGGTGACAACGTTGGCGCGTCGAGCTGATGACCATGACTGAATCCGTCGAGGCGGCCAAGTTGTCCGACGAGCTCGGGCCGGTCGACTACCTACTGCACAGGGGCGAGGCAAACCCCCGCACCCGGTCGGGAATCATGGCCCTGGAGCTGCTGGACACCACGCCGGAATGGGAACACTTCCGGAACCGATTCGAAAACGCTTCCCGACGGGTGCTGCGGTTGCGGCAAAAGGTCGTCGTGCCCACGCTGCCGACGGCGTCGCCGCGCTGGGTGGTCGATCCCGATTTCAACTTGGATTTTCATGTGCGCCGGGTGCGTGTGTCCGAACCCGGCACGCTGCGTGAGGTATTCGATCTGGCCGAGCTCATCCTGCAGTCGCCGATGGACATTTCGCGACCGCTGTGGACGGCCACCCTCGTCGAGGGCCTGGCCGACGGAAAGGCCGCGACGCTGCTGCATGTGAGCCACGCCGTCACCGACGGCGTGGGCGGGGTGCAGATGTTCGCCGAGATCTATGACCTCGAGCGCAATCCGCCGGCCAAGCCGGCGCCGCCGCTGCCCGTGCCGCAGGACCTGACGTCCAACGACCTGATGCGCCAGGGCATTAACCAGTTGCCCTTCGCCGTGGTCGGCGGCGTCGTGAGCGCGCTGTCCGGGGCGGTATCGGCGGCCGGGCGGGCCATCCTGGAGCCGACGGCCACCGTCTCGGGGATCGTCGGGTACGCTATGTCGGGCATGCGGGTGCTCAACCGGGCCGCCGAGCCGTCGCCGCTGCTGCGGCGACGCAGCCTGGCCACCCGCAGCGAGGCGATTGACATCCCACTCGCCGATCTGCACAAGGCCGCGAAAGCCGGTGGCGGGTCGATCAACGACGCCTACCTCGCCGGACTGTGTGGCACCCTGCGCCGTTACCACGAGGCGTTCGGCGTGCCGATCAGCACGCTGCCGATGGCGGTCCCGGTCAACCTGCGGGCGGAGGCGGATACGGCCGGCGGCAACCGGTTCACCGGCGTCAACCTGGCGGCGCCGATCGGCACCGTGGACCCCGTCTCCCGGATGAAGAAGATTCGCGCCCAGATGACACAGCGCCGCGACGAGCCCGCCATGAACATCATCGGGTCGGTGGCGCCGGTGCTCAGCGTCCTGCCGACCGCGGTGCTGGAAGGCATCACCGGGTCGGTGATCGGCTCCGACGTGCAGGCCAGCAACGTCCCGGTCTATCCGGGCGACACCTACATTGCCGGGGCAAAAGTGTTGCGGCAGTACGGCATCGGTCCGCTGCCCGGCGTGGCGATGATGGTGGTGCTGATCTCGCGGGGCGGGTGGTGCACCATCACCATGCGCTACGACCGGGCCGCTGTGCGAAACGAGGCGTTGTTCGCCCAATCCCTGCTGGAGGGTTTCGACGAGATCCTGGCGCTGGCCGGTGACCCGCCACCGCAGGCGGTGCCCGCCTCGTTCATCGAGTCCGCCGTGTCCACTCGATCGGTGGCGGGGTCATGAGCGCCCCGAAGCAGAAGGGGGGCAAGGGCGAAACCGCTGGAGCGGACCCGCGGTTGCCCGGCTCGGTGGCCGAGATCATGGCCAGCCCCGAAGGATCGAAGATCGGTGCGTTTTTCGACCTGGATGGCACGCTGGTCGCCGGGTTCACCGCGATCATCCTGACCCAGGAGCGGCTGCTGCGCCGCGACATGGGCGTCGGGGAGCTGCTCGGCATGGTGCAGGCCGGCCTGAGTCACACCCTCGGGCGGCTCGAGTTCGAGGACCTCATCGGCAAGGCCGCCGCCGCGCTGACCGGGCGACTGCTCGACGACCTGGAAGAGGTCGGCGAGCGAATGTTCGTCCAGCGCATCGAGTCCCGGATCTACCCGGAGATGCGCGAGCTGGTGCGCGCTCACATGGCCCGCGGCCACACCGTGGTGCTCAGCTCGTCGGCGCTGACCATCCAGGTCAATCCGGTCGCGCGGTTCCTCGGCATCCCCAACATGCTCACCAACAAGTTCGAGACCACCGAGGACGGCATGCTCACCGGTGGCGTCGAAAAGCCGATCCTGTGGGGCCCGGGCAAAGCCGCTGCGGTACAACGCTTTGCCGCCGAGCATGACATCGATCTCAAGGACAGTTACTTCTACGCCGACGGTGACGAGGACGTCGCCCTGATGTATCTGGTCGGCAATCCCAGGCCGACGAATCCCGAAGGGAAGATGGCCGCGGTGGCCAACCGCCGTGGTTGGCCGATCCTGAGATTCAGCAGCCGCGGTCCGGTGGGTCTGCGGCGCCAGCTGCGCACGCTCGCCGGCTTCGGCTCGATGTTCCCGGTTGCCGCCGGCGCGGTGGGCATCGGGGTGCTGACCCGCAACCGGCGGCGCGGCGTCAACTTTTTCACCTCCAACTTCTCGCAATTGGCGCTCGCGATCGCGGGCGTGCAGCTTAATGTCATCGGTAAGGAAAATCTGACCGCGCAACGCCCCGCGGTCTTCATCTTCAATCACCGCAACCAGGTTGACCCCGTCATCACCGGCGCCCTGGTGCGCGACAACTGGGTGGGTGTGGGCAAAAAGGAGCTGCAGAAGGACCCCGTCATGGGCACGCTCGGCAGGCTGGTCGACGGCGTGTTCATCGACCGCGACGATAAGGCCGCCGCGGTGGAGATGCTGCACGAGGTCGAAGACCGTGCGCGCAAGGGTCTTTCGATCGTGATCGCTCCGGAGGGCACCCGCGTCGACACCACCGAGGTCGGCCCATTCAAGAAGGGGCCTTTCCGGATTGCGATGGCCGCGGGCATCCCGATCGTTCCGATCGTGATCCGCAACGCCGAACTCGTTGCCGCCCGGAACTCGACGGTCATCAACCCGGGCACCGTCGACGTCGCGGTGTTTCCGCCGATCTCGGTGCAGGACTGGACGCTTGACACGCTGCCGGACCGCATTGCCGAAGTGCGCCAGCTGTACCTGGATACGCTGGCCAACTGGCCCGTCGGCGAACTGCCCGAGGTCGACCTGTACGCCGAGAAGAAGGCGGCCGACAAGGCGCGAAGCCGGACCGCCGAAGCGCCCGCCAAGAAGCCGGCCGCGAAGAAGGCGCCCGCGAAGAAGGCTTCGGCCAAGAAGGCCGCGTCGAAAGCCAAGGCGTCCCAGGCAACTCCGCCGCACCGAGGGCATCCGTGAACCGGCCGCGGATACCAGCGCCATCCTCGCCGGGACGGACTCGCCGATATTGGCCTCGATGACCACGCCGGTCGAGATGGACCTGATGATCGTTGAGCGGCGTCATGACCAGGTGCCGCGTAGGGCTATTTGTGGGTTGCCTCCTGGATCAAGGTGGCGGCCGTGCGCTTGAGGACGTCGCGCTGTCTGGTCACATCGGCTATCGCCTTGCGCAGCTGGTTGAGCTCGTCGCGCTCGCTGGTCAGGTCGTCGTCAGGCTCGGTCGGTTCGATCCACCGGCCGGCGGGGTCGTCGTGCATCCCCGACTCTCCGGCGACTGCCGGAATCATCTTGTGGCGTGCACCTGCCCGCAGCCGGCCCTGGTCGCCGCGCGGCGCATTGACGACGCCGGCGACCGGGCCCATCGTCGGCATACCGCCATAGAAAGCCTCCGTCCGCGGCAGCGCTTCCAGCCCGGCGCTGGAAGATTCGGACGCAGCCAACCGAATCGGGGTGGACGTGTCCCACGTTTGCGGCACCGACAGCCCGCCGACCGACGCCGACCGGCCCAGACCGGCAGATACCCCGTTGCCCAGGCCCGCCGCGGCGGGGCCGCCCACTCCGGTGCTGGACGCAAGCGCCGAGCCCGGCACGTCAGATGCCGCCGACGCGGCGTCCGCCGGCGCCGAGAGTGCACTGATCAACGGATTCCAGGCCGCGGCGACCGGGGGGTCGAGGGTCAGCATGGCCCCGGACGCATCGAAGTTCAAGCCTTCCGAAAGTATTTGGTAGCCAACGGTATTCGCACTAAAGTTGTTGAACAAGTCCAAGAGCGAGGTGGGCGCCGACGATGTTTGCGACGATCCGGACGAGGCCCCCGCCGACGCGCTCTGCAGCATGCTGGGCACATTCGACAGTGCTGATTGCGTACCCGGGCCCGCGGCCGAGGCGGCGGCCTTGCCCACGGCGGTACCCTGATTGCTGGTCCCATCCGGATTCGTGGTCTGCGGCGGCGCACTGAACGGGGTCAGCCTCGTCGCCGCCGCCGACGCCTCCGCATAACCCTGCATCATCGACACATCCTGAGCCCACATCTGCCCATACTGCGCCTCAGTCGCCGCGATTGCCGGAGTGTTCTGCCCGAAAACGTTGGTAGCCACCAACGATGCCAGCAACGCTCGATTCAGCTCGATCTCCGCCGGCGGCACCGTCGCCGCAAAAGCCGCCTCATAAGCCGCCGCCGCGATCCCGACCTGACTAGCCGTACGCCCCGCCAACTCCGCAGTACTATTCATCCACGACACATACGGAGCCACCGCGGCCACCATCGACAACGACGACGGACCCAACCACGGCCCACCCGCCAACTCCGACACCACCGCCCGATACGACGACGCCACAGAACTCAACGTCTGCGCCAACGCATCCCACGCAGCAGCCGCCCCCACCAACGGACCCGACCCCGCACCCGCATACATCCGACCCGAATTCACCTCGGGCGGTAGGACCGCAAAATCCACTGAACACCTCCGTAACAGTCACCGCGACGCCGAACGAAACGGCCCCGATTCAAGTCGATGGCGCGGCAGTGTGGTTGTACGCGTTGGCTTTTGGGCTACCGTGCGCTGCCACACGCGAATCGGTAAACAGCCGCCTCGCCCCCCGTGTCGACGTTTGAGCGACGGCCGCGCACTGCACCGACCGACAGCCCCAAGCTGCCGTACCGGCCCCTGACTCACGTTGACTCACGTTGACTCACGTTGCCGGACTGCGTGTTTCGACAATGCCTCCTACTATTCCTATCGGTTGATAGGAATAGTAGGAGGCATTTGGATCAGGCTTATGAGCATCGTGTTTCGACCGCGTTTCAAAAACCCCGCGCGCGTGCGGCACCAAAGGTGCGCAGCCACAGCGGCATTGGGCGATGAGCCAGGGTGGCGCAATCGAAACTTCGGACCTCGGCGGCAAATCGATCAGGCGCCGCAATGCCCGCCATACATCCAGCGTGACGGCGCGACCTCTGGTTCAAAACCGGTCTGCCGCAAACTTGGCCTGCGCTACCCGGCCATGTCGAGCGCCAGCTGGTCGCGGATGCGGTGGGCCTTCACCTTCAAAGCGGCCGTACATCCCGCGGTGAGCGCACGAAGGCAGGAGTCGGCGATGCCTGTGGCGATGGCACCGGGTCCGGCCTCGGCCACCCACTCGGGGCTATCCGCGCGGATCTGGATCGAGGTCTCGACGAAGTGGAACGGCAACTCCGTCACGACGGTCATTTCGATCTTGTGCTTGTTCTTCCACAGATTCGAGTCGGCGCACGTCTGCCGCGCGAGCGTGCGGTAGCACTCGCGCAGGTATTCGCGGCGAGATTCGAAATGGGGGAATTTGGTACCGCGGATCTCCGGAAGTTGGAACAGCGCACCGAGATTCCATCGGCCCGCCAGCAACTGATGCGAGTCGTACCAGACCATGACATAGAGGCGACTCGCCGGGGAGCTGGGGTAGTCGGACAGTCGCTGTGCCAGCCTTGCCGAGGCGTCGACGGTGCGGACCAGCAAGTTGTCGAGAATGTCGTCCTTTGTCTGGAAGTGGTGATAGATGCTGCTTTGCCGGATGCCCACGGCATCGGCAATCGCCCGTGTCGATGTTGCGGTGTACCCGTACGCGGTAAACAGCTCGGCGGCGGCGTCGAGGATTTCCTCTCGTGGGGTCTCACCAGGCCTGCGCTGATCGATGATCCTGGGACGTCCGCGTCGGACTGCTGTCATCCACAAGAGGATGCCACCAACTCGCCGCGAACCGCTCGGTGAGCTGGGGACGCTAGGGCGTGTCTGGCAAAGATTTTGGATGTTGTGCCCGAGGCTTGAGTCATGTCGCGGTTTCAGTTGCTCACCGATGCTCAGTGGTCGTTGATTGAAGATTTGCTTCCGACTCGGACGGGCAAGCGGGGCAGGCCCTTTCAGGATGCCCGCTCGATGGTCGAGGGCATTATTTATCGGTACCGGTGTGGGATCGCCTGGCGAGACGTGCCCGGGGCGTTCGGGCCGT
>NZ_MVHG01000010.1 GCF_002086125.1 Mycobacterium arosiense ATCC BAA-1401 = DSM 45069
GCCGTCGTCTACCGCGGCGCAGCAGTCCTACGCGCCATCACCCTCTGGCTACCCCATTTGTCAGACACGCCCTAGCCCTGCAACCACCGGAGTCTTTCGATGATGCGACGCGATCCGGCCGTAGCCGTCGTCGGAGCGGGCATGTCCGGGCTGTGTGTCGCAATCGCCTTGCTGCGCAACGGTATCAACGATGTGACCGTCTATGAGAAGGCCGAGGAGGTGGGCGGAACCTGGCGGGACAACACCTATCCGGGTCTGGTCTGCGACATCCCCTCGCGCATCTACCAATACAGCTTTGCCAGAAAGCCCGACTGGTCGCACCTGTTTTCGCCCGGTGGCGAAATCCAGGCCTATTTCCGCGACATCGCCGACCGTTACGGATTGCGGGAAAGGATACGGTTCGGCACCGAGATCACCCACGCGCGTTTCGACGACGGCAGGTGGGTTGTGCGCACCGAGGCAGGAGAGGAAACGACGGTCGACTTCTTGATCTCGGCCACCGGCGTGTTGCACCACCCGCGACTGCCCTCGATTCCGGGCTTGGATGAGTTCGGCGGCAACGTTTTTCACTCGGCGCGCTGGGACCACAACGTCGACGTGCGTGGGCGCCGGGTCGCGGTCGTCGGCAACGGGTCGACGGGCGTGCAGCTGGTGAGCGGGCTCGCCGGGGTGGCCGGCCACGTCACGCTGTTCCAGCGCACGGCGCAATGGGTGCTGCGGCTGGCCAATCCGCGCTACAGCGGCTTCACCGGGATCACCCGGCGCAAGATGCCGTGGCTCGACGGGTTGGCGTACCGCATCTACAGCCTGGGCTACGACTACTTCGCGGTCGGACTGACCAAGCCGGGCCTGCGTCGCAAGATCATGGCGGCGCTGTGCCGCGCCAGTCTCTTAGAAATTCGTGATCGGGAGTTGCGGCGAGCCCTGACCCCCGACTACACGCCGGCCTGCAAACGACTGGTGATGTCGAACGGCTTCTACCGGGCAATGCAGCGCGACGACGTCGAGCTGGTGACGGCGAGCATCGACCACGTAGAAGAACGCGGCATCGTCACCGGCGACGGGGTCCGCCATGAGGTGGACATCGTCGTGCTCGCAACCGGATTCGACACCCACGCGTTTTTCCGGCCGATGGAGCTGATCGGCCGCGACGGCATCCGCGCCAACGACGTCTGGCGCGACGGGCCGCGGGCCTACCAGACCGTGGCGCTGTCAGGCTTCCCCAACTTCTTCATGATGCTGGGCCCGCACAGCCCGGTGGGAAACCTGGCGCTGACGACAGTGGCCGAATCGCAGGCCGACCACATCGTGGGCTGGATCGAGCGCTGGCGCCGCCGCGAATTCGACACGGTCGAGCCGACGGCCGCGGCAACCGAGCGATTCAACGCGACGCTGCGCGCCGCGATGCCGGACACCGTGTGGACCACCGGTTGTAGCAGCTGGTACCTCAACAAGGACGGCGTGCCCGAGGCGTGGCCCCTCACGCCGGCCGAACACCGCCGGATGCTGGCGAACCCCGACCTCGGCGAGTACGACCTGCGTCGGCACGCCGCGGCCCACTGAAGACCCGCGCCAAAGAATCCAGTACCGGCGGTTTCGGATATCCGGGTCGCGTACTTATACTTGGGGCGCGTACTTGGGGCGCGCATGCAGGCGCGCGGCGTCCACCGCATGACCGTGATCGAGGGCTAAACGCCAAGGCAGGGGGCATGATGCTGACCGTCGACGACCAGGCAGCGGGTCCGCACGACACCTCGCTGGATCGCGAGCGACTGGTGCTCGAGGCGCGCGATGTGAACTTCGACTGGTCACAGCTGCCGTTCCACTACGTGCCGGGTGAGCCGTTCGCCACCCACGTCCTCAACGTGCTGCATCTGCTGTTGCCGGCCGGCGAAGAGTTCTTCGTCGAGGTGTTCAAGCAGACGCTGCCGCTGATCAAGGACGACCAGTTGCGGCTGGATGTGCAGGGCTTCATCGGCCAGGAGGCCGTGCATTCGCAGGCGCACGCGAACGTGCTCGCCCACTTCGCCGCGCGCGACATCGACGTGACGCCCTACACCGGCCAGATCAAGTGGCTGTTCGACAAGCTGCTGGGGCCCCGGCCCCGCTACAGCGAGCGCCGCCGGCAGAGCTGGCTGCTCGAGCAGGTGTCGCTCGTCTCGGCCATCGAGCACTACACCGCCATTCTGGGGGAGTGGATCCTCGACTCGCCCGCCCACGACGAGATCGGCACCGATCCGGTGATGCTGGACATGCTGCGCTGGCACGGCGCCGAAGAGGTCGAACACAAGGCGGTCGCCTTCGACACGATGAAGCACTTGCAGGCCGGTTATTGGCGGCGAGTGCGCGCCCAACTGGTCGTGACGCCCGCCATGCTGCTGTTGTGGATTCGCGGCGTGCGATTCATGTACTCGCTGGACCCCCAGCTGCCGGCGCGCACCAAGCCGCGGTGGCGGGACTACTTCGCCGCGGCGCGCCGTGGCCTGGTGCCGGGGCCGCTGCGCTTCGTCCGCGCCATCGGCAACTACTACCGGCCCGGCTTCCACCCCTCGCAGCTCGGTGGGCTGGAACGGGCCGTCGACTACCTGGCCGTCTCACCCGCCGCGCGCGCCTCGCACTGATGACCGTCACCTCAGCTGTCACCGCGAGTGACGGCGTCACGCTGGCCGTGCACCGGTACACTGACATCGACCCGGCGCGCCCAACCATCCTGGCAATTCACGGCTTTCCGGACAACCACCATGTCTGGGACGGCGTGGCCCACGAGCTGGCCGGCAAGCCCTACAACGTCGTGGCCTACGACGTGCGCGGGGCTGGCGAATCCACCCGTCCCGCAACGAGATCCGGTTATCTCTTCGCGCAACTGGTCTCCGACATCGGTGCGGTGATCGACAGCCTCGGCGTCGGGCCGGTGCACCTGCTGGCCCATGATTGGGGATCGATCCAAGCATGGGCGGCGGTCACCGACGACTCGGTAAGGGAAAAGGTCGCTTCCTTCACCTCGATCTCGGGGCCGCACCTGAACTATGCCGGCGCGTTCCTGCGCTCGGCGCGCACCCCGCGGGCGGTGGCCCGGGTCGTCCGGCAACTGATCTCGTCGGGCTACATCGGCTTCTTCTTGTGCCCGGGCGTGCCGGAACTGTTGTTTCGCTTCCGGGTCGGGGTGAAAGCCGTTGAGGCCCTTGAGCGCATCGGCCGGTCGAGCACGCGCAGCCGCCACTACGACACCATGCGTTCGATCACCGATTATGTGCACGGGCTCAACCTGTACCGGCAGAACATGCCGGCGCCGATGCTGGCGCCCGGTCGCCAACTCCCCAAGACCTCGGTCGCGGTCCAGACGTTGGTTCCGCGCCGGGACATCTTCGTCACTCCCGCGCTGCAACGGTTCACCGGCGCAATCCCCAACGGCGCCAGGGTGATCGAGATCGAGGGCGGGCACTGGGTGGTGACATCGCGGCCCGACGTCATCGCCCGGCTGACCGCCGAGTGGGTGGACCGCAAAGTTGCCGGCGCGCGCCTCACCGGCGCGGCCGAGGTGCGCGGCGATCGGCGCGAGGTGCGCGGCAAACTGGCCCTGGTCACCGGCGCCGGCGCCGGGATCGGCCGGGCCACGGCGGTGGAGCTGGCCCGCCACGGCGCCCGCAAGGTCGTGCTCGTCGATCGCGACCTGACCGCGGCCAACCAGACCGCCGACGCCGTGCGCGCCGCGTGCGCCGACGCCCCGGTATACCAGGTCGATGTCAGCGACGAGGCCGCCATGAACGACCTTGCGGCGCAGGTGCGCAACGAACACGGCGTGGTCGACATCCTGGCGAACAACGCCGGCATCGGCATGGCGGGCCGGTTCCTCGAGACGAGCTCGGCGAACTGGGAAGACATCATCGGCGTCAACCTCCGCGGCGTCATCTCGGGCAGCCGGGCGTTCGGGACGCAGATGGTCGAGCGTGGCGAGGGCGGAACGATCATCAACGTGGCATCGGCGGCGGCGTACCTGCCGTCGAAATCGATGGTCGCCTACAGCACCACCAAGGCAGCCGTGCTGGCGCTCAGCGAATCGCTGCGGGCCGACTTCGCCGACGAGGGGATCGGGGTCACGGCGGTGTGCCCAGGATTCGTCAACACCAACATCGCCAAGAACACGATCTACGCCGGGATGACCGCTGACCAGCAGGAGCGGGCGAGGGGGAAGGCCGATGCCGCCTACCGGCGTCGCAACTTCACCCCCGAGGCGACCGCCAAGGCGATCGTCAAAGCCATCAAGACCGGTCCGGCCGTGTTGCCGATCGCCGCGGAGTCGAGGATCGGCTATGCGATGCGGCGCATCAGCCCCGGGGCGATTCGGTTGTTCGCGCGCTTGGACATTCGGCAGAAGTGAGGATTGTTGCTGTGCCGGAAAGCATTTGGGCTAGCAGGCCCGCCGACCTGTACGGGCGGCGCGAGCACGACCGCTTCGGGTCGCTGCTGTGGGGCGTGCGGGCGGTGTTCGAAGGGTTCGCCTCGCTGTCCCGGTGGTCGCCGTCGCGGGTGCAGCCGGTGCGGCGCACGCTGACGGCGGTGGTGACCAAGCGCGAAGTCGCCGCGCCGGACGTCGTCGCGCTGACCCTGGCCGACCCCGACGGCGGGTTGCTCCCGTCCTGGACGCCCGGCGGACACATCGACGTTCTGCTGCCCTCGGGCCGGCGCCGGCAGTACTCGTTGTGCGGTCCTGCCGGCCGGCGCACCGATTACCGCATCGCCGTGCGCCGGATCGCCGACGGCGGGGGCGGATCCATCGAGATGCACGAGGCTTTCGACGTCGGCGACACGCTGTCTTTCGAAGGGCCGCGCAATGCGTTCTACCTCGGCACCGCCGAGAGCCAGGTGTTGTTCGTCATCGGCGGTATCGGGGTGACGCCCATCCTGCCGATGATTCAGGTGGTCGCGCATCGCGGAATCGATTGGCGAGCAGTCTATTCCGGACGAAGCCGTGAATACATGCCGCTGCTTGACGAGGTCGTGTCGATGGGGCCGGATCGCGTGACGGTGTGGGCCGACGACGAGCGCGGCCGCTTCGCCACCGTGGCGGAGCTGCTGGCCGGAGCGGGACCGGCGACCGCCGTCTACGTGTGCGGGCCGAGCGCCATGCTGGAGGCGGTTCGCATGGCCCGCAACGAGCATGCCGGTGCGCCACTGCATTACGAACGGTTCAGCCCCGCACCAGTCGTCGACGGGGCGCCGTTCGAATTGGAGCTTGCGCGATCGGGGCAGGTGCTCGCGGTGCCGGCGAATCGGACGGCACTTGACGTCATGCTGGATCGCGATCCGACGACGCCCTACTCGTGCCGGCAGGGGTTCTGCGGGACCTGCAGGGTCAAAGTGCTTGCCGGACAAGTGGATCACCGCGGTCGCGCCGCGGTGGGTGACGACGGCATGCTGGTGTGTATGTCGCGGGCCGACGGCGAGCGAATCGTCATCGACGCCTGACCCGGCGGTGCCTTACGGCCGGGACTGCTCGAGGTAGGCGGCCAGCGCGTTGGTCAGCCCCCGTCGCGCCATGTCGAGGTCGGCGTAGGAACCCAGCTGGCGCTCCGACACCAGGCCGCGCATGGCGCCGGGGATCAGGGCAGCCACCTCGCGGACCCGATCCGGTTCGACGGCGAGACCGGCGAACGCGTGCTGGCAAGTCTGAAGCCAGCTCTTGCCCCAGGAAAACAGCTCGGCGGCCGTGCGCGGGTAGAGCCGCTCGAGCTCGTCGGGATCACGCGGCAGCGCGGCCCGCAGGTTCTCGATCGCACGTGAATCCGGCGATGCCAGGCCGCGGTAAAGGGTCTCGATGATGGCGCCGACACGCTCGCGCAGCGGGGCGTCCGGCGAGATCGGTGTCGACAGGGTGGACAACGTCGCGGCGCGCCGTTCCGCGGTGCGGTGCAGCACCGCGGCCCAGAAGCCGTCGGTGTCGCCGAACTGATACTGCACCGCGCCCCAGGTGGCGCCGATGTCCTTGGCGATGCGGTTGGCCGATACCGAGCCGGGCTCACCGGAGGCCAGCGCGCGCAGCGCCGCCTCGAGCATGCTTTCGCGAGTCGCATGGCCCCGCCGATTCGGGCGCCGGCCCGCGACGCCGGCCGCGCTGCTCTGAGGGGTCATTCGCCGATCTTATCCACTGGCGCCGGGGCGGGCGGCAAGTTTCATAGAGGGTACTTTGATTTAGCGGACCGGCGCGGCTTATCATTCGTACGCGAGGAGGGCAACTGACATGGCAGGGCTCGATGGCTAAGCCACCGTTGTCGATGAAACCGACGGGCTGGTTCCAGGTCGCGTGGTCCGACGAGATCGGCGTCGGCGACGTGCACACAATGAAGTACTTCGACCAGGAGATGGTCGCCTGGCGCGCCGAATCCGGCGAGCTCACGGTGATGAACGCCTACTGCGAGCACCTGGGCGCGCACCTGGGGTATGGCGGCAAGGTCGTCGGCGAGGTGCTGCAGTGCCCGTTCCACGGGTGGCAGTGGAGCGCCGACGGCCGCAACGTCTGCATCCCGTACCAGTCCCGGCCCAACCGCGGCCGCCGCATTCGCACCTATCCGGTGGTGGAGCGCAACGCCTCGGTGTACATCTGGCACGACGTGGACCGCCGCGAACCCTACTTCGACGCACCGGACGTGTTCGCCGCGTTCGGCGACGGCAGCAGCGCGGACGACTACTACCCGCAGCAGCGGCTGTATCGCGAAGCCCTGGAACTGCACCCGCAGTACGTGCTGGAGAACGGGGTGGATTTCGCGCACTTCAAGTTCGTGCACCACACCCCGATCGTGCCGGTGTTCACCCGCCACGACTTCGCCGAGCCGGTGTCCTACGTCGACTTCACCATCACCTTCGAGGGCGACGACGGGCAGAAGATCGAGGACGTCAACAGCGGCGTGCAGGCCATCAACGGCGGGCTGGGCATCGCGGTGACCAAGAGCTGGGGCATGGTCGACAACCGCACCATCTCGGCGATCACGCCGATAGACGAGTTCACCTCGGATGTGCGCTTCATGGTCTACATCGGCCGCACGCCGGACAAGGAAGCCGCAGCGGGCGTGGAAAAGGCTCGAGCCAAGGCGACCGAATTCGGGCGCGAGGTCATCCGCCAGTTCACCCAGGACATCGAGATCTGGCGGCACCAGCGCTATTCGGATCCGCCCGCGCTCGCCGCCGACGAGTACGAGGGCTTCACCGCGATTCGCAGATGGGCCAAGCAGTTCTATCCCGAGGCGTTCGCAACGCAGGAAGGCTCCAGGCAATGAGCAGAGCACCGGTCCGCGTCTTTCAGGTCGGCAGCGGCAACGTCGGCACCGAGATGATCAAGCGGATCACCACCCAGCCCGACATCGAACTCATTGGCGTGCACTGCTATTCGCCGGAGAAGGTCGGCAAGGACACCGGCGAGTTCGCCGGTCTGGCGCCCAACGGGGTGGCCTTTACCGGGACGGTCGAGGAGATCATCGCCGCCAAGCCGGACGTGCTGACGTTCCACGGCGTGTTTCCCGACGAGGACCTCTACGTCAAGGTGCTCGAGGCCGGCATCAACATCGTCACCACCGCCGACTGGATCACCGGCTGGCACCGCGACAACAACCACCCGCACCCCTCGGGCAAGCCGGTGACGCAGCTGTTGGCGGAGGCCGCCCAGAAGGGCGGTGCGACTTTCTACGGCACCGGAATGAACCCCGGGATGAACCAGATCCTGGGCGTGGTGTGCTCGGCCGACGTCGCCGACATCGAGAACGTGACCACCATCGAGTCCGTCGACGTGTCATGCCACCACTCCAAGGACACGTGGATTGAGGTGGGTTACGGCCAGCCGGTCGACGACCCCGAAATCCCCTCGAAGCTCGAGAAGTACACCCGCGTCTTCGCCGACAGCGTGTACATGATGGCCGACTGTTTCGACCTGACCCTCGACGAGGTCACGTTCAGCTACGAGCTGGGCGCGTGCACCAAAGACGTGGACCTGGGCTGGTACACACTGCCCAAGGGTTCGCTGGGTGGTAACTACATCAAGTACCAGGGAATGGTCGACGGCGTGTCGCGGGTCGAGACGCACCTGGAATGGCAGATGACCCCGCACACCGACCCGAGCTGGAACATCAAGGGCTGCTACATCACTCAGATCAAGGGCGATCCCTGCATCTACAACAAGCACATGATCTTCCCCAAGCCCGGTGTCGACCTGTCCAACCCGGACAACTTCGCCTCGATCGGGATGACCGTCACCGGCATGCCCGCGCTGGCCTCGATCAATTCGGTGGTCGCGGCGCCGCCGGGGCTGATCACCAGCGCCGACCTGCCGCTGCGCGGTTTCGCCGGGCGGTTCAAGAAATAGGCCCGTCATGGCGACGCACCGTCTTCCGGGAAGCGTTCCGGATGGTGAAAGTCGTTGATGCGCGTGCCCCGGTCCAGCTGCGGCGGCGGGATCCACTGGGTACGGCCCCGGGGCGTTTTGCTTGTCCGCCAGCCTCTTCCGACCAGCTTGTGATGCGGCGCGCAGGCGAACGTGAGGTTGTTCGCGTCGGTCGCGCCGCCGGCGACCCACTCGTCGCAATGATGCACTTCGCACCAATAGCCGGGTGCGTCGCAGCCCGGGTGAGTGCAGCCGCGGTCGTGCGCGTACAAGACGATGCGCTGATCCGGTGTGGCGATGCGCCGCGACCGGCCGAGATACAGTGGGCGGCGGGAGTGCTCGTCGAAAACGGCGAGGTAATGGTAGGCGTGGCGGGCCATCCGGATCACGTCGCACATCGGTAGCAGAGTTCCGCCGCCGGTCACCGCGCGTCCGGCGGCCGACGTGAGTTCCTGCAGGGTGGTGGACACGATGACGGTCACCGGCAATCCGTTGTGCTGACCGAGTTTTGGATCACCCAGCTGGCCGCGCACCAGGGCGTTGAGTGCGTCGTGCTGGCGCTGCGCGGGACTGCGCACATCGCGCCGGGCGTGCTCGTCGTCGGGTTCACCTGCGACGCAAGGCGTTTCGTCGTCGGGGTTGCACATCCCGGGGGCCGCGAACCGGGACATCCAGGCGTCGAGGTTGGCCCGCAGCTCGGGCGAGGCGATCAGCTTCGCGACGCTCATCCCGTCGGGCCGTTGGCCGCACCAGGTGAAGCCACGCTGGCGCACGCGGTCGGCGTCGGAGAACTTCCCGTCGGGATTGATCCGCAGCGCGCACTGGTGTGCGATCTTCTGCAGTTGATCGGGCCGCAGCCGGATGGCCTGATCGGCCAGGAATCGTTCGGCGCTGTGCACCGTGGCAGCGGGGATGGAGTTCGGGAGATCCCGGACGAACGTTTGGATGACGCGGAGGTGCTGGCCGTCGAGCAGCCCGTCTCGCCACGCCGCGGCGGTGGCCGGCAGCTGCGGCGGCAGCTCCTGGCCGGTAAGGGTCAGGCGCGGCGACAACTCGGTGGCGTCGCGAAGCCGTCGGCACGCCTCGGCATAGCTGATCCGCAGCCAGTCGGCGAGCACTTTGTGCAGCGGGCCGCCGACGGCGGCGGGATCCTCTTTTGCCAACCCCGCGATCACGTCGTGGCTGAGCGCGATCTGTCGCCGGCGCGAGGCTTCCATTCGTTCGAGTACGCGCAGCCGAACGGCGGGGCTCAGCGCGTCGAAGTTCAGGCCGCGGATCGCCGCGTCGGCCGCGTCCTGGGCATCCAGCGCGGCGGACACCTCGGCCGGGACTTCGATCGAATGCATGTTCGAATGTTAGGCGGATCGCGGACCTTAAGCCACCTGCAAAGCGCCGCCTGTGGATGAACCGCGGACTGTGGACAACGCACCCCGGTGAGGCGGGCCTGACGACGGTCCCGCGTTTTGCGTGGCAGTGCTGCGGGGTAGCCACCAACGGTGCGCGCGAGATCTGTAGTTGCGGCCGCCGCGGTCGCCGTGGTCATCGCCGCATGCTCATGTCCCACCGGTTTGGCCGACACCATGCCGGACACTCCGCCGTTCCCGATCGGTCAGGTGGGTGTGCCCGTGCATGCGCGGGCGGCCAGCGGGGCGACGGCTGACATCACTGTCAACAGTGCAACGTGGTTTCCGCCGGGGTGCGCCTCTCATTTCGCGAATCCGACGCCTGACTCCGCATGCAACGTTGTAGAACTGACCATCACCGCGACGTCCCATCGATTCTTCAAGGTCGACCACTCCTACGTATTCGCCGGATACGGCGGCGGTAATCAGCCATGGACCCATCCCGACGATGCGCCCCAGCCCTCGACGCTAGCGGTCGACTACCGAAGGCTCGAGAAGATGCCGCCGCTGCAATCGGGCGGCCTTCACGACGGGCAGACTGCACACGGATTCGTCGGGTTCGTCATGCCGACCGCAGGCGAGGTGTACATCACGATCAACGATCCCGAGCAGCACGCCGCCTACACCGAAGCGGGCTTTATCGTCCACACCTGATCGGCCAGGTAAACGGCCCGGTCTAGGGTGAAGGCCATGCGGGTAGGAGTGCTGGGCGCCAAGGGCAAGGTGGGATCGGCGATGGTGGCCGGTGTGCAGGCCGCCGAGGATCTGAGCTTGTCCGCCGAAGTGGACGCCGGCGATCCGATGAGCCTGCTGACCGAGGGGGACACCGAGGTCGTCATCGACTTCACCCACCCCGACGTGGTGATGGACAACCTGAAGTTCGTCATCGACAACGGGATTCACGCCGTCGTGGGCACCACCGGCTTCACCGCCGAGCGGTTGGGACAGGTGCGGGATTGGCTGGCCGACAGCCCGGGCACGTCGGTGCTGATCGCGCCGAACTTCGCCATCGGGGCCGTGTTGTCGATGCACTTCGCCAAGCAGGCGGCGCGCTTCTTCGATTCGGCGGAGGTGATCGAGCTGCATCACCCGCACAAGGCCGACGCCCCGTCGGGAACCGCGACCCGCACCGCGAAACTGATCGCCGAATCGCGAAAAGGCTTGCCGCCCAACCCCGATGCCACCAGCACCAGCCTGCCCGGTGCGCGCGGCGCCGACGTCGACGGCATCCCGGTGCATTCGGTGCGGCTGGCCGGGCTCATCGCCCACCAGGAGATCCTGTTCGGCACCGAGGGAGAGACGCTGAGCATCCGCCACGACAGCATCGACCGGACCTCGTTCGTGCCGGGTGTGCTGCTGGCGGTGCGGCGGGTCAGGGACCACCCGGGCCTCACGGTGGGTCTCGAGGCCCTGCTCGATTTGCATTGATTCTCGAGTTGCAATGACCCCCGGATCTGCAATGACCCCCGATCTGCAATGACCAAAGCGCTGCGCACCCAATTGCTCGTCGCCTTCATGTGCGTCGCGCTGTTGGTGTACTTCGTGCTGTTGGGGCGGGTGGCCGTCGCGATGATCGGCTCCGGCCGGGCCGCCGCAGTCGGCCTCGGACTGGCGGTGTTGATCCTGCCCGCGATCGGGCTGTGGGCGATGGTCGCCACCCTGCGCGCGGGATTCGCGCACCAGAAGCTGGCCCGGCTGATCGCGGCCGACGGAATGGAACTGGACACCAGCGCGCTGCCGCGCCGGCCGTCGGGCCGCATCCGGCGCGACGCGGCCGACGAACTGTTCGCCGCGGTGCGCTGCGAAGTGCAGGACCATCCCGAGGACTGGCGACGCTGGTATCGGCTGGCCCGCGCCTACGACTACGCCGGGGATCGCCGCCGCGCGCGCGAGGCGATGAGGACCGCGGTCGACCTGCAGGGCCGCCAGTGAACGAAACACCGCGCAAGACGCTGCTGATCGTGCACCACACGCCGTCGCCGCACACCCACGAGATGTTCGAGGCGGTGGTCTCCGGTGCCACCGACCCCGACATCGAGGGCGTGGAGGTGTTGCGCCGCCCGGCGCTGACGGTCTCGCCGGCCGAGATGCTGGCCGCCGACGGTTACCTGCTGGGCACGCCCGCGAACCTGGGCTACATTTCGGGCGCGCTGAAGCACGCGTTCGACTGCGCCTACTATCAGCTGCTCGACTCCACTCGCGGGCGACCGTTCGGGCTCTACCTGCACGGCAACGAGGGCACCGAGGGCGCCGAGCGTGCCGTCGACACCATCACCACCGGGCTGGGCTGGTCCAAAGCCGCTGCGAACGTGGTGGTTTCGGGCAAGCCGAGCAAGGATGAGCTGCAAGCGTGCTGGGAGCTCGGGGCGACGGTCGCCGCGCAGTTGATGGAGTGAGGGTCGCCTAGGCGTGGGTTCCCTTGAACGCGCCGGCGGGCTGGGCCACCGCCAGTGCGGAGCTGGTGCCGAGCGGGCCGTGCTGGTCGAACAGCGTCGCGGCGCCGGTGGCGACCCCGGCCGTACCGTAGTGGCTCTGCGCGGCCAGGCCGACGAATTCGCCGTCGGGCAGCCGGCTCGCGGTGACGGTGTAGTCGGCGTTGATGTAACGCAATCCGCTTGTGCCCCAATGCGTGAGCGAGCTGGTGATGTCCCCGACGAACGCCAGGCGGGTGAACGGCGTCAGGGCGTAGTCGTGCACCATCGGGCGAAACACCCGCGCCCATGCGAACTTCTGGGCATGACACTGCTCCCACTCGCCGGCGGCGATGCCGGGGCTGCCCTCGCGCGTCGCCCCGTATCCCCAGATATGGAACGGCATGTCGGTCGGAAAACCGTCCTGGGAAGCGGGCAGCGGCGGCATCTCGACCGGAAGCGACCACACCTGGCCCTCGGGATGCTCACCGCGGCGCAAGAACAGCGCGCTGGCACGCGCGACGATGGTGTCGCGCTGCATCAAGGCGGCGTCGACCAGCCTGATCCGCCGGCCTTCCCGCTGGACCGAAGTCCGGATCTGCACCGGCAGCAGCAGGGCCGGCCGGATCAGGTCGACGGTCAGACGGGCGGGCTGAAAGTCGGGATCGATGCCCGATTGCTCTATTCCCCAAGCCAACAGCCCGCCGACGATCTGGCCGCCCATCGCCGCCCCCCACGGGCCTTGGGTCATCGCGCCCGGAACAAAGGAGTCGCCGTCTACCGTGAAAAACGCCTCGGGCATGATGGCGGAATCCTCGATCGTCACCGCTATCACGATAGGGCAGCGGGATAGTAAGGACCGGCATGCCTGTAGTCATCGAAATTCCGCGCGGCGCCAACCCGTTCCCGACGACCGGTGTGTCCCGCGGCCCCGACGGCATACCGCGCTACGACGAGCTCCCGGTCACCCTGCTCGACATGCTCGCCGAACACGTCGACGCCCGCCCGGACGCCGAAGCCCTGGTCGAGCTGGGCGGCGGCCGGCTGACGTACCGGCAGCTCTGGGACCGCGCGGCGCGAGTCGCCGGCGGCCTGCGCGCCGGCGGCCTGCGGCGGGGTGACCGCGTCGCGGTGCGTTACCCCGCCGGCATCGACTGGGCCCTGGCGTTCTGGGGCATCGTGATGGCCGGTGGCGTTGCGGTGGCGGTCAATACGCGCTCGGCGGGCCCGGAGGTCGAGTTCGTCCTTTCCGACTCCTGCGCGCGGGTGGACCTGGTGCCCGACGCGCCGCTGCCCGACGGCCGGCCGTACGTCACCGAGCAGCTTGGCCGCGCCGACACGGCCGCGCTGTTCTACACCTCGGGGACCACCGGCCACCCCAAGGGTGTGCCGACCACGCATGAGGCGTTCTTGACCAACACCGAGAACGCGATCCGCTGTCTGCAACAGCCGCGGGACCTTGGCGAGGCGATGCGCACGCTGATCTCGGTGCCGCTGTTTCACGTGACCGGTTGCAACACCCAGCTGCTGGCCGCGGCCCGGCTCGGGGGAGCGTCGGTGATCATGCCCGCGCTCAACCTGGACGCGCTGCTCGCCACGCTGACCGCCGAGCGCATCTCGGTCATGGTCACCGTTCCGGCGGTCTATTCATTGTTGTTGCGCGACAAGGGTTTTGCCGCACTCGACACGTCGGGAGTGCGGTGGGTGGGCTACGGCGGGGCCCCGATAGCCCCGTCGCTCGTGCGGTCGGTGAAGAACGCATTCGGCCACGCCACGGTGTTCAACGGCTACGGGATGACGGAGACGGCATCACTGATGACCGTGCTCCCCGACGCCGAGGCAATCGAGCACGCCGACTCCGTCGGGTACGCGGTGCCGTCGGTGGACCTGGGGGTGATCCCGCTCGGCCACGATCCCGGCGTGGGCGAGCTGGTGGCGCGGGGCGCCAACGTGACCGCCGGCTATTGGAACCGGCCCGAAGCCACCGCCACCACCTTCGCGGACGGCTGGCTGCACACGGGCGACGTGGTGCGCGTCGACGATGCGGGCCGGGTGCACATCGTCGACCGGCTCAAGGACATCATCAACCGCGGCGGCGAAAACGTCTCCAGCGTCGAGGTGGAGGCGGTGCTGCTGGCGGCGCCCCACGTGGCGGACGCTTGCGTGCTAGGGGTTTCCGACGAGGTCATGGGGGAGAAGGTGGGGGCGGTGCTGTTCGGCGGCGGCGAGGAGATCGACGTGCGGGCGGTACTCGACCACTGCCGCGGCCAGCTGGCCGATTTCAAAGTGCCGCAATACGTCACGGTGGTCGACACCGCGCTGCCGCGCAATGCCGGCGGCAAACTGCTCAAGGGCAAGCTCCGCGAGCAGGTGCAGTGGGGCGAGCCGCTGCGATGAGCGTGAGCGTGCTGGTCGCCAATCGCGGCGAGATCGCGCTGCGCATCATCCGCACCGCAACCGAATTGGGCATGCGCACCATCGCGGTCTATGCGCAAGACGATGCCGAGAGCCCGCACGTGCACGCGGCCGACGAGGCGATCGGCCTGCCGGGCACCGGCCCGCGAGCGTATCTGGACTCCTCCGCCATGCTGGCGGCGGCGAAGAGCTCCGGTGCAGAACTGATTCATCCCGGTTACGGATTCTTCAGTGAGAACGCCGAATTCGCCAACGCCTGCGCGGCCGGTGGCTACGCGTTTGTCGGTCCCGACGCCCGGGTGCTCGAGCTGCTCGGCAACAAGACCGCCGCCCGCGGCGCGGCCATCGCCGCCGGGGTGCCGGTGCTGCCCGCGACCGACGGCCCGAGCGGCGTCGAGGACATCAGGGCATTCTTCGCCACTCAAGGCGGTGGCATCATGATCAAGGCCCTCGCCGGCGGCGGAGGCCGCGGGATGCGCACGGTGCACAGCGCCGATCAGATCGACGACGCCTACCGGCGCTGCGCCGCCGAAGCGCAGCTGGGATTCGGCGATCCCGCGCTGTACGCCGAGGCGCTGCTCGCCGACGCCCGCCACATCGAGGTGCAGGTGGTCGCGGCGCCGGGGCGACACCAGACGCACGCACACGCGGTCGGCGACCGCGACTGCAGCATTCAGCGGCGCTATCAGAAGCTGGTCGAAATCGGCCCGGCCCAAGGGCTTTCGGATGACCTGCGCCGGGGCCTGCACCGGGCGGCGGTGCGGTTGTGCGCGCGCGTGGGGCTGCGCGGGCTGGCCACCGTCGAGTTCCTGGTCACCGGCGAAGGCTTCGTGTTTCTGGAGGTCAACCCGCGAATCCAGGTCGAGCACACGGTCACCGAGGAAACCACCGGGCTCGACCTGGTGGCCGTTCAACTTGCCATCGCGCAGGGCGCGTCCTTCTACCAGCTGGGGCTGCCAGCCGGAATCGCCTCCGACGGCCTGGAAGTGATCGGCGAGCCGGCCGCCCGCCACGGCATCGCCCTTCAGCTCAGGGTCAACACGGAGACCTTCGGGCCCGACTTCTCCGTCGTGCCCTCGGCGGGCACGCTCACGGTGTTCTGTCCGCCCAGCGGTCCCGGCGTGCGCGTCGACACCTATGGCCGGGCGGGATTGGCGATAGGCCCCCAATACGACTCGCTGTTGGCCAAGGTCATCGTCTCTGTGCATGGATCGTCCACAGTGCACGGGTCATCGTGGCGGGCCGCGGTGCGCAAGGCCCGCACCGCCCTGGCCGAGTTCAGCATCGAGGGTGTCCACACGAACATCGCCTTCCTGCGCGAGCTGTTGAGCGACGATCGCCTCGAATCCGGTTGGGTGAGCACCGGTTTCCTCGACGAGAAGCTTCCCGAGCTGGCCCACGCCGCACTGTCGCGCCAGCAAGAACCCAGAGCGGCGGCGATCGAGCTTTATCCCGGCGAGGACGTGCTGCGCGCTCAGCTGGCCGGCACCGTGGTCGAAGTGGCGTCCGAGGGTGCCGAGTACGCCGCGGGCAGCCAACTGGTTGTCCTGGAAGCGATGAAGATGCAGCACGTGCTTCCCGCGCCGGACGCGCTGCGGACCGTCCGGATCCTGGTGACACCCGGTCAGGTGGTCGGGACCGGAGATCCGCTGTTGGTCTTCACCCGCACCGCGAACGCCGATGACGGCGAATCTATCTCGGCGGCAATGGATCTCGACCGCCCGCGCGCGGACCTCGATGAGGTTGCGCACCGGCATTCGCTGACCCTCGACGCGGGCCGCGAGGCCGTCGTCGCCGAACGGCACCGGCGGGGCCGCCGCACCGCGCGGGAGAACATCGCCGATCTCATCGATCCCGACAGCTTCGTCGAATACGGTGCACTGACCATCGCGGCCCAGCGCAGCCGCCGCTCGGAAGAAGACCTGATCGTCAACACCCCGGCCGACGGGCTGGTCGCCGGGCTGGCCACCATCGGCGCGGACCGGTTCGGGCGCGCCGCGGCGCAGGCCGTCGTGGTGTCCTACGACTACACCGTGCTGGCCGGCACGCAGGGCATGCGCAATCACGCCAAAACCGACCGCGTGTTCGATCTCGCCGCGCGAAAGCGGTTGCCCGTCGTGCTGTTCGCCGAGGGCGGCGGCGGCCGGCCGGGCGACACCGACGTCGGCGGCGCCGCCGGTCTGGACGTGCCGACCTTCCGGATGCTCGCGGCGTTGAGTGGCAAGGTGCCGCTGGTCTCGATCGTCTCGGGCCGTTGCTTCGCCGGCAATGCGGCGCTGGCCGGGCTCTGCGACGTGATCATCGCGACCCCGGACGCGAATATCGGGATGGGCGGCCCGGCGATGATCGAGGGCGGCGGGCTGGGCGCGTATCCGCCCGAGGCGATCGGGCCGATCGGGGTGCAGCGCCGCAACGGAGTGGTCAGCCTGGTGGCTCGCGACGAATCTCACGCGGTCGCGCTGGCCAAGCAATACCTGTCGTACTTCCAGGGCGCGCTGAGCGACTGGACAGCACCCGATCCGCGGCTGGCCCGGCATGTGGTGCCGCAGAACCGGTTACGCGCGTACGACGTGCACCGCGCGATCGAATCGATCGTCGACGCCGGCTCGGTGCTTGCGCTGCGAACAGATGACGGCGTGGGAATTGTCACCGCCCTGGTTCGGGTCGAGGGAGTGCCCTACGGGTTGATCGCCAACAGCACCCACCACCTCGGTGGCGCAATCGATGCCGAGGCGGCCGACAAGGCCGGCGACTTCCTGGCTCTCTGCGAATCGTTTGGGTTGCCGGTGATCTCGCTGTGCGACACGCCCGGCTTCATGGTGGGGCCGGACGCGGAAAAGGACGCGGCGGTCCGCCGCTTCGGCCGGATGTTCGTCCTGGGCGCCCGGCTGACGGTGCCGCTGGGAATGATCATCCTGCGCAAGGGTTACGGGCTCGGTGCGATGGCGATGGCCGGCGGTTCGTTCCGGGCGCCGCAGTTCACCGTCGCCTGGCCGACCGGCGAAATCGGCGGCATGGGTCTGGAAGGCGCCGTGCGCCTCGGGTTCAGCAAGGAGCTGGCGGCCGCAGCCGATCCCACCGAGCGCCAAGCGCTGTTCGATCGGCTGGTGGCCGCGGCCTACGAGCACGGCAAGGCGCTGCGGGCGGCCACCACGTTCGAGTTGGACGACGTCATAGACCCGGCAACCTCCCGGGCCTGGATCACCAGGCTCCCGGGAGGCTGAGGGGTCAATCGATCAGGCGTGGCCGGAACCGCAGCCGACGCCCGGCAGGCATCCTTGCCCGCCGGGAATGCCGCCCGGGCCCGCGTTCTGCCCGCCCGAGCCGCAGCCGACGCCCGGGACGCAGCCCTGACCGCCCGGACCGCCACCCGGACCGTTGAACTGGCCGCCCGAGCCGCAGTTTCCGTTGGCGTCGCAGCCGCCGCCGCCCGGGTCGTCCTTGAAGGTGACGTGGGTCGGTGCGGGGGAGTTCGATCCGAAGATGTACACGTCAGCAGCCGCCGCGGGCGCGGCGGCGATGGCCGCAGCGACAGCACCGGCAATGACCAGCGGTTTCATCAGTGTCAATTTCGATAGCATGCGGCTGGCATACCACCTCAACACATCTCCAAAACATCGCGAATTAAATTCGACGGCAAACGAAGATTCTGCTGCCACCCGGCGGCGCCCACCGCGACGGAAGGCCCGACCACATGACCTTGCAAGATCTGACCGGCCGCACCGCCATCATCACCGGCGCGTCGCGTGGAATCGGGCTGTCGATCGCCCAGCAGCTGGCCGCCGCGGGGGCCAATGTGGTGCTCACCGCGCGCAAGCAGGGGGCCGCCGACGAGGCCGCCGCCCAGGTCGGGCAGGAGGCCCTCGGCGTCGGCGCGCACGCGGTGGACGAGGACACCGCGCGCCGCTGCGTGGAGCTCACGCTGGAGCGCTTCGGCAGTGTCGACATCCTGATCAACAACGCTGGAACCAACCCGGCCTACGGTCCGCTGATCGACCAGGATCACGCCCGCTTCACCAAGATCTTCGACGTCAACCTGTGGGCCCCGCTGTTGTGGACCTCGCTCGTCGTCAAGTCGTGGATGGGCGAGCACGGTGGGGCGATCGTCAACACCGCCTCCATCGGCGGCCTGCATCAATCGCCGGCGATGGGCATGTACAACGCCACCAAGGCGGCGCTGATCCATGTCACCAAGCAGCTGGCGCTGGAGCTCTCGCCGCGCGTCCGGGTCAACGCCATCGCGCCCGGAGTGGTGCGCACCCGGCTCGCCGAGGCCCTGTGGAAGGACCACGAGGACCCGCTGGCCGCGTCGATCGCGCTCGGGCGCATCGGTGAGCCCATAGACGTGGCCGCCGCGGTCGCCTTCCTGGTGTCCGACGCGGCGAGCTGGATCACCGGCGAGACCATGGTGATCGACGGCGGCCTGCTGCTCGGTGCCGCGCAGGGCTTCCAGTCCGCGCCGGGCGGCGGTCAATGACCCCCGCCGATACGGCAAACCTGGACGCACGGGTTCGGGCACTGCTCGACGAGCACGATCCGGCGGCCAGTGACCCGCGGGAATTCCTTGGCGCGCAATACGATGCGGGCCTGGCCTGGGTGTATCTGCCCGAGGGCTTCGGCGGGCTGGGCCTGCCGCGCACGGCTCAGGAGCGCGTCGACGCCCGGCTGGCCGCCGCCGGTGCGCCGGTGGGCGGCACCCCTAAGAATTACATCGGGATGGGCATGGCCGCGCCGACCATCGCCGCGTTCGGCACCGACGAACAGAAACGAAAGTTCCTGCGCCCCTTGTTCACCGGTGAACAAATCTACTGCCAACTGTTCAGCGAGCCGGGCGCGGGATCGGACCTCGCCGGGGTGTCCACTCGGGCGGTGCGCGACCCGCATAACCCCGAAGACTGGATTGTCAACGGGCAGAAGGTGTGGACGTCGCAGGCGCAGCACGCGCAGATGGCCATCCTGGTGGCCCGCACCGATCCGGACGTGCCCAAACACGCCGGCCTGACCTACTTCCTCTGCGACATGACGCAGCCCGGGGTCGAGATCCGGCCGTTGCGCCAGATCACCGGCGAGGCGGAATTCAACGAGGTGTTCCTCACCGACGTCCGGGTGCCCGACGCGAACCGGCTGGGCCCGGAGGGCGGCGGCTGGCGGGTCGCGACCACCACGCTCAACAACGAACGGGTGGCGATCGGCTCCCGCGCCGGGGCGCCGCGGGAAGGCGGCCACATCGGCAAGGTCACCGCCGCCTGGCGCGACGAGCCCGCCCTACGCAACCCCGCCATGCACGATTAGCTGATGCGGCTGTGGGTCGAGGCGGAGGTCCTTCGGCTCGCGGGCGAACGGCTGCGGCAGCAGGCCGCCACCGGTCAGCCGGGCCCGGAGGGCGCGGGCATGAAGGTGGCGTTCGCCAAGCTGGCGCAGGCGATTTCGGGTTTCGAGATCGAGCTGCATGGCGAATCCGGCCTCTACTACGACGACTGGACCATGCGCAGGCCCGAGACGGTCGACCTGACCGGTCGCGGGCCCGGATACCGCTACCTGCGGGCGCGCGGCAACTCGATCGAGGGCGGCACCTCAGAAATCCTGCGCAACACCATTTCCGAGCGGATCCTGGGCCTGCCGGGTGAACATCGCGTCGACAAGGACGTCGCCTGGAAGGACCTGCCCCGATGAGCGCGCACACCGCCGACCTGCTGTACTCCGACACCGAGGAGGCGTTGCGGACCGGCGTGCGCCAGCTGTTCGCGCAGCGGTGTCCGGCCGAAGAAGTGGTGCGCCTGTATGACGCAGAACCACAAGACTTTTCGAGTGTCTGGCGCACGCTGGCGACCGAACTGGGTGTGGCCGGCCTGCTGGTTCCGGAGTCGCTGGGCGGTGCCGGTGCGAGCGCCCGCGAGGCCGCCGTCGTCATGGAGGAGATCGGCCGGGCCGTCGCGCCGGTGCCGTATTTGTCCAGCGCGGTCCTGGCCACGATCGCGCTGCTGCGGGCCGGTGACACCGAGACGGTGTCGTCGCTGGCGCAGGGTGAGCTGACGGCGGCGCTGGTGGTGCCGCTGTCGAGCGCGCCGGGCGATCCGGTCCCGCTGGTCGGTGGCGACGCCGACGGCCTGAGCGGATCGGTCACCGGCGTGGCGGGCGCCGACGCCGCCGACGTGCTGGTGGTCCCGGTCGCAGCGCCCGGCGGGCTCGAGCTGCACACCGTCGCCCGCGCCGCGGCGGGCCTGCGGGTTTCCCCGCTGCTCGCGCTGGATATGACCAGGCCCCTTGCCACGGTGTCGTTTTCGGACACGCCGTCGTCGCGCGCCGGGGCGGGCGACGAGCCCGTCACCGACGCCATCCGGGCCGGGGCGGCGTTGCTGGCGTCCGAGCAGCTCGGGGTCGCCCAGTGGTGCTTCGAGACCACGCTGGAATACGTCCGGCAACGCCGGCAGTTCGGCCGCACGATCGGCTCCTACCAGGCGATCAAGCACCGGTTGGCGGACCTGTGGTTCGAGATCGGCGCGGCGACCGCCGCGGCCCGCTACGCCGCCGACACCACCGCCCGGGGCGGCGCGGACGCGGACGCCGCGGCCGCCATCGCCCAGGCCTACTGCAGCGACATCGCCGTGCATGCCGCCGAGGAGTGCATCCAGTTGCACGGCGGCATCGGCATGACCTGGGAATATCCCGCACACCTGTACCTCAAGCGAGCCAAGAGCGACCAGTTGGCCTTCGGCACCGCATACCGGCACCGCGCTCGCCTGGCCGAATTGGTGGACCTGCCGGCGTTCTGACGTTCAACCGTCACCCACGGCGCAGGCGCAACCGGACGGCCCGCCGAGGATAGAGTTTTGCGACCACCCGTGCGGAAGTGGGAACGGTGCGATGCGAGTGTTGCTGTCGGCGTACGACTCACGCGGAGGTGTCGAGCCGCTAGCCGCGCTCGCGGTGCAGCTGCGGGCGCTCGGCGTCGACGCGCGGGTGAGCGCCCCGCCGGACACGGAATTCGTCGAACTGCTGGCCCGGGCGGGCGTGCCGTTGCTGCCCTTCGGTGAATCACTGCGGGCGATGAAGACCGGGGCGCTGCCGTCGGAGGCGGACCTCCACCGGCACCTGAATGGGTTGATCGCCGTGCAATTCGACACCGTGGCCGCCGCGGCCGAAGGGTGCGATGCGCTTGTGGTGGCCGGTTTCCCGCCCGCCGCGGCCGCCGCCCGATCGGTGGCCGAAAGACTGGGGATCCACTACGTCTACGTCAGCTACCAACCCACCATTCTGCCGTCGCCGCACCACCCGCCGCCGACCTACAGCAACGGGCCCTTCCCGCCGGGCGTGGTCGACAACCGGGTGCTCTGGCAGCTGGATGGCCGGCACATGCAGGAGCTGTTCGGCGCGACGCTCAACGCGCACCGGGCGTCCATCGGACTGGCGCCGCTGGACAACCTGCGCGACTACGGGCTGACCGCGTCCCCATGGCTGGCCACGGATCCGGTTCTGGACCCCTGGCAACAGCCCAGCGACCTCGACGTGGTCCAAACCGGCGCGTGGCTGCTGCTCGACGAACGGCCCCTGCCGGCCGAGGTGGTGGCCTTCCTGGACGCGGGTGCGCCGCCGGTCTATGTGGGCTTCGGCAGCATGCCCATGCGCGCCTCACACGATGTCGCCCGGGTCGCCATCGAGGCGGTCCGCGCGCAGGGCCACCGCGTCCTGGTGTCCCGCGGCTGGGCCGAGCTGGGCCCGATCGACGGCGGGGACGATTGCCGTGCCGTCGGCGAGGTCAACCACCAGGCGCTGTTCGCGCGGGTCGCCGCCGTCGTGCACCACGGCGGGGCGGGAACCACCACGACGGCCGCGCGGGCCGGCGCGCCGCAGGTGGTGGTGCCGCAGGGGGCCGATCAGTCCTACTGGGCTCACCGGGTGCGCGACCTGGCCATCGGCGCCGCCCACGACGGTCCGGTTCCGACCATCGAGTCGCTGTCGACCGCGCTCAAGACGGTGCTGACCGACCGGACCCGCGCGCGGGCGCGCTCCGTGGCGGCGACGATCCGCACGAACGGGGCCGCCGTGGCCGCGACCGTGCTGCGGGCGGCGCTAACGGGGTAGCGCCGCGGCGAACACCGCCGTCATCGCGTCCCAATGCCGCTGGGCCGCGGCGGCGTCATAGGGCGCGTTGTCCGGGACCGCGAATCCGTGGCCGGCCGAATACCACTCGATGGTGTGCTCGACGCCGGCCGCCGTCAGCGCCTTATCGAGCCGCTCGGCGTGATCGGCGGTGAACGACGCGTCGTCCTGGGCGCCACCCACGTAGACGGTGGCGGTCATCCGGTCGGCGAGCAGGTGTGGGCTGTCCTCGGTGTCGGTCACCAGGCCGCCGCCGTGGAACGACGCCGCCGCCGCCACCCGCTCGGGCACGCGGCCGGCCACCACCAGCGACGTCCGGCCGCCCATGCAGTAGCCGCACACCCCGAACCGCTCGCCGAGCACCTCGGGGCGGGCGGACAGATAGTCGAAGAACGCGCTCGCGTCGGCGGTCGCCCGGTCCGGGGTGACGCTGCCGATCATCGAGAACAGGCGCCCCCGTTCCTCCTTGTCGCTGAAGACCGTCGCCATGTCGAACGGTGCCCAGTCCGCGGTGCGGTAGTAGACATCCGGCAGAAGCACGGCGTAACCGAACCCGGCCAGCTTGGCGGCCATCTGCTGGAACGTGTCGCGCACGCCGCCCGCGTCGGGATACATGACCACCCCGGGCCAGGGCACTTGCGATTCGGGGCCGTCGGGGGTGAACAGGTGCACCGTGCAGGTGCCATCGGGTGTGGTGACGACGTCGATGATGTTCGGCATGGCACCCGTTCTACTCCGCGTTGCGAAACCGAAAACATCCGCGTCGACCCGCCGCGCCCGGCTTCGCCGCGCTCGCGATCGCCGCGAAAACATCCGCGTCGACCCGCCGCGCCCGGCTTCGCCGCGCTCGCGATCGCCGCTATTCTGACGGCGTGCCGATCCCGACCCCCTACGAGGACTTGCTCCGCCTGGTGCTCGAGCGGGGAACGGCCAAATCCGACCGCACCGGCACCGGGACCCGCAGCCTGTTCGGTCAGCAGCTGCGCTACGACCTGTCGGCCGGCTTCCCGCTGCTCACCACCAAGAAGGTGCACCTGAAGTCGGTGGTCTACGAACTGCTGTGGTTCCTGCGCGGCGATTCCAACGTCGGCTGGCTACACGAGCACGGGGTCACCATCTGGGACGAATGGGCAAGCGACACAGGTGACCTCGGGCCGATCTACGGCGTGCAGTGGCGATCCTGGCCGACGCCCTCGGGTGAGCACATCGACCAGATCAGCGCCGCCCTGGATCTGCTGCGCACCGACCCGAACTCGCGGCGCAACATCGTCTCGGCGTGGAACGTCGGCGACATCCCGCAGATGGCGCTGCCGCCGTGTCACGCGTTCTTCCAGTTCTACGTGGCCGACGGGCGGTTGAGCTGCCAGCTCTACCAGCGCAGCGCCGACCTGTTCTTGGGCGTGCCGTTCAACATCGCCAGCTACGCGCTGTTGACGCACATGATGGCCGCCCAGGCCGGCCTGGCCGTCGGCGAGTTCGTGTGGACGGGCGGGGATTGCCACATCTACGACAACCATGTCGAACAGGTGCGCCTGCAGCTCGGCCGCGACCCTCGGCCCTACCCGGAACTTGTTCTGGCACAACGCGACTCGATCTTCGACTATGTCTACGAGGACGTCGTCGTCAAGAATTACGACCCGCACCCGGCGATCAAAGCTCCCGTCGCCGTATGACCGCCGTATGACCGCCGCATGACTGAAGTGGGTCTGGTGTGGGCTCAGTCGACCTCCGGCGTCATCGGGCGCGGTGGTGATATCCCCTGGGACGTGCCGGAAGACCTGCTGCGGTTCAAAGAGGTGACCATGGGTCACCCGGTGATCATGGGCCGGCGGACGTGGGAGTCGTTGCCGGCGAAGGTGCGCCCCCTGCCCGGGCGCCGCAACGTCGTCCTGTCCCGCGACGCCGGCTTCGTCGCCGACGGGGCGCGGGTGGTCGGGTCGCTGGAGGCGGCGCTGGCCCAGGGCGAGGGGGCGCCGCAGACGTGGGTCATCGGTGGCGAGCAGATCTACTTGCTGGCGCTGCCGCACGCCACCCGCTGCGAGGTCACCGAGATCGAAATCGATTTGCGCCGCGATGACGACGACGCCCTGGCGCCGACGCTGGACGACACCTGGGTCGGTCAGACGGGGGAGTGGCTGGCCAGCCGCTCGGGGCTGCGGTATCGCTTCCACAGCTACCGGCGGCCCGCCGCGCACCCGGTCGCGCCCGCGGGCTGACCTGACATACTCGACGGGGGGTCGGTCGCACAGGGTCAATTAGGCGTTCGAAGCGAGAAGGGGGAATTGGCAGTGATAACCGAACCCGTGAAGACGTTCTCTCGAAAATTCATGGGCTACGACGGGGCCGCGGTTGATGCCCACATCGAGATGCTGACTACCAAGCAGCAGCTGCTGCTCGACGACGTCGAGAGCCTACGAGCCCGGCTGCAGGAATCCGCCGACCAGACGGCCGCGCTGCGCAAGGAGGTGGCGGCGCTCACGGATACCTCGCCCGCGCCGCATGCGGTGCAGCAGCGGATGGCGAAAATGCTGAGCCGCGCGGTCGACGAGGTGGCCGAGATGCAGGCCGAGGCGCGGGCCGAAGCGGACGCGCTGATCGCGGCGGCCGAGGTCGAGGCCGAAGCGGCGGAGCGAAAGCGCGACGAGGTGCTCGCCGACCTGGCCGCGCAGCAAAAAACCCTGGAAGCCGAATACGCGGAGACCAAAAAGAAGCTCGACGCCGAACTGGCCGACATGCGCGCCGAGGCCGAATCGGCGATCAAGAAGGCGCGCCAGGAGGCCGAACGGGAGTGCGAGCAGCTCCTGGGCGACGCGAAGAAGGGCGCCGACCATTACCGGGAGAAGGCGCAGCGCGCGGTCAACGAGGCGGCGGAAAGGCGAATCAAGATCCTCGAGCAGCTGATGGGCGTGTACCGCGACCTCGACGGTGTGCCGAAGGCTCTCGAGGCGGCCTACGCCGAACAAAACGATTCGGGCGACGAAGCCGTCCTGAAACCGCTGGACCGCAAGGTTCGCGCGGGCTGAGTTCGCGCCCGCCTCGCCGTCAAGAGCCGCCGGACGGGCGGTAATGTCGGCGCCGTGTCGACCCGCAGGCTATCGGCCGCCCAAGCCCGCCGGATAGCCGTTGCGGCCCAAGGTTTTACCGAGCCCCGGCCCGGCGGTGAGATCACCCGGGCGCACCTGAAGCGGCTGATCTCCAGGATTCAGGTGCTGCAACTGGATTCGGTCTCGGTGGCGGTGCGGGCGCATTACGCGCCGGTGTTCAGCCGGCTCGGCCCCTACGACCGTGACGTGCTCGACCGCGCCGCCTGGGGCCCGCGTTCGTCGCGGCTGCTGGCGGAATACTGGGCCCACGAGGCCGCGCTGATGGCCGTCGAGGACTGGCCGCTGCTGCGCTGGCGGATGCGTCAGTACACACACGGCCGGTGGGGCACCCACATCGTCAAGGCCAACCCGCGGCTGGCCGATGAGATCGTCGCCGCCATCGCCGAGCTCGGGCCCAGCACGGCGGGGCAGATCGAGGAGCACCTGGCCGCCAAGTTACTGGCGCCGCGCCGGAAAAAGGGCACCTGGTGGACGCGCAGCGACACCAAATGGGTGGCCGAGGCGCTGTTCTCCGCCGGGGTGCTCACCACCGCCACCCGGGTGGGGTTCGCGCGCCACTACGACCTGGTAGAGCGGGTGCTGCCGGCCCGCGTGCTGGCCCGTGAGGTCGACGACGACGAGGCGATCCGCGAGCTCGCGCTGCGGGCCGCCACCGCGCTGGGCGTGGGCACCGAGGCCGACATCCGCGACTACTTCCGGCTGTCGGCCGCCCAGGTCAGGCCGGCGATCGCCGCGCTGGTGGCCGCCGGTGAGCTCGAGCCCGTCGACGTCGACGGCTGGTCGGCGCCGGCCTATCTGCGGGCGGGCCGCACGGTGCCCCGCACCGACCGCGGCACCGCGCTGCTGTGTCCGTTCGACCCGCTCATCTTCTTCCGACCGCGCGTCGAGCGCCTGTTCGAATTCCATTACCGCATAGAGATTTACACCCCGGCCGCCAAGCGCCAGTACGGCTATTACGTGTGGCCGCTGCTCATGGACGGGCGGTTGGTGGCGCGCGTCGACCTCAAGGCCGACCGGGCCGCCAACACGTTGCGGGTCCTCGGCGCATTCGGCGAGCCCGACGCGCCCAGGGCCCGCGTGGCCGCGGCACTGGCCGGCGAGCTTCGGTCGATGGCGTCCTGGCTGGGCCTGGGTGGGTTCAGCGTCGCCGGTAACGGTGATCTGTCCGGCGAGCTGCGCGCATCGTCGCCGGGCTAAGGTGATTGCCCGTGGCCGAGATCGCCCCGCTGCGCGTACAACTGATCGCCAAGACCGACTTCTTGGCGCCCCCGGACGTGCCGTGGGACACCGACGCCGACGGCGGGGCCGCGCTGACCGAATTCGCCGGCCGGGCCTGCTACCAGAGCTGGTCGAAACCCAACCCCAAGACCGCGACGAACGCCGGCTACATCAAGCACATCATCGACGTCGGGCACTTTTCGGTGCTCGAACACGCGAGCGTGTCCTTCTACGTCACCGGCATCTCGCGGTCGTGCACCCATGAGCTGATCCGGCACCGGCACTTCTCCTATTCGCAGTTGTCGCAGCGCTATGTCCCCGAGAAGGACTCGCGCGTCGTCGTCCCCCCTGGCCTCGAAGACGATCCGGAGCTGCAGCAGATCCTGGCCGCAGCCGCCGACGCCAGCCGGGCCACCTACGCCGATCTGCTGGCCAAGCTGGAGGCCAAGTTCGCGGATCAACCCAACGCGGTGTTGCGGCGCAAACAGGCCCGCCAGGCCGCCCGCGCCGTGCTGCCCAACGCGACCGAAACCCGCATCGTCGTGACCGGCAACTACCGGGCGTGGCGCCACTTCATCGCGATGCGCGCCAGCGAGCACGCCGACGTCGAGATTCGGCGGCTGGCCATCGAATGCCTGCGCCAACTGTCGGGCGTGGCGCCCGCGGTGTTCGCCGACTTCGAGATCTCCACCCTGGCCGACGGCACGGAGGTCGCAACCAGCCCACTGGCGACCGAGGCCTGACGCGAACTCGCTCGACGGCGCGTCTACGCGGGTGCTAAATACCTTGCCGGCGCCAGGTAACCTGAACACCGTGAGCACCGCCGGATTCGACGCCCCAGCGCGGTTGGGAACCGTGCTGACCGCGATGGTCACACCGTTTCGACCCGACGGCTCCGTCGACACCGCCACGGCCGCCCAACTGGCCAACCACCTGATCGATGCGGGCTGTGACGGCCTGGTGATCTCCGGAACCACCGGCGAGTCCCCGACCACCACCGACGACGAGAAGCGCGAGCTGTTGCGCGTCGTGCTCGAGGCCGTCGGCGACCGGGCCCGTGTCATCGCCGGCGCGGGCACCTACGACACCGCCCACAGCGTGCGGCTGGCCAAGGCCTGCGCGGCCGAGGGCGCCCACGGACTGCTGGTGGTCACGCCGTACTACTCCAAGCCACCCCAGAGCGGGTTGATCGCCCACTTCACCACCGTGGCCGACGCGACCGACCTGCCCGTGCTGCTCTACGACATTCCGCCACGCTCGGTGATCCCCATCCAGCCCGACACCATCTGCGCGCTGGCCGCCCACCCGAACATCGTCGGAATCAAGGACGCCAAGGCCGACCTGCACAGCGGGGGCCAGATCATCGCCGAGACCGGGCTGGCCTACTACTCCGGCGACGATGCGCTGAACCTGCCGTGGCTGGCCATGGGCGCCACCGGCTTCATCAGCGTGATCTCGCACGTGGCCGCGGGACAGCTGCGAGAAATGTTGTCCGCCTTCAACTCCGGCGATATCGCCACCGCCCGCAAGATCAACGCCACCGTCGCCCCGCTGTGCGACGCGATGGCCCGCCTGGGCGGGGTGACCATGTCCAAGGCCGGCCTGCGCCTGCAGGGCATCGACGTCGGCGATCCGCGGTTGCCCCAAATGCCCGCGACGCCAGAACAACTCGACGCGTTGGCCGCGGATATGCGTGCGGCGTCAGCGCTGCGGTGACCCGAGGAGTCTTAAGAGAAGTGGACGTAGACCTCGCCCCGCCAGGCCCCTTGGCCACGGGAGGGTTGCGGGTCACCGCTCTGGGCGGCATCAGCGAAATCGGTCGCAACATGACGGTTTTCGAGCACCTGGGCCGGCTGTTGATCATCGACTGCGGGGTGATGTTCCCCACGCACGACGAGCCTGGGGTGGATCTGATCCTGCCCGATCTGCGCCACATCGAAGACCGGCTCGACGACATCGAGGCGCTGGTGCTCACCCACGCCCACGAGGACCACATCGGCGGCATTCCGTTCCTGCTCAAGCTGCGGCCCGACATCCCGGTCGTCGGGTCGAAGTTCACGCTGGCGCTGGTCGCCGCGAAGTGCCGCGAACATCGCCTTAAGCCCGTGTTCGTCGAGGTGGCCGAGGGCCAAAAAAGCAGTCACGGCGTGTTCGAATGCCAATACTTCGCCGTCAACCACTCCATCCCCGACGCGCTGGCGATCGCCGTACACACCGGTGCCGGAACGGTTCTGCACACCGGCGACATCAAGCTCGACCAGCTTCCGCTGGACGGCCGACCGACCGACCTGCCCGGCATGTCCCGGCTCGGTGACGCCGGGGTGGACCTGTTCCTCTGTGATTCAACCAATGCCGAGCACCCCGGCGTCGGGCCCTCGGAAAGCGAAGTCGGTCCGACGCTGCACCGGCTGATCCGCGGCGCCGAAGGCCGCGTCATCGTGGCGTGCTTCGCCTCCAACGTCGACCGCGTGCAGCAAATCATCGACGCCGCAGTCGCATTGGGCCGTCGGGTATCGTTCGTCGGCCGATCCATGGTGCGCAACATGGGCATCGCCCGCGAACTCGGATTCCTGCGGGTCGCCGATTCGGACGTGATCGACATCGGCGCCGCCGAGATGATGCCGCCCGAGAAGGTGGTGCTGATCACCACCGGCACCCAGGGCGAACCGATGTCGGCGTTGTCGCGGATGTCACGCGGCGAGCACCGCAGCATCACCCTGACCGCCGGAGACCTGGTGGTGCTGGCGTCATCGCTGATCCCGGGCAACGAGGAAGCGGTCTACGGCGTCATCGACGAGCTCGCCAAGATCGGTGCCCGTGTGGTCACTAATGCCCAAGCGCGGGTGCATGTTTCGGGACATGCCTACGCCGGGGAACTGTTGTTCCTGTACAACGGGATTCGGCCGCGCCACGTCATGCCCGTGCACGGGACATGGCGCATGCTGCGCGCCAACTCCAAACTCGCGGCTCGCACCGGCGTGCCGGAGGAGTCGATCCTGCTGGCCGAGAACGGGGTGAGTGTCGATTTGGTTTCGGGCAAGGCGGCAATCGCCGGCGCGGTGCCGGTGGGCAAGATGTTCGTCGACGGCCTGATCAACGGCGACGTCGGCGACATCACCCTGGGCGAGCGGCTCATTCTGTCGTCGGGCTTCGTGGCGGTGACCGTGGTGGTCACCCGCGGCACCGGGCGTCCGGTCGCCCCGCCGCACCTGCATTCGCGCGGATTCTCCGAGGATCCCAAGGCGCTCGAGCCCGCCGTGCGCAGGGTCGAGGCCGAACTGGAAGCGCTGGCGGCCGAGAACATCACCGATCCGGGCCGCATCGCGCAGGGTGTGCGGCGCACCGTCGGCAAGTGGGTGGGCGAGACCTACCGCCGGCAGCCCATGATCGTGCCGACCGTCATCGAGGTCTGACTAGATCTTCTCGGCTCTGGCGCCGCGAAACTTAACCATTGCGGTGCTGACCGGCGTGTCGTCGCAGACGTTTACGTGTCGCGCAGGACCATGCAGTCAGATCTTCTCGGCGTAGGCCGACCACTCCAGTTGCGAGGCCTTGAGCTTGCGGCCGGTGGGCTCGACATAGCGCTGCACCAGCTCGTCGGGACCGGCCTGCTCCACCAGCCGCCAGCCGTACTCGCCGAGGAACTCGGCGACCTCGTCGGGCTGCAGACCGAAATGCCACAATTGCCGTCGCTGGCGCACGGTCCGGTACAGCGTGCGGGTGCCGTACCGATTGGTGCCGTCGATGAAATCCTTACGCACATAGGTGAACACCAAACGGCTGCCGGGCGCGGTCGCGCGCAAGCCGTCCAGGGTGCGCCGCACTGTCGCCTCGGTGAGGTATTGGGTGACGCCCTCGCAGATGAAGAACACCCGGTAGTCGGTGCGATAACCGTGCTCGGCGAGCGACGTGAGCAGGTCGTCATGCTCGAGGTTCAACGCCACCAACCGAACTGACAGCGGCAGCTCCCCGAGCACCCGACGGACGGTCTTGAACTTCCTCGCGACGTTGACGGGCAAATCGACCTCGAACACCGGCATGCGGACTCGCCGCGTCAGCAGGTAGGCCCGGGTGTCCAGGCCCGCGCCGAGGATGACGACGGCGTTGATGTCGTCCAACGACTCCGTGAGCTTGTCGGCGATGAATCGCTTGCGGCAGGCCAGGTTCGCCCACAGTCCCGGGCCGGTGAACTCCGAGCCGCGGATCAGCAGCCGGCGCACGGGTGCGAAGCGGGTGGCGCTGACGAGCCACCGCAGCGGGGCGGGCAAAAAGAGCTCGGCGAAATCGTCGTCGACCAGGCGGTGTCCGGGCTCCTCGTTCTGCTCGACGGCGGCCAGCACCATCGGGCCAAATGCCGTCTGCGCAACCGGGTTTCGGGCCATGGTGACTACTTGTTCAAAAATCCCGCGTCGACGGGCAGGGTCACGCCGGTGATGTAGCGAGCCTGGTCGGACACCAGCCACGCCACCGCGTTGGCGACGTCCTCGACGTCGAGCACCTCCACGGGCATGGCGTTGCCCATGGCTCCCGGCGTGTCGGTCGCGGCGGCCATCTTCGCCAGCCACTCGCGGGTGAACTCGTTGTTGATCATCGGCGTCTCGACCCCGGACGGATGGATCGAATTAACCCGAATCATCTGTCCCGCAAGCAGATTCGCGTATACCCGCATCAACCCGACCACCCCGTGTTTGGCGGCGGCATAGCCGACGGAACCGGCGTCGGGGCTGCCGACCCCGGCCAGCCCCGCGCTCGAGCTGATCAGCACGATCGACCCGCCGGTGCCCTGCTTGACCATCGTGGGTATCGCCACCTTGATGGTGTTATAGACGCCGGTCAGGTTGACGTCGATGACGTCGCGCCACCCGTCGTCACCGGATTGCATGGGCGCGATCCCGGCGTTGGCCACCACGATGTCCAGCCGGCCGAACTCGTCCAGGCCGGCCTGCAGCGCCGCCGCCAGCGATTCGCGGTCACGGACGTCGCCACGAGAGGCCACGATGCGGGAGCCGGTGTCTTCCACCAGCTTCACGGTGGCCGCCAGGTCTTCAGGCGTGGAAAGCGCGTAGGGCACGCTCGCGATCTGGTCGCACAGGTCGACGGCAATGATGTCCGCGCCGTCGGTGGCCAGCCGCGCCGCGTGCGCTCGGCCCTGCCCGCGCGCCGCGCCGGTGATGAATGCGACCTTGCCCTTCAGGGGCCCTTCCGACGACCGAGTCATCAGGGCCGCAACTGTCCTTTGGCCGGATCGCCCGCCGGCACCGGCTGCAGCATCTTGATGTCGGGCGCCCCGTCCAGGTGCTCGCCGGCCGCGGTGAACATCTTGGTGACCGCCGGCGCGGTGCTGTGCGCCTTGAGCGCCTCGGCGTCGGCCCACTGCTCGACGAAGACAAAGGTCTCACCCGACTGGTGCAGTGAATACACCTGGCAGCCCGGCTCGTCGTGCACTTCTTCGACCGCCCGCGTGAGGATGTCGCGAACGGTGTCGACCGACTCGGGTTTGACAGTCATGGTGGCGACGACAACAACGGGCATTGATGGCCTCCTGGGCGCTCCGGGGGTGGGTGACGAGCACAACTTTTCGCAACCGGATGTCACCCTACTCACGCGATCCGGCGTCGATTCGGGCCATGCCCGACAAGCCGGGCCGTTACCAGTGTGGCGGGTGGTGTAGATGATGCCCTTGCGACTAGGCTTGCTGACATGCCCAGTAAGACCGCCGCCCGCTCCGGAAGCCGAACGAGCAGGTCAAAGGCCGCATCGCGGCCCAGCGGGTCCCGGGGAGGGCGCCCCGCGGCGCCCCGCAAGAGGATCGGTAAGCCCGCCAGGCGCCGCAGCCAGTCGCCGTTGGTTTCCGCCGGGCTGACCTGCGGTCGCGCCATGCGTGCCATCTGGTTGATGGCGGCGCGGGGGACCGGCGGCGCGGCCCGGTCGATCGGGCGGGCCCATGACATCGACCCCGGGCATCGCCGCGATGGCATCGCGCTGCTGCTGCTGGGCTTTTCCGTGGTGGTCGCCGCCAGTTCGTGGTTTCACGCCGCCGGGCCGGTGGGGGCCTGGGTCGACACGGCGCTGCGGACCTTCCTCGGCGCGGGCGTGCTGGCGCTGCCGGTCGCCACCGCCGCGGTGGCGGTGACCCTGATGCGCACCGAGCCGAACCCCGACGTGCGGCCCCGGCTGATCCTGGGCGCCAGCCTGGTCACCCTGTCGGTGCTCGGGTTGCGCCACCTGTGGTCCGGTTCGCCGGGCGACCCGGAAGCGCGCCGCCGCGCGGCCGGTTTCATCGGCTTCGCCATCGGTGGGCCGCTCTCGGACGGGCTCACCCCGTGGATCGCCGCGCCGCTGTTGTTCATCGGCTTCATGTTCGGGTTGTTGCTGCTGACCGGCACCACCATCCGCGAGGTGCCCGTGGTGATGCGCAACCTCTTCCACACCCGGTTCGTCGACGAGGACTACGACGACGAGCCCTACGACTACGCGGACGAGTTCGACGACGACGGCGCGGACGACCGCTACCACGACGAGGGTCCTCCCGCCCCGGACGAGGCGCCGCCGCCGGCGTGGTCGCCGGACGACGACGCCCAGGCCGCGCTGCAGGACGACATTCCCACCGTGCCCGAGCCCGCCGTCCAGGCGTCGTCGCGGGGCCGCAAGCGCGGACGGTCGGCGGACAAGCACGACACCGTCGAGCTGGACCGGGTCGTCGAGGGCCCCTACACGCTGCCGTCGCTGAACCTGCTGGTCGCCGGGGACCCGCCCAAGAAGCGCAGCGCCGCGAACAACGTCATGGCCGACGCCATCACGGAGGTGCTGACCCAGTTCAAGGTGGACGCCGCCGTCACCGGGTGCACCCGCGGGCCGACCGTCACCCGCTACGAGGTCGAGCTGGGGCCGGGCGTGAAGGTCGAGAAGATCACCGCCCTGCAGAAGAACATCGCTTATGCGGTGGCCACCGAGAGCGTGCGCATGCTGGCCCCGATCCCGGGCAAGTCGGCCGTCGGCATCGAGGTGCCCAACACCGACCGGGAAATGGTGCGGCTGGCCGACGTGCTCACCGCGCCGTCCACCCGGCGCGACCACCACCCGCTGGTGATCGGGCTGGGCAAGGACATCGAGGGCGACTTCATCTCGGCCAACCTGGCCAAGATGCCGCACCTGCTGGTGGCCGGCTCCACGGGATCCGGTAAGTCCAGCTTCGTCAACTCGATGCTGATCTCGCTGCTGGCGCGCGCCACCCCCGAAGAGGTCAGGATGATCCTGATCGACCCCAAGATGGTGGAACTCACGCCGTACGAAGGCATTCCGCACCTGATCACCCCGATCATCACCCAGCCCAAGAAGGCGGCGGCCGCGCTGGCGTGGCTGGTCGAGGAGATGGAGCAGCGCTACCAGGACATGCAGGCCTCCCGGGTGCGCCACATCGACGACTTCAACGAAAAGGTGCGCTCGGGTGCCATCACCGCGCCGCTGGGCAGCCAGCGCGAGTACCGGCCCTACCCGTATGTGGTGGCGATCGTCGACGAGCTGGCCGACCTGATGATGACCGCCCCCCGCGACGTCGAGGACGCGATCGTGCGGATCACCCAAAAGGCCCGCGCCGCCGGCATCCACCTGGTGCTGGCCACCCAGCGTCCGTCGGTGGACGTGGTCACCGGTCTGATCAAGACGAACGTGCCGTCCCGGCTGGCGTTCGCCACGTCGTCGCTGACCGACAGCCGCGTCATCCTGGACCAGGCCGGCGCGGAGAAGCTGATCGGCATGGGCGATGGCCTGTTCCTGCCGATGGGCGCGAGCAAGCCGATCCGGCTGCAGGGCGCGTTCATCACCGACGAGGAGATCCACGCCGTCGTCACGGCCTGCAAGGACCAGGCCGAACCCGAGTACACCGAGGGCGTCACCACCGCCAAGCCCACCGGGGAACGCACCGACGTCGACCCCGACATCGGGGACGACATGGACGTGTTCCTGCAGGCCGTCGAGCTGGTGGTGTCCAGCCAGTTCGGCTCGACGTCGATGCTGCAGCGCAAGCTGCGCGTCGGCTTCGCCAAGGCCGGCCGGCTGATGGACCTGATGGAGACCCGCGGCATCGTCGGGCCGTCGGAGGGCTCCAAGGCGCGCGAGGTGCTGATCAAGCCCGACGAGCTGGCCGGAACGCTGGCGCTCATCCGCGGCGGTGCCGACGCCAACGGCGGCGATTCCGACGGAGTCGATTAACGCGAGCAGACACAAAAGCACCCAAATTACCGGCGTGTCGGAGGCTTTTGCGTCTGCTCGGCCAGTTAAAGCACCAACAGCATCCGCGAGTTGCCGAGAATGTTCGGCTTGACGTAGCTGAGGTCCAGGAACTCGGCGACACCGATGTCGTAGGAGCGGCACATCTCCTCGAACACCTCGGCGGTCACCGGCGTGCCCTCGATCTCGGTGAACCCGTGCCGGGCGAAGAACTCGGTCTCGAACGTCAAGACGAACAGCCGCTTCAGCGCCAGCTCGCGGGCGACCTCGAGCAGCCGGTCGACGATCGCGTGGCCGATTCCGTGGCCGGTCATCGCCGGATCGACCGCGACGGTGCGGATCTCGCCGAGGTCGGACCACATCACGTGCAGCGCACCGCAACCGACCACGCGGCCCTGGTGCTCGGCCACCCAGAACTCCTGCACGGCCTCGTACAGCGTCACCAGATTCTTCTCGAGCAGGATCTTTCCGGCGTAGGTGTCGACCAGGTGCTTGATGGCCGGAACGTCGGACGTTCGCGCGCGCCGAACCGGCGGCCGATAGCGCTGTGGACTTCTGCTCACGGCTAACAGTATCGACGTCTCGGACGGCCGTGCTGGTCAACCGTTATTCTGTTGCCGTGTCGGGGCAGCCGCAGACGGGTCCGCTAACCGGACCGCCGGGCCGCGTAAACATCGCCAATCTCGCCAATACGCTGACCCTGTTGCGGCTGGTGCTGGTGCCGGTCTTCCTGCTCGCACTGTTCGCCGGTGACGGCCGCGAAACCGGCTTCCGCGTCGTCGCTTTCGTCATCTTCGCGGTCGCCTGCATCACCGATCGGCTGGACGGCCTGCTGGCCCGCAACTACGGCATGGCGACCGAATTCGGCGCGTTCGTCGATCCGATCGCCGACAAGACACTGGTGGGGTCGGCGCTGATCGGGCTCTCGATGCTCGGCGAGCTGCCGTGGTGGGTCACGGTGCTGATCCTGACGCGCGAATTCGGGGTGACGGTGCTGCGGTTGGCCGTCATTCGTCGCGGCGTCATCCCGGCCAGCTGGGGCGGCAAACTCAAGACGGTGGTGCAGGTGCTCGCCATCGGATTGTTCGTGCTGCCCTGGACGGGCGCGCCGGGGCCCTTCCGGACGGTTGCGGCGGTGGTGCTGGGTGCGGCGATCGTGCTGACCGTGATCACCGGGGTGGACTACGTCGTGTCGACGGTTCGGGAAGTCCGCCGCACGGCCGGTTGATATACCGGCGCCGACCGGGAACCAGACCACCGCCCTCGGCGTTCACCTAAATGAGCACCTGCGCAGCAGTACGTGCAGCGCGGGGCCGACCTGACGAAGGAGGGCGGGATGGCGCCATTGGTGCGCGAGGTCATCGGCGACGTGTTGCGCGAGGCCCGCACGACACAGGGTCGCACGCTGCGCGAGGTCTCCGATTCGGCGCGGGTGAGCCTCGGCTACCTGTCCGAGGTGGAGCGCGGCCGCAAGGAGCCCTCCAGCGAGCTGTTGAACGCGATCTGCGACGCGCTGGACGTCCCGTTGTCGTCGGTGCTGATCTACGCCGGCGAGCGGATGGCTGGCCAGGAGCGCACGGGCGTCGGCGCGCCGACGGACGGGGCGAGCGGCACCAGCATCAAGGTCGTCATCCCGCCGGTGGCCTCGCTGGCGCTGGCCTGAGCGCGGGCGGCCGATCCCGCGTAAGGGGTGGGGCGATCGGCGCCGACCCACTAAATTGAGCGACAGGCGCAGAGCCCCTCAGGCCCGTCCGGGGACCATCCGGATCCTCAAGAAGCGAAGGTGGAGCTAACTCATGGCCAATCCGTTCGTCAAGGCGTGGAAGTACCTCACGGCGCTGTTCAACGCCAAGATCGACGAGCATGCCGACCCGAAAGTGCAGATCCAACAGGCCATCGAGGAAGCGCAACGCACGCATCAGGCGCTCACCCAGCAGGCCGCGCAGGTCATCGGCAACCAGCGGCAGCTGGAGATGCGGCTCAACCGTCAGCTGGCGGACGTGGAGAAGCTGCAGGTCAACATCCGGCAGGCCCTGACCCTGGCCGACCAGGCCGCCGCGGCCGGTGACACCGCCAAGGCGACCGAGTACAACAACGCCGCCGAGGCGTTCGCCGCCCAGCTGGTGACCGCCGAGCAGAGCGTCGAAGACCTCAAAACGCTGCACGACCAGGCGCTGGGCGCGGCCGCGCAGGCCAAGAAGGCCGTCGAGCAGAACGCCATGGTGCTCCAGCAGAAGATCGCCGAGCGCACCAAGCTGCTCAGTCAGCTCGAGCAGGCCAAGATGCAAGAGCAGGTGAGCGCCTCGCTGCGATCGATGAGCGATCTCGCCGCCCCCGGCAACGTCCCCAGCCTCGACGAGGTGCGCGACAAGATCGAGCGACGGTACGCCAACGCGATCGGGGCCGCCGAGCTCGCGCAGGGTTCGGTGCAGGGCCGAATGCTCGAGGTCGAGCAGGCCGGGGTGCAGATGGCCGGTCATTCCCGGCTGGAGCAGATTCGCGCGTCGATGCGCGGTGAGGCCCTGCCGACCGGCGGCACGCAGGCCGCGGGGACGACGCCCGCGCCCGCGGAGAGCGCCGGCGGCTCGGTCACCGAGAAGCCACTTGGCCAGTAGTCGAAGCGTCATGGCGGTGAACGCGTCGCAGCCCGGTCCGTGGCGCGCGCTCCTGCACCGCGGACTGGCCACCGCCGCCGACCTTTCCGGCTTGGTGGCCCGCAAGCTGAGCGCCGCCGCGGACCCGCGCGCACGCCAGCTGCGTCGCCGCCGGCGCGCGCTGCGCTGGGGCCTGGTGTTCAGCGCCGGATGTGTGTTCTGGGCCGCGGTGACGACGCTGCTGGCGGCCTGGGGCTGGTTCGCGCTGCTGCTCGAAATCACCGGTGGCGTCGCGGTTCTCATGGCGATTCCGGCCACGCTGTTGCTGCTTCGCTATCGCTGGCTGCGGTCCGAGCCGCTGCCGGTGCCGCGGGCCCCCACGGCGCGCCGGCTACCGCCGCCGGGTTCGGCGGCACGCCCGGCGATGTACGCGCTGGGCGCCTCCGAGCGCGGATTTTCCTCCCTCGTGGCGGTGATCGAGCGGGGCGCGATGTTGCCGACCGCCGAGATCCGCGAGCTGACCGCCGCCGCCACCAGGACCTCGGCCGCCATGGCGTCCACCGCCGCGCAGGTGATCTCAATGGAGCGGGCGGCGCAGGCGAGCGAACAATCGCGGACCTATCTGGTGCCCACCATCAACGCGTTCACCGCGCAGCTGTCCGCCGGCGTTCGTCAATACAACGAAATGGTCACCGCGGCAGCGCAATTGGTGTCCTCGGCGAACGGCGACGGGTCGGCCGAGTCGCAGCGCTACCGCGCGGAGCTGGCCGACGCGACGGACCGGCTGCTCGGTTGGGCGCAGGCCTTCGGCGAACTCGGCGGACTGCGCGGAACCGGCTAGCCACCGAGGCGCGGTGTCAGAACGTCGCTTTCAGCGACGGCACCACCAGCGCCGCCAGGCCGCGCGCGGTGGCCTTGAGCATGTCGAAGAAGTCAAAGTAATCGCGCCACAACGTGATTCGCCCGTTCTGGACCTCGAACACGCCGCACACCCAGAACTGCAGGCGCAGCGGGCCGAAGATCAGCGCGTCGGTGCGTTCGGTCAGCACCGCGCCGCCGTCGGCCGCGATGCGGTGAATCTTCACCTCGAAGGCCGCGCGGCCCTCCATCTGGCGAAACAGCTTGATGGCTCTGGCACGGCCATGGATGGTGGGCAGGCCGACGTTCTGGTAGACGAGGTCGTCGGCCAGCGCGGCGCCCGCGGCGTCGTAATCCGCCTCCTGCAGCGCGTTCAGGAATCTTTCGACCGTGCGGGTGTTCGCAACGGTTGTCCCAGTCAGCTCGGTCATCTTCCTCAGCGTAGGCGCGTGGCCGCGGGGCGCTGTGGCAGGGTGAGCACGATGCGCGTCGCCGTGGTCGCCGGGCCGGATCCCGGGCATTCGTTCCCCGCGATTGCGCTGTGCCAACGCTTCGCCGAAGCCGGCGACGAGCCCACCATCTTCACCGGCGCCGAATGGCTCGAGGCCGCCCGCGGCGCGGGCATCGACGCCGCCGCGCTGGACGGGCTGGCCGCCACCGACGACGACGTTGACGCCGGGGCCAGGATCCACCGGCGCGCCGCGCGGATGGCCGTGCTCAATGCGCCCGCGCTGCGCGAACTGGCGCCCGACCTGGTGGTGTCCGATGTCATCACCGCCGGCGGCGGCATGGCCGCCGAACTGCTGGGCATCCCGTGGATCGAACTCAATCCACACCCGCTGTATCTGCCTTCGAAAGGACTGCCGCCGGTAGGCAGCGGGCTGGCGCCGGGCACCGGCATCCGGGGCCGGCTGCGCGACGCCACGATGCGCGCGTTGACCGCGCGATCCTGGCGGGCCGGGCTGCGGCAACGGTCGGCTTCCCGCGTCGGGATCGGCCTGCCCGCCCGCGATCCCGGGCCGCTGCGGCGGCTGATCGCCACGCTGCCCGCGCTGGAGGTTCCCCGCCCGGACTGGCCGGCCGAGGCCGTCCTGGTCGGGCCGCTGCACTTCGAACCGACCGATCGGGTCCTCGAGGTCCCGGCCGGCTCGGGGCCGGTGGTGGTCATTGCGCCGTCGACCGCATTGATCGGGACCGAAGGCCTGGCCGAGGTCGCGCTGGGGTGCCTGACGCCGGGCGAGACCATGCCGGCGGGCTCGCGCCTGCTGGTGTCGCGGCTGGACGGACCGGAACTGACGGTGCCGCCATGGGCGGCCGTCGGGCTGGGACGCCAGGACGAGCTGCTCGCCCACGCCGACGTGGTGATCTGCGGCGGTGGCCACGGCATGGTGGCCAAGACGCTGCTGGCCGGCGTGCCGCTGGTGGTGGTGCCCGGCGGCGGCGACCAGTGGGAGATCGCCAACCGGGTGCTGCGCCAGGGCAGCGCTCGCCTGATCCGGCCGCTGACCGCCGACGCGTTGGTGGCCGCGGTCAACGAGGTGCTGTCGTCGCCGGCCTACCGCGCGGCGGCGCAGGCGGCGGCCGCCGGCATCGCCGACGTCGCCGACCCGGTCCGGGTGTGCCGCGACGCGCTGGCGGTGGCCGGATGATCCGCGGCGCGCCGCCCGGGGCCGCCTTATGCTTCGGCGAGAGGCAATCGATGAGGATCATCACGACAATCACCACCGGCGCCCTGCTGGCCGGCTCGTTGAGCGGCTCATTGGGCCTCGCCGCCGTCGCGCATGCCGACAGTCCCGAGGAACAGCAGGCCTGCCGGCTGATGGACGATCCGGCCGCCGCGCAGCAGGGACTCGCACCGGCCGAATACGCCTTCATGCAGTTGCGCGCCACCATGTCGGCCCAACGCGCTCGCGACGTGATGTCGATTGCGGCCCAGGAAGACTGCCCGAACCACATCATCGACCTGCCGGCCAGCTGGCGATAGGCGGGCCGCACGCTCAGGTGTCCGATCCGCGCGGGCTGGGTATGTTGGCTGGCGTGCGGCTAACGGAGTTTCACGAACGGGTGGTGCTGCGCTTCGGCACCACGTACGGGTCCTCGGTCCTGGTGGATCACGTGCTGAGCGGCTTCGGCGGGCGCACGGCCGCCCAGGCCATCGAGGCGGGCATCGAGCCGCGCGACGTGTGGCGGGCGCTGTGCGTCGACTTCGACGTGCCCCGGGAACAGTGGTGATCGCCGCGGCTTATTCCGGCCCGGGTTATGCGTACGCCGGGTACCCGTTCTGCCGCAGCACGGTGGCGAGGTGCACGGCGTTGCGCGCCGCATTCGCGGTGGCCGACGCGACCGCCTCCGGAACGTCGTCGAGGTCGGTGTAGTCAGTGCCCTGCATGGCCTCGCCGTTCCAGTAGGTGCAGCCCTGCGCGGCGATCGAGAACCCGATGTCGTTGAGGGACTGAAACAAGTCGGCCACGATCTTGTGCGCCCCGTCCTCGTTGCCCACCACCGCGGCCAGCGCCACCTTGCCCACCATCGCCGGTCGCCCCGCGGCGTCGGTGTCGGACAGCTCGGCATCGAGGCGCTCCAGGACGCGCTGGGCGACGCTGGACATGTGGCCGACCCAGGTGGGTGTCGAGACGATGACGATGTCCGCCGCTTTGATCTTGTCCAACAGCGCCGGCCACTCATCGCCGGGCCCCATGTCCGCCTCGACCCCGGGCAGCAGCGCCAGGTCGACGCAGCGCACCTTCTCACCCTCGACGCCCGCACCGCGCAGCTGATCGAGCACCTGGTCGGCGATCAGTTCGCTGCTCGACGGCGCCGGGCTCTTCTTCAACGAGCAGACCAACGCGATGGCGCGCAGGGACGGTGTTGCGGCTGAGGACATGGTGGCCAGATACCCCGGCCGGGCAACGACAAACGACACCGGCGTCCGATCGGCACTATCCCGGTGCGCGGTGCAGCACGCAATCGCCGCACAGCGAACCCCCGGGCAGCCGATAGAAGAGGCAGCAGCTGCGGCGCCGGAAGCCCAGCGGCGGGGCGGTGATGACACCGGATCCGGCCAGCACGCCGGTGCCCAGCAGCGACTCGGTCATACCGGCGATCGCGGGGCGCAGGTCGGGCCGCGCCGCCACCAGGGCCCGCGCGGCGCCCACCAGCGCGGAGGCGACGTTGCCCGCGAGCAGGGCGGGCGCCAGGTTGACCCGCAGGCCGGCGGCCAGCGGTTGCAGGTGCTCTTCGACGACGGCCCGGTACAGCGTGTCCGTCGAATCGACCGGTTTCCCGACGGGCCCGGGCAGGCGTAGCCGGGCGTCGTCGTCGGCGCGTTGCAGGTCGTCGAGGTCCGGGATGACGCCGTGGCCGACCGCGCAGGCGAGCACTGGTGACCACAGCCGGGTGGCGTGGCCGAGGTGAACCAGCGACGCTGCGATCCGCAGGTCCGTCGTGTGGTAGCGGCGGGCGGTGGCGTCGACCAGGTCGGCGCAGCCGTCGGCGTAGGAACGCGCGGCCGGATGCCATCCCGCCGCGTCACCACCCACGGTTAGAGCGAAAAAGCCTCCGTAGGAAGCCGCTTCGGCCAATTGGCCAGAGATGTCCATAGATTCGTGACCGCTTGTCGCCGGAGATCCGCCCCGAAAGGCCCGTCGGCCGTTCGATCGCCGTTCGAGCGCCGATGTTGCCACACGTGCCGGTGCGCAGCGGCGTGTCAAACTTGAATCGAACACCTGTTCGGCTAGTGTGGTGAGCGTTCGGCCAGTCAACTTGTCGGTGGCCTTCTCTAGTGTCACCGCCAACCGACCGATACCGGTCAGACGAACACCGACTATAGGAGAGGCATCATGGCGCAAGCCCCCGACCGCGAGAAGGCTCTCGAACTGGCGATGGCCCAGATCGAAAAGAGCTACGGCAAAGGCTCGGTGATGCGTCTCGGCGACGAGACGCGTCAGCCGATTTCGATCATCCCCACCGGATCCATCGCACTGGACGTGGCCCTGGGCATCGGCGGGCTGCCCCGCGGCCGGGTCGTGGAGATCTACGGCCCGGAATCCTCGGGTAAGACCACCGTCGCCCTGCACGCGGTGGCCAACGCCCAGGCCGCCGGCGGCGTCGCCGCCTTCATCGACGCCGAGCACGCGCTGGACCCGGAGTACGCCAAGAAGCTCGGCGTGGACACCGATTCCCTGCTGGTCAGCCAGCCCGACACGGGGGAGCAGGCCCTCGAGATCGCCGACATGCTGATCCGCTCCGGCGCGCTGGACATCCTGGTCATCGACTCGGTGGCCGCGCTGGTGCCGCGCGCCGAGCTCGAAGGCGAGATGGGCGACAGCCACGTCGGGCTGCAGGCCCGGCTGATGAGCCAGGCGCTGCGGAAAATGACTGGCGCGCTGAACAATTCGGGTACCACCGCGATCTTCATCAACCAGCTGCGCGAGAAGATCGGGGTGATGTTCGGCAGCCCCGAAACCACCACGGGTGGAAAGGCTTTGAAGTTCTATGCGTCGGTGCGCATGGACGTACGCCGGATCGAGACGCTCAAGGACGGCACCAGCGCGGTCGGTAACCGCACCCGGGTCAAGATCGTCAAGAACAAGGTGGCGCCGCCCTTCAAGCAGGCCGAGTTCGACATCCTCTACGGCCAGGGGATCAGCCGGGAAGGCTCGCTGATCGACATGGGCGTGGAGCAGGGCTTCATCCGCAAGTCCGGTTCCTGGTTCACCTATGAGGGTGAGCAGCTCGGCCAGGGCAAGGAAAACGCCCGCACCTTCTTGATGGAGAACGACGAAGTCGCCAACGAGATCGAGAAGAAGATCAAGGAAAAGCTCGGCATTGGCGCGGTCGTGACCGATGACGACGTCCTGCCCGCCCCCGTCGACTTCTGAGCCCTCCCGCGAGGAGCAGGCGCGAGCGCTGTGCCTGCGCCTGCTCACCGCGAGAGCGCGCACCCGCGCCGAGCTGTACGGCCGGCTGGCCAGGCGCGGCTATCCCGACGACGTCAGTGAGCGGGTGCTCGACCGGCTGGCCTCCGTCGGTCTGATCGACGACGCCGACTTCGCCCAGCAGTGGGTGCAGTCCCGCCGGACACACGCCGGAAAAAGCAAGCGTGCCTTGGCCGCCGAACTGCACACCAAGGGTGTCGACGACGACGTGATCACCGCGGCGCTCGCCGGGATCGACTCCGGCGCCGAGCGGGACCGGGCGGAACAACTGGTCCGGTCCAAGCTGCGCCGGGAAACGCTGAACGACGACGATGCGCGGGTGACCCGACGGCTGGTGGGGATGCTGGCGCGCCGTGGCTACAGCCAGAACATGGCGTGCGAGGTCGTCTTCGCCGAGCTGGCCGCCGAGCGGGAGCGGCGCCGGGTCTAACCCTGACGTGCGGTTTCTCGCGCGCCGACCGGTCGCCGTACCATGGCCCCGTGACTTCGATGGTGCACGAGACCGTTGCGGCGGACGCCGCACCGGCGCGCACTTACCAAGTCCGAACCTATGGCTGCCAGATGAACGTCCACGACTCGGAGCGGCTGGCCGGCCTGCTGGAAGCGGCCGGATACCGGCGGGCGGCCGAGGGTGCCGACGCCGACGTGGTCGTGTTCAACACCTGCGCCGTCCGGGAGAACGCCGACAACAAGCTGTACGGCAACCTCAGCCATCTGGCGCCGCGCAAGCGCGGCAATCCCGAGATGCAGATCGCCGTCGGCGGCTGCCTGGCCCAGAAGGACCGCGACGCGTTGCTGCGCAAGGCGCCCTGGGTCGACGTCATCTTCGGCACACACAACATCGGATCGCTGCCCACCCTGCTGGAGCGGGCCCGGCACAACAAGGTCGCCCAGGTGGAAATCGCCGAGGCGCTGCAGGAGTTCCCGTCGTCACTGCCCAGCGCGCGCGAATCCGCCTATGCCGCCTGGGTTTCCATTTCGGTAGGGTGCAACAACGGCTGCACGTTCTGCATCGTCCCGTCGCTGCGGGGCAAGGAGGTCGACCGCAGCCCGGACGACATCCTGGCCGAAGTACGGTCGCTGGTGGCCGACGGCGTGCTCGAGGTCACGCTGCTGGGCCAGAACGTCAACGCCTACGGAGTGTCCTTCGCCGACCCGGCGCTGCCCCGCGACCGCGGCGCCTTCGCCCGGCTGCTGCGGGCCTGCGGCGAGATCGACGGGCTGGAGCGGGTGCGGTTCACCTCGCCGCATCCGGCCGAATTCACCGACGACGTCATCGAGGCCATGGCTCAGACGCCGAACGTCTGCCCCGCCCTGCACATGCCGCTGCAGTCCGGGTCCGACCGGGTGCTGCGCGCGATGCGGCGCTCGTACCGCGCCGAGCGCTACCTCGGCATCATCGACCGGGTCCGGGCCGCTATGCCGCACGCCGCCATCACCACCGACCTGATCGTCGGGTTCCCCGGTGAGACCGAGGCGGACTTCGCCGCCACGCTGGACGTGGTGCGGGCGGCCCGGTTCTCGGCCGCGTTCACCTTCCAGTACTCCAAGCGGCCCGGCACCCCGGCCGCTGAACTCGACGGGCAAATCCCGAAAGCCGTTGTGCAGGAACGCTATGACCGGCTGATCGAGCTGCAGGAGGCGATCTCGCTGGAGGGCAACCAGGCGTTGATCGGCCAGACCGTCGAATTGTTGGTCGCCACCGGCGAAGGGCGCAAGGACAGTCGCACCGCCCGCATGAGCGGGCGGGCCCGCGATGGCCGGCTGGTGCACTTCGCCGTCGACACACCGGGCGACATCCGGCCCGGCGACATCGTCACCACGGTGATCACCGGGGCGGCACCCCACCACCTCATCGCCGACGCGGGCGTCGTCACGCATCGCCGCACCCGCGCGGGTGATGCGCAGGCCGCCGGGCAGCGCCCGCGCGGCATCGGCCTCGGCATGCCGGCCGTCGGGCCGCCCGAACCCCTTGGATGTGCATGATGAAAGACGAGACGAACAACGAAGACCTACAGCTCGGCGCCCTGCGCACCGAGATCGAGGCCGCCGAACGCCGGGTGGCCCGCGGAATCGACCCGGGTCCGCGGGCCTTTTTCGTGTCGATCCTGGTGTTCGTGCTGCTGGCGTCGTTTGTCCTGCCGCACACCGGCGACGTGCGCGGCTGGGACGTTCTGTTCGGTAGCCACCACGCCGGTGCCGCGGCCGTGGCCCTGCCGTCGCGGGTCTTCGCCTGGCTGGCGCTGGTGTTCGGGGTGGGCTTTTCGATGCTGGCGCTGGTGACACGGCGCTGGGCGCTGGCCTGGGTCGCGTTGGCGGGGACGGCCATCGCGGGCGCCGTGGGCATGCTGGCGATCTGGTCGCGTCAGACCGTGGCCGTGGGTCACCCGGGGCCGGGCTGGGGCTTGATCGTCGCCTGGCTGACCGTGCTCGTGCTCACCTACCACTGGGCCCGGGTGGTCTGGTCGCGCACCATCGTGCAGCTGGCCGCCGAGCAGCAGCGCCGCCGCCTTGCGGCGGCCCAGCAGTCGACCTCGCTGCTGGACGGTCTGGACAACCCGGCCACCGACGACCCCGGAACGACCCAGGGCGCCTGACTTCCGCTAGGGCTTACGGGTGAGGGCCTCGACGGCCGCCTGCGCCCATTGCCGCCACTGCTCGGCGTTGGCCCGGGCCTCGTCGGCTTCCTTTGTCCGGCCCGCCGCGGCCGCCTTTCGGGCCTGTTGTTCGTATTGCTCGGCACGGGCCTGGAATTGCTCGGCGCGGGCCTGGGCCTGCGGATCGGACCAGCCCATGTCGCCGGCGTCGCGCACCTTCTTCTCGACCGCGCGCAGCCGCCGCTCCAACTCGGCGGACCGCTCGCGCGGGACCTTACCGATCGCATCCCATTTCTCGGTGATCGCGCGCAGCGCCGCCCGGGCGGCGTCGTGGTTGCTGATGTCCAGCTTCTCCGCCTCGGCCAGCAGCGCCTCCTTGGCGGTCGCGTTGGCCCGGAACTCCGCGTCCTTTTCCGCCGTCACCGCGTTGCGGGCGGTGAAGAACACGTCCTGGGCGGCCTTGAAACGCCGCCACAGGGCGTCGTCGACCTCCCGGTTCGCCCGCCCGGCCGCCTTCCACTCGGTGAGCAGCTTGCGAAATTCCGCGCTGGTCGCGCTCCAGTCGGTCGAGTCGGATAGCTCCTCGGCCCGCTCGCACAGGCGTTCCTTGGCCTGGCGGATCCCCGAACGCTCCCGGTCCAGTTCGGCGAAATGCGAGCCCCGCCGCCGATTGAAGGCCTCACGCGCCGCGGAGTAGCGCTTCCACAATGCGTCGTCGACCTTGCGGTCCACGCCCGTGATCGTCTTCCACTCGTCGAGGATCGCGCGCAACCGGTCGCCGGCGGCCTTCCACTGCGTCGAGTTGACGGCCAGCTCCTCGGCCTCAGCCGCCAGCGCCTCCTTGCGGGCGGTCTGCGTGGCCCGATGTTCCTCACGCCGGGAGCGCTCCGCGGCGACCGTCGCCTCGGCCAGCTCGGCGATGGTGGCCAACCGGGCCGCCAGGGCGTCGATGTCCCCCAGCACGGCCGCCGTCGGCAGCGTCTCGGCCAGCTCGGCCGCGTGCGCTTTGATTTTGCGTGCGTCACCGCTTCCCGACGCCAGGCGCTCCTCCATGAGGGTGACCTCGGTGGCCAGGTCATCGAAGCGGCGGCCGAAGTGGGCGAACGCCGCCTCCCGATCGCCGGCCTGCCAGGAGCCGACGACGCGCTCGCCGGCGGCGCTGATCAGCCACACCGTGCCGTCGCCATCCACGCGCCCGAACTGGTGCGGGTCGCTGGGCGGCGGCATCACCAGCGGGTGTGCGGTGGTGGGTCGCGGTGTCGGGCGGGGTCCGGGGCGCGGTCCCGGACGGGGAACTGGCCGAGCTGAGTCGTCGCGAGGCTCGTTAGACGTCATGCGCTCGTCACTACCTTTCGCAACCTTCCGCGCGGTCCCCATGTCCCGCGCACCTGCCGCGCGTAGCGGCACCGTTTCCCGCAGCTGCCGGATGCCCGAGGTGGGTTCGCCCAACAGCCGCTTAACGATATTCAAGCAGCTTGCTCTGTCCCATGCCGCCACCTTGACATTCCTGATCGGGCCGCCGCCAGGCGCGGCGCCGACGCGGGCTGGATGCTCGAGTGGCGGTGGTGGGAGACGGGACCGCCGCCCGGCCGCGCGCACAGCCGCTCGACCAGCGTGGCCGCCGGCTCGCCGGGCGAGCGGGGCGAAAGTTGTGACACAAACCACCGCGCGGGGCCCGAAACCGCTGGCAGCGGAGGGACTCGGTCAGGCGCTCGCAGCTACCTGTGTACTCCTCTTAGAGTTATCCCACGAGTTGCATAGATTGCTGAAGTATTAGTTGAACGGTTACCTGCGGCGCAGTTAGCAACGTGTGGAACGTCATAAATTTGTAGTTGAACTGAACGCGAATTGTGCGTGTATTCGCCTGCGCCTCGGGGAAAGCTGGGTCGAACGGTCTAGGGGCGAAGGGGTCGAAAATGTCGAAGGTTGATGTCGCGGCGTTGCTCGCGTTGTGCGCGGCGCTGGCATCCGCGGTCGGCGACGTGATCCGTCAGCGCTCCGCGCACGAGATCACCGACAAGCCGGTCGGCCACCTGGAATTGTTCCGCATGTCGCTGCGGGACACCCGCTGGTGGCTGGGCGGACTGGCCGCGATCACCAACTACAGCCTGCAGGCCGCCGCGCTGGCCTGGGGCTCGGTGGTTTTGGTGACCGCCCTGCAGGTGACCGCGCTGCTGTTCGCGCTGCCCATTTACGCGCGGCTCGCCCGACACCGGGTGCAGCCGCGGGAGTGGATGTGGGCGCTCATCCTGGCCGCCGCGCTGGCGGTGGTCATCATCGTCGGCGACCCCGCGGCCGGGCACCAGCGCGGGCTGCTGCGGACCTGGCTGATCGTGGCCGTGGTGATGATCCCGCTGCTGGTGGCCTGCGTGGTGGCGGCGCGGCGCTGGTCGGGCAACCCGTTCTCCGCGGTGCTGCTCGCGGTGGTGGCGGGCTCGTCGCTGGCGCTGTTCGCGGTGCTGACCAAGGGCGTCGTCGAGATGTCCGAAAACGGCCCGATGGCCGTGCTGACGTCGCCGGAATTCGTGCCCTGGCTGCTGGTGGCGCTGTGCGGAATGATCTTCCAGCAATCGGCGTTCCGGGCCGGCGCGCTGACCGCGTCGTTGCCGACGATGACGGTGGCCAAGCCGGTGGTCGCCGGCCTGCTCGGCGTGCTGGTGCTGGGCGAGACGCTGAACGCCCACGGGTCCAAGGCGTTCGTGCTGGTGGGCGCGGTCGCCGTCGTCATCGGCGCCACGATCGCCCTGGCCCGCGGTGAGGCCGCCAGCATCGGTCGATCGGATTCCCGCGGGGACGGCGCCCCGCGAAAAGCGCCGGCCGCGAAGGCGTCAGCCGAAGACGACTTCGGCCCCTTCAGTGATCGCCTGGTGGTGGCCGACACCTCCGGGTGGTGACCTCCGGGGCTCGGTCTGCCGCCGCAGCCGAACTCGTGCCCGGTCGTCGGCGCGGCCACGTTAGTTTGGTGGCGTGCTCAGCGCGATCGCGATCGTCCCGTCGGCGCCCGTCCTCGTGCCCGAATTGGCCGGAGCGGCCGCCGCCGAGGTGGCCGACCTGGTCGCCGCGACGCTCGCCGCGGCGGCGCTGTTGCCCGACCGCTGGGTGGTGATCGGGACCGGCCCGAACGACGTCGATTTCGGTCCCGGCACCGTGGGCACGTTCGCCGGTTTCGGCGTCGACGTGCCCGTTCAGTTGTCTCCGAAGCCCGACGACACCGCGACGCCGGTGTCGCTTCCCGTGTGCGCGTTGCTGGGGGCCTGGGTGCGTGGTCAGGCGCAGCCGCAGGCCAGCGCCGTAGTCCGGGTGTACCGCGCCGACCACGACGACGCCACTGCGCGCAAGCTCGGCACCCGCATGCGCGCACAGATCGACCGCTCACCCGAGCCGGTCGGGGTGCTGGTGGTGGCCGACGGCGCGAACACGCTGACACCGCGCGCACCCGGCGGATACGACCCCGGCAACGCCCCCGCGCAGGAGGCCCTGGACGACGCGCTGGCCAGCGGCGACGTCACCGCGCTGGGCCGGCTGCCGGACCAGATCCTGGGACGGGTCGCGTTTCAGGTGCTGGCCGGCCTGGCCGGGCCCGGGCCCCGATCGGCCAAGGAGCTGTACCGCGGAGCGCCCTACGGGGTGGGCTACTTCGCCGGCGCCTGGCAGTGGTGACGGCCGTGCGCCCCCTGGCGATCATCGGCCCCACCGGCACCGGCAAGTCGCAGCTCGCCCTCGAATTCGCCGAACGGGTCGAGCGGCTCGGTGTGAGCGCAGAGATCGTCAACGCCGACGCCATGCAGCTCTATCGCGGCATGGACATCGGCACCGCGAAGCTGCCCGTCGAGGCCCGCCGCGGCATCCCGCATCACCAGCTCGACGTCCTCGACGTCACCGAGACCGCGACCGTCGCCCGCTATCAGGGCGCCGCCGCGGCCGACGTCGAAGCTATCGCGGCCCGGGGCGCGCTGCCGGTCATCGTGGGCGGCTCGATGCTCTACGTCCAGTCGCTGCTCGACGACTGGTCGTTCCCCGCCACCGATCCGGCGGTGCGCGCCCGCTGGGAGCAGCGGCTGGCCGAGGTGGGGGTGGGCGAGCTGCACGCCGAGCTGGCCCGCCGCGATCCCGCCGCGGCCGCATCGATCCTGCCCTCCGACGCCCGGCGCACCGTGCGCGCCCTGGAGGTGATCGAGCTGACCGGTCAGCCGTTCGCCGCCTCCGCGCCGCAGATCGGCGCGCCGCGCTGGGACACCGCCATCGTCGGGTTGGACTGCGACACAACGATTCTCGACGACCGGCTGGCGCGGCGCACCGACGCGATGTTCGACCAGGGTCTGGTCGGCGAGGTGATCGCCCTGCTGGAGCGGGGCTTGCGCGACGGGGTCACCGCGTCGCGCGCGCTGGGCTACGCGCAGGTGCTCGCCGCCCTGGACGCGGGCGGTCCGGCGGGACCCGACCCGGACCGGCTGCGGGAGGCGCGCGAGCAGACCTTCGTCGGCACCCGGCGCTACGTGCGGCGCCAGCGATCCTGGTTCCGCCGGGACCACCGGGTGCGGTGGCTCGACGTGGGCGCGGCGACCCCGCAGCAGCGCGCCGCGGTGGTCGACGCCGCCATGCGGGCCTGGCGCCACGTATCCTGAGCAGGTGAAATTCACCAAGGGCCACGGCACCCAGAACGACTTCGTCGTGCTGCCGGACCCGCAGGCCCGGGTGAGCCTGACCGGGCAGCGGGTGGCCGCGCTGTGCGACCGGCGCCGCGGCCTGGGCGCCGACGGCGTGCTGCGGGTCACCACCGCCGGCGCGGCGCTGGCGGCCGGCGTGCTCGACCGGGTGCCCGACGGTGTGGCCGCCGGCGACTGGTACATGGACTACCGCAACGCCGACGGATCCATCGCCCAGATGTGCGGCAACGGCGTGCGGGTCTTCGCGCACTACCTGCGCGCCAGCGGCATGGAATCCCGCGACGAATTCGTGGTCGGCTCGCTGGCCGGTCCGCGGCCGGTCGTCGTGCATCGCGCCGATGCGACCACCGCCGACGTCAGCGTCGACATGGGCAAGGCCAACACGCTGGGCAGCGGCGACGCTGTCGTGGGCGGCCGGCGGTTCTCCGGCCTGGCGGTCGACGTCGGCAATCCGCACCTTGCCTGCGTCGACCCGGATTTGACCCCCGAGGCGTTGGCGGCCCTGGACGTGGCCGCGCCGGTGAGCTTCGACGCCGCCCAGTTCCCGGACGGGGTGAACGTCGAGATCGTCACCGCACCCGCCGACGGGGCGGTGCACATGCGCGTGCACGAGCGGGGGGTCGGCGAGACGCGCTCGTGCGGCACCGGAACGGTTGCGGCCGCCGTCGCCGCGCTGGCCGGTGCCGGTGCGGCCACTGGCACCCTGACCGTGCGGGTGCCCGGGGGCGAGGTCGTCGTCACCGTCACCGACGCCACCAGCTTCCTGCGCGGACCGTCGGTGCTGGTGGCCCAAGGAGAACTCAGCGAGGAATGGTGGCGCGAACAGCGGCGTTAAATCACATGCGCGAAACCTTTTTCGCGTGCATCATCTTGTATTGCCTATGACACATCCCGAATTTCGCGATCACTCTCCGGGCGCACCGGAGCCCAGCACGGGCGAACTCGCCCTCGAAGATCGGTCGGCGCTGCGCCGCGTCGCCGGCCTGTCCACCGAACTCACCGACATCTCCGAGGTCGAGTACCGCCAGCTTCGGCTCGAGCGGGTCGTCCTGGTGGGCGTGTGGACCGACGGCACCGCCGCCGACAGCGAGGCCAGCATGGCCGAGCTCGCCGCCCTGGCCGAGACCGCCGGATCCCAGGTGCTCGAAGGGCTGATCCAGCGCCGCGACAAGCCCGACCCGTCGACCTACATCGGCTCCGGCAAGGCCGCCGAGCTCCGCGAAGTGGTGCTGGCGACCGGCGCCGACACCGTCATCTGCGACGGTGAGCTGTCCCCGGCGCAGCTGACCGCCCTGGAAAAGGCCGTGAAGGTCAAGGTCATCGACCGCACCGCGCTGATCCTCGACATCTTCGCCCAGCACGCCACCAGCCGGGAGGGCAAGGCGCAGGTCACGCTGGCCCAGATGGAATACATGCTGCCGCGGTTGCGCGGCTGGGGCGAGTCGATGTCGCGGCAGGCCGGTGGCCGCGCCGGCGGCAGCGGGGGAGGCGTGGGCCTGCGCGGTCCGGGTGAAACCAAGATCGAGACCGACCGGCGGCGCATCCGCGAGCGGATGGCCAAGCTGCGCCGCGAGATCAAAGACATGAAGCAGGTCCGCGACACCCAGCGCAGCCGGCGGGTGCGCAGCGACCTGCCGTCCATCGCCATCGTCGGCTACACCAACGCCGGCAAGTCGAGCCTGCTCAACGCGCTGACCGGGGCCGGGGTGCTGGTACAGGACGCTTTGTTCGCCACGCTGGAGCCCCTCACCCGCCGCTCCGAATTCGATGACGGGCGGCCGTTCGTGCTCACCGACACCGTCGGCTTCGTCCGGCACCTGCCCACCCAATTGGTCGAGGCGTTCCGCTCCACGCTGGAAGAGGTCGTCGACGCCGACCTGCTGGTGCACGTCGTCGACGGCTCCGACGTCAACCCCCTGGCGCAGATCAACGCCGTGCGCCAGGTGGTCTCCGACGTCGTCGCCGACTACGGGGCCGACCACGACGGCGCCGCGCCGCAGGAGCTGGTGGTGGTGAACAAGGTCGACGCCGCAAGCGATTTGGCGCTGGCCAAGCTGCGCCACGCCCTGCCCGACGCGATGTTCGTCTCCGCGCGAACCGGCGACGGGATCGACGCCCTGCGCCGCCGCATCGCCGAGCTCGCCGTTCCCGCCGACACCGCCGTGGACGTGGTGATCCCCTACCACCGGGGCGACCTGGTGGCCCGCCTGCACGCTGATGGGCGCGTCCAGCAGGAGGAACACGACGCCACCGGCACCCGGATCAGGGCGCGGGTCCCGGTCGCCCTGGCCGGCCGGCTGCGCGAGTTCTCGGCCGACTGAGCGGCGATTGCCCCGGTGACCGGGCGATTTGCGGCGCGCAGATCCCAGACGCCGACTCCGGGCGACCCCCGCCAGCTGCCGACCAACCGTCCGGTTGGTATATGTTGGGCTGCAGAAATTCCAGTCGCCGGAGGTCTTCCATGAGCAGCGCCATCAAATACCAGCGCACTCTTTTCGAGTCAGAGCACGACCTGTTCCGTGAGTCCTACCGGGGCTTCCTCGAGCGCCACGTCGCGCCCTACCACGACGAGTGGGAGAAGGCGAAGATCGTCGACCGCGGCGTATGGCTCGAGGCCGGCAAGCAGGGCTTCCTCGGCATGGCGGTGCCCGAGGAGTACGGCGGCGGCGGCAACCCCGACTTCCGGTACAACACGATCATCACCGAGGAGACCACCGCGGGTCGCTACAGCGGCATCGGTTTCAGCCTGCACAACGACATCGTGGCGCCGTACCTGTTGGCCCTGGCCACCGAGGAGCAGAAGCAGCGCTGGCTGCCGAAATTCTGCACCGGAGAGCTGATTACGGCGATCGCCATGACCGAGCCGGGCACCGGCAGCGATCTGCAGGGCATCAAGACCCGCGCGGTCAAGCAGGGCGACCACTACGTGCTCAACGGGTCAAAGACGTTCATCACCAACGGAATCAACTCCGACCTGGTGATCGTGGTCGCGCAGACCGACCCGGAAAAGGGGGCGCAGGGCTTCTCGCTGCTCGCCGTCGAGCGTGGCATGGAGGGCTTCGAGCGCGGCCGGCACCTGGACAAGATCGGCTTGGATGCCCAGGACACGGCCGAGCTGTCGTTTACCGACGTGCATGTGCCGGTCGAAAACCTGCTGGGCCAGGAGGGCATGGGATTCATCTACCTGATGCAGAACCTGCCGCAGGAACGCATCTCGATCGCCATCATGGCGGCCGCGGCCATGGAGCAGGTGCTGGAACAGACCCTTGAATACACCAAGGAGCGCAAAGCATTTGGCAAGCCGATCGGCAGCTTCCAGAACAGCCGTTTCGTTCTCGCCGAGCTGGCGACGGAGGCGACCGTGGTCCGCATGATGGTCGACGAATTCGTCCGCCTGCACCTGGACCACAAACTGACCGCCGAACAGGCCGCGATGGCCAAGTGGTATTGCACCGAAAAGCAGGTGCACCTGATCGACCGCTGCCTGCAGCTGCACGGCGGCTACGGCTACATGCGCGAATACCCCATTGCCCGTGCCTATCTGGACGCGCGGGTGCAAACCATCTACGGCGGCACGACCGAGATCATGAAGGAGATCATCGGCCGCAGCCTCGGCGTATAGCGTTTCGTTTGCTCTGGTAATTTGCGCCGACAACGGGAAGCTTCGGCATCCGCGCACAACGTTCGTGGGCCGGCGGCCGGCCGCCGGCGCAAGTGTTTCGGTTGTTCCGGCCGCTTCCCGTGCGCCATGGCACGGCGCGAACGGCGGTCCGGCACGTCGCGATTGGGCCATGGGCACGCATCATTTGATATCGGTGGGGTATCCGTTTTTGTAAAATCTGTGATTTGACTTCGCATTTCTTGCTGGCTGGAGCAAAGTAATGCGAGCCCGGCGGTAAGGCTGATCGTGCGCGGGTCGGTTTTCCGCGCGAGCACGGCCCGCTCGCCGGTATGCAGGTAAGGGCATAGCCGCAGATAGATACGTATCCGCCGGCTGGGAGGCTTGGTGAAGGTGCAGAGAGGTCACATGCGCAAGCTGATCGGAAGTGCGTTGGTCAGCTTGACGACCACCGCACTGGCCGCCGTCCTGCTGACCCCCACCGCGGTAGCGAGTCCGATCGGCGACGCCGAAGCCGCGATCATGGCCGCTTGGGACAAGGCCGGCGGTGACACTTCGCCCCTGGGCGCCCGCAAGGGCGACGTGTATCCCGTCGGGGACGGCTTCGCCCTGGACTTCGACCGCGGCAAGATGTTTTTCACCCCGGCCACCGGAGCCAAGTTCGCCTATGGGCCCGTCCTGGACAAATACGAGCAGCTCGGCGGGCCGGCCGGCAGCGATCTGGGCTTTCCGACCATCAACGAAGTGCCCGGTCTGTCCGGGCCCGACAGCCGGGTGATCACCTTCTCGGCCGGCGACAAGCCGGTCATCTTCTGGACGCCCGAGCACGGCGCGTTCGTGGTGCGCGGCGCCCTCAACACCGCGTGGGACAAGCTGGGCAGTTCGGGCGGGGTTCTCGGTGTGCCGGTCGGCGACGAGACCCATAGCGGCGGCGAGGTGTCCTCCCAGAAATTCAGCGGCGGCCAGGTCTCGTGGAACCGGCAGACCAAGCAGTTCACCACCGAGCCCCCGGCGCTGGCCGACCAGTTGAAGGGCCTGCAGGTGGCGATCGATCCCACCGCGGCGATCAACACGGCGTGGCGCGCGGCCGGCGGACCCACCGGGCCGTTGGGCGCCAAACAGGGCGGCCAATATCCCGTCGGCGGTGACGGGATCGCCCAGGACTTCGCCGGCGGCAAAGTCTTCTTCACCCCGGCGACCGGAGCGAACGCCGTCGAGAGCGACATCCTGGCCAAATACGAGTCGCTGGGCGGCCCGGTCGGCAGCGACCTCGGTTTCCCCACCACCAACGAAACCGACGGCGGCATAGGGCCTTCCAGCAAGATCTGCACCTTCTCCGCCGCCGACAAGCCCGTCATCTTCTGGACGTCGGACCACGGCGCGTTCGTCATACGCGGCGCGATGAGGCCGGCGTGGGACAAGCTGCGCGCCCCCGCGGGCAAGCTGGGCGCGCCGGTGGCCGACCAGGCCGTGACCGGCGACGTGATTTCGCAGCAGTTCACCGGCGGCAAGATCTCGTGGAACCGGGCCACGAACACGTTCAGCACTGAACCCTCCAACCTGGCGCCCCTGCTGTCCGGCCTGCAGGTGTCGGGTCAGAACCAGCCGAGCAATTCGGCCATGCCGGCGCACGCCAAGAAGTTCACCTGGCACTGGTGGTGGTTGATGGCCGCCATTCCGGTGCTGGTGCTGCTCGCGCTGCTGGTCTGGGTGCTGTTCGTCTGGCGCCGACGCCGGCCCGAGCAAGCCGACGCCGCGGGTTATGCGCCCGACTACGGCCGGGACTTCGGCTACGACGCCGACCGGCCCTGGGGCCGCGACGATTCCGACCACGATGCCGAGTCGTTCACGCCGCTGAGCGCGCCGGCCGAAATGGCGCCGGACGCCGGGCGGGTCAGCTGGCAACGTCAGGCTCCGGCGATGAGCGAATACGCGTTCGAGCAGGAAGACCCCGACGCCGTCGACACCGACTCGATCCCCGTCGTGTCCGAGGAAATGCTGTCGGAGGCCGACTATCCCGCCGCCGAGGCCGACCACGGCGACTACGCCGACGAGGTCCCCGAACTCGCCGAGCCCGAGACCGCGGACGACGCCGCCTACGTCGACGCCGAGGCCCCCGACGCGGGTTACGCGCAGGAGACCTACCCGGACGACGAGCATCCCGACGTCGCGGTTCCCCGTACCCCGCCGGACACCGACGACGTGACGGGCGCTCTGGAGACCGCCGAGCCCGACGACGACCACCTCGACCTCGCCACGCCGGAGCCCGACGCCGACTCGGCGGACACCGCGGCGGGAGCCGACGCGGCAGACGCAGTGGTCGCCGGTGCGGTCGCGGCCGAGACGTCGGCGCGCAGCGGTCGGCACGCCGCCGCCGACGACGCCGAGGACGGCTCGGAAAATGGTTTGGCGGGCCCGGACGGCCGGCCCACGATCCACCTGCCGCTCGATGACCCGTACCAGGCGCCCGACGGATACCCGATCAAGGCCAGCGCCCGGTATGGGCTGTATTACACGCCGGACAGTGACCTGTATCAGGACACGCTCGCCGAACTCTGGTTGTCGAGCGAAGAAGTCGCGCTCGCCAACGGATTCACCCGGGCCGACTGACCCGGTGGGCGTTAGACCTTGCGGATGACCGTGACGACCTTGCCGAGCACGCTCGCGTCGTTGCCGGGGATGGGGTCGAACGTCGGGTTGTGCGGCATCAGCCACACCTGACCACCGGCGCGCTTGAACGTCTTGACGGTCGCTTCGCCATCGAGGAGCGCCGCGACGATGTCGCCGTTGTCGGCGACGTTCTGCTGACGCACCACCACCCAGTCGCCGTCGCAGATCGCGGCGTCGACCATCGAATCACCGACCACCTTGAGCAGGAAAAGCGTTCCCTCGCCGACCAATTCGCGAGGCAGCGGAAAGATATCCTCGACGGCCTCCTCGGCCAGGATCGGTCCGCCGGCCGCGATACGGCCGAGCACCGGCACAAACGTCGGTTCGGGCAGGGCATCCGAGCCGGCCACCTCGGTGGCGGGCACCGCCACGTCGTCGTCGGCCCCCCGGACATCGACCGCTCGCGGGCGGTTGGGGTCGCGCCGCAGGTATCCTTTGCGCTCCAGGGTGCGTAGCTGGTGCGCCACCGATGACGTCGACGTCAGGCCGACGGCGTCGCCGATCTCCCGGATGCTCGGCGGGTAGCCGCGGCTGGTGACCGAGGCGCGGATGACATTCAGAATGGTGCGCTGCCGCTCGGTCAGCGAGGAATCCACGGAGTGCAACCGACCTTCGGGGCCGGCCGAGGAAATGTCGTTGCTATCACCCATGGCACTGAATGTAGCCGCACCCCAACCAATAATCAAACATGTGTTCGAGTGGCGTGTCGCGCCGCCCGGCGCCGACGGGAAAAGGCTCACGGGCGGTGAATCACAAATGTGTAACTCTTCGAGATATCGGGTATTTGCGCCTCGTGACAGTGGTAGAGGCCGACGAACTTGTCGGTGGTGTGATCTAGCATTTGCTCGTGCGACACGCTTCGCTCAAATGTTCGGGTTTCGAACACACAAGCGACTAATGTCGAACACACGAGCGAGAGCTAGTTGACCGAAGGAACGAAGATGACAGTCATACACACGCCGGCGCCGCGTACCAGCAGTCTTCGGCGCCCGATCAACGGACCCGTCCAGGGCGCTCGGTATGGACGCGACGGGCTGGCCCGGTCCCGCAGGCCCGCGCCGGCGCGGCCCGCGGGTGTGCCGACGCGCTACCACGGCACCGGGGTGGCGATGTCGGTCACTCCGCACCGCAGGCGCGCCACCACCTGGGCGTCGACCATCGCACTGGCGTTGGCCGCTGGGTCGATCACGCTGTGGCTGGGTCTCGTCGCGAACGTCGGCCAAGTGCTCAATGGCGACTCCACCAACTCCGCGGCCCACGTTCCCGACCGGCTCGCCGTCGTCCGCGTCGACGCGGGGGAGTCGCTGCGGGACTTTGCGCACCGGGTGGCGCCCGACGCGCCGACCGCCCAGGTCGCCGACCGCATCCGCGAACTGAACGCGCTGCACTCGCCCAACCTGATGGCGGGCCAGACCCTCATCGCTCCGGTCGGCTGACAACCGTTGCGCGAAAACACCTCTGCTGGCCGCGCAGATCACCGCGCGGGTACGCTCAAAGTCCTGCGGTTGGTTGTCGGCACGGTGAAGGAGCGGTCATGCACTGTCCGTTCTGCCGCCATCCCGACTCCCGGGTGATCGACTCGCGCGAAACCGATGAAGGTCAGGCCATCCGGCGGCGCAGATCCTGTCCCGAGTGCGGACGACGTTTCACCACGGTGGAAACCGCGGTGCTGGCGGTGGTCAAGCGCAGCGGCGTCACCGAGCCGTTCAGCAGGGAGAAGGTGATCAGCGGTGTCCGCCGCGCCTGCCAGGGCCGCCAGGTCGATGACGACGCGCTGAATCTGCTGGCCCAGCAGGTCGAAGACACCGTGCGCGCCGCGGGTTCCCCCGAAGTCCCGAGTCACGAGGTAGGCCTGGCGATCCTCGGGCCGCTCCGCGACCTCGACGAGGTGGCCTACCTGCGGTTCGCCTCGGTGTATCGCTCGTTCGAGTCCGCCGACGATTTCGAACGCGAGATCCAGGCGCTACGCGATCACCGCGGAGTGGCCACACCGGGCTGACCGGACTCGCCGGGCCGTCCCGGCCCGCATCGTCACCCGGTTAGGCTCGGTTTCATGCCCCCTGACTTGCATCCCGACCTTGCGGCGCTGGCCCCGCTCCTGGGGACCTGGTCCGGCCAGGGCGCGGGAAAGTACCCAACGATCGCGCCGTTCGACTACCTCGAGGAAGTCGTGTTCGCCCACGTCGGTAAACCCTTTCTGGCCTACGGGCAGAAGACCAAGGCGGTGGCCGACGGCAACCCGCTGCACGCCGAAACCGGGTATCTCCGGGTGCCCCAACCGGGTCATGTCGAGCTGGTGCTGGCGCATCCCAGCGGCATCACCGAAATCGAAGTCGGCACCTACACGGTCACCGGTGACCTCATCGAAATGCAGATGGCCACCACCGCCGTCGGGTTGACCCCCAGCGCCAAAGAGGTGACGGCGCTTGGCCGTTCCTTCCGCATCGACGGCGACGAGCTGTCCTACACCGTGCAGATGGGCGCGGTCGGGCAACCACTGCAGGATCACCTCGCCGCGGTGCTGCACCGGCAAAGCTAGACCACCCGCGACGGACCGGGCCGTCAGTCCAGGTGCCGCACACCGTCATTGACGACCCGCCCGGCCACCCCGACCCAGCCCTCGGCGCTCCACGTCGTGTCGATGACGGAGCCCCCGCCCTGGGTGATCCGGAGGTCCTGGCTCAGGTAATCGGTGATGCGCATCGCGGCCGAGCCGGTGGCCTCGTCCTCGATCACACCGAGGTTGGCAGCGAACATCCGCACCCGCAGCGACCCGGTCACCGGGTCGGTCCAGGCCCACAGGTAATGGGCGGTGTCGTCGGGAAAGTCCGCCGGGTCGGCGGCGAGAACCTCGTCGGCCGAGGCGAGTTCGTGCAGGGCGAAGTCGGGCGCCCACTCGGCGCGGGCGTTGATGCGGGCGCGGTGTTCGTCGTAGCCCACCTGCACGATGCCCGCCGGTACCCGCAGCGTGTTGATGGGCGAACCGTTCTCGCGCAGCCACCACGTCGCGCCGACGGTCGGGTGGCCGGCGAACGGCAGTTCGGTGCGCGGCGTGTAGATGGTGGCGTGGGCGGTTGAGGAGCCGGCGGCCGGGAGGTCCACGAATACCGTCTCGCTGTAGCCCAATTGGGTCGCCAGCCGCTGCCGGTCGGCGGGGCGGACCCGGCGGGCGTCCACCACGCCCAGCGGATTACCGAAATGGCCGTCCGAATCGGTGAACACCCGCAATACCGTCACGTCGATCCCCATTGCCCGACTGTACGACGCCGCAGGCGTCCGCATCGATGAAGAGGGTCAGGTGGCACTGCGTTCGTCGGACCCCATCGCGTTCAGGACGGCGACCCGAGTGGGAGCGGGACCCGAGACAGCCCGCTCGCCGCCGCCGCTGCGCAGCAGGCTGCGCAGATTGGCCTGATCGTATTCGGCGGGATCGGTGGAATCGATGAAGCGCTCGACGACGTCGATGAAACGGGCCGGGTCGTCGTGGAAGGGGAAGTGGCCGGAGCCTTCGAATATCTCCAGACGTGAGCCGGGCATCGCGGCGTGCGCCATCCACGCGTGCCGGACCGGGACCACCACATCCTTTGTGCCCCAGATGATTTGCACTGGAATGGCTTCGGTCAAATAACATCGGTCGAGCATGGTGACGATCTGCCCGCGCCAGTCCACCACCGCTCGCAGCGTCCGGCTGAACGCCGCGGACGCGGTCGGTTCGGGCAGGTCATCGAGGATGCGTAGCACGTTGGGCAGATCGCGGGCGAGGCCGCTGCTGCCCAGCGCCATGCCCAGGACGCGTCCCATGAGTTGGACCGCCGGCAGCACCAGCGGCAGCCGCAGCACGGCGATCGCCTCGCTGCCCAGCGGCAGCGACGCCCACCGCAGGACGAAGTTGACGTCCTTGGTCACCCCGCCGGCGCCCACCAGGATCAGCCGATCCACCAAATGCGGGAACTGGTAGGCGAATTGCATGGCCACGCCGCCGCCCAGTGAATGACCGACGATCGTCACCCGCTCGATGTCGAGCACGCTGAGCAGATCGCGCATCCCGTTCGCGTAGGCCGCAATCGAGTAATCGGCGCGCGGCTTGTCCGATCGCCCATGTCCCAGCAGGTCCGGAGCGATCACCGTGAAACGCTGGGCGAGCTTGGCCTGCACCGTATTCCAGGTCGTGGAGTTGTCACCGATCCCGTGGATCAGCAGGAGCGCCGGTCCGGAACCGGCGATGCGGTAGGCCCGCTTGTAACCGTGGATGGTGCGGAACTCGAGTCTGGGTGCGGTCACTTGACGCACCGGGCGGAGCGTGGGATTGCGCTTCCGCTCGGTCATATCGCCAACCTTGGTGTCGGGCCGGGCTGAGCCGGTCTGGCTAGGGGCTAGTGCTGCGCGGGTCAGGCATGGTCGTCGTCGTCGAACTTCTTCTCCGCCTGCTGGGCCAGAAATCGCTCGAACTCTGCGCCTAGTTCATCGCCGCTAGGCAGATCCTCGTCGCGAGCTAGTAACGACCTGTTCTCCTGAGCGTCGATGAAGACATCGTACTGGCGCTCCAGCGCGGCCACCACTTGAGCGACCTCCGCGCTCGCCTCGACCTGTTCGTCGATCTTGGCCCGAATCACCTCGGCCGCCTCGGTCAACGCGGTCAGCGGCAGCTCCAGCGACGCGGTCTTGGCGACCTGCTCGAGCAGCGCCTGCGCGGCGGCCGGGTAATCGGTCTGGGTGAGGTAGTGCGGGACGTGCACCGTGTAGCCGACGACCTCATGACCGTGCTGGCCCATCCGGTATTCGAGCAGGTTCGACGCGCTGCCGGGGACCTGGATTTCTGCGATCCACGGCTGAAAGTTGGCGATCAGCTCCGGATTGTTCGAGTGGGCCGTCATGGTGGTGGGCCGGGTGTGCGGAACCGCCATCGGGACGGTGCCCAGGCCGATGGTCTGGCGCACGCCGAGGCGCTCGGCCAGCAGCCGCACCGCGGTGATGAAGCGCTCCCACTTCAGGTCCGGCTCCATGCCGGCCAGCAACAGGAACGGGGTGCCGACCGTGTCGCGCATCGCGTACAAATTCAGCTCGGGGTCTTCGTAGTGTGTGAAGTGATCGGTCTTGAACGTCATCAGCGGCCGCCGGGAGCGGTAGTCCAGCAACTCGTCGATCGCGAAAGACGCGACCAACTCGGTGTCGAGCACCGCCTTCAGATGCGCGGAGGCCAGCTTGATGGCGTGGCCGGCGTCGGAAAAGCCCTCCAGGGCGTGCACCAGCACCGGACCGCGGCCGTCGGACGTCGACAGCTGCGGCGCCGGCAGCTCGAGCTCGTACATACCGGCCTGCCCCGGCTGGTACCGGTCAGCTGGGTCTTGGTGGTGAGCCATCTGCGATCGCCTCCTCTCGGGGGTCCTTACAGGGTGCCCTACCAAGTGTCCCCCGAATCAGCCGGCACCCGCATCGATCAGCGAACTTTGCGTCACGCTTATAGCTGAAACGCAATAATTGCCAGACGTAATCCGATCCGAACGCGCGGGGGGTCACTTGCGGGCGCGACAGCAACCCCGTGGCGCACCGCAATGTGCGGGAGTCGGCTTGCCGCTTCCTGGTCAGGCATGATGAAGGCGATGCGCATTCGGATTCTGGTGCTGTGCTCGGTGGTGGGGGTGGCGACATCGCTGATGTCGTGTCACCGGCCCGTCGAGCATGTTTCGGGTGCGCCGGTGTCCGCCCCGCGCATCGGCGGCCCCGTACAACGGCTCAGCCAGCCCGAACAGAAGGCCGTCGCCGGTCCGGTCGAGCCGGATCGGCGCATCGGGGCGATCTTCATCGACGGCGGCCCGCTGCACGTGTGCACCGGTTCCGTGGTGCATTCGACGGGCGGCAACTTGATCATGACCGCCGCGCACTGCCTGGCCGGAGCGTCGCTGATCACATTCGTTCCCGGTTTCGCCGGCGATGCCGCACCCGGTCCCGTCGATGTGTGGAAGGCCGACGCGGTCTACCTCGATCCGCGCTGGACCGCCAGTAAAGACCCGCACGCCGACTATGCGATCGCGCGGGTCAGCAACGACGCCGGCGCTTCCGTCGAGTCGCGGGTCGGCCTGGCGCTGACGCTGGGTGTGACGCCTCCGCCGGGCAGCCGTATCACCGTGCTGGGGTATCCGGCCGGCGTGGGAGGCTCGCCCATCGCGTGTCAGGCCAGCACATCGGTCACCGACAGCGGGTTTCCGGCGCTGGCCTGCGAGGGGCTGGTGGACGGCACCAGCGGCGCGCCCTGGGTCAGCGGTACGACGCTGATCGGGGTGATCGGCGGCCTGGAGCGGGGTGGCTGCGCCCCGAACGTGTCGTATTCGGCGCCGTTCGACGCGCACACCGCGGAGCTACTGGCCCGCGCCGAGGCCGGCGGTCCCGGCGATCCGGTCCCGGGCGAGGTACAAGACGCCTGTTAGACGGTATGGGGGGCTGGGGCCTCACTCACATGTGAACGTGGGTTGCGGTCAGGAATTGGGTCCTGGCTGTAGAGCCACGGATGTGGGAGGCCCCAGTGAAGGTTCAGCGTACGAGTGTCGGGTTGGATGTGCACGCACGATCGGTGGTGGCGTGCGGGTTGGATGGGGATACCGGGGAGGTGTTCGAGCGCCGGTTATCCCCCGATCGGGGTGAAATCCTGCAGTGGGTTCGCTCGTTGCCAGCTCCGGTGGCGGTGACCTATGAGGCGGGACCGACGGGATTTTGGTTGGCTCGGTTCTTGCTGGCAGCGGGGATCGATTGTGGTGGCGGCGCCCTCGAAGTTGATCCGTCCGGCTGGAGACCGGGTTAAAACTGATGCTCGTGATGCTCGGAGACTGACACGCGTCGCACGACACGCTCGACACCCGACACTCACCTGGTCAACGAAGCGGCCGGCCCGACGACGGTCGCGGCCGCCGCTTCACCCTGCCCACTTGACAAAATGCCTTCCATATCAGTGGCGATCGCCAGGGCGGCGGAGCCGGGCGCAGCGGGTCGCCACCATCGGATTAGTGGCGATCGCCAGGGCGGCGGAGCCGGGCGCAGCGGGTCGCCACCATCAAATTACTGGCGGAACTGATTGAGCGCCCGGATCTTATTCATCACGTCGAGCGCCGCCACCTTGTAGGCCTCGGAGAACGTGGGGTAGTTGAAGACCGCGTCCACCAGATACTCGACCGTCCCGCCGCAGCCCATCACGGCCTGCCCGATGTGCACCATCTCGGTGGCACTGGTACCGAAGATGTGCACGCCGAGCACCTTGAGGTCCTGGGTGGACACCAGCAGTTTGAGCATCCCGTAGGAGTCGCCGGCGATCTGCCCCCGGGCCAGCTCGCGGTACCTGGCCACCCCGACCTCGTAGGGAACCGAGTTCTTGGTCAGCTCCACCTCGGTGGCGCCGACGTAGGAGACCTCGGGGATGGAGTAGATGCCGATCGGTTGCAGATCGGTGATGCCGTCGCTCGCTTCGCCGAACGCGTGGTAGGCGGCCAACCGGCCCTGCTCCATCGAGGTGGCGGCCAGGGCGGGGAAGCCGATGACGTCGCCGACGGCGTAGATGTGGGGCACCTTGGTCTGGAAGTTGTCGTCGACAAAGATGCGTCCGCGGTTATCGGCCTCCAGCTCGGCATTGTGCAGATCGAGGTGATCGGTCTGGCCCTGTCGCCCGGCCGAGTACATCACCGTCTCGGCGGGAATCTGCTTGCCGCTGGCCAGGGTGGTGACGGTGCCCGCGGAGCCGACGTCGACGGCGGTCACCTCCTCGCCGAACCGGAACGTCACCGCCAGGTCGCGCAGGTGAAACTTGAGCGCCTCGACGACTTCGGGGTCGCAGAAGTCGAGCATGTCGTTGCGCTTTTCCACCACGGTGACCTTGGTGCCCAGCGCGGCGAACATCGAGGCGTACTCGATGCCGATGACGCCGGCGCCGACCACCACCATCGAGGTGGGCAGCGACTTGAGGTCGAGGATCCCGTCGGAGTCGAGCACCCGGTGTTCGTCGAACTCGACGCCGGAGGGGCGCGCCGGTCGGGTGCCGGTGGCGATGACGACGTATTTACCGGTGATGGTTATCTTTTCGCGCCGCGACGGGTCCTCCACCTCGATGGTGTGCGGGTCGATGAAACGCCCGTGGCCGGTCAGCAGGTCGATCCGATTGCGCATCAGCTGGTTGCGCACCACGTCGACTTCCTTGCCGATCACGTGCTGGGTGCGGGCCAGCAGATCGGCCGGGGTGATCTTCTCCTTCACGCGGTAGCTGGCGCCGTAGAGTTCGCGCTGGCTCATCCCGGTGAGGTAGAGGACCGCCTCGCGCAACGTCTTTGACGGGATGGTGCCGGTCTGCACACACACGCCGCCAAGCATCTGGCCGCGTTCGACGACGGCGACCGACTTTCCGAGCTTGGCCGACGCGATGGCGGCCTTCTGCCCGCCGGGCCCGGACCCGATGACCACCATGTCGTACTCTTGCGCCGAACTCATGGCTTAAACAGTAAGGCAGCACAACGCACAGTGCTGGGTTCATCCACAGGTCCCTCCTCCGCTCCATGTACCTGCGCACCGCTTGACGGTGGCCGCCGTCAACGTGGTGCCCATGACGACGCATCGAGCAGACTTCGAACTGTCCCGCCCCGGCGCACTCATCGCGGCGCTGCCGGCCGTTCTCGGCTTTGTTCCCGAAAATTCATTGATATTAGTGTCTTTGGGCGACGGCGAACTCGGGTCGGTGATGCGCGTCGACCTCTCCGAGGGCATCGTCGACCGGGTGGGGCACTTGGCGGAGGTCGCCGCCGCGGCTGCCCCCGAGGCCGTGATCGCGGTCATCGTCGACGCGGACGGGGCTTACTGCCCGAGCTGCAACGAGGAATACCGCCGGCTCTCCATGGCGCTCGCAGAAGCCTTGTCAGAGCACGACATTGAGCTCTACGCCGCCCACGTGGTGGACCAGGTGGCGCTCGGCGGGCGCTGGCATTGCGCCGAGGGGTGCGGGTCGAGCGGCGTCGTCGAAGATCCCGCGGCCTCGCCGCTGGCGGCCGCGGCGGTACTGGACGGCAGACGGCTCTATGCGCGTCGCGCCGACCTGCAGGCGGTCATCGCGCCCGACGATCCGGCGCGCTGCGCTGCGCTGGCCGGTGTGGTCAGCAAGCAGGCCGCCCGGCGCCGCGCGGCGCACCGCGCGCACCCGGTGCGCTGCATCCGCCGCGACGTGCAGGCGGCGATGGCCGCCGCTTCGCGGGTCGCGGGCGGGGAATCGCTGTCGGACGCCGAGGTGGCGGCGCTGGGCTGTGCGCTGCGCGACGCCCAGGTGCGCGACATCCTGTATGCCCTGGCGGTGGGGGAGAGTGCCGGCGAGGCCGAGTCGCTGTGGGCGCTGCTGGCGCGCACGTTGCCCCCGCCCTGGCGGGTCGAGGCGCTGGTCCTGACCGCGTTCAGCGCCTACGCCCGCGGCGACGGCCCGCTCGCCGGGGTGGCGCTGGCCGAGGCGCTGCGTTGTGACCCCGACCATCGGATGGCGGGCATGCTGGACACCGCTTTGCAATCCGGTTTGCGGCCGGACGACATCAGGGACCTGGCGCTGACCGGTTACCGGCTGGCCAAGCAATTCGGCGTGCGGCTACCACCGCGTCGGCCGTTCGGCCGCAGGGTGGGATAGCAGTAATCACGAGGCACCGCCGCGCGGGGCGTGAGGCGCGGGTCAGACCTTCTCGACCTTGACCGCATGCGCCATCTCGTGCGGCAGGGTGACGTTCTCGTGGCCCGGAATGACGATGGTCACCCCGGCGGAACTGGTCTCAACGGTGACGCGCGCGTTGGGGACGACGCCGGCGTCCTTCAGGCGCGAGATGAGGTCGATGTCGCCCTGGACGTGTTCGGTCAACTGCCGCACCACGACCGCCACCGGCGCGCCGGCGGGTAACTCGGTCAACCTGACCAGGGGGTCGTCCTCGGACCAGGACTCGGGGCCCACACCCAGGTCCAGGAGCCCGGGGATCGGGTTGCCGAAGGGCGAGGTGGTCGGGTTGTTGAGCACCTTCACCAACCGCCGCTCGACGTCCTCGCTCATTACGTGCTCCCAGCGGCATGCCTCGGCGTGCACCTCTTCCCAGGGCAGCCCGATGACGTCGACGAGCAATCGTTCGGCGAGGCGGTGCTTGCGCATGACGGCAACGGCCAGCGCCCGGCCCTTGTCGGTGAGCTCGAGGTGGCGGTCGCCGGCCACGTGAAGTAAACCGTCCCGCTCCATGCGCGACACGGTTTGGCTGACAGTCGGCCCGCTTTGATCCAGGCGTTCGGCGATTCGGGCACGCAGCGGCGTAACGCCCTCTTCTTCGAGGTCGTAGATGGTCCGCAGGTACATCTCGGTGGTGTCAACCAGGTCGTTCATTCAGCACCCTCCGTCGACGCTGAGTCTACTTGCCCAGCTGTGCGAATGGTTGTAACGCCTCCCTGGCAAGCAGTATGCCCGCCGCGGACGCGGCGGGCATACCGTCTGCTACCTAGCTTGAGTGAGGTGTTAGCTCGCGTACGACCGTAACCTGTCGGCGCGTTCCCCGTTGCGGAGTTTGGACATTACGTCCCGCTCGATCTGGCGGACCCGCTCGCGGGACAGGCCGAACAGCTTGCCGATCTGGTCCAGGGTGCGCGGCTGGCCGTCGTCCAGGCCGAAACGCAACCGGATCACCTGGTGCTCACGCTCGTCCAGGGTGGCCAGCACGCTGCGGATGTCGGTGTGCAGCAGCTCGGCGATCACCGCGTTCTCCGCCGACATCGCCTCGGCGTCCTCGATGAAGTCGCCCAGCGGGGCTTCCTCCTCGGATCCGACCGGCATGTCGAGGCTTACCGGGTCACGGCTGTGCTCGAGCAGGTCATTGATCTTTTCCACCGGGATGCCGGATTCGGCGGCCAGTTCCTCGTCGGTGGCCTCGCGTCCCAGGTTCTGGTGCATCTCGCGCTTGATCCGCGCCAGCTTGTTGACCTGCTCCACCAGATGAACCGGCAGCCGGATGGTGCGGCTCTGGTCGGCCATGCCGCGGGTGATGGCCTGACGAATCCACCACGTCGCGTAGGTCGAGAACTTAAATCCCTTTGTGTAATCGAACTTTTCCATCGCTCGGATCAGCCCGAGATTGCCCTCCTGGATCAGGTCCAGCAATGGCATGCCGCGACCCGTGTACCGCTTGGCCAGCGACACCACCAGACGCAGGTTGGCTTCCAGCAGGTGTCGACGCGCCGCCTGGCCATCGCGCACCACGGCCTCTAGATCGCGTTTACGGTTCTCCCCGAGGCGCTTACGCGTTGCGAGCAGGTGTTCGGCATAAAGCCCGGCCTCGATGCGCTTGGCGAGCTCGACCTCGCCGGCCGCATTCAGCAGCGCTGTCTTTCCGATTCCGTTCAGATATACGCGCACTAGATCCGCTGCGGGGCTTTGAGCATCCAGATCGCCGTCAAATCTGCTCGTGCTGGCGTTCGCCATAGCGACCTCCCGTTCGGCTTCGTTCTGTCATCGAGTTCAACGACAGATCAGCTTTGAGAGTTCCCAGCGATTCGCCATCTCACACGTCTTGACGTGCAGAGATGTGCCGCAGACCTGAGAATGTCCTGAGAAGTCCGCACCCGCGGCACCCTGCGGGGAACGACGGCTAGTCGGGATCCATTCCGCCGCGGGCGCCCGGTGGCCAGTCCGATTGCGGTCGTCGCGGAGCCTCCAGCGCGCGACGTTCGGCGCGGGGGAACAGGGGGATGTGATGCCGGGCGTCGTCGAACCGGCGCGGCTCCTCGGCACTGCGCGGCGGTCGATCGTTGGCGATCAGCACGGCCATCCAGGGCAACGGGATGGAGGCCGCCACGATCGCCAGGGAGATCAGCCCGTTGTGCCACGCGCCGTAGGCGACCGCGGCCAGGATGAGCGCCGGAATGCGGAATGCCATCAAGGTCAAGTATTTACGGACACGCGCGCGATGCTGCTCCTCGTAGGAGGTCGCGGCGGCGGTGATGAGCACTGGGCGGCCCTTGTTGCCGTCAAAGTCATCGAACCGGCCGTCGAACCCCGGATCGGAGCCGTGCTTCATTTCTCCACTGTCCCACAACTGGCCGATTCCGGCTCGGGCGGTTTCTGGGGCCCCCCGGCAGTGCACAATGTCAGGTATGCAGACCCAAACGATCGAACGCACCGAGACCGACGAACGCGTCGACGACGGGACCGGCAGCGACACCCCGAAGTACTTCCATTACGTCAAGAAGGACAAGATCGCCGAGAGCGCGGTGCTGGGCAATCACGTCGTGGCGTTGTGCGGGGAGGTGTTTCCCGTCACCAAAGCGGCAAAGCCGGGCTCACCGGTCTGCCCCGACTGCAAGCAGATCTACGACCGGATGAAGAAGGACTGACCTAGCCGGGCGGCTCCGCCGGCGCGACCTCGCGTTGCTGCGTAGCGGGGTTCGTGGTCACCGGATTCGACAACGTGTCCGCCGCCTTCGCCAGCGCGGGCGAGCGCGACAGCAGCCACCTGCGCAGCCGGTGCGCGTGCGTCCTGGGCGCGGGGAATTCCTCCTGGATGGCGGCGTTGAGTTCGGCGCCGATCATGATCGCGAAGCCCCCGAAGAACGAGAACAGCAGGAAAGCGATCGGCGTGGCGAGCGCGCCGTAGGTATACCCCGTACTGGTGATCCACTGCAGGTAGATCCGCAGGCCCAGGGTGGCGATCACGAACACCGCGGTGGCCAGTGCCGCGCCGAGGATCAGCCGATGCGTCGGCAGCGGCTGCGGCAACGACACGCGATACAGGACCGCGACCCCGACCATCAACACGAGGATCAAGGCCGGGTAGTAGCCGTAGCGCAGCAGGTTGGCCAGGCTGACCGGAATGTGCTCACCCACCTTGCGCGGCCCCAAAACCAGCAGCGGCGCCGTCGCCACCACGAACACCAGCCCGACCACGTAGAGGAACAGCGCGAACAGGCGCTGGCGCACCGGGTGGCGCAACGGTGTCTGGTCGTGCGCCTCCACCACCGAGTCGACGAACGCGGAGATGGCCGACGACCCCGCCCACAGCGAGATGATGAAGCCCAGCGACACCACCTCGCCGCGGGCGTTGCTGGCGATGTCGCGCACGGTCGGTTCGATGATCTCGTTGACCACGCTGGGGGAGAACACGCTGTGCGCCGTCGAAATCAGCTGGCGCAGGATGCTGGGCAGCATGTCGGGTCCGAACAGCGGCGCGACGTAGGCCAGCGTGCCCAGCAGCCCAAGCAGCAGCGGCGGCAGTGACAGCGCCGACCAAAAACCAGCCTGAGCCGACTCCGAGAAAATCGAGTCGTCCCAACTCTTGGAGAGAGTCCTCAGGGTGATTCGCCAAATATGGTGGCGCGACGGTTTTGCGACCTGCTCGCTCATACCCGTCCAGCATTACCGAAGATCGCTCGCACCGCCCACATTGGGATGGGCGAGTTCGTCCGCGGGCTAGCTTTCGCTGAACTCCAGCACGGCGTCCAGCTCGGTCAGCTTCGCCTCGTGCTCGTTGGCGTGGTGCTGGCAGAAGAGAAGCTCCAGTCCGGAAGGCAGCTTGGCGCGTACACGGGCCGCAGCACCGCAGCGATCGCAGCGGTCGGCCCGGGTCAGTTCTGGACTCGTCAGAGTTGCATTCATGGCTTCTCCGTTCTTCTACATTCACTGTCTCAGACGTATGGCGTTTTCGCCTTGTTCCCCGATCGTTATCGGGTGTGTCGTTTCTCACGGGCTGGTCAGGTTTGGTTTAAGCGATCTCTAGGGTGTCGAATGTGACCTTCGCCCCGGACGTCCTGGTGCACTTGTGCGGAACCGAGCAGTGGGCACGAGCCCGCCGGCTGGGCGGAATCTCGCCGCGAGACGCCGGCGGCGGTGAGTTCATCCATCTGTCGACACCCGAGCAGGTGCACCTGCCGGCCAACCGGCTCTACCGCGGTCGCGACGACCTGATCCTGTTGCACATCGACCCAGCGCGCCTGGCCGCGCCGGTGCGGTGGGAGCCGGGTGTACCAACCGATCCCGAGTCGATGTTGTTCCCGCACCTGTACGGCCCGCTGCCGGTGGCCGCCGTGGTCCGGGTCACTCCCTACCCGCCGGCCGAGGACGGCACCTTCGCGCCGGCGTCGACGTAGGCGTCGGCTTCGATTTCCACCAGTAACTCGGGCGCGATCAATGCCGAGACCTCGACCATGGTGGCCGCGGGCCGGATGGCACCGAAGACCCGCTCGTGCACCGCTGCAACCTCACGCCAGCGCGAGATGTCGGTGACGTAGATGCGGGTGCGAACCACGTCGGTGAGGGCCGCGCCCGCTTGACCCAACGCAATCTCGATGCGGCGCAGAGCTTCTCGGGTTTGAGCGGCGATATCGCCGGCGGGACCGGCGCCGGCCGTTCCGGCCACCGCCACATGCGGGCCCACCCGCACCGCGCGCGAATAACCGACCGCCGACTCGAAGGCGGATTCGGACGAGACCACGGTGCGGTTGGCGGGCATGCGCCTCACGGTACGACGACGAGCGCGTCGCCGCAGCCGAATTCCCGGGCGGCAGCGCGCGTTTGGCCCACCGGCTTACGCGGGCATCGAGATGACTTGCGCGCCAACCGTTCCGAGACGAACGGCTAGTCGAGGTAGTCGCGCAGCACCTGCGAACGGCTGGGGTGGCGCAGCTTCGACATCGTCTTGGACTCGATCTGACGGATGCGCTCGCGGGTCACGCCGTAAACCTGCCCGATCTCGTCCAACGTGCGGGGCTGGCCGTCGGTGAGCCCGAACCGGAGCCGTACTACGCCCGCCTCGCGCTCCGAGAGCGTCTCGAGGACCGACTGCAGCTGGTCCTGCAACAGCGTGAACGACACCGCGTCCACGGCCACCACGGCCTCGCTGTCCTCGATGAAGTCACCGAGCTGGCTGTCGCCCTCGTCGCCGATGGTCTGGTCCAGCGAGATCGGCTCGCGGGCGTATTGCTGGATCTCTAGCACCTTTTCGGGCGTGATGTCCATCTCCTTGGCCAGCTCCTCGGGCGTGGGCTCGCGGCCCAGGTCCTGCAGCAGCTCGCGCTGGATACGGCCCAGCTTGTTGATGACCTCGACCATGTGCACCGGGATACGAATGGTGCGGGCCTGGTCGGCCATGGCACGGGTGATGGCCTGACGAATCCACCACGTCGCATACGTCGAGAACTTGTAACCCTTGGTGTAGTCGAACTTCTCGACCGCGCGGATCAGACCCAGGTTGCCCTCCTGGATGAGGTCCAAAAACGCCATGCCGCGGCCCGTGTAACGCTTGGCCAGCGACACCACCAGACGCAGGTTGGCTTCCAGCAGATGGTTCTTCGCGCGGTCGCCGTCGCGGCAGATCCACACCATGTCGCGACGCTGGGCGGCGGGAAGTTTGTCGCCGCGCTCGGCCAGCTCGGTCATCAGCTGCGTGGCATACAGTCCCGCCTCGATCCGCTTGGCCAGCTCAACCTCTTCTTCGGCGTTGAGCAGCGCGACCTTGCCGATCTGCTTGAGGTAGGCGCGAACGGAGTCGGCGGAGGCCGTCAACTCGGCGTCCTTGCGGGCCTGCCGCAATGCCTCGGACTCGTCTTCGTCCCACACGAAATCGCCGGAGGCCTTGTCCCTTTCGGACGGCTCGGCAATCTCCTCGTCCTCTTCCGCCGCGGCGTCGCCGGCCTTGGCGGGCTTGACTACGGCCTCTTCCTCGCCTTCGGCCTCGTCGGTGTCGCCTTCCACGGCGTCTTCGCCGTCGGATGCCACCACGTCCTCGAGGTCCTCGAGGGCGAGGTCGGCGTCGATGTCGAGGTCTTCGGCCGGCTCATCCTCGAGGTCGGGTTCGTTGTCGAGATCCTCGACGGCAGCGTCGGAATCGAGGGCGTCGGGCTCCGCCTGCCCGGCCTTGGCCGCTTTGGCTCCGCGCGCGGACGTCGCCTTGGACCCGGCGCTCTTGGCCGCGGCGCGCGTCTTCTTGGGCTCGGCGGCCCCGTCGGCCTCGGACTTGGTGGACGGCGATGCTGTCTTGGCGGCCCGCCTCGCAGGTGCCGAGCCGTTGGCAGCCTTGGCCGCCGGTCGCTTGGCGGGGGAGGACGGAGACTTTGTGGCGGTGCGTTTCACCGGCCCATCCGTTGCCGGGCTTGCTTTCGTCGCTGCCACTTACACCCCTTCGTTTGGGCTCACTCTCGGTGGGTAGTGGGCATGGTTAACCGAAAGTGTCTGCTATGTCGATGTCGGCGTTGTTATCAGCGTGAGTAGTCGCACGCTGTCGGTTGGGCGTTCGCCGAGGACCATTGTAACGACAGTGTGCGGTCCTACGGCTCTGCCGGGCGAAATCAGTGGGTCACGTCCGAGGTGGCGGCCATCGCCGCGCCGACGATCCCGGCGGTGTTGAGCAGGGCCGCGGCAACCACCGGGGTGCGGTTGGTCAGCAGCGGCACCCATTTGTCGGCCTTGCGGCTGATGCCGCCGCCCGCGATGAACAGGTCCGGCCATACCGCGTTCTCGATGCTTGTCAGCACCCGGGTCACCTGCTTGGCCCACCTTTCGTAGGACCAGCCGTTCTTTTCCTTCACCGAAGACGCCGCCCGCTGTTCGGCCTCCTTGCCGCCGACCTCGAGATGGCCGAACTCGGTGTTGGGAATCAGCGTCCCGTTGTGAATCACCGCCGAACCGATCCCCGTGCCGAAGGTCAGCAGCACCACCAGTCCCGACTGACCTTTGCCCGCCCCGTAGTGCTCCTCGGCCAGCCCGGCCGCGTCCGCGTCATTGAGCACGACGACGTCCTGACCGTCCAGTTCGGCGCTGATGATGTCGCGCGCGTTGCTGCCGATCCACGCCTTGTCCACATTGGCCGCCGTCTGCACGACGCCGTGCGTGACGACCCCGGGATAGGTCACCCCCAGCGGGCCGGTCCACCCGAACGCGTTGACCACCTCGGCGATGGTCTTGGCGACCGCCGAGGGCGTCGCGGGCTGCGGGGTCAGCAGCTTCACCCGCTCGCCGATCAGTTGCCCGGTGTCCATGTCGACGATCCCGCCCTTGATGCCGCTGCCGCCGACGTCGATGCCGAATCCGCGGCGCTGCGGCCTGCCGTCGCCGGCCGCGATGCCGGGCGTGTCCGTGGTCGAGTCGGTGCTGGTCATCGAATCTCCTCGGCGTCACTGGGCTGTCCGCTCACCTTAGCGCCGCGGCGGTGTGGCCCGTGGCGTCTGCGCGGCCCCGGCGACTGTGATCCGATAGACCGGTGATTCCTTCCGATGACGAGCTCGTAGGTCTGCGCTCGGTCGCCGAAAGCTTGGCCGCGGATGCCGCCGCATTCGTGAGGCGTCGGCGGACAGAGGTTTTCGGCGCCGAGTCGGGCGGCTTGCGCACCCCTGACAGTGGCGCGGTGCGCGCGAAGAGCACCCCGACCGATCCGGTGACCGTCGTCGACACGGAGACGGAACGGCTGCTGCGCGACCGGCTGGCCGAATTACGGCCTGGGGACCCCATTCTCGGCGAGGAGGGCGGCGGTCCCGACGATGCCGGGGATTCGGCGGCCGCGCCCCCGGGAACGGTCACCTGGGTGCTCGACCCCATCGACGGCACAGTGAATTTCGTCTACGGCATCCCCGCCTACGCCGTGTCGGTCGGCGCGCAGGTCGACGGCGAGTCGGTGGCCGGGGCGGTCGCCGACGTCGTCGGGAACCAGGTGTACTCGGCGGCGCTGGGACTCGGCGCGCATGTCACCGGCGCCGAAGGGACGCAGCCGCTGCAGAGCGCCGCCGTCGACGATCTGTCGATGGCGTTGCTGGGCACCGGTTTCGGCTATTCGCGGCAGCGCCGCGCGGCACAGGCGGCGCTGTTGGCGCGCATGCTGCCGGTGGTCCGCGACGTTCGTCGGATCGGCTCGGCCGCACTGGATCTGTGCATGGTCGCCTCGGGCCGGCTCGACGCCTTCTACGAACACGGTCTGCAGGTGTGGGATCGCGCCGCGGGTGCGCTGATCGCCGCGGAGGCGGGGGCCCGGGTGGTGTTGCCCGCGCCCGGCGTAACCGGGGCCGGCCTGGCGCTGGCCGCCGCGCCCGGAATCGCCGACGAACTGCTGGCCGTCCTGGAGCGCTTCAACGGCCTGGATCCGATTGTGGATTGACCGCCCGCCTCAGCAGCTGCTGGCGTGAATCTTGGCCAGCAGCGTGGGATCTGAGGGTTCGGTGGCGCCGGGACGCAGGGTGGCGAGCACGGCGTCGATGTCGTCGTTGTGCGCCAGCGCGCTGAAGTCGGTGCCCAGGGACAGGTCGACGGAGTCGTCGGCGCGGTTGTCGTTGAACAGTTCGGTGCACGGCGCGACCAGCCACACGGCGGCCGCGGTGGCCTGTCCGGCGGTGCCAAAACGGATTTGGCCCTGACAGGTCAGCCGGGTCCCCGCATAGAGGGGGTCGTTGGCGGCGGTCGGTTGGGCGAAGCCGAGGTCTTTCATGGCGCCCGCGACGTCACCGGCCTGGCCGCCCCGGCCGCTTGCGTTGAGGACGCGGACCTTGGTGTCCGCCAGCTTGGCGGGCGTGACGTCCATCATCGCGCTGCGCGACACCTGCTCGCCGAGCTGGGCCGGCGCCGAACCGGCCGACTGCGGCGGGGGATTGCACACCGCGGCCTCGTGCACCTTGGCGGGCCGTGTCAGCGCGATCGTCCAGATGACGCCGGTGGCCACCGCGAGCAGTATCGCCACGATGATGGCGGGCCGGGGGTTACGGCGCCGAAAAGGCCGACCGTGCTTGTCAAACGCTGTACCCTCGGTGATTTGCGTGACCACAAATGCACTCTAGCGGCACGCTAAACCCACTGTTCAAAGGCAAGCGCAAGGGTAAAAATGGCGTTGTGATGTAAATCACACCTTAAGGGACCGCGATACGGGCACGAATCATTTGGTGGATGCGTTCGACGCTGGTACAAAGCGATGCTTGGACATCGCGGGCATAAAGAGGCAATAGGGCAGGGGAAGAGATATGCCTACCGACTACGACGCTCCACGGCGCACCGAAACCGACGACGTTTCGGAGGATTCGCTGGAGGAGCTCAAAGCGCGACGGAACGAGGCGGCTTCGGCCGTCGTCGACGTCGACGAATCTGAATCCGCTGAGAACTTTGAACTGCCGGGTGCCGACTTGTCCGGGGAAGAACTGTCGGTGCGCGTGATTCCGAAGCAAGCTGACGAGTTCACCTGCTCGAGCTGCTTTTTGGTGCAACACCGCAGTCGGCTGGCCAGCGAGAAGAACGGCGTGATGATCTGTACCGACTGCGCGGCCTGATAGCTGCACTTACCGTGTCAGGGCCGACAGCACCCGCTCGGGGTGACGGCAGCTCACCAGCCAGTACGGTGTCGGATCGTCCGGGTCGTCGAGTACGACCAGGACCATCGGGCCCACCCATGCCCTGTGCAGGACGTACGCGGCCGGGTCGAGCTGGCGGCCCAGCGCCGCGGACTTGGCCGACGGCGCTATCGGCGCGGATCGGGCGATCACTGTGACCGGCAGGTGCGCCTGGCCGGCCCACAGCTGCACTTCGCCGGGCGCGGTCGGGTCGGCGGTCACCCGGATCTCGATGCGGCCCAGCCACACCAGCGCCGCGGCCGCCACCGCGAACAGCGTCGCGTACGGCCACCAGGCCGACTGGCGGGTGACGCCCATGTTGAATTCGAAAGCGATGATGCCCGCGAGCGCGAAGGCCGGTGGCCACCACCACCACGGAACCCACAATCGTTCGCGATACCGCACGTTGTGCGGCGCGACGCGCGTATCGGACACGCAGTCAAGGGTAATCTGTGCCCCCGTGTCGACCAGTCTGGCCATCGTCCGCCTTGACCCCGAGCTTCCGCTGCCCGGCCGCGCCCACGAAGGCGACGCCGGGATCGATCTCTACAGCGCCGAAGACGTCAGACTCGAGCCGGGGCGCCGCGCCCTGGTGCGAACGGGGGTCGCGGTCGCCATCCCGTTCGGCATGGTCGGCTTGGTGCACCCACGGTCGGGATTGGCTGCGCGAGTGGGACTTTCAATCGTCAACAGCCCGGGCACCATCGACGCGGGCTATCGCGGCGAGATCAAGGTCGCGCTGATCAACCTGGATCCGACCGAGCCGATCGTGGTGCACCGCGGCGATCGCATCGCCCAGTTGCTGGTGCAGCGAGTCGAATTGGTGGAGTTGGTCGAGGTGGCGTCGTTCGACGAGGCCGGGCTGGCCGAAACATCCCGTGGCGATGGCGGTCACGGTTCCTCCGGCGGACATGCGAGTTTGTGATGTGCCGGCGACCATGCAGAGCAAAAGCGATGAGGGGGTACCTCCTGCTTGCGGGGGAAACTTGCGGGGGAAAGGAGCGGCGCTGATGGCTGCATTCGGTAGGCGCACACCCAAAGACGACGACGCCTCGAGCGCCGACATCCCGGCGGCGGACAAGGTGGCGGCCCCTGACGCCGACGAGCCGGCCCCCGAGGAGCTCGAGGGACCGTTCGACATCGAGGACTTCGACGACCCGGCGGTCGCGGAGCTGGCCCGCCTCGACTTGGGCTCGGTGCTGATTCCGATGCCGGAGGCCGGGCAGCTGCAGGTCGAGCTGACCGAAACCGGTGTGCCGAGCGCGGTCTGGGTCGTCACGCCCAACGGTCGGTTCACCATCGCCGCCTATGCCGCGCCCAAGACGGGCGGCCTGTGGCGTGAAGTGGCGAGCGAGCTCGCCGAATCGCTGCGCAACGACTCGGCCCAGGTGAGCATCAAGGACGGCCCCTGGGGCCGCGAGGTGGTGGGCACCGCCGCCGGCGTCGTGCGTTTCATCGGCGTCGACGGCTATCGCTGGATGATCCGCTGCGTCATCAACGGTCCGCACGAGACGATGGAAGCCTTGGAGCAGGAGGCGCGAGCGGCCTTGGCGGACACCGTGGTTCGGCGCGGCGACACCCCGCTTCCGGTGCGCACGCCGCTGACCGTGCAGCTGCCCGAGCCCATGGCTCAGCAGCTGCGCGAAGCCGCCGCGCAGCAGGCAGCGGCGCAGCAGGCCGAGGGGCAGCAGGCACCGCCCAACGAGCCGGCCGCGCGCCGCAGCGTCGACGGGTCGGCCATGCAGCAGTTGCGCACGACCACCGGCGGGTAGCGGCTACAGTTCGGCCAGCGCGCGCAGGCAGGCCGCGCCCAGGGCGGCGGGATCGGCCCCGATCTGGTCGAGCGTCACCGTCCGCAACGCCGCGCGCGGCGCCGCGGCGACCCAGTCGATCCCGGCCTGCAACGGGTGGATCGGATCGTCGACCGCCGACGCCACCCCCAGCGGCGCGGCCAGCCCGGCCAGTTCGTCGCAGCTCGGCGCGACATAGGCGGCCGCTTCCTCCATGGCGTCGGGCAGGTGTGGCCATTGGGCTCCCCACGACCGGGTGAGCTCGTCGGCCAGCCACGGCGGGCTGGACGCCCGCATCTGGGTCGTGGTGGCCGCCAACCCGGCGGCGCGCAACTGTGACGCCGAATACCGCGCCGCAAGGGCCGCGGGCGCCGCGCCGGGCGCGCCCGCCCAGGCCGGCAGTGCGGCCAGCACCGCGACCGTCCGGTCGGGGTGGGCCAACGCCCAGGCGGCCGCCACCGCGGCGCCGATCGAGACCCCGCCCACCGCGATCGCCCGCCCGTGCGCCGCGCCGTCCAACGCCGCCAGATAGCCCTCGATCAACCGGTCGGGCCGCGGCGCCGGGGTCACCAGCACCGCCCCGACCTCCGCTAAGGGCCGGGAAAACGCGCGGTGAACGTAGTCGTCGTCGGAGCCGGTTCCGGGCAACAACACCGTCGTGACACCGCGCAGATCGGCCACCATCTCTAGATAGTGCCCCGCCGTTCATGTGCCCTCCAACACGAGGTTTGAGTCGGTTGGCGCTGGGGAACCAAGAGGTCTACGGTGTCCGTTGGCATAAATGGAAGCATCGAGGCTTATCAGCATTTGTCAGGAGTGGCCATGGGGGCCCAAGGGTATCTGCGCCGGCTCACCCGTCGGTTGACGGAGGATCCGGAGCAACTCGATTCGGAGGAACTGTCCGACGAGGTCGCAAGCACCGGCGCGCAGCGCGCGATTGATTGCCAGCGGGGCCAAGAGGTCACGATGGTGGGCACGCTGCGCAGCGTCGAGTGCAACGGCAGGGCCTGCTCCGGCGGCGTACGCGCGGAATTGTTCGACGGCAGCGACACCGTCACGCTGGTGTGGCTGGGCCAGCGCCGCATCCCCGGCATTGACTCGGGCCGCACCTTGCGGGTGCGTGGACGCCTCGGCAAGCTGGAGAACGGTAACAAGGCGATCTACAACCCGCACTACGAAATTCAGCGGTGACTGATCCCGAAGATCCGGGGGCAACCCCGCCGGGGTCGGGCACGTCCGAACGAATGAGCACCAGCCGCATCAGCCCCGAACGCCTGCTGGCCCAGGCAGGCGGGGTCAGCGGTGTCATCTATTCGTCGCTTCCGGTGGTGGTCTTCGTCATCGCCTCGAGCGTGTGGGGACTGGTTCCCGCGATCGTGGCCGCGCTGGGTGTGGCCGCGCTGATCCTGGTGTGGCGGCTCATTCGCCGCGACTCCCCACAGCCGGCCTTCTCGGGCTTCTTCGGGGTCGCGCTGTGCGCGCTGATCGCCTACGTGTTGGGCGAGTCCAAGGGCTACTTTTTGCTGGGCATCTGGATGTCGCTGGTGTGGGCGGTGGTTTTCGCGGCATCGGTGCTCGTCCGCCGGCCCCTGGTGGGTTACGCGTGGAGCTGGGCCACCGGGCGGGGCGACCGCTGGCGCGAGGTGCCGCGGGCCGTCTACGCCTTCGACGTCGCGACGGTGGGTTGGGTGCTGGTGTTCACCGCGCGGTTCGTGGTGCAGGGGCTGCTGTATGACGCCGACCGGACCGGTTGGCTGGCGGCGGCGCGGATCGGGATGGGCTGGCCGCTGACCGCGCTGGCCGCGCTGGCCACGTACGCGGCGATCAAGTCGGCGCAGCGGGCCATCGCCGCAGCCGATGCTCCCGCGGTCGAAATGGAGCGCGGCGCCGTCAGCGACTGATCAGTTGCCGCCCGGGCTGTGGCTGCCCAGCAGCAGCTTCTGCAGCTCCTCTTCCGCCTCGGCGACGGCGACGAACAGCAGCTCGTCGCCGCCCTCCAGCGGCTCGTCCTCCTCGGGCACGATCACCCGCGGACCACGCAGGATCGTCACCAAGGAGGTGTCGCGCGGCAGTTGCAGCTTGCGCACCGGCTTGCCGCCCCACGGCGTGTCGTCGGGCAGGGTGATCTCGACGAGGTTCGCCTGGCCCTTGCGGAATTCCATCAGCCGCACCAGATCTCCGACCGCGACGGCCTCCTCGATGAGCGACGCCAGCATCCGCGGCGTCGATACCGCAACGTCGACCCCCCAGGCGTCGGTGAACAGCCACTCGTTGCGGGGGTCGTTGACCCGGGCCACCACCCTCGGGACCGCGAACTCGGTTTTGGCCAGCAGGCTCAGCACGACGTTGACCTTGTCATCACCCGTCGCGGCCACCACCACGTCGAACTCCTGCATCTGCACCGACTCCAGCAGGCTCAGTTCGCACGCGTCGCCCAGCCGCCAGTGCGCGGCCGGGATGGCGTCGACGTCGACGTGATCGGGGTTGCGTTCGATGAGCGTCACATCGTGGCCGTTGGCGATGAGTTCCCGAGTGACCGAGCGCCCGACCGCGCCTGCGCCGGCGACAGCTACTTTCATCGGCGCCGCTCCTCAACAAGGTGTTCGCTCGAAGTCATCACAGATCTTCACTGGGCGGTAGCGCGGCGATGGCCACGGCCTCGGCGGCGCGCCCGGAGATCGCGGCGACATAAACCTGGTCGCCGGCCTGGATCACCGACTTGGGCTCCGGCAACACCCCGGCGCCGAACCGGATCAGGAACGCGACCCGGGCGCCGGTGGCCTGCTCGAGGTCGGTGACCCGGTGCCCGATCCAGTCCTCGTGCAAGACGACCTCGGACACGGCGACGGTGCCGGTCGGATCGCGCCACTTGGCCGTCTCCGTTTCGCGCAGCAACGCGTTGAGCAGGCGGTCGGTGGTCCAGGGCACGGTCGCGATGGTGGGAATGCCCAGTCGTTCGTAGACCTCGGCGCGCTTGGCGTCGTAGATGCGGGCCACGACTCGCTTCACGCCGAAGGTCTCCCGCGCCAGTCGCGCCGAGATGATGTTGGAGTTGTCGCCGGACGACACCGCGGCGAACGCGTCGGCTTCGTCGATGCGGGCCCTCAGCAGCACGTCCCGGTCGAATCCCTGGCCCAGCACCCGCTCGCCGGCGTATTCCGGGCTGAGCCGGTTGAAGGCGGTGCTGTCCCGGTCGATGACCGCGACGTCGTGGCCGATGCGGGATAACCCGTCGGCGACCGATGAACCGACCCGGCCGCAGCCCATCACCACTACTCGCAACTTCTGAGTCCTCTCGGCCGCGTCACCGGCAACCCACGTCGGCCAGCCGTTTCGGTCGGCGAACATTCTCCTACGAACGCTACCGCCAAACCCGTCTGGGCTTACTCTTGGCTCTCGTGTCCAAACTTTCAACCGCCACTCGTCGGTTGCTTATCGGTCGGCCGTTTCGCAGCGACCGGTTGAGTCACACCCTGTTGCCCAAGCGGATCGCCTTGCCGGTGTTCGCCTCCGACGCACTGTCCTCGGTGGCTTATGCCCCCGAGGAGGTCTTCCTGATGCTCTCGGTGGCGGGGCTCACGGCGTACGCGCTGACACCGTGGATCGGGCTTGCGGTGGCCGCGGTGATGCTGGTGGTGGTGGCCAGCTACCGCCAGAACGTCCACGCCTACCCGTCCGGCGGCGGCGACTACGAGGTGGTCACCACGAATCTCGGCGACACCGCCGGCCTGGTGGTCGCCAGCGCGCTGATGGTGGATTACGTTCTCACCGTTGCGGTCTCGACGGCCTCGGCGATGGCGAACATCGGCTCGGCGATCCCGATCGTGGCCGAGCACAAGGTGTTCTTCTGTGTGGCCTCGATCCTGCTGGTGATGGCGCTGAACCTGCGGGGGGTGCGCGAGTCCGGGGTGGCCTTCGCGGTGCCGACGTACGCGTTCATCATCGGCGTCCTGGTGATGATCGGCTGGGGGCTGTTCCGGATCTTCGTGTTGGGTAATCCGCTGCGGGCCGAGTCCGCCGGATTCCAGATGCACGCCGAGCACGGCCAGGTCGTCGGTTTCGCCTTGGCGTTCTTGGTGGCGCGGTCGTTCTCCTCGGGGTGTGCGGCGCTGACCGGGGTCGAGGCGATCAGCAACGGGGTGCCGGCGTTTCAGAAACCCAAGTCGCGCAACGCGGCGACCACCCTGTTGATGCTCGGTGGCATCGCGGTGACGTTGTTGATGGGCATCATCGTGCTGGCCCAGAAGATCGGGGTTCAGCTCGTCGAGGACCCCGCGACGCAACTGGGTGGCGCGCCGAAGGGCTACTACCAGAAGACTCTGGTCACCCAGCTGGCGCAGACGGTCTTCGGGAGCTTTCACATCGGGTTTCTGCTCATCGCCACGGTGACCGCGCTCATCCTGGTGCTGGCGGCCAACACCGCGTTCAACGGGTTCCCGGTGCTCGGCTCGATCCTGGCGCAGCACAGCTACCTGCCGCGCCAATTGCACACCCGCGGAGACCGATTGGCGTTCTCCAACGGCATCCTGTTCTTGTCCGGGGCGGCGCTGCTGGCGATCATCGCGTTCCGCGGTGAGGTCACCGCGTTGATCCAGCTCTACATCGTCGGGGTGTTCATTTCGTTCACGTTGAGTCAGATCGGCATGGTCCGGCACTGGAGCCGGTTGCTGCGCACCGAGACCGATCCGCGGGCCCGGCGCAAGATGATGCGCTCGCGGGTGGTCAACACGGTCGGGCTGCTGTCCACCTGCGCGGTGCTGTTGGTGGTGCTGGTGACCAAGTTCGCCGCCGGCGCGTGGATCGCCCTGTTCGCGATGAGCCTGCTGTTCGGCATCATGAAAATGATTCACCGGCACTACAACACCGTGAACCGCGAATTGGCCGAGCAGGCCGCCGCCCAGGACGACGTGGTGTTGCCTAGCCGCAATCACGCCGTGGTCCTGGTGTCCAAGTTGCACCTCCCGACTTTGCGTGCTCTGGCCTACGCCAGGGCCACCCGACCCGACGTTCTCGAGGCGGTGACGGTCAACGTCGACGATGCCGAGACCCGCGAACTGGTGCACAAGTGGGAGGAAAGCGAGATCAGCGTCCCGCTCAAGGTCATCGCCTCGCCGTATCGCGAAGTCACCCGTCCCGTCTTGGACTACGTCAAGCGGGCCAGGGAGGAGTCACCGCGCACCGTGGTGACGGTGTTCATTCCGGAGTATGTGGTGGGCCACTGGTGGGAGCAGGTGTTGCACAACCAGAGCGCCCTTCGGCTTAAAGGGCGGCTGCTGTTCATGCCCGGCGTCATGGTGACTTCGGTTCCGTGGCAACTGAGTTCGTCGGAACGGCGCAAGACCTTGCAGCCGCACATGGCGCCGGGTGACGCTCGTCGGGGAATCTTCGATTGACCCGCGAATCAACCCGGTCGCCGCGCGCGTCGGCGCCCCCGGTGGGGGAGCTGACGTTGACCACCGGTGCCCCGGCCAACGGCGGCAGCTGCGTCGCGCATCACGAGGGCCGCGTGGTGTTCGTCCGGTACGCGCTGCCCGGTGAGCGGGTGCGTGTCCGGGTCACCGCGGATCGCGGATCCTATTGGCACGCAGAGGTTGTCGAGGTGATCGAGCCGGCTGCCGGGCGCACCGCGTCGCTGTGTCCGATCGCCGGGGTGGGCGGCGCCGGCTGCTGCGACCTGGCGTTCGCCGCCCCCGAGGTGGCCCGCGCGCTCAAGGCCGAAGTGGTGGCCAATCAGCTCGAGCGCCTGGGCGGGCATCGCTGGAGCGGTGAGGCCGAGCCGCTGGCGGATTCCGCGCCGACGGGGTGGCGCACCCGCGTCCGGCTCGACGTGGGCCCCGATCGCCGGCCGGGCTTTCACCGTTATCACAGCGAGGACCTGGTGACCGACTTGCGCTGTGCGCAGCTGCCCGCCGGCATGCTCGACGGGATCGCCGAGGGCGAGTGGCCCCCGTCCGCCCAGCTGCACGTGGCCGTCGATGACGACGGCGCCCGCCACGTCGTGCGCACGCTGCGGCAGGGCAGGCACACGGCGACCAAGGTGATCGAGGGACACTACGAGGGGGTGCAGCGGGTGGCGGGGCGCACCTGGCAGGTGCCGGTGACCGCCTTCTGGCAGGCACACCGCGACGCCGCCGGGGTATACAGCGGTCTGATCGCCGACTGGGCACAGGTGGGCGCCGGGATGCGCGCGTGGGATTTGTACGGCGGCGCAGGCGTTTTCGCGGCCGTGCTCGGCGACGCCGTGGGTCCTTCCGGGCGGGTGCTCAGCGTCGACACCTCACGCGGGTCGACCCGGGCCGCGCGGGCGGCCCTGGCCGACCTGACCCAGGTGCAGATCGTCACCGACTCGGTGCGGCGCGCGCTGGCCGCCGAACGAGGACGCGCCGACGTGGCGGTGCTGGATCCGCCGCGGGCGGGCGCCGGGCGCGAGGTCATCGATCTGCTGGCCGCGGCCGGTGTCCCTCGCGTCGTGCACATCGGTTGCGAGGCAGCATCTTTCGCGCGCGACATCGGAATCTACCTGGGGCACGGTTACACCGTCGAGAAGATCAAGGTGTTCGACGCGTTCCCGCTGACCCACCACATCGAATGCGTGGCGCTGCTGACGCGTTAGCGGCTAGACTCCGTCGCGGTGTGCCGGGAAGTCTGGTCGGCGATGTCGTTGTCGACCGATCGAAAGGCTCAGGTGCTCACCACCAAAGGACGGGCCACCCGATTGGTGCCGTCGTGACCGAGACTCTGCGTTACGCGCTGATCGTGTCGTTCGCCAGTGGCGTCGGCTTGGTTGCGGTGTTGGCGAACCGGCTGACCGAGCGGGTCAAGATCCCCGTGCCCCTGCTCGTGCTGATCGGCACCGCCGTCGTGGCGCACTCCGTGTCCGTCGTGCAGCCCCCCTCCGAGCAGACCGTGGAGCGGGTGATCACCGTCGCGCTGGTGCTGGTGCTGTTCGACGGCGGCATGCATATCGGGCCGTCGCGGTTCCGCGCCGCGGCCGTCCCGATCCTGTCGGTGGGCGTGGTGGGCACCGCGCTGACCGCCGCGGGGGCGGCGCTGGTGGTGCACTACGTTTGCGGGATCGACTGGTTTCCGGCGGCGCTCGTCGCCACGGCCGTCGCTCCCACCGATCCGGCAGTGGTCTTCTCCGTGCTGGGCAAACGCGAGATCAGGGGCCGCAGCAGCACCATCCTGGAGGGCGAGTCCGGCGCCAACGATCCGGTGGGCATCTCCTTGATGTCCAGCCTGGTCGCCGCCGGTGGCCTCAGCGCGGCCGGATTCGCCGGCGTGGGAACCCGATTCGTTCTGCAGATGGTGATCGGCCTGGCCGTCGGTGTGATCGGCGGTCGAGCCCTCCTCGTGTTCATGCGCAGGGTGGCGTTGCCGAGCGAAGGCCTGTACCCGCTGCGAACGCTGGCGTGCTGCCTGATGTTGTACGGCATTGCGACGCTGGCGCACGGGTCAGGATTTCTGGCCGTGTTCGTGGCCGGCATCGTGATCGGCGACGCCCGCGCGCCCTACAAGCCGGAGATCAAGCGATTCCACGCCGCGCTGGCCGGTCTGGCGGAAATCGTCGCCTTCGCCGTCCTGGGTTTGACCGTCGATCTCACCGTGCTCGGCCAATCCCACGTGTGGATCCCCGGGCTCGTCCTCGCTGTGGCTCTGACGGTGCTGATTCGGCCGCTGGGGGTGGGCGCGTGCCTGATTCCCGTAGCTCTGCGGCGAAACGAACGCATCTTCGTGCTGTTCGCCGGGCTCAAGGGCGCGGTGCCGATCCTGCTGGGCGAGTTCCTGCGGGCCGCCCACATCGCCGACGCCGAACGTCTGTACGGCATCGTGGTCATCGTGGTCGTCTTCTCGGTGCTCGTGCAGGGCAGCTCGGTGCCCGGCGTCGCCAGGCTGTTGCAGCTGCCCATGCGAACGGTGCAGACCCAGCCGTGGGAGATAGGCGTGCGACTCGCCGACGAACCGGAGGGGGTGCACCGCTTCAGCGTCGCCGCCGGATCCCCGGCCGAGAAGTCCACGGTCGAGGGTCTCAGTGACCGGGTCGGCGACATCTGGGTGAGCATCGTGGTCCGCACCACCGGTCTGGTGCCGGTGCGGGGCGACACCGAACTCGAGGCCGGCGACGAGGTCGTCATCCTGGCGGATCCCGAGCTTCACGACGCCTTGGCCGAACTGTTCGGCCCGGCGTCGGCGCGGTGAGCGTCGCGACCGTGCCATCCGGCGGCCGCTGCGTAGACTGACTGGATGCTGGAACAGATCCGCGGGCCCGCTGATCTGCAGCACCTTTCTGCGCATCAGCTTCGCGATCTGGCCGCCGAGATTCGCGAGTTCCTGATTCACAAGGTTGCTGCCACCGGGGGACACCTGGGGCCCAATCTGGGTGTGGTCGAGCTGACCCTCGCCCTGCACCGGGTGTTCGACTCACCTCACGATCCGATCATCTTCGACACCGGCCATCAGGCCTACGTCCACAAGATGCTGACGGGGCGGGCCCGCGAGTTCGAGAGCCTGCGCAAGAAGGGCGGCCTGTCCGGGTATCCGTCGCGCGCCGAGAGCGAACACGACTGGGTGGAGTCCAGCCACGCCAGCGCGTCGTTGTCCTACGCCGACGGCCTGGCCAAGGCCTTCGAGCTGAGCGGGCACCGCAACCGGCACGTGGTGGCGGTGGTCGGCGACGGCGCGCTCACCGGCGGCATGTGCTGGGAGGCGCTGAACAACATCGCCGCCTCCGACCGCCCGGTCATCATCGTGGTCAACGACAACGGCCGCAGCTATGCCCCGACGATCGGCGGTGTCGCCGACCATCTCGCCTCGCTGCGGCTGCAGCCGGCCTACGAGCAGGCCCTGGCGAAGGGCCGCGACGCGCTGCGCGCGCTGCCGCTGGTCGGCAAGCTCGCCTACCGGGTCATGCACAGCGTCAAGGCCGGCATCAAGGACTCGCTCTCACCACAGCTGCTGTTCACCGATCTGGGGCTGAAGTACGTCGGCCCGGTCGACGGCCACGACGAACGCGCGGTGGAGGCCGCGCTGCGGCACGCCCGCGGCTTCGGCCGGCCGGTGATCGTGCACGTGGTGACCCGCAAGGGCATGGGCTTCGCGCCGGCCGAGGACGACGAAGCCGAGCAGATGCATTCCTGCGGCGTCATCGACCCGGTCACCGGCCAGGCGACCAAGATCGCCGGGCCGGGCTGGACGGCGACGTTTTCCGATGCGCTCATCGGTTACGCCCGCAAGCGCCGCGACATCGTGGCCATCACCGCGGCCATGCCCGGCCCGACCGGGCTGACCCCGTTCGGGCAGCAGTTCCCCGACCGCCTGTTCGACGTCGGCATCGCCGAGCAGCACGCGATCACCTCCGCGGCGGGGCTGGCCATGGGCGGCATGCACCCGGTGGTGGCTATCTACTCGACGTTCCTCAACCGGGCGTTCGACCAGATCATGATGGACGTGGCCCTGCATAAGCTGCCCGTCACCATGGTGCTCGACCGGGCCGGCATCACCGGTTCGGACGGCGCCAGCCACAACGGCATGTGGGACCTGTCGATGCTGGGCATCGTGCCCGGCATGCGGGTGGCCGCACCCCGGGACGCCACCCGGTTGCGCGAGGAGCTCGGTGAGGCGCTCGACGTCGACGACGGCCCCACGGCGCTGCGTTTCCCCAAAGGCGATGTGGGCGAGGACATCCCGGCCATCGAGCGCCGCGGATCCGGCATCTCGGGCGTCGACGTGCTCGCGGTCCCGGCCGGCGGCTGCAACCACGACGTGCTGCTGATCGGCGTCGGCGCCTTCGCGCCGATGGCGCTGGCGGTGGCCAGGCGACTGCAGGACCAGGGGATCGGCGTCACGGTCATCGACCCGCGCTGGGTGCTGCCGGTCTCGCCGAGCGTTTTAGAGCTGGCCGAGCAGCACAAACTCGTCGTCACGTGCGAGGACAACGGGGTCAACGGCGGGGTCGGGTCGGCGGTCTCGGCCGCCCTGCGCCGCGCCGAGATCGACGTCCCCTGCCGCGACCTCGGGCTGCCGCAGCAGTTCTACGAGCAGGCCGCCCGCGGTGAGCTGCTCTCGGACCTGGCCCTCACCGACCAGGATGTGGCCCGCCGCATCACCGGCTGGGTCGCCGCGCTGGGCAGCGGCGTCGCCGAAGCGGAGATCCGCGAGCACCTCGACTAAGTCGCGAGCGCGACGGAGCCGGGGAGAGCCGGCTGGCCCCAATTCGAAATCGACGCTACCGCGACCCTTACTCGAACTTTTCCGCGCTGGCGTCGATTTCGACGTCACCATCCTGGGCGGGCGCGGCCTGCAGCGCCCGGGCCAGCACCGGGTCCACCAGTTCCCGCTGCCACGGGCGGGCCTGGCCGGCGCGCAGAAAGTTCTCGACGGCGTCGAGCGGATCGGGCGCGGGCGTCCAATCCCAGCACAGCCGTCGCACCAGTTCCGGTGACACCAGGTTCTCGGTGGGGACGCGGACCCGCTCGGAAACCTCGGCCAGCGCCGAGCGCGCGGCCTCCAATCGGGCGGCGGCCTCCGGCTTGCGCCTGCTCCATCGCGCCGGCGGTGGCGGGCCGTTCGCCGGTTCGCTGTCGGCGGGTGGGTTCTTGGTGCGAGCCTCATCCAGCGCGGCCAGCCACGTCGCGGCGCTGCGCCGCTGATTGCGCCCCCCGAACACGGGCAGGGCGACCAATTCCTCGACGGTCGTCGGGTTGGCCAGGGCGGCGTCGATGATGGCCGAGTCGGGCAGGATGCGGCGCGGCGCGATGTCGCGGCGCTGCGCGATCCGGTCGCGGGTCAACCACAGTTCGCGCACCGCGGCCAGGCCGCGCTGATCGCGCACCCGGTGGATGCCCGACGTCCGCCGCCACCGGTCCCGGCGCGCGGCGGCCCCCGGATCTTTCGCACCCGCGTCGCGCAGGTAATCGAATTCCTGTGCGGCCCAATCACTTTTGCCCTGGTCGGCCAGCACGTCGGCGATCGCCGCGCGCAGTTCGATGAGCAGCTCCACGTCCAGCGCCGCGTAGTTGAGCCACTCGGCGGGCAGCGGCCGCTTGGACCAGTCGGCCGCGCCGTGGCCCTTGGCCAGCCCGAAGCCCAGCAGCCGCTCGACCATGGTGGCCAGGTTCACCCGTTCGAACCCGGCCAGTCGTCCGGCGAGTTCGGTGTCGTACAGCGCCGGTGGCCGCAGGCCCACCTCCGCCAGGCAGGGCAGGTCCTGGTCGGCCGCGTGCAGGATCCATTCGTCGGTGCCCAGCACCTCGGCCACCGGCCGCAGGGCCTGCAGCGGGTCGGCGCCGTGGCTCACCGGATCGATGAGAACGGTGCCGGAGCCGGCCCGCCGGACCTGAATCAGGTAGGCCCGGTTGGAGTAGCGGAAACCCGACGCCCGCTCGGCGTCCACCGCGAAGGGCCCGTGGCCACGGTCCAGTCGCTGCGCGGCGGCCTCGATGTCGCGGACGCTCACCGAGATCGGCGGGACGCCCTCGGTAGGGTGCGGCAGCGGGGTGGGCGCGGGGTCGGTGCCTGCGTCGCCGGGCGCGCTGCCGCCCGGCGAGTCGGCCGCCGGTTCGCCCATGCTAGGCGCGTGACCGTGAGCTCAGGTCGGTGACTCCGGCGGGTGGTAGGCCCGCGGCATGCTCCAGCACCTCGCAGAACGCCTCGACATGGCCACCGACCGCGGGTGAGGTCGCGGTCCATGACGCGCGCAGCTCGAGCTGGTGCGCGCGCGGCGGCCCGGAGATGTCTCCGTAGCGCACCGATGTGGTGGCGGTGACGGTGCCGCCCAGGGCGACGACTTGTTCCATACGTGACTCCAGTGCCTCGACTAGCCAGCTCCACGCTACTTCGGGCAGCAGCGGGTCAACCGCCTCACTGGGGTCGAGGTCGGCCTGGATGTAGGCGACCATGCGGATGGTGCCGTCCCACGCGTCGGCCCCCTCGGGATCGTAGAGCAGGATCAACCGTCCGAAGGCGTCGCCGTCGGACCGTTCGGGAATGATGTCGTGATCGGGATGTTTGACCTCGGCGCCCAGAGCGTAGCTGTGGGGAGCCAAGCGTTGCGGTGGCCGGATGGGACCCAACTCGATCTCCGGCCGCACGACGACGGCGTTCATCGCCGCTACCGCCTCGCGGAAGGGGGCCGGTTCGGATGAGGTCACTTGGCGCCGCTCCTGTCCATCCCGACCGTTCTGCGTCGTCACGGCACGGGTCACAGGGATCGACGGTAGACCCACAGTCCGACACGCCGCGACAGGCGCGCCGGGTTTCAAACCCGCCGCGATCAAGCCGTTACCGGGCCTCCACCAAAGCTATATGTGCAGCTCAGAGGTGATTAGCGGGTGAAACGGGCCTGGCGTTTCTCGCGGTGCGCGGCCAGGCCTTCCTGCACGTCGGGGCCGCTGAAACTGAGGAATTCCAGGCCCACCGATGTCTCGAAGGTGGGGCCCATCATGCGATACCAATGGTTGAGGCTGCGTTTGGTCCATTGGATCGCGTGCTGCGCGCCCTGCGCCAGGTTCTCGGCGATGCGGGCGGCGGTGCTCAGCACGTCGTCGTCGTCGACGCAGGTCGACACCAGCCCGATGCGCTCGGCTTCCTCACCCAGCAGCGTCTCGCAGGTCAGCAGGTAGTACTTGGCCTTGGCCATGCCGACCAGCAGCGGCCAGCAGATCGCGGCGTGGTCGCCGGCCGCCACGCCGAGCTTGGTGTGCCCGTCGATCAGCTTCGCGGTCCGGCCCGCCACCGAGATGTCGGCGAGCAGGGCCACCACCAGACCCGCGCCCACCGCCGGCCCCCGGATCGCCGACACGACCGGGGTGTCGCAGTTGATCATGTTGTGCACCAGGTCGCGGGCCTCGCGCATGATGCGGATCCGGCCCTCGTAGTCGCTGATGGTCTCGTCGATCAGGTCGAAGCTGCCGCCGGAGGAGAAGGCCTTGCCCTCGCCGCGGACCAGGACGGCGCGCACCGCCGGATCGCGGTCGATCACCGGCCAGATGTCGGCGAGGTCGCGGTGCATCTGCGGCCCGACCGAATTGAGGCCGGGGGAATCGAGCACCAGCGTCAGCACCCCGTTGTCCCCGAGCTCGCGGCGCAGACTTGGGAACTCGTCGTAGTTGACTGGCATCGGGATGATGTTACGCAAGCGGTTATAAGCCCCCATGGCAGCATTGAGGCTGATGAGTACTCGCCGCGACCTTCCCGAGTCGCCGTATCTGGCGGCCGCCAGCGGCCGCAAGCCCAACCGGGTGCCGGTGTGGTTCATGCGCCAGGCCGGTCGCTCGCTGCCCGAATACCGGGCGCTGCGGGCCCAGACCGACATGTTGTCGGCCTGCTTCGACGCCGAGTTGGTCTGCGAGATCACCCTGCAGCCGGTGCGTCGCCACGACGTCGACGCGGCGATCTTGTTCTCCGACATCGTGGTGCCGCTGCGCGGGGCGGGCGTCGACCTGGACATCGTCGCCGGGGTGGGGCCGGTGATCGAGTCGCCGGTGCGCACCGCCGCCGCGGTACAGGCCATCAAACCCCTTGACCGGCAACGGGTTCAGCCGGTTTCCGACGCGGTGTCGCTGCTGGTGTCCGCGCTGGGCGACGTCCCGCTGATCGGTTTCGCGGGCGCGCCGTTCACCCTGGCGTCCTATCTGATCGAGGGCGGCCCGAGCCGTCACCATGCGCGCACCAAGGCGATGATGCTGGCCGAGCCGGATACCTGGCATGCGCTGATGGAGAAGCTGACCGACATCACGGTGGGCTTCCTGCGGGTGCAGCTCGACGCCGGGGTGGACGCCATTCAGGTGTTCGACTCGTGGGCCGGGGCGCTGTCCCTGGCGAACTATCGCACTTACGTGCAGCCGCACAGCGCCCGGGTGTTCGCCGCCCTGGCCGGCTACGGCGTGCCGATGACCCACTTCGGGGTCGGCACCGCCGAACTGCTGGGCGCGATGTCGTCGGTCGGCGCGAACGTGGTGGGCGTCGATTGGCGGACCGCGCTGCCCGACGCGGCCGCCCGTGTTCAACCCGGTACGGCGTTGCAGGGCAACCTCGATCCGGTCGCGGTGCTGGCGGGCTGGCCGGTGGTGGAACGCGCGGCGCGCGCCGTCGTCGACGAGGGCCGGCGGGCGGTCGACGCCGGCGCCGCGGGCCACGTCTTCAACCTGGGCCACGGCGTGCTGCCCGAGACCGATCCCGGTGTGCTGACCGACCTGGTGTCGCTGGTCCATTCCCTATGAGTGCCCCCTCGTATTGCGTTGTGGGGGGCGGTATTTCGGGCCTGACGGCGGCCTATCGGCTCCGCGCGGCCGCCGGTGAAGGCGCGGCGATCGCGCTGTTCGACCCGGGGGAAAGGCTCGGCGGGGTGCTGCGCACCGAGCCGGTCGGCGGACAGCCGATGGATTTGGGTGCCGAGGCATTCGTGCTGCGCCGCCCCGAAATGCCGGCGCTGCTCGCGGAGCTCAATTTGGCTGAGCGCCAGCGGGTTTCGACCGGCGCGCGCCCGCTGATCTACAGCGGCCGGCAGTTGTGTGCGCTGCCGACGGGCACCGTCGTCGGGATCCCGTCGTCGGCGGCCTCGGTGGCGGGACTGGTCGACGAGGCCACGGTGGCCCGCATCGAGGCCGAACCCAGCCGCCCGCTCGCCTGGCGGGCGGGCGGCGACCCCGCGGTGGCCGACCTGGTGGGCGAGCGGTTCGGCGACCAGGTGGTGTCGCGGTCGGTGGATCCCCTGCTGAGCGGGGTGTATGCCGGCTCGGCGGCCACCATCGGGCTGCGCGCGGCGGCCCCGACGGTGGCGGTGGCCCTGGACCGCGGCGCCACCAGCCTCACCGACGCGATCCGTCAGGCGCTGCCGCCGGTCACCGGCGCGCCGGTGTTCGGCGCGCTCGAGGGCGGCTACCAGGTGCTGATCGACGAGCTCGTCGCGCGTGCTCGCCCGCGCCGGGTGCGCGCCGCGGTGTCGCGGCTCGAGCCCGCCGGCGCGGGCTGGACGGTGATCGACGACACCGGCGCTCGCTGGCCCGCCGACGCGGTGATCCTGGCCGTCCCGGCGGGGGAATGTGCCCGGCTGCTGGCCGGGGCGGCCCCGCGCAGCGCCGCCGTCGTCGGGCGCATCACCAGCGCCTCGTCGGTGGTGATGGCGCTGGCCGTGCCTGCCGATACCGCGTTCCCGCAGTGTTCGGGCGTGCTGGTGGCGACCGGTGAGTGGCTGCGAGCCAAGGCCATCACGCTGTCGTCACGCAAATGGGGCCTCCGCGGCGACGCGCAGCTGCTGCGGCTGTCGTTCGGGCGGTTCGGCGATCGCGTCGCGGCGGACACCCCCGACGACGAGCTGCTGAGCTGGGCGGTGGGCGACCTGGCCACCGTGTTCGGGCTCACCGTCGACCCCGTCGACGTCCGCATTCGGCGCTGGATCAATGCGATGCCGCAGTACGGTCCCGGCCATGCCGATCTGGTGGCCGAGGTGCGCGCGGGCCTGCCCCCGACGCTGGCGGTGGCCGGTAGTTATCTGGACGGCATCGGCGTGCCGGCCTGCGTCGGCGCGGCGGGGCGCGCGGTCGAACGTGTGATCAGCGCCATCGGAGACTTGGACGCGCAAGTGGCACGATAGGTTCCATGCCAAAGCTCGACTACGACTCGCTCAATTCCCAGATCCGCTACCTGATGTTCTCGGTGTTCTCCGTCGAGCCGGGTGAGCTGGGCGAACAGCGCGAAGACGTCGTCGATGAAGCGTCGACGTTTTTCAAGCAGCAGGAGGAGCGCGGCGTCGTGGTGCGCGGCCTCTACGACGTCGCGGGCCTGCGGGCCGACGCCGATTTCATGATCTGGACCCACGCCGAGCGCGTCGAGGCGCTGCAGGCCACCTACGCCGATTTCCGGCGCACGACGGCGCTGGGCCGGGTCAGCGCGCCGGTGTGGAGCAGCGTGGCGCTGCATCGTCCGGCCGAGTTCAACAAGAGCCACATCCCGGCGTTCCTCGCCGGCGAGGAACCCGGCGCCTACGTCTGCGTGTATCCCTTCGTGCGGTCCTATGAGTGGTACCTGCTGCCCGATGATGAACGCCGTCGCATGCTCGCTGAGCACGGCATGGCCGCGCGCGAATACAAGGACGTGCGCGCCAACACGGTCCCGGCGTTCGCGCTCGGTGATTACGAGTGGATCCTGGCCTTCGAGGCTCCCGAACTGCACCGCATCGTCGACCTGATGCGCGAGCTGCGTGCCACCGACGCCCGTCGGCACACCCGCGAGGAGACGCCGTTTTTCACCGGCCCCCGGGTGTCCGTCGAGCAGCTGGTGAATGCGCTGCCATGACAACCGCGCCGTTCGACCCCAACGACCCCACCCGCTTCGAGGAAATGTACCGCGACCAGCGGACGTCGCATGGCCTGCCGGCCGCCACGCCGTGGGACATCGGCGGCCCGCAGCCGGTGGTCCAGCAGCTCGTCGCGCTGGGAGCGATCAAGGGCGAGGTGCTCGACCCGGGCACCGGCCCGGGCCACCACGCCATCTACTACGCGTCCAAGGGCTTTTCGGCGACCGGCATCGACGGGTCGGCGACCGCCATCGAGCGGGCCCGGGAGAACGCCCAAAAGGCCGGTGTGTCGGTCAATTTCGAGCTGGCCGACGCGACGAAGCTGGACGGGTTCGACGGCCGGTTCGACACGGTGGTCGACTGCGCCTTCTACCACACCTTCAGCACCGAGCCCGAGCTGCGCAGCTCGTACGTGCGGGCGCTGCACCGCGCCACCAAGCCGGGCGCGCGGCTGTACATGTACGAGTTCGGCGAGCACAACGTCAATGGCTTCAAGATGCTGCGGTCGTTGTCCGAGAACGACTTTCGCGACGTGCTGCCCGACGGTGGCTGGGAGATCACGTATTTGGGCACCACCACCTATCGGGTCAACGTCAGCGTCGAGTCCATCGAGGCGATGGCGGCGCGCAATCCCGACATGGCCGATCAGGCGGAGAAGTTGCTGGAGCGCTTCCGGGTGATCGAGCCGTGGCTCGAGGGCGAACGGGCGCACGCCCCGTTCTGGGAAGTGCACGCCACGCGGGTCGACTGACGTCGAGGCCGACCGCGGCCTCCCCATGCCGGGCCGCCCCGGGCCGCTCCGCGCCCTCCCCATGCCGGGCCGCCCCGGGCCGCTCCGCACCCTCCCCATGCCGCGAAACTTAAACTGCTGCGATCCTTTTCGGCGTGTCGTCGCAACCGGTTAAGTGTCGCGGTATCCGCGGCGGATGAGCGCACGGCGCACGCGGCCCACAACGTCGTCCGGCTTGTCGTCGGCGATCACCCGGATGACCGTCCACCCCAGGTCGTCAAGCGTGCGCAGCCGGCGCTGGTCGCGCGCGTACTGCCTACGGTTCGTGCGGTGGTGATCGCCGTCGTACTCTGCGGCCACTTTGTACTCTTCCCAGCCCATGTCGAGGCAGGCGATAAGCCGCCAATTCTGTTGCACCGGTAACTGCGTGGCCGGGGCGGGCAGGCCGGCCTCGATCAACAGCAAACGCAGCCATGTCTCCTTGGGCGAGGCGGCGCCGGGATCTACCAACGGGAGCGCTGATCGCAGCACCCGCAGGCCGCGCGCACCGCGGTATCGCTTGGCCAGCAGCAGCACATCCTCGCGCGAGAACGGTGTGGCACGCATCAACGCGTCGATCCGCGCCACCGCCTCGCCGATGGGCGCTTGCCGGGCAAGGTCGAACGCGGTCCTGGCGACAGTGGTCACCGGCAGGCCGCTAATCCGGGTGACTTCGTCCGGCTGGATGCGCTGATTTCGGGTGATCACACCGCGAGGCGGATGCGGGTTGCGCCAGATCAACTCGATGGGCTCGTCGTCGTCGATCCACTGCGACCCGTGCAGCGCCGCCGCGGCGAGTCCCGCCACGACCCCGCGCCGCCCTGACCACAGAAACGCCCCGGTCGACCGCGTTCTCAGCGACAATGTCGCAGCGTTCGACAGATAGATGTCCGGATAGATCGCGCGGAAGCATGTCCGCAACTGATACGGGCTCACGAGCCCGAGCCGCGCTGCCTCGCTGCCCACGAATACGTCCTCCACAACGTCAAAGACGCCACGATGTGTCGGTAAGATCCCGCGAGACTTAAACCGCTGCGATCCTTTTCGGCGTGTCGTCGCAACCGGTTAAGTGTCGTGGCACCCGTGGCACCCGTGGCACCCGCGGCACCTGGGCCGCCTGGGTGCACGGGAGCCGCGCGCCCTATCCGCCCTATCCGCCCGCCGGCACCAGCCGCAACGAGACCGAGTTGATGCAGTAGCGCTGATCCGTCGGTGTCGGATAGCCCTCGCCGGCGAACACGTGGCCCAGGTGGCTGTGGCAGTTCGCGCACAACACCTCGGTGCGCGTGGTGCCCATCGAATGGTCGGGGCGCAGGATCACCGCGTCGGAGTTCGCCGGGTCGAAGAACGACGGCCACCCGCAATGCGACTCGAATTTCTCTGTGCTGCGGAACAATTCGGCACCGCAGGCCCGGCACTGGTACACGCCTTCGGTCTTGGTGTCGGTGTATTCACCGGTGAAGGGCCGCTCGGTGCCGGCCTGACGCAGCACGTAGAACTCTTCTGGGGACAGTTTCTTGCGCCACTCATCGTCGCTGAGTTGCACCTTCGGACGCGACACGTCGGGGGAAGTCATGGCTCCACGCTAGCTCGCTCGCGCTCGTCCGTCAGCCACGCCGGATCGATGCCCTCGTCCAGCCGGTTTTCGGCCTTGGCGTCCAGGTACCGGTAGAGCAGCACGGTGAACGCGACGATCAGCAGCAGCGACCAACCGTAGGTGATCTTGAGGTAATGCAGTGCGCGGCCGTACCGCATCGCCCGGTAGATCAGCCAGTCGTCCAGCGTCATGAACCCATAGATCCCCAGCCAGGCCGGCCAATTGCGGATCAGCGAGTTGCGCAGCACCACCGTCATCAGGAACGGGAAGAGCATCATCGAGTAGTAGCCCTGCGCCAGCGGGAGCACCAGCCAGGAACACAGCAGCAGCACGCCCGAGGAGCTGGTGAACCAGAACAGCGGGTCGCGGGTGCGGTAGTAGCGGTACAACAGCCACAGCGCGCCGATCGTGATCAGCACGAACAGGATTCGCATGAACACGATCAGCCAGGTGGGCAGGCCGAAGTACACGCCGTTGCCCTCGATCGAGCTGTTGAAGTAGTCGCGGGTGCCCCCGATGTAGGGCAGCGTTTTGGTGACGAAGTCCATCGGGTCGCTCACCAGCGGCCACGCCGCCAGATTGACGACGACGGGCACCGCGATGGCCGGCACCAGCGTCCGCCACTGCCGGTTCAGCAGGGGTAACAACAGCAGTGGGCCCAGTACGGGCTTGAGCGTGAGCGTCAGCCCGATGGCAATGCCGGCCCACCACTGCCGGCTCACCCGCCCGTCCAGCAGCCAGCGCAAAAACAGCATCTCGGCCAGCAGGACGCAGCCGTTGATGTTGGTGAACACCAGCGTGCTGGTGACGCTTTCGGTGCAGAACATGGCCAGCAGCAGCGCGGGCGCGGCCACCGAGGCCAGCGTGAAATTGAACATCCGCAGCAGCAGGTACCAGGCGATCAAAATCGCGAGGGTGTTGATCAGGATGAACAGAAACCGCGACGGAGTGAACGGCAGGTACCCGAAAGGGGCCATCAGCAGCGTGCCGCCCGGCGGGTACAGATAGTGCGGGTCGACGTAGTCGAAGTGCTCGTTGTAGATGTCCCAGCCGCGCCGGAAGTTGAGTACCGCGCGATATACGGGTTTGAAGTCGTCGGTGATGTTGCCGTTGATGGAAAGCGGAATGCTGCGGTGCAGCACCGAGAAGATGGCTATCGGCCACAACGCGTACCGCAGCACGGCCGCGACGCTCGGCGCGCCGGTGCGGGGACTACAGGCGGCCAGTGTCCGATCGCGCAGGCCGGTTCGGGTCGATTCAGCTGCCGTCACCAGCGCACCGTACACCGGCGCCGGTGTGCGCCCGAAAGCAGCGTCAGGCCGGGCAGTAGGTGTCGGTGTTGGGCAATTTGCCGCTGTTGAGGTAGCCGATCAGCGGCGGCACGGCGCAGCCGGAGAAGATGCTGGCGCCGTGCCCGATGCCCTGCCACATCACCCGCTTGCTGGCGGCGTTGGCGTTGATGACGCCGGCCGCGGTCGCCGCGACGCCGTCCGTGCCGACGATGGGGTCGTTCTGCACGCCGAGCAGCAGCACGTCGACCTTGAGGGTCTTCGGCGTGGGCGGCGGGGAGCTGGTGGGCCAGTGCACGCACTTGACCATGTTGAGCGCGCCGACGGTGCCGAATTCGGGGTAGAGCTTGCCCCAGGCGACGACGAGTTCGCGCACCCGGTCCGGGGTGGGGCGGTTGACCGCGTCGCTGCACACGTTGACGAACTGGCCGTCGGAGTCCTGGACGGCGTTGGCGTGGTTGATCAGATTGTTCAGCGCGTTGGTGTCGCCAGACCGCGCGCCCGCCAGCGCGTTGGCCAGGTCGGTGGTGGCGTTGACGCGGCCGCCCGAGGGATAGCCCAGCGCGACGGTGATGGCGTTGGCCACCTGCGCCACCGACGCGCCGCCGGGGCCATGGCCGGCGCGGGCGTCGGCCAGCAGGGCGGAGACGGCGCCCTTGGGGTCCGCGCCCAGCGCGCAGTTCACCGCGATGCATTGGGCGGCGAAGGCGTCGAGCGCGGCCTGCTGTCCCTTGACCTGCTGCTCGGCGGCGGCCTCGGCGCTGGTGCCCAACGCAACCGGTGAGTCGAGGATCAGCCGGGAAACCTTGTCCGGCCGCGCTCCGGCGTAGGCCAGCGCCACCTGGGCGCCGTTGCCGATGCCGACCAGGGCCAGGGCCGGCACGTCCCACAGGGCGCGCAGCCGCTCGATGTCCGAGGCGGCGTGCGCGTCGTCGTACGAGGATGCGTTCGGCCCGATGCCGACGGCGTCGCCGCAGTTGGTGGTGGCGGTGTTGGACACCTCGGACAGGTTGGCCACCGGATCGTCGCCGGCCTGGAACTGCGACTGGTCGCGCATTTGTTGGCGGTCGAATTTGTCCCGGCAGTCGATGGGGCTCGACATGCCGATGCCGCGCCGGTCGACGGAGACGACGGGGTGGCTGGCCAGCACCTCGGCGCCCGACCGGGACAACCAGACCGGCAGCTGCGCCGAGGACGGCAGATCGGAGCCGGTGGTGAAGACCAGCGGGCCGGCATCGTGGGGTGTCTGGTTGGAGCGGGCGCGCACCACGCCGATGCTCAGGCTGCCGCCCCCGCCGTTGACCGGGTCCAGGTCGGCGTCGTAGCTGGCGCAGTCCAACTGGACACCGGCGGCGGCGGGCACCGCCGCGTCGGCGAACACCCGCGAGGTGCAGTCGTGCCACGCCAGGTCGTTCTTGGGCGCCGCGAGCGGCGGCGGGCCGCTGGGCGGCGGCTTGGAGGTCGCCGCTCCCTGCGGTCGCGCACCGGAATTGGTGGCGAACCGCGGATTGGCGGCCAGACCCGGGACGCAACCGGCCAGCAACGCGGTCACCGCAACCAGGATCGTGGCGCAGGTGTACGGCCGACTCATGCCGACCACAGTAGCTAGGCCTTGACGTAGCGGGTGTAAAGGTAGCCGGCGTCGTCGGTCAGGACATGGACACACCGCATCCGGGTGAGCAGTTGCCCCGAGCCGCTCGCGATGCGTCGTGCCTGGCCGCCGACGAGGCAGGGCGCGATCGTCAGGCACAGCTCGTCGAGCAGGTCGCGCCGGATCAGCCTGTCCAGCAGCGTGGGGCCGCCCTCGGTGAGTATGCGGCGCATGCCGCGCGCGCCGAGGGCCATCAGCAGAGCGGCCTCGTCCACCGTTTCGGGATCGCTGCCCGAGCAGTCGAGCACCTCGCACAGGCCGCCGAGCGCCCGGCGAATCTGCTCGAGCGCCGCGGTGCAGGTGAGCACCAGGGGCTGCACCTCGGTGCGGGTGAACACCGCCATGTCCCGGCTGACATTGCCCGATCCGGTCACGATCGCCAGCTGCGGAACCTCGGTTTGCCCGCGGGCCTGCCGGTGCTGACGCTGGGTGACGCTGAGTTGCGCCCCGGAGTAGCCCTCGACCCGTACGGTGCCCGCCCCGACGACGATGACGTCGGCGAGTTCACGCAGCAGGTTGAAGATGAATCGGTCGCCCGGGCCGCCCATCGCGCCGCTGCTGCCACCCGAGGTGGCCCCGCCGTCGACGCTGGTGATGAAGTTCGCCCGCACCCACGTCCCGTCGTGTTCGGGATAGGCATAGAGCTGGGGGAGGTCGCCGTCGTCGAGTCCGCGCACCGATCCGAGCAGCGACAGTGCGGCGCCAGAGTCGGGCATGGGTTCGATTGCAGCACGTCGCTACAGTGCCTGCATGCACGGGTCCACCTCCGCGGGCGCTGCGGGCGGCGTGGCGCACCTGGTGGATCGGCACCCTACGGTGTCAGCGGAGCGGCTGATCGCCCAATTGAGGCCGCCACCGACGTTCGCCGACGTGAGCTTCGCGACGTATCGGCCCGATCCGGCGGAGCCGACGCAGGCGGCCGCGGTGGTGGCATGCCGCGACTTCTGCCGGCAGGCCGTGCAGCGTCGCGCCGGCCGCCGAAAGTTGTTGGGGCGGCGCGAACTTCTGCCCGGCGTCGGGCTGTACCTGGATGGCGGGTTCGGCGTGGGCAAGACACACCTGCTGGCGTCGGCCTACCACGAGCTGCCCGGTGCCGGGCCGGGAGCGTCGCCCGATGGTTTGGCCCGCAAGGCGTTTGCGACGTTCGGGGAGCTGACCCAGCTGGCCGGGGTGTTCGGCTTCGTCGAGTGCGTCGAGTTGCTGGCCGACTACACGGCGGTCTGCATCGACGAATTCGAACTCGACGACCCGGGCAACACCACGCTGATCTCGCGGTTGCTCTCGTCGCTGGTCGAGCGTGGGGTGTCGGTGGCCGCCACCTCCAACACGCTGCCCGAGCAGCTCGGCGAGGGCCGCTTCGCCGCACAGGATTTCTTGCGTGAAATCAACACGCTGGCAAGCATTTTCACGACGGTGCGAATCGAGGGGCCCGACTACCGGCACCGCGGTCTGCCGCCGGCGCCCCAGCCGCTGTCGGATGACGAGGTGGCCGCGCGCGCCGCGCAGGTCGAGGGCAGTACGCTCGACGACTTCGATGCGCTGTGCGCGCACCTGGCCACCATGCACCCGTCGCGCTACCTGGCGCTGATCGATGGCGTGCGTGCGGTGTTCGTGACCGGCGTGCACGGCATCGACGACCAGAACGTCGCGCTGAGGCTGGTGTCGCTCACCGACCGGCTCTATGACGCGGGCGTTCCCGTCGTGGCCTCGGGGACGAAGCTGGACACCATCTTCAGCGAGGAGATGCTGGCCGGGGGATACCGAAAAAAGTACCTGCGGGCCACCTCCCGGCTGGTGGCGTTGACCGCGGCGGCTAGGGCGTGTCTGGCAAAGATTTTGGATGTTGTGCCCGAGGCTTGAGTCATGTCGCGGTTTCAGTTGCTCACCGATGCTCAGTGGTCGTTGATTGAAGATTTGCTTCCGACTCGGACAGGCAAGCGGGGCAGGCCCTTTCAGGATGCCCGCTCGATGGTCGAGGGCATTATTTATCGGTACCGGTGTGGGATCGCCTGGCGAGACGTGCCCGGGGCGTTCGGGCCGT
>NZ_MVHG01000100.1 GCF_002086125.1 Mycobacterium arosiense ATCC BAA-1401 = DSM 45069
GCTATCGCCGGCCTCCGACACAAACCGCCCCATCGAAACCACTGAAACAAAAGTGGCACAAGTGATTTGGCCAGGCGGTCTCCGCATCGTGGCCCCTATTGCGTCGCCGAGAACAATGAGTCCAAGCGGCAACCGTGCTGCGGCATGGTGCGCGATTGGATAGAGGTAGGTGAGTGCCATGGCCTCGTTGCTCACGGCCTGCAGCGGGTTCCTGCTCGCCGTCTTGTGGATGGACTTGATCTTCGATGTTCAGGTTCTTCGCCACCGGAAGGCCACGACCGAACTGCCCGAGGCGGTGCTCGCTTCCATCGCGGCGTACTACCACCGGGCGACCACCACGTCTCGGCCGATGAGCCGGTTGATTTTGCTCGTCATGCTCACCCTCCTGGGCACGCTGGTGCTGCAGGCCGCGCGCGGCCGCGATCCCGGTTGGCTGCTGGTGACCTCGGCCGCGCTTGCCGGCATTCCAACCATGTTGGCGTTGACCCGCACGGTTCCCGATGCGGTGCAGCTCGGGCACCGCGAGGACAGTCCACCCGAGCAGACCCGGCTGGCGCGCTCGGTCTGCCGCGACCATCTGCTCTGTGCCGCCTGCATGCTCGCCTTTCTCATCCTGTGGGTGGCGAACAGCACCGCGATCTGACGGCGGTGACGGGTCGTAGTGACAAGGCGCAGGTCAGGACCCGCTGGCCACGTCAGTGCGCCAGGTACTAAACTAGAACACGTTCCAATTCGGCGAGCCCCCAGGAGTTGTGATGCACACCCCTATCTGCGACGAACTCGGTATCGAGTTCCCGATATTCGCCTTCACCCACTGCCGCGACGTCGTGGTGGCGGTCAGCAAGGCCGGGGGGTTCGGCGTGCTCGGTGCGGTCGGCTTCACGCCCGAGCAGCTGGAGATTGAACTCAACTGGATTGACGAGAACATCGGCGACCACCCCTACGGCGTCGACATCGTCATCCCGAACAAGTACGAAGGCATGGACTCCCACCTGTCCGCGGAGGAGCTTGCCGAAACGCTGCGCAAGATGGTGCCGCAGGAACACCTCGACTTCGGAAAGAAGATCCTCGCCGACCACGGAGTGCCGGTTGAGGACAGCGACGGCGACACCCTGCAGCTCCTCGGCTGGACCGAGGCGACGGCTACGCCCCAGGTCGAGGTTGCGCTCAAGCACCCGAAGGTGAAGATGATCGCCAACGCGCTGGGCACCCCGCCGGCCGACATGATCAAGCGCATCCACGAGGCCGGGCTCAAGGTCGCCGCGTTGTGCGGCTCCCCCTCCCAGGCCCGCAAGCACGCCGACGCGGGCGTCGACATCATCATCGCCCAAGGCGGCGAGGCCGGCGGGCACTGCGGCGAGGTGGGCTCGATCGTGCTATGGCCGCAGGTCGTCAAGGAGGTCGCCCCGATCCCGGTGCTGGCCGCCGGCGGTATCGGCAGCGGCGAGCAGATCGCGGCCGCCCTGGCGCTCGGCGCGCAAGGCGCGTGGACCGGATCGCAGTGGCTGATGGTCGAGGAGTCCTCGAACACCCCGGTTCAGCAGCAGGCCTACGTCAAGGCCGGCAGCCGCGACACCGTCCGCAGCCGGTCGTTCACCGGCAAGCCGGCCCGGATGCTGCGCAACGACTGGACCGAGGCCTGGGAGGCGCCGGGAAACCCGAAGCCGCTTGGAATGCCGTTGCAGTACATGGTCTCCGGCATGGCCGTACGGGCCACCAACAGGTACCCGAACGAATCCGTCGACGTGGCGTTCAACCCGGTCGGTCAGGTGGTCGGGCAGTTCACCAAGGTGGAGAAGACCTCAACGGTGATCGAGCGCTGGGTGCAGGAATACCTTGCGGCCACCAACCGGCTGGACGAACTGAACGAGGCCGCCTCCGTTTAACCTGGCGTCGCGCCTAGGCGTCGCGCCTAGATGTCGTCGGACTCGTCGCGTCCGGTGAACACTTCTTTTGCCCGGTCCACCGCGTAGGTGCCGATGTCGATCGAATTCGAAACGATGCCGCTGGCGCCACCGGCAAGGTCGCCGCGGATGATGTCGCCGGCGTGTTCGACGATGTCGGAGGCTTTTTCGACGGCGTTGGTCGCGATGTCCTTGACCGCGTCGACTGCATCCCTGGCATTGAAGGCCATCTCGAGTCTCCTTTTGTTGCAGGACGGTTGCTACGACTCTAGACGGGGCGGGGTGGCATTTCTCTGCGGGAGCTAACGCCTATCCACGCCTAGTAGTGCACCAAGCTGCGCCAGTAGTCTTCGGGAATTTCGGCCCCGGAGCGCAATATTCGGGCCAGTCCGACGGCCATGGCGATGCCCAGGAGTCCCAACCAGAGCCCGGCCAGCGCGATGACGCCCCACAGCACGGCGGTGACGGTGGGCCAGGGCGAGAGCACCGCCAGCACCGGCGCGAAGAAGAATCCGGTCCCGATGTACCAGGCCGAGCCGGCCCGGTCAGACGCCAGCACGAAGCGCAGCCAGCGTGGAATCGGATGCTGAGCCGGTGGGCTTTCGCGCATGGTCGTTATTCGGAAGGCGGGAAGAACCCTGCGCCGGTGAACCAGCCCTCTTGCCATCCTTGAGCTCCGAGGCAGAGCATCGGAAGCCCGCGGTCCGATTGTGCCGCGCTCTGCGGGCCCGGGCACTTGGCACCGGCCTGCTGCACCCCGTACAGCGGATATGACGCCACCCAGTACCCGGTGGTCGCCGCCGGGAATTGGTTGGGCGGCGGGAAGTGACAGGCCTCGGCCTGGCCGCTGGGCCCGCGTCCGAAGATGAAGCGCTCGTAGTTGTCGCACGGCGCGCCCAGCGAAGCCTGATAGTTCATGCCGGGCACGTCGCCGTCGTAGCCGGCGGCCGCGCACGGTGCCAAGCCGATCGTGATGCCCGCTATCGAAGCGGCGCTGAGCAGTTCCCGAATCATGTCTACCCCGCCTGTCGTCGCCGGTGACCTGCACCAAAGCATATCGGTCGGACCGTCGCCCACAAGACCGTTCCGGCTTGCGGACCCGAACGCCGGCGTACACCCGGTACACGGCGCCAAACGACCGGCAAGGAACACGTTCCAGTTCGCAGCCGAAGATCTTGCTTCAATGCTTCCCAACCAAGGTGCGGCAGTGGTTTCCTTGCACAAGGACGACTAGACCACTTCGTCATCAAGGAGCGGGCCATGCCAACCGTCGAGCCAACTGCCAAGCCGGTCCCCAATCTGCCTCCCGGATTCGACTTCACCGACCCGGATATCCACGCCGAGCGGCTTCCAGTGGAAGAACTGGCCGAACTGCGCCGGACCGCGCCGATCTGGTGGAACGAACAACCCGACGGGGTGGGCGGATTCGATGACGGCGGCTTCTGGGTGGTGACCAAGCACAAGGACGTCAAAGAGATTTCGCGGCGCAGTGACGTCTTCTCCAGCCTCAAGAACACCGCCCTGCCGCGCTACAAAGAGGGCACGGTCCGCGAACAGCGCGAGACCGGCAAGTTCGTACTGCTCAACATGGACGCCCCGCAGCACACCCACCTGCGCAAGATAATCTCGCGGGGCTTCACACCGCGCGCCGTCGAGCTGCTGCGCGACGACCTGAACCAGCGCGCCCGTCAAATCGTCGAGAAGGCGGCCGCTGCGGGTTCCGGTGACTTCGTCGAGCAGGTGTCCTGCGAGCTTCCGCTGCAAGCCATCGCCGGACTGTTGGGAGTGCCGCAGGAAGACCGCATGAAGCTCTTCCACTGGTCGAATGAAATGGTGGGCGACCAGGATCCGGAATTTGCCCGCAATGACGCGATGGGTGCTTCAGTCGAACTGATCACCTACGCCATGCAGATGGCCGCCGACCGGGCGCAGAACCCCGGGGAAGACATTGTCACCAAATTGGTCCAAGCCGACGTCGACGGGCACAAGCTCTCCGACGACGAGTTCGGGTTTTTCGTCATCCTGCTAGCCGTCGCGGGCAATGAGACCACCCGCAACTCCATAACGCAGGGCATGATGGCCTTCACCGAATTCCCAGACCAATGGGACTTGTACAAGCGGGAGCGTCCCGTCACCACGGCCGACGAGATCGTCCGGTGGGCCACCCCGGTCACCTCGTTCCAGCGGACCGCCCTAGAGGACTACGAGTTGTCCGGCGTGCAGATCAAAAAGGGTCAGCGCGTCGTAATGGTCTACCGCTCAGCCAATTTCGACGAGGACGTGTTCGACGACCCGTTCGCCTTCAACATCCTGCGCGACCCCAACCCGCACGTGGGGTTCGGTGGCACCGGCGCGCACTACTGCATCGGGGCCAACCTGGCGCGAATGACCATCGACCTGATGTTCAACGCGATCGCCGACACCATGCCCGACCTGGAATCGGTCGGCAAGCCCGAACGGCTGCGGTCGGGGTGGCTCAATGGAATCAAGCACTGGCAGGTCGACTACCACACCAATGGCACGGCGAAGTGTCCTGTCGCGCGTCAGGCGTAGGGATGACAAGCTAAGGGCATGCCCACTCATCGAGCCGTCCATGTCCCATCCGCCGGTGCCGCTTTCGAACTGGTCGACGCCGAAACCAAACCGCCGGGTCCCGATGAGGTACGTTTGACAATCGCCACGTGCGGCATCTGCGGCACCGACGCGCATTTCGTCAACGGCGGCTTTCCCGGCATGTCGTGGCCGTTGACTCCCGGGCATGAGATCGCCGGCAAGATCGCCGAAATCGGGGACGGTGTCCAAGATTTCGCGGTCGGCGATCGCGTCGCAGTCGGCTGGTTCGGCGGATGTTGCTACCGATGCGATCAATGCCGCAAAGGCCTGTTCATCCACTGCGAGAACGGCAAGGTGCCGAGTTGGCAGTATCCCGGCGGATACGCCGAGTCGGCGACCGTGCCGGTGAGCGCGCTGGCACGCATACCGGACGAACTCTCCGACGCCGAAGCCGCCCCGATGGGATGCGCCGGCGTGACCACGTATAACGCCTTGCGGCACACCAACGCGCTGCCCGGCGACCGGGTGGCGATACTCGGCGTGGGCGGCCTGGGCCACCTCGGGGTGCAATTCGCCCGCGCCATGGGTTTTGAGACCGTCGCGATCAACCGCGGCACCGGCAAAGCCGACGACGCCCGAAAACTGGGCGCCCATCATTACATCGACTCCACGGCCAACGACCCCGCCGAAGCGCTCAAGGACTTGGGCGGCGCAACGGTCGTCCTAGCCACAGCGGGAAATTCTGCGGCCATGGCCGCCACTGTCGGCGGCATCCTCCCCCAGGGGCAACTGGTCACCATCGGGGTCACGCCCGAGCCGCTGCCGATCAGCCCTTTGCAGCTGATAACGCCGGGCGTCAGCATCGTCGGCCACCCTTCCGGGACGGCAAAAGATGTCGAGGACACAATGCATTTCGCCGTCCTGTCCGGCGTGCGGGCGTGGATCGAGGAACTGCCGCTGGCGCAGGCCGCGGAGGGCTACGCCGCCCTCGAAGGCGGCCGGGCCCACTACCGCACCGTTTTGACCATGTGACACGGTCGATTCGTGGATTCCGACCACAAAGCGGTATGGACGATCGCCCCGGCTGACGGTGAGTTGTTGCTGCACACCGGTGTTACCGGCAGGGCGGCACGGATGGGCCATCGTCTCACTATCGCCATGACTCGCTGGCGCGCCACCGTGAGCTGGGTCGACTCCAGACCCGTCAGCGCACGGCTCACGGTGGAGACCGATTCGCTCGAGGTGTTGCGTGGCGACGGCGGCGTCAAGGGGTTGTCCGGGGCGGAGAAGGCGCTGGTGCGGTCCAACGCCCTGAAATCGTTGTCCGCCGGTCGGTTTCCCGAAATCAGCTATACCGCAAGCGTCATCGAAAAGGCCGGCGAAACGTACCGCCTGACCGGCGCTCTGCAGATCCGAGGAGCGCGGCGAGAGCACGCAGTCGAGGTGCACACCGAAGATCTCGGGGAATCGTGGCGGATGTCAGTTCAGTCCACCATCCGGCAGTCCGACTACGGCATCAAGCCGTACTCGCTGCTGATGGGGTCGGTTCAAGTCGCCGACGAGGTGTCGTTGTCTTTCTCCGCCAATCGCGCTCAGGGCGACTGAGCGCTGCCGGGCGCTGTACCCGGCGCCGAATCCACCGCCGGATCGCCGGTGTCACCGGGTATGTGCTCGAGCACCCGGGTCAAGTAGGGCTGTCGATTGCCGCCGTCCGACTGTCGTTCGCCACCAGCGCCCGGTTGCTCCTCCGCAACGCTGGGCTCCGAAACCGGTTCGCCCACAGGTGACTTGGCCTGCGGGACCGGCGGCTGGGTTGGTGGGGTCGCCGGAAGCGGCGCCGCGACAGTGACCGCCTCGGCGATGTGGGGCGTGGGCGGGTGCGTGGCGTGTTTCGGCGCGCCGGCCGCGCTGGCCGGGCCGACGTGGATCCCCACCGCGAGTGACACCGAGCCGACGAAGGTGATGGCACCGGCCGCCAACGCGGTCACGGCCCCGGCGTAGGACAACGGCCGCTTTTGAGTGGCCGCGGGAACGGGTTCGCCAATCCGCTCGACCAGCTGCTCGTCGGTGAATTCGGTGCTTGCAGCGGCGGACAGCGCCGCGCCGCGGGCGATCGTCACCTGGGCCATCGATTGCACGAAAACCGGTACCGGCAAAGCCTTTTCGAGCTGCCAGGAAAGGCCGTCGATGTCGTTGTGAGCGCCCACCACGACAACGCCGCCGGGCTGCCACCCGTTGCGCTCGAACATGCCGGTCAGCCAGCGGGTCAGACCGTCGAAGCCGCCGCGCACGCGCTTGGTGGCCGTCTGGGTCTCACCGTCATGCGTGTCGACCATGGCCACGGTCGTCCAGTCGTGGTCGAGGATGCAGACGGCGGTCTGCTCGTAGCCGATGACGGGCGCGATGGCCTGAGCCAATGTCTCGATGGCCTCGAGGAAGCGGATCGGCACGACGTTGTCGAAGCCCGCGTCGGTCAAGGCCTCCAAGACCAGCGCGGCCTGTGCGGTTGCTTCGTCGTTCCAAGTCACTCCGATGACACGCAACCGGCGATCGCTCGCGGCCGCCGCGGCATCGACCCGCAATACCTCGTCCACCACTTGCTCTGCGGTACCCACGGCGCGCACGCCGTGGCCGGCGCGCAACTCGAGCTCCTGGTGGTCCAGGATGGTGCCGTCCGCACCGTGTCCTTCGGCGAGGACCCAACCGACGGCGGTCGGCGTCACTGACAGGCCAAGAACCGTGTCCAAATCAATGCCCCAATCGGTCCCGCGTCCGACGCCCTCAACCGCATCTACGCGCACCATGAAGCCGCAGGCGCGGTGATTCGTGAGAGCCGGAACAGACCCGGGATAGCGTGGTCTTCATCGGCTTGCTTCGAGAGCAGCCTACGCGGTCGCCGAAAGTCCGGCTGCGTCGGTCAGGCATCAGGGCGGATCGCCAGATGGGAAGCGCGGCACGCCGAAACGGGGCGGACCCGCCGGTTGCGAAACCACGCCGGTTATCGACCACCCGAAATAAATGGTTGACCCGCGCGCGGGCGGCGCCGTCAAAACGATCAAAACGGGCGACGCGTGGCGTTGCGGTTGCGATCCCGCCGAAATCCGGCCAGGCTTCTTTTCGGGTGTTTCTATCAGGGTGGCGCAGCGCCCGGTCGGCGAGCGCTCGACTAGCCGTAAACCCGCTGCTGCCTGGCGCTTTTTAGGCCGGCGTGTGAAGCGCTCGCACAGCGGGTACGCGGCGCCTGTCGCCACCCGGTTGTGTCGGGTGGCGAAATTGCGAAAGTGAAAAGCGATGCCGAAACGCGACGCGTTCGCGTCCCAATCGACATTTGACAGACTCACACGGTAAATTCCTGTGAGACCACGATCACACTGACCACATCGACAAGGGGCAGGTATGACAGATCTGAGCGAGAAGGTCCGGGCCTGGGGGCGCCGGCTTTTGGTCGGCGCAGCGGCGGCAGCCACACTGCCGGGCCTGATCGGTCTTGCCGGCGGCGCTCCAACCGCGAATGCGTTTTCGCGGCCGGGCCTGCCAGTCGAGTACCTGCAGGTGCCGTCCGCCGGAATGGGCCGCAACATCAAGGTCCAGTTCCAAAGCGGCGGCAATGGCTCGCCAGCGGTTTATCTACTGGACGGTCTGCGTGCCCAGGACGACTACAACGGCTGGGACATCAACACCCCGGCGTTCGAGTGGTACTACCAGTCGGGCCTGTCGATCGTCATGCCGGTCGGTGGTCAATCCAGCTTCTACAGCGACTGGTACAACCAGGCCTGCGGTAAGGCCGGCTGCCAGACGTACAAGTGGGAGACCTTCCTCACCAGCGAGCTGCCGCAATACCTGCAGTCCAACAAAAGTGTGAAGCCCAACGGAAGTGCGGCGGTCGGCATCTCGATGGCCGGTTCGTCGGCGATGATCCTGGCCGCCTACCACCCGGCGCAGTTCATCTACGCCGGCTCGCTGTCGGCCCTGCTGGACCCGTCCCAGGGAATGGGGCCGAGCCTGATCGGTCTGGCAATGGGTGACGCCGGTGGCTACAAAGCCAACGACATGTGGGGTCCGTCGAGCGACCCGGCGTGGGCACGAAACGACCCGACCCTGCAGATCCCGAAGCTGGTCGGCAACAACACCCGGCTCTGGGTGTACTGCGGTAACGGCACGCCGTCCGAGCTCGGTGGGGCGAACATGCCGGCCGAGTTCCTGGAGAACTTCGTGCGCAGCAGCAACCTGAAGTTCCAGGACGCATACAACGGTGCCGGCGGCCACAACGCGGTGTGGAACTTCAACGCCAACGGAACGCACAGCTGGGAGTACTGGGGAGCCCAGCTCAACGCCATGAAGCCCGATCTGCAGGGCGCCCTGGGCGCTTCCCAGGGCGGCGGCGGATAAACCCGGCTGCCGCTCGGTCACTGCTGCGCCTGACGACTTTGTCAGGCGCAGCAGTGCGTTGCCCCGGCCAGCTAGTGAGAATGTCGTCATGCATCCCAGCGTCCACTCGCGAAGCCGAGCCGTCGCCGCATGCTGTGGGGCCGCGGTCGTGAGCCTGGCGCTGGCGGTGGCGCCCGCTCGGGCCCACACCTCGAGTCCGCTCAGCCCCTTGGCTGACGCCGCCGCGCAACGCCTGCAGATCGCCGACCCGGTCGCCGCCTACAAGTGGCACCAACGCGGCGCCATCGAAGATCCGGCGCGCGTGCAGCAAGAACTGACCAGGCTGGCCGACGACGCCGTCGGCGAACACATCGACCGCGACTACGTCACCCGGGTTTTCGGCGACCAGATCAGTGCCACCGAGGCCATCGAATACCACCGGTTCGCGGACTGGAAGCTGAATCCGGCAAGCGCTCCGCCCGACGCGCCGGACCTGTCGTCGTCCCGGTCGGCGATCGACGCCCTCAACCGGAGGATACTGACTCAGCTGTCGGCCAACTGGGGCTTGCTGCACTCGTCGGAATGCGCCGCCCAACTCGACGCCGCGAGAAGCGGCGTCATCCAGGAACGTCAGCTCGACGACCTCTATCAACGGGCCTTGTCGTCAGCGACGCAATCCTACTGCCAACAATAATTTATTTTTTCCTCACCAATTTCTAACGGTCCCATTCGGCCCGCTTATGAGGCGATTTCCGCAGATAGATGGCTTATCTCGCGCCATTTTCGAATAGGTAACGCTTTGGCCACACGGGCCGAAATCCTGGACATGACAAATCTCTGCAAGCCTCTCGCCAAGGCCATAGCGGTCGGCGGATTCGTTGCAGCGTCGGTGACTTCGTCCACGGGTGTGGCGAGCGCGGCCCCCGCGCCCAACTGGGACGCGATCGCGCAGTGCGAATCCGGTGGCAACTGGCACGCCAACACCGGGAATGGCGAATATGGCGGATTGCAATTCAAACCGGACACCTGGTACCGCTACGGCGGCGTCGGCAATCCCGCGGCCGCGTCCAGGGAGCAGCAAATCGCCGTGGCCAACCGGGTTTTCGCCGAGGAGGGCGTGGAGCCCTGGCCGAAGTGTGGCGCGCAATCCGGCCTGCCGATCGGTTGGTACTCGCACCCGGCTCAGGGCATCAAGCAGATCATCAACGGGCTGATCCAGGCGGCCGTCCCGCACTGATGACACGCACCTGCGGCCTATGACCCGGCGCCCGGCTGTGTTTGGATCAGCCCATGGAAGGTTCGGCGACTGTTCATATGGCGGCGCCTGCGGCCAAGATCTGGGATCTCATCGCGGACGTCCGCAACACCGGAAGGTTTTCCCCGGAAGTGTTCGAAGCCGAGTGGCTCGGCGACGCGACCGGCCCCGCCCTGGGCGCGAAATTCCGCGGTCACGTCCGGCGTAATGAGATGGGGCCCGTGTATTGGACGACCTGCAAGGTCACCGCCTGCGAACCGGGCCGCGAATTCGGCTTCGCGGTGCTGCTCGGTGACCGCGCCGTCAACAACTGGCACTACCGCTTGGCCCCCAGCGGCGGCGGGACCGACGTCACCGAGTCGTTCCGGCTCAACCCGGCGCCCTGGCTCGGCGTCTACTGGTTGCTCGGCGGCTTTCTGCGCAAGCGCCGCAATATCCGTGACATGACCAAGACGCTGAGCCGCATCAAAGATGTGGTCGAGGCGGACTGACGCCCGTGAAGTCCGTCTTCATCACCGGTGCGGGCAGCGGCATGGGTCGTGAGGGGGCAAAGCTGTTCCACGCCAAGGGCTGGCGCGTCGGCGCGGTTGACCGCAACGAAGACGGCTTGGCGACGCTGAACGACGAACTCGGCGGCGATCGGCTATGGACCCGCGCCGTCGACGTGACCGACAGGGCGGCGCTCGAGGGTGCTTTGGCCGATTTTTGCGCCGGCAACGCCGGCGGCGGACTCGACATGATGTGGAACAACGCCGGCATCGGCGAATCCGGCTGGTTCGAGGACGTCCCCTATGACGCCGCGATGCGCGTGGTGGATGTGAACTTCAAGGCGGTGCTCACGGGCGCATACGCGTCGCTGCCCTACCTCAGGAAGGCCCCGGGCAGCCTGATGTTCTCCACATCGTCGTCCTCGGGGACCTACGGCATGCCGCGCCTGGCCGTCTACTCGTCGACCAAGCACGCGGTGAAGGGTCTGACCGAGGCGTTGAGTGTGGAGTGGCAGCGACACGGCGTGCGCGTCGCCGACGTGCTCCCCGGTCTCATCGATACCGCCATCCTGACGACCACGACCAATCACTCCGACGACGGCGGCGCGCCCATGACGGCGGAGCAACTGCGCGCCACCGCACCCAAGAAGGGCATGCTCCGGTTGATGCCGGCAAGCAACGTGGCCGAGACGGCGTGGCAGGCCTACCACAATCGGAAGCGGCTGCACTGGTACGTTCCCAAGAGCATCCGCTTGATCGACTTGTTCAAGGGCCTGAGCCCGGAATTCGTGCGACGCAACATCGTCAAGTCCCTGCCCGCGCTGGCCCCGAAGCGGCAGTAAGGAGGCCGGCTGATGCAAAACCGTTTGCTCACAATCGCTTTGGTTTCGGTGGCGGTCGCCGTCAGCGTCGCGGGATGCGGCGCGGCGCAGACTACACCTCGTCGGGCCGCGCGCCTGACCATCGACGGCGCCACGCACACCACGCGTCCCCCGGCGTGCCGGCAAGACCAGATGTATCGGACCATTAACATCCCCGATCGCGACGGCGGGGTCGAAGCGGTGGTGCTGCTCAGCGGTTACCGCGTGATGCCGCAGTGGGTCAAGATTCGCAATGTCGACGGATTCAGCGGCAGCTTCTGGCGGGGCGGGGTGGGAGACGCGCGCGTTGATCTGAACAACGGCGCCTACACCATCACGGGCAGCGCGTACGGGATCAACAGCAGCAACCCCAACAAAGTGGTGACCACCGACTTCAAAATCGTCGCCGAGTGCTGACTCCGCAGGTGATCGGGGCTTAGGCTCGAAACGACACTGATCGAGGGAGGGCCGGTGAGGGAACGGTTGCACTGGTTCGCGATGCACGGCTTCATCCGGGGCGCCGCGGCGCTTGGGGCCCGGCGCGGTGACGTCCAGGCCAGGCTGATCGCCGATCCGGCGGTGGCCGCCGACCCGGTGCCCTACTACGACGAAGTCCGCGCCCGGGGCAAGCTGGTGAAGGGCCGCGTCGCGTATCTGACAGCGGATCATGCACTGGCGCATGAACTGCTGCGCTCCGATGATTTCCGGGTGCTGATCTTCGGATCGAATCTGCCGGCGCCGCTTCGATGGCTGGAGCGCCGCACCCGAGACGACCTTCTGCATCCATTGCGTGCGCCGTCGTTGCTGGCCGTCGAACCGCCCGACCACACCCGTTATCGCAAGACGGTGTCGGCGGTGTTCACGCCCAGAGCCGTCGCCGCGCTGCGGGAGCGGGTCGAGCAGACGGCCGCCGACCTGCTGGATCGGTTGGCCGGTGAGCCCGGCGTCGTGGACATCGTCGGACGGTACTGCTCGCAACTTCCGGTGTCGATCATCAGCGAGATCCTCGGTGTGCCTGAGTCGGAGCGCCGCCGCGTACTCGAATTCGGCGAACTGGCGGCGCCGAGCCTCGACATCGGATTGCCATGGCGGCAGTACCGCAGCGTGCAGCGCGGGATCGCCGGCTTCAGCGCCTGGCTTGCCGAGCATCTGCGGCGGTTACGCGTGGAACCAAGCGACAATCTGATGAGCCAACTGATTCAGACGGCCGAAGGCGGTTCTGCGGAAACCTATCTCAACGAGAAGGAACTTCAGGCCATCGCCGGGCTGGTGCTGGCCGCCGGCTTCGAGACCACGGTAAACCTGCTCGGCAACGGGATTCGCATGTTGTTGGATGCGCCGGAGCATCTGGACACCCTGCGTCGGCGTCCCGAGGCGTGGCCCAACGCCGTCGAAGAGATCCTGCGGCTGGAATCACCTGTGCAGCTGACCGCGCGGATGGCGTTCAACGATGTCGAGATAGCGGGCCGGCAGTTGCAACGTGGCGACCTGGTGCTGGTGTATCTCGCAGCCGCCAACCGGGATCCATCGGTGTTTACCGACCCGCACCGCTTCGACATCGAAAGGGAAAACGCCGGAAGGCATCTCGCCTTCTCCGGTGGCCGGCACTTCTGCCTGGGCGCGGCCCTGGCCCGGGCCGAGGGCGAAGTCGGACTGCGCACTTTTTTCGACCGCTTCCCCGAGGCGCGCGCGGCGGGCACCGGAAGCAGGCGAGAAACCCGCGTGCTGCGGGGATGGTCGGCATTGCCGGTGGCGCTGGGGCCCTACGTGCGCGAGTACGACCGAACCAGTTGACACCGGGGCGGCGACGGGGTTTATTTGCCGCTATGACAGAGGTATCTATGATCGCGGTCGAGGATGCCGTGCGCGGGCTGTGGCAGGCCCTGTCGCGACGGGATTGGGAAGCGATCAAGACCTTCCTCTCCGACGACTGCCTCTATGTCGACATGCCGGTCCCCGCACTGTCGGCGCGTGGTCCGGAGGGCATCGTGCAACGCCTCAAAATGGGACTCGAGCAGTTGGCCGGCTACGAGAACCACCCCGGCGTGCTGGTATCCAACGGCGCCGACGTGCTCTACGAGCATTCCGAGACACGGACTTTCGCCTCCGGCGAGCGGGGTATGCTGCGATTCGTGACGGTCCATAAGGTCGTCGACGGCAAAGTGGCTGTCTGGAAAGACTATTGGGACTTCAACAGCCTGGTGGCCTTCGCTCCTCCGAACCACTTCGAGAACCTGGCGACCGGCGACGTGAGTTGGGTGTTCGACGCCTCAGCGCTGGTCTGACGGCTCCTTTTCAAGGAAACGCCTCTGCGGCTGCGGAACGCGTCAGTCAAGCTCCGACTCGGCCATCTTCCGCAGGCGTTTCAACGTATCCGCAAGGGTGCGTCCCACCTGGCGCACGGCGATCCGGTCGGCGATGTACCCAAGTATTCCGCCGGGCGCCTGATACGACAGCCGGAACGTCACCTTTGTGCAGCCGTCGCCTCTATCGCGCAACCGCATCCGCCCGCGCAGCGTTACGCCGGTGATGCCCACCCACGCCAGGTCGCGGCCGTCGTCAAACTCGACCACCTCGATCAGGCCGCCGACGGGTACGGATCCGATTTTCCAGTGCACGGTGTAGCGCGCACCGACGCCGGCCGCTTTGTCGTTCGACGACTCCCATCGCTCCAGGTTCGTCATGAAGGCCGGGTAGCAGTCCGGGTCGCTGACGATCTTCCACACATCGGCGCGGTCGGCGTTGATGACGCAATGGCGTTCGACGCGCATCAGCCGATCACCGGGAATCGTCGCTCGGCGGCCAGGCGGTCGACACCGCCCTGCAGGGAAGCCATCACCTTGTCGTGCACCGCTTGATCGTCGCCGTCGACCTCGATTGGCTCTTGAACCTCGATCGCGATCTTGGTGGGTAACGGAATGTGCCCCGCCAGGTCGCTGATGTTCAGGCCCCAGGGCAGCGCCAGCAATATCGGAATGCTCTTCAGCCGAAGCAACTTGTCGGCCATCAGCAGCTTGGCCAGCCACTGCCCCCGGCTGAGGAAAAACGCGCTTTCCTGCCCACCGACGCTGGCGACGGGAACGATCGGCACCCCGGCCTCGCGGGCCAGCTTCACGTAACCCATGCGCCCGCCGAAGTCGACCTTGTGCCGTTCCCATGAGGGCCGGAACACCTCGTAGTCGCCGCCGGGGTAGACCAGCAGCGCGGCGCCGGAATCCAATGCGAGACGAGCGTTCTCGGGGTTGGCGGCGACCGTTCCGAATTTGCGCAACCCGCCCAGTGGCGGTGCGGAGACGACGAGGTCGTGGGCCAACTGGCAGAAGGGCCGCTCGACGCCGAAATAGGAGCAGAAGGCGAGGGTGAACACGAAGGTGTCGGGGGGCACATTGCCGCCGCTGTGGTTGCCCACCAGCAGCACGGGGCCCTCAGCCGGAATTCGGTCGAGGCCCCGCACGTCCGACCTGAAATAAAACGACGCCAGCAACCAGGTCCCCGGCAGTTGGTCGCGGATGTAGTCCGGGTCCCGCTGGTCGAGGTCAGCCTTGGGCACCCACGACACCACCTTGTCGCGGGCCCAGCCCAAGACGCCCTTCGCTGTCGCCATAGCCGGAGAGATACCCCTGCGTGGCCGGGGGTCAAACGCGGTAAATGCGCGCGGCGTTCTCGCGGGCGATGAGGTCGACCACCCGGAGGGCGTCTGGCTCGCTCCAGTCGTCGCGGTCGACGAATTCACGCAGCACCCGATGGATACCCTTGCGCCACAGGACCGTACCGAGGAAATGCAGTTCTGGCGGCCCGAATCCGTCCGACGAATAGAGGATCTTGGAAAACGGCGCCAATTCGAGCAACCGCGCCAGGAACGCGGGTGACCGCGCACCCAAGTGGTTGACGCTCAACCCGCCATCGACATAGACGTTGTTGAGCGCCTGGGCCAGATAGCCGGCCTCGCGCTCGTACGGGTAACAGTGCAACAGCACTATCGGGACGTTTGCCGCGCCTCGCAGAAAGTCGAGCAGCAGCAGCGGATTAGCCCTGTGCAGATCACAATCGCGGTCGCCGAACCCGACGTGGAACTGCAGTGGCTTGCCGAGCCGCAACGCCTGATGCAACCCGAACCGCAGCAGGACCCTGTCCTGCAACCGCGTGCCGCCGCGGTCACGCCAGCGGCTTGCGGCTTCGGCGACCTCCGCCGGCGACGGGTCGCTCAGGTCGCCGTCGAACCCGCCCCGGTACGCCAGAATCGATTTGGTGGCGACCGCGCCGGCCGCGCGCCGATGTAGGATCTCCTCGAACGCCGCCGCGTAGTCGCCCTGCGTCTGCGCCGCCTGCTCGGCCACCTCCTCGAGCCGAATGACCTCGCGCGCGTCACCGCCGGACAGCCGGGCCATATCCGCGACTCCGGCGACACCGCCACTGCCGATCCCGGTGTCCACCAGCCAGTCGCTCACCCCGGCGGCGGTCAAAAACAGTCGCGCCAATTCATCGGCGTTGAATTGGCTACGGCGATCCCAATATGCTTGCGGATCAGCGTGTTTGGGCAGACCCAGGGCGGGAGCGCAATGAGCGCGCACCGCGAACCCGAGTTGTGAATCGAAACCCGAATGGGTAATGGGTTCGGTGTTGCCCTCATTGAGCGCGTTCTCGAATCGCGGCCGGTCTCCCGGTGTCAACCAGCATCCGTGGACATGCTGATCAATCAGCGCCACATCGCCGATGTGCAGGGCCAGGGCGCGAGTGTCGGAGACCATGACCAGTCCGTCACAGGCTCCAGGCCATGCGGAATTTGTCCGCCAGTTGCTCGGGCGCCAGGTCGCCGTAGCGCTCCTGCTCGAGGCGGCGAACCGCCACCACCATGTCGACCGCTGAATCGCCCAGGATGCGGCGCATCGCCTCCGAGCCATCAAACGCCGCAATCGCTTCGGCCTGCGAATCGGTCAAGCGCACGATACCGTCGCGCGCACGGTCGGATCCCGGCAGGACGGACGGGTCGATGGTGACCTCAGGCGGAAGCGCGGCCTGGCACTTGATCCCGTCCAGGGCCAGGCCGAGGATTGCCGCCGACGCCAGATACGGATTCGCGGAAGGGTCGACAATCTTCACCTCTACGTTGCCGCCGCGCGGGGTTCCGGGTCCGCCTCTGACGAATCGCACTGCGGCTTCGCGATTTTCGGTTCCCCAGCACGCGTAGGCGCCGGCCCAGTTGCCCGGCCGCAACCGCAAGCCGGAGACGATCGATCCGCACAAGACGCCTCGGGCTTCCGGCAGCCCGTGAACCAGACCCGCGATCGCGCTCTCCCCCGAAGCCGTCATGCCCTGGCTTCGGTCGCCGTCGGAGAACAGCGGGCCTTCCGGACCCGACAGCGAAAAGTGTTGATGCGCACCCGATCCGACGTCGTCGGCGAACGGTGCGGGTGACAGGCTGATCCGCACGCCGTGCCGGCGCGCCGCGCGCCCGATGATGAGACGCATCAGTATCAGCTGATCGGCGGCGGCCACCGGGGACTGCGGCGACAGCGAGATCTCGAACTGGTTGGCGCCGTACTCGGGGTGGAACTGTTCGATCGCGATCCCGGCCCCCGCCGCCGATCCGATCACGTCACGTACGAACGCCTCGTGCTCCAGCATGCCGGCCAGGCCGTACTGCGCCCACAACGCCGACGGCAGCCGAGCGCCGTCCGGGCCGACCAGCAGGAATTCGATTTCGTGCCCGACGGCGGCCTCGAGGCCGGCTTCGGCGAGCGCCGCCTCGATGCGCCGCAGCGTGCCGCGGCTGCAGGTCGGCACCGGGGTGCCGTCCTGCTCGAAAAATGAGGCGGGTGCCCACGCCAGCCCGTCGCCGACGATGCGCAACGCCGAAAGATCGATCCGAAGGCGCTGGTCCCCCACCACGCCCGCATGGGCGGTGAAGGCGATCCCGGTCTGGTCGATGGCGAACGCATGCCAGGACGGGCTGGCCCCCAGGCCCGGATCTGCGAACGTGTTGGTCCGCCGGATCGGGACCGTCTTGGCCATGGTGAGTCCGGCCGGATTGACCACCGTGCCGATGACCGTGTCGACGCCCTCGCCCTCCAGCTGCGCGATCGCCGCGGCGGCGAGTGGTGTGCCGGTCATGGCAGCCATTCTCCCAACCTCGCACCGCCCCGCACGGCAAACGGCGTCACTGCGCGCTCAGTTCTGCCGGGCGACGAGTTCGGTGACGAACCGATCGAGAAAGCCGTCCACCGGCGCCGCACCGACCGGCCGAATGACGAATTTCGTCAAGCCCGCCTCGATGTAGGCGTCGAGTTGCCGGTGCAGCTGATCCCATCCGGCGGCGATCAGCTCGCTGGGGGCGCGGTCCGGGCGACGCCGGCGCACCGCCGCGGCCAACTCCTCGGGCGGTTCCCCCTGCCCTTCCCACACGGCCAGCGAGATGCCGAAGTGGTCGGGCTCGATGCTGCGGCCGGCGTGTGCCGCCGCCCGCTCGATCGCTTCGCGCCCGGCCCGCGCCTCCGCCGGCGTAAGGAAGCTGCCCAGCCAGCCGTCGCCCAGCGCGCCGATGCGCCGAAACGCGGCCGGCGCCGAGCCTCCCACCCAGATGTCAAGCTGCGGTGACGGTTTCGGCGCCACGGCCACGTCGGTGACGCTGAAGTACCGGCCGGTGAATGTGGCCGATTCCTCAACCAGCGCCGCGCGCAGCAGCCGCGGCGATTCGTCGAACACCGCCGCGCGCTCGCCGTCGGGGACCACGAAGACCTCCCGTTCGGCCGGTATCGCCGAACGCAAGCCGAAAACGGGTAGGACCCGTCTGGGCGCGACGGCCGCCAGTGAGGCCAACTGCTTTGCCACCAGCACCGGATGCCGACCGGGAAGCACGGCCACCGACGTGCCCACCTTCAACCGGGTCGTCCGGGCCAGCGCGTACGCCATGCCGACCACCGGATCGACCGCCGGCGAGTACACCAATTCGGAAAACCACAGCGAGTCCACCCCGTTGGCCTCGAGGTGATCCACGATGGCGGCCAGTCGATCCGGTGCGGTATCGGCACCCAGGCCGACGCCGAAGCGAATCTTCATCGCCGCCTCCCTTTGAATGCTCTCACCCACACCGCAACGTCGGCGGCCCCGCCATTTGTGCCCGGGGCGCGCGTCATCGCCGGTCGCCCGGCTGGGCGAGACTAGGGCGTGTCTGGCAAAGATTTTGGATGTTGTGCCCGAGGCTTGAGTCATGTCGCGGTTTCAGTTGCTCCCCGATGCTCAGTGGTCGTTGATTGAAGATTTGCTTCCGACTCGGACAGGCAAGCGGGGCAGGCCCTTTCAGGATGCCCGCTCGATGGTCGAGGGCATTATTTATCGGTACCGGTGTGGGATCGCCTGGCGAGACGTGCCCGGGGCGTTCGGGCCGT
>NZ_MVHG01000101.1 GCF_002086125.1 Mycobacterium arosiense ATCC BAA-1401 = DSM 45069
CCCGAGTGCCCTCCCCGCGCCATTCCAGCGTCGCGCCCACCGGTTGCGCCGGCCGCACCGCGTCGACCGCGTCGCCCGCCGCGTCGGCCACCCCCCGCGCCCCGGCCCGGGTGATCGCGATCGGCATGCCCGAAATTCGGGCGGCCAGCGCCACATAGGCCTCGAAATCCAGCCCCGCGATCACGCCGTCGGCGAAGATGCCGGCGGCCCGGGACAGCGCGGCCGCGCGCCGGGCAAACGGCAGCGGTGCGGACTTGCGCTGCGCGCCCAGCGTGCGCGACACATACAGCGGCGGGACCAGACTCAACTCCGCAACCGCGGCACCGGCGGTGGTGTTGACGAGTTCACGTCTGCGGGTCCGGTATTCGCCGTCGGCACCGAGCGCGTCGAGGGCTACCAAACCGGCTGCGGCACAACCGTTCTCAGCGGCCACGCTCAGTACACGCCTTCGATCACGGCCTCGCCCTCGAAGGTGGGCACCGGCCGCACCTCGCTAATCGAATCGCTGAGATCACCCGCCGGTCCGGGCATCCTGATCGCCAGGTCGCGCTCCAGGTTGTTCGGTATGAACATGCCCTTGCTGATGTGGTGCATCACCACCTGACCCGGTTGCCCGTACGCCACCCGTTCCCAAGTGTCGGGATCGACCACCCAGAACGCCACATACGGGGTACGCGGGTCGAAGACGAAGGAGCCGTCGTCGCCAGTCCTGGTGACCGCCTGCGACAGCACCATGGTGCTGCCGAACGCCATGGTGATGGTGGTCGCGGGAAAGATGTCGCGCAGCAGGTCGAGCGTGTCGGCGTCCACGTGCGCCCCGCTGAGCAGCAGATAGCGGATCTTGTCGTTGATCAGATCGACCACTGGATCGTTGCGGGCGAGCGCCTCCAGCAGCGGTGGGGTGGTGTGCAGGTTGGCCACGGCCTGCGTCCGCAGCACGAAGACGGCCTGCTCGACGACGTGATCGACATACGCGGCCACCTCGGCCGCCGCGCCGCGCGCGGCGAGCTTTTTGACCCAGCGGGGATCGATGTCGATCGCGTGAAAGGTGGCGCCGAGCCGGTGCGACACCTGCCGGGAGAAGTAGCCGACGCCATGCGGACCGCTCGGCATCAGGCACAGGAAGCCCTGGCCCCGCCGGAAGCCGCCCGCGGCGAAGTCCTCGGTTTGCCATTCGATGACCTGCGCGACCCAATCCGGCAGCTGCACAGTGCGTTTCGGGGCGCCGGTGGTACCACCGGATTCGAAGATCTGGGGCACCGGTGGCCGGGCCCCGTAACCGCGCGGAATGAGGTCTTCGGCCGGAACACTGCGCAATTCGTTGACCAGGTTGGGGAACAGCCGCAGATCGGCAAAGGTGTTGACGTCGGTCAACGGGTTGAAGTTCAACGTGCGGGCGGCCCGCAGCCAGAACGGCGAACCGGTGTCGTCGCCGAAGTGCCAGGCGATCGCCGCCCGCAAGTAGGCCTCGGCGTCCGCCACGGGTGCTGCCCGCGGGACGTCCAACAGCGAGAAATCGACTCCGGCCATGCCCTCGATACTGTCGCATCGAGGACGGCTGCGCCAAGGACGGCGGGCGCCCGCTCCCGCCGCCATATCGCCGTATCCGCTTATTTCACAGGGAGTTTCATCTGCGTGCACGCGGTGTTCAGCGAGAACCGCCCGCCGAGCTGCCGAACATCGCGGTGATCGTCTCGTTGAAGCGGGGGTAGATGTCGTCGTAGGTGCCATCGCGCTCGGCGAACCGGAACATCTTGGCGCGCTCCACCACGATCTCCTTGGCCTGCGGCTGGGTCTGCAGCAGAGCGATCGTCTCGGTGATGTAGTCCTGCAGCGGCATTGCCCGGGGATCGAATCCCCGCTCGCCCTGCAGCGCGGTCTGCACCTGCGGCGGAATGATCTCGATGACCTGCACCGAGGTGTCGCGCAGCTGGAAGCGCAGCGATTCGGTGTAGGAGTGCAGCGCCGCCTTGGAGGCGCAGTAGCTCGGGGTGAGCGCGCTGGGCATGAACGCCAGACCGGAGGTGACGTTGAGGATGGTGGCGCGCGGCTTGCGCAGCAGCGCGGGCAGCAGGGCCGCGGTGAGCCGGAGGGGTCCCAGCAGGTTGATGGCGACCGACTGCTCGGCCAGGCCGACATTGCCGGTGGTGAGGTCCTCGACCCGCTGAATGCCGGCGTTGTTGACCACCACGTTGAGGTCCGGGTAGTGGTCGGTCAGCTGGGTCGCGAACCGGCGGATGTCGGCGGGGTCACCCTGGTCCAGCGACAGGGTCTGCATGCCCGGGTTGGCCTCTGCGACGGCCCGCAACCGGTCGCTGCGCCGGCCGGCGATGATGACCTGGTTGCCCAACCGGTGGAAGGATTCGGCCAGACCGCGGCCGATTCCGCTGCCACCGCCGGTGACCAGCACGGTGTTGCCCGTCATCTGCATCGCGGTTCTCCCTCGCCTCGCCCCGCCATCGGCTCGATCGACCGGCCCACCGAGCCGACGTAGCGGAATGCCCCATTGCGCAGCCGGCTAACCACGATGCCCTATCCGTGGGGACGCTGTCACGGACGTCGCCGCGGCGGTGCGGCGCAGCCGCACGCCCGGTTACGCGGCCGGGCGGTTGTGCAGCCGGCGCGGATCGACGCCCGCGCGGTCCCACGCCGCGGCCGCCCAGCTCATGTAGAGCACCCGGACGGGCAGCCGGTTGAACAGCGGGTTGAGCGCGCGGATGGCCGCGGCGACGCGCTCAAAGCGCTTCTCCTTCTTGGCATCCCACCGCAGCCGGCACACCTCGCGCATCTGCGGTGGCAGCGTCCCGACCACGACCAGCCGGGTGTAGGCGTTCAGCGGAGCCGAGAGGACTTTCCACACCGGCCTGGGAATCCGGCGTGGGCCCGGGATGCCCTTGCGGATGTAGCCGGTGCCGTACAGCACCGTCTTGTGCGGGACGAACCGGTCGAGCATCTGGTCCCAGTAGGCCAGGAAGTCGTCGTAGGTCTGCGGTTGCCCGCGGTCGCTGACACCATAGAGGCCGTACCAGAGCTTGCCCTCGTTGAAGATCTGCTCCTTCTCGGCGTGGCTTAGCCTGCGGATGAACATGTCGGTGTTGTAGATGACCTGGTCGACGAAGCTGGCGTGCGCCCAGTAGAACAACTCCGGATTGAGCGCGTGATACCGCGAGCCGTCGCTGACGGTGCCCTTGATCGTCTTGTGAAAGTCCCGCACCTTACGGCCCCACTCGTGCGGTTGGTCGGAGTAGACGGTATTCATCAGAGGGGGCGCGGTCCGCTTGGCCCGGCCCAGCGTGTCGCTGAAGATGACGGAGTGATCCAGCACGCCCTGGGCGAGCTGCTCGATGCAGTTCTCCACCCCGGCGGTGCGCTGGAACCCGAAGAGCTGAGTCCGGATGTCTCCGTAGAACTTCCAGATCAACGAGTCCGGCCCCAACCGCGGGGCGGCGTCGGCGATCGCGTCATCGACGGGCATCGGCATCGCCTCGCGGACTCCGGTGTCGAAACGCGACCCCGCACTTGCCGTAGCCAACTCGTCGTTCCGGGCTGTCATGCCCACCTCCTCGCCGTACCCGCGCTGCGCGGCCGCAACCCAGATGAATCATTGATACAAAACCGTATCTTTGTTTCAGTCGCTTTGTACGTTAGCAAGCGCGCGTCGCCGTCGCACTTTCCGGGTCTCGGCGCCGGAAAAGTCCGCCGTGAACCATGCCGAGGAGTTGATACGATGCCGCCAATCATGCAGTCCACGGGCTCTGCTACCGCCGAGGCGCTGAGCGATCTCGATCGCACCATCCTGGACACCGCGCGCCACGTGTTCGAGACCTACGGCGTGCGTCGCGCCAATATCGACGACGTCGCCGCCCGCGCCGGGGTGAGCCGCAGCACCATCTACCGTCGCTTCCCGACGAAAGAGAATCTGTTCGCCCAGGTGGTGCGGCGCGAGGCCGGACTGTTCTTCAGCACGCTGGACCAGGCGACGACGGGCTGCGACCCGCAACAGGCGGTGGTCGAGGCGTTCGCGCTCGGGGTCCGCCTGGTGCAGGACTCCGCGCTGTACTCGCGGATCGCCGAGAGCGAACCCGAACTGTTCGGGATGTTCTCCCGGTCGCAGGCGTTTCCGATTCGCCAGTTCGCCGACGGGATCGCCCACACCCTGCGGCGTTGCGGCGCCGACCTGGCCGACGCCGACCTGAACAACATCGCCGACATCCTGCTTCGTGTCGCCCTGGGGATCATCGTCTTCCCTACCGATCGGCTCGACACGGCCGATCCGGCGGCGGTTCGCGACTACGCCGGGCGCTATCTGGTTCCGATCATCAGCCGCGAGCGGTCGGGGTAATGGGCCTCGACTTGTCGGCGGCCTGAACTAGCCTTATTCCGTGGCTGGGAGTTCTGCGGCTCCGCGGACTCGGTACGCCAGTTGCGGCGAGATCGACATCGCCTATCAGGTCTTCGGCGATGGCCCGATGGACCTGCTCGTGCTGCCGGGCCCGCTGATCCCGATCGACTGCGTCGACCTCGAGCCCTCGATGTACCGCTTTCATCGCCGGCTCGCGTCGTTCTGCCGGGTGACCCGCTTCGATCAGCGCGGCATCGGCCTGTCCTCCCGGGTTCCCTCGCTGGACATGCTCGGCCCGGAATCGTGGGCGCAGGATGCGCTCGCCGTGATGAACGCGGTCGGTTGCGAGAAGGCCACGATCTTCGCCCCGGGTTTCACCTCGCTGGCCGGTGTGGTTTTGGCGGCCGACCACTCCGATCGAGTGAACAGCCTTGTCATAGCCAACGGCGCGGCGCGCACGCTGCGGGGTCCCGACTACCCCATTGGCGCCGAACTCGACGCCGCCGACCGGTTCACCTCGGTCGGGATGGAGCCGGACGCCGTCGAGCAGGGTTTCGACATGCTGGGCATCATCGCCCCCAGCGTCGCCCACGACGAGGCATTCCGCTCGTGGTGGGACATGGCCGGTAACCGGGCCGCGTCACCCAGCATGGCCCGCGCGTTCATCAACAAGGTCCGGGAGGGCGACGTCCGCGACAGGCTGCCACGCATCGCCGTGCCGACGCTGATCGTCCATCGCGACAACCCCGACTTCAGCCCCGTCGAGCATGCGCACTACCTCGCCGAGCGCATCGCCGGATCGCGTCTCGTCGAACTGCCCGGATCCGACGCCCTGTACTGGGTCGGCGACACCGGCCCCATGCTGGACGAGATCGAAGAGTTCATCACCGGAGTCCGTGGCGGCTCCGAGGTCGAGCGGCTGCTCACCACCATCGCGTTCACCGACATCGTCGGCTCCACCGAACGCGCCGCCGCGCTCGGTGATTACCGCTGGCGGGACCTGCTGGACAACCACGACAGGATCGTGCGTCACGAACTGCAGCGGTTCGGAGGTCGCGAAGTCAACACGGCCGGAGACGGATTCGTCGCGACGTTCAGCAGCCCGAGCGCGGCGATCGCCTGTGCCGACGCCATCGTGGACGCCGTTCATGTCCTGGGCATCGAGGTGCGGGTCGGCATTCACGCCGGCGAGGTCGAGGTGCGCGGCGCGGACGTCGCGGGCATGGCCGTCCACATCGGCGCGCGGGTGGCCGCGCTCGCGGGGCCCAGCGAGGTGCTGGTGTCGTCCACGCTGCGCGACATCGTGACCGGCTCACGGCACAGGTTCGGCGACCGCGGCGAGACCCCGCTCAAGGGCGTGCCCGGTGCTTGGCGGCTGTACGCCCTAGTTCGAGAGCACGCCGGCGTCCGGCGGTAACCGGACCGCAACTCGCAGCGGTCGAAGCGCCGGGTCCCCCGGCGTAGGCTGCGCACGGGGGCTTACCGGAGCCGAAGAGCCCGGCCTTCCGTTCGATTTCTCGCGTCCAGCTTGGTATTTGACCGAAGGAGTACGCATGACCGACGTGCACACCTCACTGCCTCCCGCCCTCCGGCGCGCCCTGGATCTGCTCATCGATCCGCCGGCCGATCCCGACGTGAGCCGGGGCTATCTCGACCTGATCGGCGCCGGCACGGCGGCCGGCGGCGTCGTCGAGCAGAACACCGGTCCCATCCAGGCGGCGTGGGCGTCACCGATCGGGTCGCTGCTCTACGACAACGCCCAAGCGCTTTCTCGGCGCTGGATCAGCGCATGGCAATTGCCGCTGGAATGGTTGGACGTCCCGCAGGGCGGTATCGCGCTGGACGTCGGATCGGGGCCGGGCAACGTCACCGCGTCGCTGGCCCGTGCGGCCGGTCCGCAGGGGCTGGCCCTCGGCATCGACATCTCCGAGCCCATGCTGGCCCGCGCGGTCCGCAACGAGGCCGGGCCGCAGGTCGGCTTCATCAAGGCCGACGCACAGCGACTTCCGCTGCGCGACAGCACCATTGACGTGGCGGTGTCGACCGCCGTGCTGCAGTTGGTTCCCAATCCCGGGGCCGCCCTCGCCGAGATCGCGCGTGTGCTGCGCCCCGGCGGCAGGCTGGCCGTCATGGTGCCCACCGCCGGGCGCCTGGCCCGGTATTGGCGAATGCTGCCCAATGTCGGGGCGCACGCGTTCGACGATGACGAAATCGGGGATGCGCTGGAACACAACGGCTTTGCCAGTGTGCGGGTGAAGACCCTCGGGACGTTCCAGTGGGTGCGCGCCAAGTTGGGCTGACGCGCAGAGGGTTGCCGATGGCGGGTGCGCAGTCTTAGTCGGGTGATTGCGCCAGCACGGCGAGCCGGTCCATCGACTCCCGCAACATGTCGGCCGTCGTCGCCCGGGCTTTCTCGAGGCGGGTGGGGTCGGTGAGCGCCGTCCAGTCGTAGGTGTGGGTCACCGTGGTGAGTTCGGCGTTGACCGGGCTGAGCTCCCATCGCCACAGATGGCCTGGCGGCTGTTTACCGGGTTCGGCTGGGCGCCAAGCGATCACACTGCCCTCGACGAACTCGGTCACGTGATTCTCCCGCACCGCGCCATTGGTCAACGTCGTCTTGAACACGTCACCCACTCGATGGACACGCTGACCGGATGCAGACGACGCCAGATTGTCGTTGCCGTCCCAGCTCGGCTGCCGGGACGGATCGGCGATCAGTTCGAAGATCCGGGCCGCGTTGGCCGACATCACGCGGGTGGCGCTCACGATGCGTTCGGTATCGGACATATCGCTATCCAAACACGTGCGGTCGTGCGGCGCGCCGGTGACTTTGCGCCCCGGTCTTCGAAGTAGGCGGTTCACCCCATCCGGGGCAGCGCCTCGATGGGTCCGGACAGCGCCGCCTTGACGTAGCGGGTGTCGTCGTCGGCCAACACCTCCGTGTCGTCCCGCTCGATGCCGTCGACGATCGCCCGTGCCACCTGGCGCGGGTCGTTCTTGGGTGCGTCGAAGCCGGCGGCCATGTCGGTGTCGGTGAAGCTGAGGTGCGCGGCGACGACCAGGGTGCCCTGCTTTTCGAGTTCGATGCGCAGCGAGTTCGTCGTCGACCACAGTGCGGCCTTGGAGTCGCCATACCCGCCGGATCCGGGCATCCAGGACAGGATCGAGGCGATGTCGACCAGTGCACCGCCCCCGTTATCGGCCAGGATCGGCGCGAACACCTTGGCCACGCGCAGCGCGCCGAAGTAGTTGGTCTCGAAGACCGCTCGCACCTCGTCGATGTCGCTGTCGAGCAGCGTCCGGGCGCCGAGAACTCCGGCATTGTTGATGACGATGTCGGCGTCCGCGGCCCGAGAGGCAAGCGCGACGACCGATTCCGAATTGGTGACGTCCAATTCGACGCTGACCACGCGGGGGTCCTGGCTGGGCTTCGGTGCCCGGGCCGTGGCGTAGACCTTCGCCGCGCCCCGGTCCAGCAACTCGGCCACGATGGCCTTGCCGAGACCGCGCTGCCCACCGGTGACCACTACCGTCGACCCGTTGATGTTGACCATGAACTTGCTCCTTTGACTGAGGCAAACACTCTTTGCTTACGTCACAGTAGTTGATCGGATCGACATAGCCAAGTATTGTTTGGTTATGTCTTCACCGTGGGTTGCGTCACAGCGATACGGCTGCGCGGGGGCTCCCGGCGGCCTGGGCCTGGTCCAGGACTTCCTCAACACGAGGGCCATCGACGGCTACGGGCCGGACCTGCTGGCCGATCCGGGGCTCGCCGGCGACTGGGTGGCCGCCGCGGTGCGGGCGTGGTCGTCCGTACGTGGCGCGGACCCGTCGCCACCCCGGCTGGGCGACGAGGACCTGGCCAAGCTGCGCGCAGTCCGGGCCACCATCGAGCAACTGGTGGCGGGCGAACCACCGAGGTCTCGTGGCGTCGACGGTGTCGCTGCATCCTTCGCGGTGTCCGATGCCGGCCGGGTGCGGCTGGATCCTCATGGCAGCGGTTGGCGTTGGCTGGCGTCGGCGCTGTGGAATGAGATCCTGTTGAGCCAGCAAGCCGGGACCTGGCGGCGGATCAAGCGCTGTCATAACCACCGGTGTGGCTCGACGTTCTACGACCGCTCGAAAAACAACAGCGGGGTCTGGCATGACGTCAAGACGTGCGGCAACGCCGTCAATCTGCGCGCCTCCAGGGCACGCCGACGCGAACGCGATCGCGCGCGCCAATCAGGCGTTACGCCAGAGCAGTCGGTAGCGGTAGTAAAGACCCCGCCGGACGCGAGCTCCCGGTAGCACGTCGGCGGCCGCCCGCCGGATCTCGGCGAGGCCCTCGCGGGGGTCGGCCACCGCAACGCCGATGTCTCGGGTTTCCCGATGCAGCAACGATCCGACGCGCGCGGCGGGCGTGCTGAGGCCGGCCCACAGCCAGTCGGCAGCGCTTTTGTTGGCGGACAATCCCACGACAGCCAATTGCCCAGCGGGCCGCAGCAGTTGACGCGCCTTTTGCAAGGTGTCGCGCAGCGGCAGATGATGCAGGCTGGCGACGAAAGTGATGAGGTCGAAGGAAGCCTCGCCCAGCTCGAGATCCTCAAAGCGCCGCAGTTGCGCCGAGGCGTTCGCGATCGGCTGCAATCGCTGCGCCGCGCGCCTCACCGATGTCGGATCCGCATCGATCCCGACGACGCTGCGCGACACCGCGGCTAACCGCTGAGCCAGCAGCCCTTCCCCGCATCCGACGTCCAAAACGTCGCCGCGGTGTCCCGAGGCGATGCCGACCAGCCACGAGTGATAGGCGCTGTTGTGGTTCCAGTAGTCCTGGTGCTTCGCGTAGTCCTCCACCGCCGACCCAGTCTGCCCGACCGGGCCGTCAACAGCGTTCGGCGCCCCGGGACATCAACCGCGGGCCCACGGCGGCCGGCCGTCGGGTGCTTTTGCGCATCGCGTGCCACGCGCCGGATGCGCGCGCCTTCAGGGGCGCGACCAGGTCGAAAGTCGCGGGAGCCTGGCTGACCCAGGCTGGAAGTGTGGCCACAGTCGGTTTCCTTTGTTCTTTCGGCCTGTGCGCCGACTCATTCAATTGCACCGCGGCCGTTTTACGGGGGCGCCGCGCCGCGGTAAACGCCACGAAAAGCCGTTTTGTGGTCTACGGCACACGCGGGGGGTGAAAAAAGACACGCAACAGTTGCTCAATGAAAACTCTTGAACCGGCGCAGATACCCGGGCAATCGATGTGCGGGCACAGCCTTGGGCCAGTCATCGGGTCGAAAATACGCGTCGGTACCGCCGTCCACGAACACTACACTGCCGCAGAGGAAATCGGCGGCGTCCGACAGCATGAAGCACATCCAGTCGGCCAAGTGCCCCACGTCACCGAAGCCCCCGACCGGGACGGGAAACGACCGGACGGCCTTGGCCTGCCTGGGATCCGAAAGCTGTTCTTGCAGAAGCGGTGTCATGATCGCGCCGGGTGCCAGGGCATTCAGCCGCACGCCCGCCCCGGCCCACTCCGGTGACACCGCGTGTCGTCGCACCCAGCGGCTCAGGGCGATCTTCGTGGCGCCATACATCATGGTCGGCGCCGCCGGGCCCAGTAGCCGCACCGCTCGCAACGCCTTGTCGGCATCGTGGGCGAGCAGCGCGTTGACGGCCCGGCGCGGCACCCCGGGCATCGTCGTCGCCGAATTGCTGGCCACGACAACAACCTTCGCGCGCTCGGCGGCGGCCAGCGCCGGGCGCCAGGCGGCGAGCAGCTCCACTACCCCGAAGTAGTTGACCGCGCCGATCTGGCGGACGCGATCCCGGCCGGGGCCGGGGCCCAGCCCGGCGGCCAGCACGGCGCCGTCAAGCCTGTTGGCCGAGGCCACCAGGACGCGCTCGGCGGCCTCTGCGCGCCCGTGCGGCGTCGCTAGGTCGGCCACGACGTCGGCATCCTTGATGTCGACGCCGATGACGGTGTGCCCGTTGTCCCGAATTCGCCGCGCCGTCTCGCGGCCCATCCCGGAAGCCGACCCGGTTACCGCATAGATCCCCATTGACTCTCCGTTCCAAATCGCCGTCGAGGCCGACAGCGTGTTTATCGAGCCCAACCGGCCACCGGCGTACCGTCGGTGCGTTCAGTTTCCGGCCGCCGCCCGTTCGACGTCGAGCAACTGCTCACCGCGTCGTTCCTCGTCGTAGGCCCTACGGCCGCCCCGCAACCCGAACAGCCGTTTCGAGACCAGTAGGTAGATCACCGCGGCGACGTTGATGGTGAAGGTCACCAACCGGGTCATCGTGATGCCCTTGGCCAGGTCGTGGATCTCGAGCGGCAGGAAGACCGAGGTGGCTATCACCGCGAAGTATTCGCCCCAGCGTTTCAGCAGCCACAGGCCCACCCCTTCGACCACCTCGAGCAGCGCGTAACCGGCCAGCATCAGGGTCAGCAGCGTCAGGGTGGACGGCTTGGCCGCCAGCGCCTTTTCCAGTTCGTGCACGATGGTCATCTGATCGACCTTGAACCCGGCGGCGCGAAAGATGGGCAGGTCGCGATCGAGGGTTGCCTGGATGGCACCGCGCGCTCCGCGGAACTTCCACACCGCATAGGCGGCCAACGCGATCACCAGCGCCCGCAACAGGCGTTCGACCGCCAAGATGCGGATGATGATGGCCTGTCGTAAAGCCTTGCCGCGCATGATCATCGGTGCGTCTTCGGCGCGACCACGCCCGTTTGGCTCGCCGACGGTGAATTCCCCGCACCGCAGGCAGCGCCACACCTCACCCTGCCCGGTGCGCCCGCTCAGCCGGTCGGCCAGGGACTCCTCGTCGGGCGCATAGGTGACGTGACCGGCAACCGCGCAGGTGACCAGCTCCCAGCGGTTGCGGCCGTGATCTTTACCCATGGCCGGATCATTCATGGCGCGCGGCCGGCCACGCAAGGGGGCGCGCGGATGCGTCAGAAGCGGGGCCTGCTGCGCGCGCACCGCGGCGTGGGAAGCACCGACCCGAGCAGCCCGGTGAGTTCAGCGACCTCGATCTCGTCGATCCGGGCCACCGCCGCGACGATGGAGTCGCGTAGCGGCTCATCGCAGAACGGTTCGGCGAGCCAGCTGAACTTGTCCACCACGCGTTCCCAGGACATCGGGCGGGTGGGGGATCCTTCATAATCCGACTGCTCGCGGCGCAATTCCCGCCCGTCGTTCGTGATCACGTGCACACGCGCCGCCGTACGTCGCGGATAGTCCGCGGTTAGGTCGGCGGCCGGCCTGACCTCCACCCGGGACAACAGGTCGGTGACGTCGCTTCGCGAAACCCGTGCGTTCTCAAGCTGTTCGGGGCCTACGCCGCCGTCAAGGAGGGCGACCGCGGTAAGGTATTTGAGATTGTAATCGGCCTGCTCCTTGGTGATCGGGTGTTCCTTATCGCCGTAGGCTCCCCCACCCGCGAAGTCGTAGGCGCCCTGGAATACCTCGAGGACCACCCGCGCGACATCCGCGCCGCGCAGACCGTGCGCATCGCGCACGGCCAGGATCGCATCGATGACGACCTGACCGTGGATCAGCGAGCAATATTGCTTCAGGTAGGTCTGCTCGACACAGGTGAGGTCACGGTCGGCGGTGTGCAGATCGATGGGCTGATCGAACAGCTGCACCAACCCGTGCGGGCCTTCGAAGAGCGACTTGGGTCCGGTGATGCCGCGCGCGGCCAGCATCGTCGTATACACGGCGCGCATCCCGGTGATGGCCGGCGAGATGCCCTTCCAAATCGAAACCGGTTCGGCGTGCACGGTCGCCAGTGACACGTTGTCGGCCGCCGCGGCGGCGATGGCGTTGGCGGTTTGCTCTGCGTTCAGTCCCAGCAGCTTCGCGCTGCCCGCCGCAACCGACATCGCCAGCTGCAGCGCGTGGTTGAGTCCCCGGGCCATCACGGGAACCTGTGCGCTGAACCGGCATTGGATCTCATAGGCGACCGCCAGCGCGAGCAGAAAGTCGGATCCGCCGGCGCCGGTGTGCTCGGCCACGGCCAGCACGGCACCGACGTTGTCGGCGGGATGGCAGAGCCCGCCCACCGTCAGATAGGTGTCGAGCAGATCGGGGTAGCGCACCAGCACCGCGTTGAAGAAGGCGGCCTGGTCCACCGATGCGCGGCCGCCGCCGACCAGGGTGGCCGTCGGGGCGCCGCCGAACTGGGCGGTGTGGTCACGGATCGTCGGGATGAGCTCGCCGTCCAGGGCGCCGACGGCGCACGCGATGCTGTCGAGCAGGTTGCGCTTCAACAGTGCGCCCGGTTGCCCCGTCAGGTCCTCCGGCTGGGCACCGACGACGAAATCCGCCAGCTCGTCCACAATGTGGTTATGTGCCACCAGTTTTCGCCTCTCGCTCTTCACCATCGGATGAAAATGCGCGCTGAGGCGCCGCCCACGATCCATCTGATGAGTGGGCCGGGCGCGATTCGCTGAGCGCGGTCGTCTCGTCGGTCAGATGTTTCCCGATCTCTCGAATCTGTCGCGCGCTCAACGCGCACAGCGGGTGTGCGGCCACCATGAGGGCGACGCGGCCCCGCTCGTCGAAAACCGGTGCGGCAATCGTCACGACTGGTTGTTTCCGACGGCCGGGGTTGTCGTCGGAGAGGAACCCGATGGTGGTGAACTCGATTAGCAGCTGGTCCATGATGCGGCGCACCGGAGTCGGCATCTCGCTGCTGTCCAACGTGCCGACCACCTGCACCGCCTGCGCGAGCGCCGGCGTTGTCCAATCGACGTCGAACCCCCGCTCGCGGGTGTGCGCCAACACCTGTTCGAGGCGCTGGGCGCGTTCGAGATTGTCCCCCGCGCCGCGCCGGATCCACGCGCGTTGCTCCTCCACGGTGTCCCACGCCGCCATCGCGACGCCGAACGGCGGCGCGTAGGGAATCCGGTCACCCGGTATCCCCGACGGCTGCGTGGCGGGTTCGCCCTCAAAGGCGGTGACCACCAAGGAATCACCGAACTTCTCGACCACCGAGCAGGCGTAGCCGACCTCGCGGGAGAGTCGCAGCGCCGCGGACCGCGCCGCATGGGCGAGCGGCCGGGCCGTGTCCGTGCGCGCCGCCACCACGGCGAGTGCCGGTCCGAGGGCGAAGGTTTTCGTGACCGGATCTCGACTGGCCCACCCGCGGTCGCACAACGTCTTCAGGATCGCGTGCGCGGTCGCCTGGGTGAGATCCAGTTCGCGGACCACGTCGGAGAAGCGCAGCCGCGCGCTGGGAGACCGCGCCAGCAGCTCGACGACATCGAGCACTCGGGCGGTCGGCGCTGACGTCGAGCCGCGAATCGCTTGACTCCTTTACGGCCGCGTTTCTACAGTTGGGCGAACAGTCGAGATTCTAAATCGATTATTCGAGAAAGTTAGCGTATTGCGCGCTGTCGTGTTGCGAGACGGTCGGCTACAGGTCCGGCAGACGCCGGCGTTCAACGACGTTGGCGCGCAACGTGGATTGCCCGGGCCTGCAGTCGTATTCGAATGCGTGGGCGCGTCCGGACTGATTCAGCGGCTCGTCGAATCCGCCGAGCTAGCCGCATCTACTGTGCGGGCGGCTGGTACACCGGCGACGCCCTGGACATCCTCACCGCCACCCGTCAGGGCGTCACCATCCAGTTCGGCGGCGGGCCGCACCCGCAGGACTGTACGGCACGCCCGACGCCATCGTGGCGGGCCGGTTGGACCCGCTGCCGAGCGTGGGCAACATCATCGGCCTCGACGAAGTGCCCGACGCCCTCGATCGAGCCCGCAGGTCCGAGGGTCCGCCGGCGAATCGTCGTGCATCCGAATGGAGATATCCCGTGAGCGAACGTGATGACCGGCAAGACATCTCCGACCTGCTGGTGCGCTATGCGACGGGGATCGACCGGCGCGACTGGCCGTTGTTTCGCACCGTGTTCACCGACGACTGCCAACTCGACTACGGTCAGATCGGCACGTGGAGCGGGCTCGATGCCGTGGCCGACTTCATGGAGCAGGTGCACGCCCTGGCGGGCCACACGCTGCACCGCCTGACCAACCAGGCCATCACGCTGCACGGCGACACTGCCACCGCGCGCACGTATATCGATGGCTTGATCATGGCCGGCGACAACAGTTCTGGCGTCAACGCGATCGGTTTCTACGACGACGACATAGTGCGCACCCCGGCGGGATGGCGCATCGCCCGCCGCCGCTACACCCAAGTCCGCATCACGACGGTCGGGGGTGGCTAGATGACGTTCGCGACGACATACGGGCCGTGGGCGCTGGTGGCCGGAGCGTCCGACGGCGTCGGTGCGGCGTTCGCCGAAGAGCTCGCCTCGCGCGGTGTCAACGTCATTCTGCTGGCCCGGCGACAAGCCGTTCTGGACAGGGTCGCGGCCGAGATCGAAGCCGGGACATCGGCGCAAACCCGCACCGTTGCAATCGATCTGGCGCAGCCTCGGGCGGCGGCGGCGATCGCCGCGGCAACCGCTGACCTGGAGATCGGCATGCTGGTGTATTGCGCCGGCGCCGACCCGAATTTCAAGCCCTTCCTTGCCACTTCGATCGAAGCCGCCGAAGCGATGGTGCGACGCAACTGCGTGGTCCCCATGCAGCTGTGTCACCACTTCGCCCCACCGATGGTGGCGCGAGGCCGCGGTGGCATCGTCATCTTCGGTTCCGGTGCGGGGCTGGCCGGCGGACCCAACATGGTCGCCTACGGCGCCTCCAAGGCCTTCGACATGGTATTCGCCGAGGCGTTGTGGGCCGAACTGCACGACAAGGGCGTCGACGTCCTGGGCCTCATCCTGGGCAAAACCAATACCCCGGCGCTGCGCTTACTCGAATACAGCCGCGGCCAGATCGGCTCGCCCGACGAGGTGCCATCGGACGCGGCGGACGTGTCCGGCGTGGTCGCCGAGGCGTTCGAGAACCTGGGCAACGGCCCGACCCTGATGGTGGGCGACACCATGCGTGCCGCCGCACAGGTGCTGGCGTCGGTGAGCCGCAATCGAGCCGTCGAGCTCTTCGCGCAGGCGGCCGCCGCGGCCATGGGGCCGGAGGCCTAACGAGGAACCCAGCCGTTCGCTGGGTACCGCACGGGGTGATCGCGAGGTTTGCCAAAGTTCCAAATCAGGGCTGCCTAACTTTCTCGTCTGCGGAGCCCTGTACAGCAAATATGGGCTAGGGAGCGGCGTTGCTTTCGTAGACCCGCCGCGTTGCTGGCCCTGCCGGCCGGGGGTACGTTGGGTAACCGGTTCACCACGGCCACCGCGCCGACGTGGCCACCCGATCGCCACCCCCCGCGAAGGATGACGATGCTCGCCATAGACCGGCCCACGGCCACCGTCTCGCCGACGGCTAGCTGGCGGCGCCGCACCCTGACCCGTTCTGGACTGATCACCGGCGCGTTCGTCGTGCCGGCCGTGGTCGTCCGCGTCGCCGGCCTACATACCGGCGCCGTGCCCGCTCTGCTGGTCTTCGGAGCCGCGGTGGTTTCGGCCAGCTTTTTGCTGGCGTGGGCGGCCGAAGCGGCCCAGATCGACGTCTCCGGGGGACTCGCGACGGCGCTACTCGCCTTGATCGCGGTGCTGCCCGAATACGCCGTCGACCTCTACTACGCATTCGTGTCCGGCCACAACGCGGAATACACGCAATACGCCGCGGCCAACATGACCGGGTCCAACCGGCTGCTGATGGGGCTGGGTTGGCCCGTCGTGGTGCTGGTCAGCATCTTGGTCGCTCGCAAGTCCGGGTCGGACAAGTTCACCGGTTTGACGCTCGAGCCAGCAAACCGCGTCGAACTCGGCTTCCTGTCGATCGCCGGCGTGATCGCGTTCGTCATCCCGGTGAGCGGCCAGATCCATCTCGGGCTGGGGCTGGCGTTGCTGGCCTGGTTCGGGTTCTACCTCTACAAGGTCAGTCACGGCAGTGTCGAAGAGCCCGATCTGATCGGCACCGCGGCCGCTCTGGGGGACCTGGCTGACGGTCGTCGACGCGCCGCCGTGATAGGCCTCTTCTTGGTGTCGGGCGGGATAATCCTGCTGTGTGCCAAGCCCTTTGCCGACAACCTTGTTGCCGCGGGTACCGAACTCGGCATCAACCGCTTCCTGTTGGTGCAGTGGCTGGCCCCGCTGGCCTCCGAGGCGCCGGAATTCATCATCGCGATCATCTTCGCCACCCGCGGCAAGGGCACGGCGGCCATCGCCACGCTGATCTCCTCCAAGGTCAACCAGTGGACCCTGCTGATCGGGTCGTTGCCGATCGCCCATCTGCTGGGCGGCGGCGGGTTCGCCCTGCAACTCGACCCCCGCCAGGTGGAGGAAGTGCTGCTCACCGCGACGCAGACGATGATGGGCGTGGCGCTGATCCTGGCGCTGCGGTTCCACCGGGCCGCCGCGTGCACACTGCTCGGCCTGTTCGTCGTCCAGTTCCCGATCTTCTCGACGCAGGGGCGGCTGCTGCTCTGCGGTGTCTATGCCACGGTGGGCATCGCCGCGCTCATCGTCAATCGCCGCCATCTGGCCGGCACGCTCACCGCACCGTTCTTCGGCAAGGCCATCCGGCACAGCGGTCACCCCCACCTCGACGTCGAGGGTTCCGCTCGCCCCCTCTAGCCGCCGACCTGCCCCGGGCCCGGGCTCGCGATCACCCGGCGTATACCGTCGGATCATGAGTCGAGTGTCGGTGATCACTGGCGGGGCGGGGGGCATGGGGCAGGCCACGGCGAAAATCGTCGGCCGCGACCACACCGTGGTGCTGTGTGACGTCAGGCAGGACCGCCTCACCGCCGCGGCCACGACGCTGCAGGACCTCGGGATCACCCCCACGGTCGTCAATTGTGATGTCACCGAACGGCAGGCGGTCGCAGATCTGCTGAAAACGGCCGGCGGTCTCGGTGCATTGGTCTCGGTCATCCACACCGCGGGGGTGAGCCCCAGCATGGGTGCCGCCGACTATGTCATGCGGACCAACGCCCTGGGCACCGTCAACGTCGACGAGGAGTTCTTCGCGGTAGCCGAGCAGGGCGCCGTGATCGTCAACGTGGCATCGATGGCTGCGCACATGTTGCCCGCGGAAATCGTTCCGGCGAACCACTTTCCGCGAGCGCTGGATGACGGGGACGCCTTCATGACGGCCATGCTGGCGGCGTGCGAGATCGCTCCCGAAGACGCGCGTTCCGGCCTGGCATACGCCATCAGCAAGAGCTTCGTGAAGTGGTACAGCCAGTCGCAGGCGGAGCGCTTCAACGCCCGCGGGCTGCGCATCGTCTCGGTGTCACCGGGTTCCATCGACACCGAGATGGGCAGGCTCGAGGAGCAGGCAGGCGCCGGCGCGATGGTTGCCGACGCGGCGGTCCCGCGGTGGGGTAAGCCGGAGGAAATGGCCGAGCTTCTTGCCTTCTGCGCCAGCGACAAGGCCGGATATCTCACGGGCACCGACATCCTCAACGACGGGGGGGTCATCGCCTCGATGACCGAACGAGCCAGGGTGGCCGCCGACACTAGACCAGGTAGTACAGCTCCGCGTGCGGGGCGAGTTCGGTTGCGCCGGTAGAGGGTTCGTTGATTTTGCGTCCCGCCAGCCTGTTGTGGGCGTAGCGCACCGCCTTGAGGGTGGCCGAGAATTCCTCGTCCTCTTCGGGGAAGACCTGCTCGGCCGGGAACCAGCTCTTAAAGCCTACGTTGTTCAAGACGCCGAGCGTATCGTCGCGCACCCCGGCCAGCAGGACGGTGACCCCGCGCTCGGTCACCTCACGCAGGAAGTTGTCCGTTGTCGTTCTATCTGAGGCAGGTGCGGGCGTCTGACCTGCGGTGCCTCAGATCAAATGGCGATCCTGTTGC
>NZ_MVHG01000102.1 GCF_002086125.1 Mycobacterium arosiense ATCC BAA-1401 = DSM 45069
ACCACACTCTGCCGCTGGCGGCCAGCCACCAGCATCACGACTCGCCACCGGCGTCACCAACGTGGTGACCTCCTACAACTAGACCGGGAGCGGTCGCCAACCAGGCATCTAACAGGAGCCGATGTTTGCAACGATCCAGCGAGGCCGGAACCGGGGCACGTTCAGGATCGAGTTCGTGAACGCGCCAACGCAACCGATTGATCGTTGCAGTCCGTTGTGCAACAAGGACTTCGCGACGATCCACCAGCAGCTTGAGCTCAAGAGACACCTCGTCACGGGAAGCGACCGGCAGGTCAGATTCCCTCAAGAATCCCCGCGCAACAGCCAGCGCATCGATCGGGTCAGACTTACCCCTGGTCCGCGCCGAGGCGCGAGTCTGGGCCATTAACTTCGGCGGCACCCACACCACCTGCTGACCGGCGGTGAGCAGATCACGTTCCAACCGCGCCGACAAATGCCGGCAATCCTCGATGGCCCACACCACCTCGCTGCCGAAACGTTCGCGGGCCCACATCACCGCCTGGGCATGCCCTACCTGATCGACCGCGGCGAACGTATGGCTGTGCTTGTGTACATCGGCTCCAACAACAACCATGGTGGTTGCCTCCTTCACTGTGAGGTGACGGTTGGGCCGGTCGGCGGACAAACCTCAGTGGGGGCGGTGCCACGCTCCTATCAAGTCACGCCGGCCGGTCCTTCACACCTGATGCCCGACAAAACACATGAACGCCAACCCGAAAGCGGCAAGCAGGCTACGAGCCAAACACCAGGTGATCAGGATCCGACCACCGCAACAAGCAACACCTCACCCTGACACTGACACGCAGGCTAGTGCTCGACCGCGCGTCGCCCCACGGCGGCGTGAGACCATAACCGGCATGCCAGCTCCGCCGCGCTTGCGATCCCCGCTCGTGCTGCTCGACGGCGCCAGCATGTGGTTCCGCTCGTATTTCGGGGTGCCGTCCTCGATCACCGCGCCCGACGGCCGGCCCGTCAACGCCGTTCGGGGATTCATCGACTCCATGGCCGTGGTGATCACCCAGCAGCGGCCCAGCCGGCTGGCCGTCTGCTTGGACCTCGATTGGCGTCCCCGATTCCGGGTAGACCTCGTCCCGTCCTACAAGGCCCACCGCGTGGCCGTGGAGGATCCACAGGACGAGCCGGACGTCGAGGAGATACCGGACGATCTGACGCCCCAGATCGACATGATCGCCGAACTCCTTGACGCATACGGGATTCCGACGGCCGGCGCCGAGGGCTACGAGGCCGACGACGTACTGGGCACGCTGGCGGCCCGGGAACGCAACGACCCGGTGGTGGTGGTCAGCGGCGACCGCGACCTGCTGCAGGTGGTGTCGGACGATCCTGTCCCGGTCCGGGTGCTCTACCTCGGCCGCGGGTTGAGCAAAGCCACGTTGTTCGGGCCCGCCGAGGTGGCCGAACACTATGGTGTCCCGGTGGATCGCGCCGGACCCGCCTACGCCGAACTCGCGCTGCTGCGCGGCGACCCATCCGACGGCCTGCCCGGGGTGCCGGGCGTCGGCGATAAGACCGCGGCGACGCTGCTGGCCCAGCACGGTTCGTTGGACCGAATCCTGGCCGCCGCCCACGACCCGACGTCGAAGATGGCCAAGAGTATCCGCACGAAGCTGCTGGCGGCGCTGGACTACATCGAGGCGGCCGGCAACGTGGTGCGGGTGGCCAGCGACGCGCCTGTCACGTTCTCGACTGCCAGCGACGAACTACCATTGGTCGCCGCTCATCCGCGGCGCACCGCCGAATTGGCGACCGAGCTGGGTGTCGGCTCGTCGATCGCCCGCTTGCAGAAGGCGCTGGACGCCCTGCCCGACTGATCGGCACCGCGGCTACTGCGGCCGGCCGACCTCGTAGGTGCCCTTGTTGTCCTGAAAGGTCACCGTCACGTGCTTGGGCGTGCCGTCGATGCTGACGTCGCAGTCGAACGTGGCGCCCTTCTTGACGGTGGGGTTCTGGCCATGGTTGCACCTGACGTTCTGGACGTTTTTCGCGCCGTAGCCGTTGGTTTCGTCGCTGAGCACCTGCTGGACCCCGGCCTGCGCCTTATTGACGTCCAGCTTGGTGGTGACGAAGAACCCGGGCTGCCAGAAACCCAGCACCAGCACGACCGCGATGAGCAGGAGCGCGATCGCGCCGGCCACACCGGCGATGAGACCGACGGGCCGCTTCTTGCCGGGCTGCTCATAACCGGGGTACTGCTGCGGGTATTGGCCCGGTTGGCCGTACTGGCCCGGTTGCCCGTACTGGCCGGGCTGGGGGTATTGACCCGGCTGGCCATATTGCCCCGGCCCCGGATGCGGATACTGCCCCGGTTGGCCGTACTGCCCGGGTGGGGCGTACTGGCCGGGCTGACCATACTGCCCGGGTTGCGCGTAGCCCGGCTGCTGGGGGTACTGCTGCGGATAAGCCTGCTCAGCCGGCTGTTGGTAGTGCGGGTAGTCGGCCGGCGGGGTGTAGGCCGGGGCCTGCCACGACGTCTCCTGGTTCGACTGGTCCTGCCAGGGCGCCACCTGAGTCGGCTCGGACGAGTGATCGCTGCCTTGACCTTGACCGGGCGGCTGCCACTGCTGGTCCGATCCCTGCGGTCCGCTCATCTTTCTCCCTCAGCCCTTGTGTCTTGGCATGAACTATCGCCGCTTAACGGTAGCTCCGGCCTAGCCTACCCGGCGTCAACTGCGACGACGCCGCGCCGAATGTCGTTGATGGCCCGCTTGGCGGTGGCCCGTAGCTCGGCGTCGGGCGCGGCGTTGCGAACCTGGTCCAGCAGGTCCAGCGCCTGGCGGCACCAGCGCACGAAATCCCCGGCCAGCAGGGGTGATCCGGTGCCGGCCGGGTCGGCGGCGGCCAGCGCCGCCGCCAGGTCGCCGGTGCGGGCCCAGCGGTAGATGACGTTGACGAAGCCGTCGTCGGGCTCGCGGCTTGGCGCGATCCGGTGCGTTTGCTCATCGGCGCGCAGCGCCATCGACAGCCTCGACGTCTGCTGCAGCGCCTGCCGCAAACGCTGCGTGGGCGCGTCGGCCGCGAAACCCGCCCCAGGCCCCTCGCCGCCCCGGGTCTCGTACAGCACCGACGACACCACCGCCCCGAGTTCGGGCGGCTTCAGCCCCGACCACGCGCCGGTGCGCAGGCACTCGGCCACCAGCAGGTCGCTTTCGCTGTAGATCCGCGCCAGCAGCCGGCCGTCGTCGGTGACGCGCGGATCGCCGTCGCGCCCTTCGATGAAGCCGCGCTCGGTAAGCAACCCGACGATCCGATCGAAGGTCCGGGCCAGCGAATTCGTGGCCGCCGCAACCTTTTTCTCCAATTGCGCGTTGTCGCGTTCGATCCGCAGATAGCGTTCGGCCTGCCTGACCCGTTCCTCCAGACCGGGCGCATTGTGCGACGGGTGCCGGCGCAGCGCGTCGCGCAGCGACGCTAGCTCGGGATCGTGAAGCGCGCCATCTGAGTCTCCCCTGCCGCCGTGGCGCCGGGCCGGGATGGTCAACCCGGCGGCGGCCGACCGCAGCGCCGACGCCAGGTCGCGCCGGACCCGAGGCTGCCGGTGCTCGACCCGCTTGGGCAGCGGCATCGATCCGACCGGCGCCGACACACCCGAATAGTCCGCCGAGGAAATCCTTCCCGCCCAACGGTTTTCGGTGAGCACCAATGGTCGCGGGTCGGAGCTGTCGCGGGCCGATTCCAGCACCACGGCCAGGCCACCGCGCCGGCCATGGGTGATGTTGATGATGTCGCCGCGGCGCAGGGCAGCCAGCGCATCGCTGGCGGCCTGCCGTCGTTGCAGCCGGGACGCGCGGGACTGCGCGCGCTCCATCTCGCTGATGCGTGCCCGCATCCGGGCGTATTCGAGGATCGGGGCCTTGGTTCCGCCGATCTCGGCGGCGATCTCCTCGAGCATCGTGGTGCCGCGCTCGATGCCGCGGACCAGGCCGACGACGGAGCGGTCGGCCTGATACTGCGCGAATGACTGCTCCAGCAACCGATGTGCCTGCTCGGGACCCATCTGCTGGACCAGGTTGATGGTCATGTTGTACGACGGCGCGAACGAGCTGCGCAGCGGGAAGGTGCGGGTGGAGGCCAGCCCGGCCACCGCGGAGGGCTCGGTGGTCTCCTCGGTGGGATTCCACAGCACGACCGCATGGCCCTCGACGTCGATGCCGCGCCGCCCGGCGCGGCCGGTGAGCTGGGTGTACTCCCCCGGTGTCAGCGCCACGTGCTGCTCGCCGTTGAACTTCAACAGCCGTTCGAGCACCACCGTGCGGGCGGGCATGTTGATCCCGAGCGCCAGGGTCTCGGTGGCGAACACCGCCCTGACCAGCCCGGCGGTGAACAGCTCTTCGACCGTGTGGCGGAAGACGGGCAGCATGCCGGCGTGGTGAGCCGCCAGACCGCGCAGCAGCCCCTCGCGCCATTCGTAGTAGCCGAGCACACCCAAATCGGCGTCCGCGAGGTCGCCGCACCGGTGCTCGATCACCTCGGCGATCTGAGCCCGCTCCTCCTGGGTGGTCAGTTGCAGGGGCGAGCGCAGGCATTGCTGGACGGCGGCGTCACAGCCGGCCCGCGAGAACACGAACGTGATCGCCGGCAGCAGCCCTTCGGAATCCAGGGTGGCAATCACGTCCGGGCGCCCCGGCGTCCGGTAGAAGCGGGGACGGGACGGCCGTCCCGAGCCCCGCCGACGCGGTTGCCAGTCGGTCATGCGGTCCGCCTCACGGCGGTGCGAAATGTGGCGCAGGAGTTCGGGATTGACGCGAGGGTGCCGATCCGCGGCCGGCTTCTCGTTGCCGTAGTCGAACAGATCCAGCAGGCGCTTGCCCACCAACACGTGCTGCCACAGGGGCACCGGTCGATGCTCGTCGACCACGACCGTCGTATCGCCGCGCACGGTCTGAATCCAGCCGCCGAATTCCTCTGCGTTGCTCACCGTCGCCGAGAGGCTGACCACCCGCACCTCGTCGGGCAGGTGCAGGATCACCTCCTCCCACACCGGACCCCGCATCCGGTCGGCGAGGAAATGCACCTCGTCCATCACCACATACGAAAGCCCTTGCAGGGAAGGCGAATCGGCGTAAAGCATGTTCCGCAGCACTTCGGTGGTCATGACGACCACGGGCGCGTCGGCGTTCACCGACATGTCCCCGGTGAGCAGGCCGATGCGGTCGCGGCCGTAGCGCGCCGTGAGATCGGTGTGCTTTTGGTTACTCAGCGCTTTCAGCGGCGTGGTGTAAAAGCATTTGCCGCCGGATGCCAGCGCCAGGTGCACGGCGAATTCGCCGACCACCGTCTTGCCCGCGCCGGTCGGCGCGCAGACCAGCACGCCGTGGCCTCGTTCGAGCGCTTCGCACGCCCGATGCTGAAAGCCGTCCAGCGCGAAGGGCAGTTCGGCGGTGAACCGGGTGAGCTCCACCAGCTCGGCCACCTCGGGGGGCGGCGACGGCTCAGGTGACATCGTCGTGTTGCCCGGCGGTAAACGACGGCTCGGGTATCGCGGCGGGCGGTTCGATCACCGATGCTTCGTCGTCGGCAATCGCGGCCTGGGCTTCACGCTTGGCCTTCCGCCTGTCGTGCAGCCGAGCAATCTGAATCGCGAACTCCAACAGCACCGACAGCGCCAACCCGAGGGCGGTCATCGAAAACGGGTCGGATCCGGGCGTGAAGACCGCCGCGAATGCGAACATCGCGAAGATCAGGCCGCGACGCCACGCCTTGAGGCGCTGGTAGGTCAGCACGCCGATGGTGTTGAGCATGACGATAAGCAGCGGGAATTCGAAGCTCACGCCGAAGACGACCAGCAGGTTGATCAGGAAGCCGAAATATCGGTCGCCGGACAGCGCGGTCACCTGGACGTCGCTGCCGACGGTCAGCAAAAAGCCCAGGGCCTTGGCCAAGACGAAGTAGGCCAGCACCGCGCCGATGACGAACAGCACCACGGCGGGGATCACGAACGCGATCGCGAAGCGGCGTTCCTTCTGATAAAGCCCGGGCGTGATGAACGCCCAGAGCTGGTAGAACCACACGGGGCAGGCCAGCACCACTCCGGCGGTAAGCCCGACCTTGAGCCGCAGCATGAATTGGTCGAAGGGCGCGGTGGCCAACAGCCGGCATTGGCCGCTAGGGCTGATCTCGGCGCGCGCCGACTGCGGCAGCGAACAGTAGGGATGGCGCAACCACTCGCCGAGGCTTTCCAGGCCGAAGATCGAATGCGAGTACCACACAAACCCGAAAATCGTGGTCAGCAGGATCGCGGCCAGGGAGATCAGCAGCCGAGTGCGCAGCTCGGTCAGGTGATCGACCAGCGACATCGTCGCATCCGGGTTGGTTCGGCTGCGCCGGTTACGCGGGTTGAGGCGCCTCAGCAGGCCGGAAGTGCGCGCCGAAACCTTGAAGATTTTCACGATGCTCGGTCAGTGGCGCTCGGGCAGCGCGCGGCGATGGTGACGGCTATGCCGGGCGTGCTTCGCTGTGCCCCTGCCCGCTGGGCGTCGGCGCGTCGACCCGCTGCGACTGCACCGGCTGCGGGGTGGCGGGCGGGTTCGACGGGGTTTCCAGGGAAGGCGCTTCCGCCTTGTTCTCGGTCTGCATTTCGCGGAGTTCGGACTTGAAGATCCGCATCGACTTACCCAACGAACGCGCCGCGTCGGGGAGCTTCTTGGCACCGAAGAGCAAGATCACCACGACCGCGAGGATCGCCCAGTGCCACGGACTAAGACTGCCCACTTTGATTACCTCCAGACGTTCACCCGATGCTACCGCAGCGGCGCCCTCCGGCGGCGGGCCCGCGCCGCGCCGCGGTGGACCGTACCGCCTGGATTTTCGTCAGTTCAGGGCTTCGTAGGCCGCCAGGGCGGCCGCCGCGGCATCCCGCACCCGCTGCGCCAGGGATGCGGGTGCCAGCACCTGCACGTCCGGGCCGAAGCCCAGCACCAGCCGCGTCATCCAATCCTCGGAGGCATAGGTCATCACCGCCTCACAGGATCCGTCCGGCAGCTCGCGCACGTCGCGCATCGGGTAGTACTCGAACATCCAGGAGGCCGCGGGGGCCACGCGCAGTTTGGCCGACGGCAGCGCCGGGTCGCCGTCGAACAGCGAGGTGTCCGGCGGAGCGTGCAGGGCCGGCTCGGGCGGCGCGGCCGGCTCGTCGAGCTCGCTGGCGTCCACGATCCGGTCGAAGCGGAACAGCCGAACGCCTTCGGCCTCGCGCGACCAGGCCTCCAGGTAGCTGTGGCCGCCGATCAGCAGCACCCGGATGGGGTCGACGACCCGGCTGGTCAGGGTGTCGTGGGAAGCGGAGTAGTAATCGATGGCCAGAGCGTGCTTGGACTGGACGGCCGCGCGCACCGCGGCCGTGGCCCGATTCTCCACCGGCGCGGGCTCGCCGACGGCCGCCGCCGCCGCGGCTGAAGCGTCGTGCGCACGGGCTCCGGCGACGCCCTCGATCTTGGCGATGGCGCTGCGTGCGGCCTCGGGGTCGACGACACCGGGAATGTCGGCGAGCGCCCGCAACGCGACCAACAGCCCGGTGGCCTCCGGCGAGGTGAGCCTGAGCGGGCGGTCGATTCCCGCGGAGAAGGTCACCTCGATGGTGTCCCCGGAGAACTCGAAATCGATGAGGTCCCCCGGGAAGTAGCCGGGCAGCCCGCACATCCACAACTGATTGAGGTCGTCTTCGAGCTGCTTGGCCGACACCCCGAGATCGGCGGCCGCCTTGGCTCGGGTGACCCGGGGATTGGCCTGGAAATACGGAACCATGTTCAACAGCCGGATCAGCCGGGTGGAGATCGGTGTCATGAGCGCCGCTTTCCGCCGCAAGCGGGCCGAAATACCTCCCACTTGTGGGGGCGTGCCCCCGCCTCATCGCTTCGCTTCGCATCGTCGCCGGCGCGTGTCATGCGGACACTTCCCCGAGAGGGGGCGGTCGCCCCGCGCCGACGGCGTCTGCGCCCGCATGCGCGCGCAGCCGGGCCACCACGTCGTCGCGCAGGGAGCGCGGTTCGAGCACCAGGGCGTCGGCCCCATAGCCCGCGATGTCGCGTGCCAGCTGGTCGGCGGACCTGATGTCGAGTTCGATCACCTCGCCGTCACGACCGCCGAACTGGCGGGCATCGACGGGTCTGCCGGCGCGCCGCAGCGCGGTGGCGCGCCCGTCGGCCACCCACACCCGGGCCTGCCCGACCGTCGGCGTCGCCGACACTTCGGTGACGGTCTGGGCCACGATCGTGCGCAAGTCAACGTCTTTCGGCACGGCGACGGCGCCGGGCGGGCCGATCGGCGTGACGTCCGGGCCGATCCGGGAGAGCCGGAAGGTGCGGGTGGCGCCGCGGTCGCGGTCGTGGCCCACCAGATACCAGCGGCCCTTTTCGGTGACCACCCCCCAGGGTTCGACGGTGCGGGTGGCGTATGGCTCGGCGCGCGAGGGTCGGTGCTGAAACTGCACCGCCTGCCGGGCGTCGATGGCGGACAACAGGATCCCGAGAACATCCTCCGATCCGCGCAGGCCGGGCACCCCGGCCGGCGACGCGATGGCGACCGGCGCGTCGGGATCGACGTCGACGCCGGCCGCGCGCAGTTTGAGCAGCGCGCCCTGGGTCGCGGTAATGAGTTCGGGCGACTCCCACAGCTGCGTCGCCACGGCTACCGCGGCCGCCTCGTCGGGGGTCAGGTCGACCGGCGCGAGCGCGTAGGCGTCGCGGTTGATCCGGTAACCCTCGGTGGGATCCGTGGCCGACGCCCGGCCTACCTCGAGCGGGATGCCCAGGTCGCGCAGCTCGTTCTTGTCCCGCTCGAACATGCGCGAGAACGCCTCGGTGCTGGGGCTGTCCGAATAGCCCGCCACGCTCGACCTGATCTTGTCCGCCGAGATGTAGCCGCGTGTGGACAGCAGGGCGATGACCAGATTCACCAGCCGTTCGACTTTTGACGTCGCCATCGGCTCCAGGTTATTCGATGGTCCTCATCCGACGCTTTCACCAGCCATCCGCGTCGCGCCGGCTCGTTCCAGCCGCTACATGCTCGCGATCAGGCGCTTGACTCGCTCGTCGACCGCCCGGAACGGATCCTTGCACAGCACGGTGCGCTGCGCCTGGTCGTTGAGCTTGAGGTGCACCCAGTCGACGGTGAAGTCACGGCCGGCCGCCTGGGCGGCGCTGATGAACTCGCCGCGCAGCCGCGCCCGGGTGGTCTGCGGCGGGTTGTCGACCGCCTCCGCGATGTCCTCGTCGGTGGTGACGCGGGCGGCCAGCCCCTTGCGCTGCAGCAGGTCGAAGACGCCGCGCCCGCGCTTGATGTCGTGGTAGGCCAGGTCCAGCTGGGCGATCTTGGGGTCGGACAACTCCATGTTGAAGCGGTCCTGGTAGCGCTGGAAGAGCTTGCGTTTGATCACCCAGTCGATCTCGGTGTCCACCTTGGCGAAGTCCTGGCTTTCGACCGCGTCGAGCTGACGGCCCCACAGGTCGACGATCTGCTCGATCTGCGCGTTGGGCTCGCGGGTCTGCAGGTGCTCGACGGCGCGGCTGTAGTACTCGCGCTGGATGTCCAGCGCGCTGGCCTGCCGCCCACCCGCCAGCCGCACGGGCCGACGGCCGGTGATGTCGTGGCTGACCTCGCGGATGGCGCGGATGGGATTGTCCAGCGAGAAGTCCCGGAACGGGACGCCGGCTTCGATCATCTCCAGCACCAGCGCGGCCGTGCCCACCTTGAGCATGGTGGTGGTCTCGCACATGTTGGAGTCGCCGACGATCACGTGCAGCCGCCGGTACTTCTCGGCGTCGGCGTGCGGCTCGTCGCGGGTGTTGATGATCGGCCGGCTGCGCGTGGTGGCGCTGGAGACACCCTCCCAAATGTGCTCGGCACGTTGGGAAAGGCAGAACGTCGCGGCCTTCGGGGTCTGCAGGACCTTGCCGGCGCCGCAGATCAGCTGGCGGGTGACCAGGAACGGCAAGAGCACATCGGAGATCCGGGAGAACTCGCCGGCCCGCACGATCAGGTAGTTCTCGTGGCACCCGTAGGAGTTGCCCGCCGAATCGGTGTTGTTCTTGAACAGGTAGATGTCGCCGCCGATGCCCTCGTCGGCCAGCCGCTGCTCGGCATCGACGAGCAGGTCTTCCAACACCCATTCCCCCGCGCGATCGTGGGTGACCAGCTGCACCAGGCTGTCGCACTCGGCGGTGGCGTACTCGGGGTGGCTGCCCACGTCAAGGTACAGGCGGGCGCCGTTACGCAGGAAAACGTTGGAGCTGCGGCCCCAGGACACCACGCGGCGGAACAGGTAGCGGGCCACCTCATCCGGGCTGAGCCGTCGGTGCCCATGGAATGTGCAGGTGACCCCGAACTCGGTCTCGATGCCCATGATTCGTCGCTGCACGTAATCGAGCGTACTGGTTGTCCGACCGTGACGGTGAGCAAGCCGCACGTATCCATCCGACGAAGTTTTTCGCAGCCCTCCGCGAGGCCTCCGGGAGGCTGCGCCGAGGGCGTCCCCGACGACCGGCGACTCGGGGCCACCGAGCGATGTCTAGCCGGCGGGCTTCCCGTCAGATTCCTCGCCGTCGCCTGCTGATCCGTCGGAATTCAGCTCGCGCAGCAAATTTTCCAGGCTGGCGCGATTGATCCGCCGGAACGCCCGCCGCGGCCTGTTGACATCCAAGATGGCGACTTCCAGGCTGGCGACGTCCAGGGCCGATTGGTCGCCATTCGAGGCTTCGCTGCCGGTCCGCAGGGCTTTGACGGCGATGCGCGTGGCCTCGCGCAGATCGGCGTTCTCGGCGTAAGAGTCCTTGAGCGCGGTGACGATCGGCTCCGTCGTGCCGCCCATCACCACGTAGTGTGGCTCGTCGTTGATCGAGCCGTCGTAGGTAATCCGGTACAGCTCAGGCGGTTTGTTCTCGCCATAGTGCGCGACCTCGGCGACACACAATTCCACCTCGTAGGGCTTGGCCTGTTCGGTGAAGATGGTGCCTAGCGTCTGCGCGTAGACGTTGGCCAGCTGGCGGCCCGTGACGTCGCGACGGTCGTAGGCGTAGCCCCGGGTGTCGGCGAATTGAATTCCGCCGCGGCGTAAGTTGTCGAATTCGTTGAACTTGCCGGCGGCCGCGAAGCCGACGCGGTCGTAGAGTTCGCTGATCTTCTGCAGCGACCGCGACGGGTTCTCCGCGACGAAGAGCACACCGCCGGCGTAGACCAGTGCGACCACGCTCTTGCCCCGGGCGATGCCCTTACGCGCGAGCTCGCTGCGCTCGCGCATCGCCTGTTCAGGCGAGATGAAATACGGGAAACTCACTTCTCACCACCATCGGGGCCGAAAGTGTCAGCGCGCGAACGACTTTGGATCACCTCGCGGGCCAATTCGGCGATGCGGCTCTCCGGCACTTCCAGCGCCCCCTCGGCGCCGATGGTGACCGCGGTCGGGTAAATGCCGCGCACCAGATCCGGTCCGCCGGTGGCGGAATCGTCATCGGCCGCGTCGTAGAGCGCCTCGATGGCAACACGCACCGCGGAGTCGGCGTCGGTGACCTGCGAGTACAACTTCTTCATCGACGACTTAGCGAAAATCGAGCCCGACCCCACCGACTGGTAGCCCTCCTCTTCCAGGTTCCAGCCACCGGCCGCGTCGAAAGACACTATGCGCCCGGCACCCTCGGGGTCGGGCGCATCGATGTCGTAGCCCACCAGCAGCGGCAAGGCGACCAGACCCTGCATCGCGGCGGCCAGGTTGCCCCGCACCATGATGGCCAGCCGGTTCACCTTGCCGGCGAACGTGAGCGGCACGCCCTCGAGTTTTTCGTAATGCTCGAGTTCCACCGCATACAGGCGGGCGAACTCCACCGCGATCGCGGCGGTGCCGGCGATGCCGGTCGCCGTGTAATCGTCGGTGATGTACACCTTCTTGACGTCGCGCCCGGCGATCATGTTGCCCTGCGTCGAACGCCGATCACCGGCGAGCACCACGCCGCCGGGGTATTTCAGCGCGACAATGGTGGTGCCGTGCGGCAGCTGCCCCGTGGCGGCGGCATCCGAGTGGGTGCCCGACAGGCTCGCCGGCAGCAACTCCGGTGCCTGCCGACGCAGCAGATCAGCAAACGACGAAAGGTCTATAGCGGGGATTCTTGGATGTGCGTAGCCCGGAAGTGCGGAATTGGCGGACAGGCGATCAGAGAAAGGCCAGGTCACTGTCCGCCCTTTTGGACGTACGCGCGAACGAAGTCCTCAGCGTTCTCCTCAAGGACGTCGTCGATCTCGTCCAGCAAATCGTCGGTGTCCTCGGCCAGCTTCTCCCGGCGCTCTTGGCCCGCGGCGGTGCTGCCGGCGACATCGTCTTCGTCGTCGCCTCCGCCGCCACGCTTGGTCTGCTCCTGAGCCATCGCCGCCTCCTGCGTTGTCTGGGCCTGTTGAATAGCTTGTTCACCGATCAAGCCACACTGCCCGTTGGTCTTTCCTAGCCTACCGGTCGACCCCGACGTTCCCGGGGTTAACCGACACCTAGCTGGTGAGTTGCTCGACCAGTTGGGCGGCGCTGTCCACCGAGTCCAGCAGCGCGCCGACGTGGGCTTTGCTGCCGCGCAGCGGCTCTAACGTCGGGATGCGGACCAGCGAATCACCACCCAGGTCGAAAATCACCGAGTCCCAGCTGGCCGCGGCGATGTCGGCGCCGAATCTGCGCAGGCACTCACCGCGGAAGTAGGCGCGCGTGTCGGTAGGCGGTTTGTCCACCGCCTCGAGCACCTGGTGCTCGGTCACCAGGCGCTTCATCGAACCGCGCGCGACGAGCCGGTTGTAGAGGCCCTTGTCCAGCCGGACGTCGGAGTATTGCAAGTCCACCAGGTGCAGCCGCGGCGCCGACCAACTCAGGTTTTCGCGCTGCCTGAACCCTTCGAGCAGGCGCAACTTGGCCGGCCAGTCAAGTATTTCGGCGCACTCCATCGGGTCGCGCTCGAGTTGGTCGAGCACGTGCGCCCACGTTTCGACGACGTCGGACGCGCGCGGATCGGGATCTCGGCCGTCGACCAGTTTGGCCACCCGGTCAAGGTAAACCCGTTGCAGCGCAAGCCCCGTCAGCTCCCGACCGTCGGCCAGTGCCACGGCGGCGCGCAGCGATGGGTCGCGACTGATGGCGTGGACCGCATGCACCGGCCGAGCCAACGCCAGGTCGCTCAGGTCGATGCCGTGCGCCGGGCCTTCTTCGATCAGGTCCAGCACCAGCGCGGTGGTGCCCAGCTTCAGATAGGTCGACGTCTCGGCGAGGTTCGCGTCGCCGATGATGACGTGCAGCCGCCGGTACCGGTCGGCGTCGGCGTGCGGCTCGTCGCGGGTGTTGATGATGCCGCGCTTGAGGGTGGTTTCCAGGCCGACCTCCACCTCGATGTAGTCCGAACGCTGGGACAGCTGGAAGCCGGGCTCGTCACCGGAGGGGCCGATGCCGACCCGGCCCGAGCCGGTGACCACCTGCCGGGAAACCAGAAAGGGGGTCAGCCCGGCGATGATGGCTGAAAACGGCGTCTGCCGCGACATCAGATAATTCTCGTGCGACCCGTAGGACGCGCCCTTGCCGTCGACGTTGTTCTTGTAGAGCTGTAGCTTCGCGGCCCCGGGCACGCTGGCGACGTGGCGCGCGGCGGCCTCCATGACGCGCTCACCGGCCTTGTCCCAGATCACCGCGTCCAGCGGGTCGGTGCACTCGGGGGCGGAGTATTCGGGGTGCGCGTGGTCGACGTAGAGCCGCGCGCCGTTCGTCAGGATCATGTTGGCCGCGCCTACCTCATCGGCATCGACCACCGGGGGCGGGCCCGCCGAGCGGCTCAGGTCGAATCCGCGGGCATCCCGCAACGGCGATTCCACCTCGTAGTCCCAGCGGGTGCGCTTGGCGCGCTGAATGCCGGCCGCGGCCGCATAAGCCAAAACCGCCTGCGTCGACGTGAGGATCGGATTGGCTGTCGGGTCGGATGGCGATGAAATGCCGTATTCGACCTCCGTCCCGATAATCCGTTGCATGACCTAAGCGTAGGCCGGTCGACGAAGTGGCCCGCGCGGCGGGGCGCGCGGGGGGCGACCGTCGTGTTGACGGCACCGATAGCAGTGATTAATTTCACCCTGTGTCAAGCCCCGAATCCGGCCGCGCCGTCGGTAAGCACGCACTCGACCTGTCCGGGAAGCGCTACGGGGAGGTACTGCTGGTAACACCCGGCGAGGCGGGCCCGCAGGCCACGGTATACAACAGCTTCCCGCTCAACGACTGTCCCCAGGAGCTGTGGTCGGCACTGGACGCGCATGCCATCGCCACCGAACACGGCGCGGCCGCGGCGCTGCTCAACGGTCCCCGGTACTGGCTGATGAACGCCATCGAAAAGCAGGACCGAGGGCCGCAGATCACGAAGTCCTTCGGCGGGATCGAAATGATCCAACAGGCCACCGTGCTGCTGTCGTCGATGAACCCGGCGCCCTACGTCCCCAACACGGTCAATCGCCACACGGTGTTCGTCTTCGACGCCGGCCAGCAGGTGTTCGAACTCATCGACCCGCAGGGCCGGCACTGGGTCATGCAGACGTGGAGCCAGGTCGCCGACGCCACCTTGTCGCGGACCGACCTACCCGGCCTTGCCGACCGGCTCGAGCTGCCGGCCGGGTGGTCGTATCAACCGCGGGTGCTCACCGACGAACTGCGCGTGGACACGACCCAGCGGCCCGCGCAGGTGCTGCAGGACAACCTGACCAACAGCTATTCCCTGGTGACCGACTGAGCCCGAACGGCTTACCCGGTGCCGACCGCTACAGGTACTGGCCCAGGTTGGATTCGGTGTCGATGGCCCGCGATGCGCTCGAGCTCTTGCCGGTGACCAGAGTGCGGATGTAGACGATCCGCTCGCCCTTCTTGCCCGAAATGCGCGCCCAGTCATCGGGGTTAGTGGTGTTGGGCAGGTCTTCGTTCTCGGCGAACTCGTCGACGATCGAGTCCAGCAGGTGCTGAATGCGCAGACCGGGTTGGCCGGTTTCCAGTACCGACTTGATCGCGTTCTTCTTCGCTCGGTCGACGACGTTCTGGATCATCGCCCCGGAGTTGAAGTCCTTGAAGTACATGACTTCCTTGTCACCGTTGGCGTAGGTGACCTCCAGGAACCGGTTGTCGTCGATCTCGGCGTACATCCGGTCGACGACCTTTTCGATCATCGCCTTGATGCAGGCCGCACGGTCGCCGTCGAACTCGGCCAGGTCGTCGCTGTGCACCGGCAGCGACTCGACCAGGTACTTCGAGAAGATGTCTTGCGCCGCTTCGGCATCCGGCCGCTCGATCTTGATCTTCACGTCCAGACGTCCCGGCCGCAGGATGGCGGGGTCGATCATGTCCTCGCGGTTGGATGCGCCGATCACGATGACGTTCTCGAGTCCCTCCACGCCGTCGATCTCACTGAGCAGCTGCGGAACCACGGTCGTTTCGACATCCGAGGACACCCCGGTCCCGCGGGTCCGGAAGATCGAATCCATCTCGTCGAAGAACACGATCACCGGTGTGCCTTCCGACGCCTTCTCGCGGGCGCGCTGGAAGATCAACCGGATGTGCCGCTCGGTCTCGCCGACGAACTTGTTGAGCAGCTCGGGGCCCTTGATGTTCAAGAAATAGGACTTGGCTTCGCGGGCGTCGTCGCCGCGCACCTCGGCCATCTTCTTGGCCAGCGAGTTGGCCACGGCCTTGGCGATCAGCGTCTTACCGCAACCGGGCGGACCGTAGAGCAGCACACCTTTGGGCGGGCGCAGCGCGTACTCGCGGTACAGCTCCTTGTGCAGGAACGGCAGCTCCACGGCGTCGCGAATCTGCTCGATCTGGCGGGTCAGGCCACCGATGTCCTCGTAGCTGACATCCGGAACCTCTTCCAGCACCAGGTCCTCGACCTCGGCCTTGGGAATGCGCTCGAAGGCGTACCCGGCCTTGGTGTCGACCAGCAGTGAGTCGCCGGGCCGCAGCCTGCGCGGCCGGGTGTCGTCATTGAGGGCGTCGGGATGCCCCTCGGGCAGGTCCTCGGCGACCAGCGGCTCGGCCAGCCACACGATGCGTTCCTCGTCGGCGTGTCCGACGACCAGAGCCCGATGCCCGTCGGCTAGGAGCTCGCGCAACGTCGAGATTTCACCGACCGATTCGAACGTGCCGGCCTCCACGACGGTCAGGGCCTCGTTGAGGCGGACCGTCTGCCCCTTGCGCAGCAACGAAACGTCGATGTTCGGCGAGCAGGTCAGCCGCATCTTGCGGCCGGAGGTGAACACGTCGACGGTGTCGTCCTCGTGGGTGGCGAGCAGCACCCCGTAGCCGCTGGGCGGCTGCCCCAGCCGATCGACTTCCTCACGCAGCGCGAGCAGTTGCTGGCGGGCCTCTTTGAGGGTCTCCATCAACTTCGAGTTCCGCGACGCAAGCGAGTCGATGCGCGCTTCGAGCTGATGCACATCGCGGGCGGAGCGGGCCCCACCGTGCGAGCCGACGGTGTGCTCGAGTTGCTCACGCAACATGGCGGCCTCGCGTCGCAGTTGCTCCAACTCGGCCTCGTCGCCGCTGGACATGTCTGATGTTCCGAAAGCGTCAGAACGCTCTGAGCTACCCATCTTGCGCTCCTTTCCCACACCGAATTGGCGCGGCGGATACTTCAAAGCTACCGGCGATTGCCGATTGATGTAGGGAGTCAAATACCCACGAAAAGTTAAGATTTTCGTCACGCTGGTAATCTCGGCCACTAATCGTGGTGATCGAAAGGGCCTTCGGAGGTGGCAGAGTGACCGCAAAAAGCCTCGCCACAGGCTCGACTCGCGTCGTCGTCGCCCCCGGCGGCCGTGTGACTTCCATCGCACCCACCGGCCCGACCTTAGCGACACCGTTGCCTCGCGAAGCGGCCAGAGCCGTCTAGCCGCTCGCCCGACTGGATGCACCCGCCACTGCCCGTAGCGCTGAGCGCCGCCACCGCCCTGGCGGCGGTCGGGCTCGCGGCATGTTCGCCGCCGCACCCGAACGCTGGCTCCTCGCCCGCCTCTGCGCTCCCACCGGTCACGTCGAGCCAGGTGGCCGCGCCCGTCAGCGCTCCCCTGCCCCCGCCCGAGGCCCTCACCGACGTGCTGACGCGGCTCGCCGACCCGAACGTTCCGGGCGCCAGCAAGGTGAATCTGGTGGAGGGTGCGACGCCGGAGAGCGTGACCACGCTGGACAAATTCACCACCGCCTTGCGCGACAACGGCTACTTGCCGATGACTTTCACAGCGAACGACATCGCATGGTCGGACAAGAATCCGTCGAACGTGAAGGCCACCATCGCCATTCGCACCGCCCAGCCCAACAACGACAACTTCACCTTCCCGATGGAGTTCACCCCGTTCCAGGGCGGCTGGCAGCTATCGAGACACACCGCCGAAATGCTGTTGGCGCTGGGGAAGTCGTCGATGGCTCCGTCTTCGGGAACTCCTACGCC
>NZ_MVHG01000103.1 GCF_002086125.1 Mycobacterium arosiense ATCC BAA-1401 = DSM 45069
TCGCCGTCGTCTACCGCGGCGCAGCAGTCCTACGCGCCATCACCCTCTGGCTACCCCATTTGTCAGACACGCCCTAGGCGCTGGGCCCGCAACAGTCAACGATTCTCCGCCAGTTGCCGCGACGGACCGAGCGGAGTAGATGATCGATAACGGCAATACATGTCGCCGGTTAGAAGACTGAGGCGAGTTTTGGCACATTGGTAAACAACGTGCTTCTCTTATTCCGCTACTCGCTGAAAGCATTTGCAGAAAGTGAAAACTCGGGACGGTCAAAAAATCGTTTTCACCTATCCAGGTCGCCCGGTGCTGCTACGGTTCTAAGCTTTCGTTTTCGGATCGTACTCGGTACCCGAGATATCATCCCAAAACTTTGGCGAAATCTTTGTTTTGCGGTCTTCTGGCGCCACAGCGTCGACTTTGGCCTGGAATTCGTCGAAGCCTCGCCTTGCGCGCGCCAATTCTTCTTCTGTCGGCGCGGTAACGCCCGCTTCTTCTGGAGTCGAAAAAGTTTTACCTGCAATCTTTTTGCTCATTTGGAACTCCCGTCGTGTCTAGAGGCTGCGGGCGGAACACCTACTCAGCGCTCGATCATTTCGATGATCGTCCTACCTGTCGGTGGATCTACAATCTTGCTTACAACGTAAAATTTTGACCCGGCTGGAAATAGTATCTCTTGCTCATCGGGAAACATAGACACGGAAGAAACATCTCGTCCCGTCGTCGACCAGATCCTGAACTCCGTGTTTCCGGCAAAAATAGGCGATTGGGCCACGGCATGGTCTGTTGAGGTGCTAGTAAAGGCAGACTCCGTAATTATTTCGCCGGGGCGGTACTGTTCGAGCACATCGGCCGGCAAGTTGGTGCCTCGTACCACGGTGCCTTCATACATCGGGAGTTTCTCCAACGCTTTGTGCAGTGCGTCAACACGGGCCTGTTGAGATGCGTCCAACGCGCCTTCCCTAAGAGCAGAATTCATTTCCTGGTATCCCGGCCCAGTGTAGTGGGCGAGCGCGGCGAGATCATCCGAGTCAAGCGCGTGCAGTGGTAAATGGTGGTCGCTGCCGTCGTCCGGACTCGGGTCGTGCGGTCCGTGGCCGGTGGGGTCGTTCGGAACGCCGTCGGACAAGCCATGCGGCCCCCCTTCTCCAGGACGGTGCGGCGTCCCGTCGTGTGGCGGGTGCGATCCTGGCGGCTCGTGGCCGTCGCCACTGTGATGTGGACCGCCATCTCCGGGCGGATGTGGATCACCGCCGTGCGGTCCTCCCGGGTGCGTGGGCGGTTCTCCGCCGTGGGGAAGCTCACCCCGGCCGGGTGCTGCTCCGGCTGGGATTCCGCCACCCACGGGGGCAGACGGCGGCCCAGGCAGGTGCGGAGCCGGCGGAGTCGCGGGTGCGGACCCCGGTGGCGGACCGGCGTGGGAAGCCGGCGCGGGTTCGACGGGCGTCGCCGGCGCGTGGGCGGGGACGGTCTCGGGTGATTTCGAATGGGGAATCGGCGTGCCTCCAGGAGGCGCGGGCGCCGGTGTCTTACCGCCGGGCTCGGCCGGTGCGGCGGCCGGTTTGGGCGGCTCGGCGGCGGGGGACTTTTCGACGGGTGCCGGCTTGGATTCCGTTGGGCTGTGCGGCAGCGGACCGTCGGCGGGGCCCGGCGCCGGCTTGCCCGACGGCCCTGGCTTGCCCTGGGGTGTGAGCGCCGGATGGCCCGATTCCGGCGGCTTGGGGCCGGCCGGGGCCGGGTCCGCTGCAGGCTTGACCGACGGCGGCTTTGGAAGTTCGGACGGCTTCTCAAAGCCTTTGAGAGCGTCGGCAGCGCCGTGCCCGACCTTTCCCAGCTTGGAGAGCGGTCCACCGGGCAAGGCCAGGGTAGCCACGTCAAAGATCGATTTCCCGAGTGCTTCCGCCGGATTCTTGCTCCACTCGTCCCAGTGGGTGATGTCCTTACCCAGCGCTTTCCACGACTCGGCGACTCCGGGCCCTCCGTCGGGCCCCAAGCCGACGAGCGCCCCGGCCCCGGCAACCATGCCGCTCATGGTTTCGCCGTAACCCTTCGGGTCGAGGATCGCGTGGAATTGGCTGATGTCGTACAGACCTTTGAGCAAATCCCAGCCCTCGACGCCGACACCTTTGCCAACCTGACCCACCTGATTGAGTGCCTTGCCGACAAGCGTCCCGTGCAAGAAGTGGTCCCACTCTTTGTCCGCCCAGTGGGCCATGTCCTCGGTGGCGGTGGCGGCCGCCGACATGGTGGCATTGATCTGGTCGCCGAGCGCCTCGACTTCCTGGGAAAAGCTGTCGACTACCGTTTTTATGTCGTCCGCGATCCTTTTGATCTCGTCTTCGTCCTCGTCAGTCAGCAGATCCCAGACCTCCTTGATCCCAGTCAGTGGATCGCAGATGCGCGACAACAGATCCAGGATTGCCGCGTGGACCCTGTCGATGTTGGCCGCATAGCTGTTGAGTTGCGCTGCAATCGTTTGGCACTGCCGCGCAACGCTTATGGTGGCGCCGGACGCGTCGGCCAACGCTTTGTTGATGGCGGCGCCCTCGGGAACCTGTTGCCCGGCAATGGCGGCCATCGCGCCCCCGCCGGCCGCGATCTCGGTCGTCATGAAGTTGACGCCCGCGATCGTCCACGCCGCCGCAGCGGCGCGCAATTTCGCCGAATCGCCAGTGGGCCAGATCATTCCGATGTATGGCGCGACCCAGCTCCAGCCCGCCGGGGCGCTACTACCGGTGCCGACGGCCGACGGTGGCCAGGCCCCTACTGTCAACGGCCCGGTCACCGGCGGTGTCGGCAGACTCTTGGCGCGGCCCGCGATATCCGACATCGCCTCGGCGAGCGCAGAGTTGTGTGCCGACATCCGCACGCCGTCGCCGATGCTGCACAGCCCGTTGCGGGTACTGGTCATCGCCTCGATCATCTTGGCCGCTGCACCGTCGTAAGCGCGGCCCAACGCCGCGCCAACCGGATCGTCACCGGCCATGCCCGAGCTGCCGGCCAGCTCCGCGGTCAAGGCCGAGATCACCGATCCCAACGAAACACCGGTGGCCAGTACCGTGGCACCGGCGCGGTCTAAGGCAGCCGGGTCACACGCCAGCGGCGCCATGTATTTACGACCACATACTGAGATTCGTCGACATCGCGTCGGTGTAGTTGCCGTGTGCGGTCGTGGCCACCTTCTGCAGCTGCGCCAGCGCCTGGCGCATCATCGACTCGCCGCGCACCCAGTGCTGATGCGCCGCCGCGTGCGCAGCGGCGGCTTCACCGCTCCACGACGAGTGCAAACGCGTTACGCGCGCATCGATTTCGGTGATGATGTCTTCGGCATGACGTTGAAACGCCACCATCCGCTGCACCGCGTCCGCGAGCGCCTGCGGATCCACCCGAAACGCCTCAACCACGACGCACCGCCCGCTCTGCCCGGGCGGACTTGGCCTCGTTGGCCTGATACGCCCCGCCGGCCTGGCCCACCAGCTGCGCCAGCATCGACAACCCCACCTCGACCTCGCGGGCGCCGCGATGCCACAGCTCCCACGCGGATCCATACGCGGTGCCGGCCACACCCTGCCAGCCGCCCAACATCTGGCTCACCTGGTCGTCGAGCTGGGACAGCTGGGCCGAAAGCTGCTCGGCCGCACCACTGAGCGAGACGGCGGCACCTTGCATCACGACAGGATCCACCCGCAGCGTTTCGTCGGTCATGGTCGGAACATAACGACTGGTAGATGGCCTCACAAGTCACCGGTGCCACACTGTTGCCATGACTGAGGCGACCGGCCGGCCACAGGTGGAGCTGTTGACCCGCGACGGGTGTGCCATCTGCGAGCGGACGCACGCCCGGCTGGTCGAACTGGCCGCCGAGTTGGGCTTCGAGTTGTCGATGACCGACGTCGACGCGGCCGCCGCGGCGGGCAACCCCGCGCTGCGCGCCGAGTTCGGCGACCGCCTCCCGGTGATCCTGCTCGACGGCCGCGAACACAGCTACTGGGAGATCGACGAGCCGCGGCTGCGGGCCGATCTCGCCCGCTGACCGGTCCGGCGCCGCCCGGCCGGCCGGCGCCGGGCAATTATTTGGTAGCCCAGCTGATAAACGTTTACCGTGGACAGCAGTTCAGTTACTGGAAGAAGCAAGGGAGCTGGCCAGGTGATGCTGCCGTGAGCGTCTTGCTCTTCGGGGTTTCGCACCGCAGTGCGCCGGTCTCCGTCCTGGAACAACTCAGCATCGACGAGGCCGATCAGGGCAAGATCGTCGACCGGGTATTGCAGTCGCCGCTGGTGACCGAGGCGATGGTGCTGTCGACATGCAACCGGGTCGAGGTCTACGCGGTGGTCGACGCGTTCCACGGCGGATTGACCGTGATCGGGCAGGTGCTGTCGGAACAGTCCGGGATGTCGATGGCCGACCTCACCAAATACGCGTACGTCCGGTACAGCGAGGCCGCCGTCGAGCACCTGTTCGCGGTCGCCAGCGGCCTGGATTCCGCGGTGGTCGGCGAGCAGCAGGTGCTCGGCCAGGTGCGTCGCGCCTACGCCAACGCCGAGACCAACCGGACTGTCGGCCGGGTCCTGCACGAGCTGGCCCAGCGGGCCCTGTCGGTGGGCAAGCGGGTGCATTCCGAAACCGCCATCGACGCCGCCGGCGCCTCGGTGGTGTCGGTCGCCCTGAGCATGGGCGATCGCCGGCTGGGCGGACTGTCCGGCAAGACCGCGGTGCTGATCGGCGCCGGGGCGATGGGCGCCCTGGCCGCCGCGCACCTCTCCAGGGCCGGCATCGGGCACGTCCACGTCCTGAACCGCTCGTTGTCCCGGGCCCAGCGGCTGGTCCGCAAGATCCGGGACACCGGGGTGCCGGCCGATGCTTTGCCATTGGACCGGTTGGCCGACAGCCTGGCCGGTGCCGACGTCGTCGTCAGCTGTACCGGGGCGGTGACTCCGGTGGTCTCGCTGGCCGACGTGCACCACGCGCTGGTCGCCGGGCAGCGTGACGAAGAGGCGAACCCCCTGGTGATCTGCGACCTGGGCATGCCGCGCGACGTCGACCCGGCGGTGGCCGGCCTGCCCGGCGTCTGGGTCGTCGATGTGGACCGCGTACAGCATGAGCCCTCGGCCCACGCCGCGGCCGCGGACGTCGACGCCGCCCGCAACATCGTCGCCACCGAAGTTGCTGCCTATCTGGCCGGCCAGCGGATGGCGGAGGTCACGCCGACGGTCACGGCGTTGCGCCAGCGCGCCGCGGACGTGGTCGAAGCGGAGCTGCTGCGCCTCGACAACCGGCTGCCCGGGCTTCAGAGCGCCCAGCGTGAAGAGGTGGCCCGCACCGTGCGGCGGGTGGTGGACAAGCTGCTCCACGCTCCGACCGTGCGGATCAAACAGCTCGCCAGCGCGCCCGGTGGCGACAGCTACGCCGAGGCGCTGCGCGAACTATTCGAACTCGACCAGACCGCCGTCGATGCCGTGGCCGCGGGCGAATTGCCAGTCATCGCAAGCGGATTCGACGCGGGAACCCCGCAGCAAAGCGCCGAGTAGCCGATTGGCGAACGTGATCCGGATAGGCACCCGGGGCAGCTTGTTGGCCACCACCCAGGCCGGAACGGTCCGAGACGCGTTGATCGCGCTGGGACACCCGGCGGAGCTGGTGACCATCAGCACGGCCGGGGACCGATCGTCGGCACCCATCGAAGACCTCGGGGTGGGTGTCTTCACCACCGCACTGCGCGAGGCCATCGAAGAGGGCCGTGTCGACGCCGCGGTGCACTCCCACAAGGACCTGCCCACCGCCGACGATCCACGGTTTGCTCTGGCGGCCATACCGGCACGCAACGACCCGCGCGATGCGGTGGTGGCGCGCGACGGGCTGGTGCTGGCGGAGTTGCCGCCCGGTTCGCTGGTGGGCACCTCGTCGCCGCGGCGGGCCGCGCAGCTTAGAGCATTGGGTCTCGGTTTGGAAATCCGCCCCCTACGAGGCAACCTAGATACCAGGTTGAACAGGGTAAGCAGTGGTGATCTCGACGCGATCGTGGTAGCCCGGGCGGGACTGGCCCGGATCGGTCGCCTCGACGATGTCACCGAGACGCTCGAGCCGGTGCAGATGTTGCCAGCACCGGCTCAGGGTGCGCTCGCCGTCGAATGCCGTGCCGGTGATAGCCGGTTAGCGGCAGTGCTGGCGGAACTGGACGACGCCGACACGCGGGCGTCGGTCACTGCGGAGCGAGCCCTGTTGGCCGAACTGGAGGCTGGTTGCTCCGCACCGGTGGGTGCGATCGCCGAAGTGGTCGAGTCCATCGATGAGGAAGGCCGGGTCTTCGAAGAGCTGTCGCTGCGCGGTTGCGTGGCGGCGCTGGACGGGTCTGATGTGATCCGCGCGTCCGGTATCGGCAGTCCCGGTCGGGCACGAGAGCTCGGGCTCTCGGTGGCCGCGGAGCTGTTTGAGCTGGGCGCCCGAGAGCTGATGAGCGGCGCGCGGCAAGACCCGGCGCGAGGAAATTAAAAGCGAGTTAGGTGGGAGCGACAATGACGACGCGAGGGCGTAAGCCGACACCCGGCCGCATCACGTACGTGGGCTCCGGTCCGGGTGACCCGGGATTGCTGACGACCCGGGCCGCCGCGGTGCTGGCGAACGCCGCCCTGGTGTTCACCGACCCCGACGTGCCTGAGCCGGTGCTGGCCCTGATCGGCAAAGACCTGCCGCCGGTTTCCGGCCCCGCGCCGGCGGAGCCGGCCGCCGTCGCCGGCGATGGCGTCTCCGACCAGGCCAAGGCGCAGCCGGCGGTGATCTGCGGTGGGCCCGACATCCGCCCGGCGCTGGGTGAGCCCGCCGAAGTGGCCAAAACGCTGACCACCGAGGCGCGCACGGGCGTCGACGTGGTGCGGCTGGTGGCCGGCGACCCGTTGACGGTCGACGCGGTCATCACCGAGGTGAACGCCATCGCGCGCAGCCACCTGCACATCGAGATCGTGCCCGGCCTGGCCCCCAGCGATGCCGTCCCGACCTATGCGGGGCTGCCGCTAGGCTCGTCGCACACCGTGGCCGACGTGCGCGACCCGCATGTGGATTGGGAGGCGCTGGCCGCCGCGCCCGGTCCGCTGATCCTGCAGGCCACGTCGTCGCATCTGGCCGACGCGGCGCGCACCCTGATCGAGCATGAGCTCGCCGAGAACACCCCGTGCGTGGTGACCGCGCACGGCACCACCTGCCAGCAGCGTTCGATCGAAACCACGCTGCACGGCCTGACCGACTCGGCGGTGCTCGGTGCCAGCGACCCCGCCGGTCCGCTGACCGGACCGCTGGTGGTGACCATCGGCAAGACGGTGGCCAGCCGGGCCAAGCTGAACTGGTGGGAGAGCCGGGCGCTGTACGGCTGGACCGTGCTGGTGCCGCGCACCAAGGACCAGGCCGGCGAGATGAGCGAGCGCCTGACGTCCTATGGTGCGCTGCCGATCGAGGTGCCGACCATCGCCGTCGAGCCGCCGCGCAGCCCCGCTCAGATGGAAAGGGCCGTCAAGGGATTGGTCGACGGCCGCTTCCAGTGGGTGGTGTTCACCTCCACCAACGCGGTGCGCGCGGTGTGGGAGAAGTTCGGCGAGTTCGGCCTGGACGCGCGCGCGTTCTCCGGAGTGAAGATCGCGTGTGTGGGCGAGTCGACCGCCGATCGGGTGCGGGCGTTCGGGATCAGCCCCGAGCTGGTGCCGGCCGGCGAACAGTCCTCGCTGGGTTTGCTCGACGACTTTCCGCCCTACGACAGCATTTTCGACCCGGTCAACCGGGTCCTGCTGCCGCGTGCGGACATCGCCACCGAGACGCTGGCCGAGGGTCTGCGCGAACGTGGTTGGGAGATCGAGGATGTCACCGCCTACCGGACGGTGCGGGCCGCCCCGCCGCCGGCGGAGACGCGGGAGATGATCAAGACCGGCGGCTTCGACGCCGTGTGCTTCACGTCCAGCTCCACGGTGCGAAACCTGGTCGGCATCGCCGGCAAGCCGCACGCCCGGACGATCATCGCCTGCATCGGTCCCAAAACCGCTGAGACCGCGGCCGAATTCGGCCTGCGGGTGGATGTCCAGCCCGAGACCGCCGCGGTTGGTCCGCTGGTCGACGCCCTGGCCGAACACGCCGCGCGGTTGCGCGCCGAGGGTGCGCTGCCGCCGCCGCGCAAAAAGAGCCGCAGGCGCTAGTGTCCTCCCCACCGGCGAGTGTGCGTGTTCGGACGCCGACACGCCGTCAGGGCTGGCATTCTGCGCACGCTCGCGTCGACGGACGAGCATGAGTTACCCCCGGCAGCGCCCGCGTCGGCTTCGCACCACCCCGGCGATGCGCCGTCTGGTGGCGCAGACCTCGTTGGAGCCAAGGCATTTGGTGCTGCCGATGTTCGTCGCCGACGGCATCGACGAACCGCGGCCGATCACGTCCATGCCGGGGGTGGTGCAACACACCCGTGATTCGTTGCGCAGCGCGGCCGCCAGTGCGGTCGCCGCGGGGGTGGGCGGGCTGATGCTGTTCGGCGTGCCGCGCGACGACGACAAGGATCCGATCGGGTCGGCCGGGACCGACGCCGACGGCATCCTCAACGTCGCACTGCGGGACCTGGCCAAGGACCTCGGCGAGGCCACCGTGCTGATGGCCGATACCTGCCTGGACGAGTTCACCGACCACGGCCACTGCGGCGTCCTCGACGACCGGGGCCGGGTCGACAACGACGCCACCGTGGCCCGATATGTGGAACTCGCTGTGGCACAAGCTGGATCGGGCGCTCACGTGGTAGGGCCGAGCGGCATGATGGATGGGCAGGTCGGTGCGATTCGCGATGGGTTGGACGCCGCGGGCTTCACCGACGTGGCGATCCTGGCCTATGCCGCCAAGTTCGCCTCGGTGTTCTACGGCCCGTTTCGTGAGGCCGTCAGCTCCAGCCTGTCCGGCGACCGACGCACCTATCAGCAGGAGGCGGGCAACGCCCGGGAGGCGCTGCGCGAGATCGAGCTCGATCTCGACGAGGGTGCCGACATCGTGATGATCAAGCCGGCGATGAGTTATCTCGACGTGGTCGCGGCCGCGGCGGACGTCTCGCCCGTTCCCGTCGCCGCCTATCAGGTGTCGGGGGAGTACGCGATGATTTGTGCTGCCGCCGCGAACAATTGGATCGACGAGCGCGCCGCGGCGCTGGAGTCGCTGACCAGCATCCGACGCGCCGGAGCCGATATCGTTCTCACCTATTGGGCCGCGGATGCGGCAGGGTGGCTTTCGTGAGATGGGGCTTGCGATGACTACCGATGGCAATACCGCGCCCAAGCCGTTGTTCTACGAACCCGGTGCCAGCTGGTGGTGGTTGGCGTGCGGCCCGCTCGCGGCGGTGGCGATGATCCTGATCGAAATCTGGAGTGGCGCCCCGGTGTCGCTGGTGGTCCCCGCGATCTTCTTGGTGCTCGTATCGGCGTTCCTGGGGATACAGGTGAAGGCCGCGCGGATCCACGTCTCCGTCGAGCTCACCGACGATGCCCTGCGCCAGGGCACCGAAACGATTCTGGTGCGCGAGATCGTCAGGGTATATCCCGAGCCCGAGAACCACGAGGCCTCCGGGAAAGACCTGGCGCGCTGGCAGTCGGCCCGGGCCCTGGGCGAACTGGTCGGGGTGCCGCGCGGACGCGTCGGCATCGGCCTCAAGCTCACCGGTGACCGCACGGTCCAGGCCTGGGCGCGTCGGCATCGTCAGCTGCGGGCCGCGCTGACCCCCCTGGTGCAGGAGCGGGTGGAGCCCACCCGGTCCGACGTCGTCGACCGGGAGTGGGACGACGACACCGGGCCGGCGCAATGAACGCCCGCTACCGCGCGATCATCGAACTCGTCCTGGCCTGCGCCGCGTTCGTGTGCGCGGGGCTGTCCTGGTGGCATTCGCATCACACCGTCTCGGTGGCGCCGATCGCGGACGGTCAGCCCTCCACCACGTCGGTGATCTATGACCCGCAGCTGCTGCTGCTGACGCTGGTGTTGTTGACCACAGCCGGGGTGCTGGCGGTCATCGGCGGCGCCAGGCTGCGGCGCGCGCTCGCACGCTAAGGCGTCTTCCTGACGAGCGGCAACGCCATCCGGCGGCGCAGCGCGATGGCGTCGGCCCGATCCTGCAGCGCCTCGTGGACCGAGCGCATGATCGGGAAGCTGGCGTCATGACCGGTGTCATCCAGCACCTGGGTCACCGCTGAGCTGGCGACGAGGGTCCAGTCCACCCCGGCGGCGCGACAATCGGCGTCGAACGCGTACAGCAGCGCGATGCCGGCCTCAGCAAATTCGCCGACGTCCGCCACGTCGAGCACCACCGGGTTTTCTCCGAGCGTGAAGCGCGCGATGTGGTCGCTGAGGCGGTCGACGTTCCCGTCGTCGATTTCACCGCGAATGTGCACCACGGTGGCCAGGTGGCGATGGTGCGCCCGGACCTGTGCGCCGTCGCAGTCGAACACGCAGTTGTCGTGACCAGTCTGGTTGCCTGCGATCGTCATGCAGACCCCTCACTCTCCGTGCCGCTCGCGCCGCCTTCGGGGGGTGCCTCCGCGCCCACCAAAGCGTGATTGAAACGTTAGGCCGCAAGCCTAAGGAGACCGGAAGCCGCGTCTAACGCTTCGCTAAGAAGCGATCGCGGCCCCACCGCGACCGAGGCGCCGAGCAAACGCCCAGCGGGCTGTCGAGCCCATGGAATCTTGCGGAACCCGGTATGCCACACCACAACCGTCCACCCGTGCCGACGAATGCGCTGTTAGGCTGCCAGGGCTGCCGGTTCTAGTCGGGGGGCTTGTGAAAAGGCGAGATTTCCCGCTCAGCCGAAGTAGCGGAAACGGAACGGCCACGATTCGGACGGGAAGAGCAGCGTGCGGGGCACAGAGATCAGGGGCGAGATCACGGCCCTGACGGGGCTGCGTATCGTCGCCGCGCTCTGGGTGGTGCTGTTCCACTTCCGGCCGATGCTCGGCGACGTGTCGCCCGATTTCCGCGACGCCCTCGCCCCGGTGCTCAACTGCGGCGCACAGGGCGTCGACCTGTTCTTCATTCTCAGCGGGTTCGTGCTGACGTACAACTACCTCGACCGCATGGGCCGGTCCTGGTCGACCCGTGCGACCCTGCATTTTCTGTGGCTGCGGCTGGCCCGGGTGTGGCCGGTGTACCTGGTCACCCTGCACCTCGCCGCCCTGTGGGTGATCTTCACCCTGCACGTCGGTCATGTGCCGTCGCCGGACGCCGCTTCGCTCACCGCGATCAGCTACGTGCGTCAAATCCTGTTGGTGCAGTTGTGGTTTGTGCCGTTCTTCGATGACTCGAGCTGGGACGGGCCGGCCTGGTCGATCAGCGCGGAATGGCTGGCCTATGTGCTCTTCGCTGTCCTGGTCCTAGTTTTGTTGCGGATGAAACAGGCGACAAGGGCGCGCAGCCTGATGGTTCTGGCCTTCGCGGCATCGCTGCCGCCGGTTGTGATGCTGCTCGCCAGTGGCCACTTCTACACACCGTGGAGCTGGCTGCCGCGAATCGTCACCCAGTTCACCGCGGGCGCGCTGGCCTGTGCCGCGGTGCGCAGGCTGCGCCTGACCGACCGCGGCCGCCGCGTCGCCGGGTACGTCTCCTTGCTTCTGCTGGGCGCCATGGTGGGCGTGCTGTATTGGTTTGGCGCGCACCCGATATCGGGAGTCGTGGAGAACGACAGCGGTGGGGTCGTCGACGTGTTGTTCGTTCCGCTGGTGATATCGCTGGCCGTGGGGCTGGGAAGCCTGCCGCGGGTGCTGTCGGCCCGAGTGATGGTGTACGGCGGCAAGATCTCGTTCTGCCTGTACATGGTGCATGAACTGGTGCACACCTCCTGGGGATGGGCCGTGGAGCAGTTCGAGCTGCCCACCCTGGACAACCCGTGGAAGTGGAACATCATCGGCCTGCTCGCGATCGCCCTGGGTGTTTCGGTGCTGCTGTATCACGGCGTCGAAGAGCCCGCCCGCCGCTGGATGCGCAAGATGGTCGATGTCAGGGCCGTCAACGCGAGAAGCGATCCTGGCGAGCCGAACAGTAAGCTTCATCCGATCGACCGTCCGCTGGAAGCGGTTTCGGCCCGCGCGGTGTGATGGCCGCCGCAGGGGCCGGCCGCGACTCACGGGGAATACTTGTCGAGGACGCGGCGGCACCCGACGATGCCGTTGACAGTGGAGGTGAGAGTGAGTCGTCTGGCCACCTTTCTCATTGGGTTGAGTTTTCTGGCGGGCGTAGGCATCGCATACCCGGCGCAAGTGCGCACCTACGAGACTCTGACGCTCGACTTCCGGCTGAATCATGTGGCGGTGGTGGGCGATTCGTATACCACCGGAACCCAAGAGGGCGGCCTGGGCTCGAGATCGTGGACGTCACGCGCCTTCGGTGTGCTCGGGTCGCGGGGCTCGCGGATCTCGGACAGCGTGGCGGCAGAAGGCAGGGCCGGTTATGCCACCCCCGGTGACCACGGCAGCATCTTCGAGGATCTGACCGCCAGGGCGGTCCAGCCCGACGATGCGCTGGTGGTGTTCTTCGGCTCCCGCAACGACCAGGGCGTCGACCCCGCGACCCTGACCGTAAAGACCCACGCCGCTTTGGATTTGGCGCGCCAGCTCGCGCCGGCGGCGCGGTTGCTGGTGATCGGACCGCCGTGGCCCACCGCCGACGTGCCGCCTTCGATGTTCCTGATTCGCGACGTCCTCGCCGGCGCGGCCGGGGCGACGGGGGCGACGTTCATCGACCCGATCGCCGAACACTGGTTCGTCGGCCGGCCGGACCTGATCGGGGCGGACGGGGTGCATCCGAATGACGCCGGCCATCAATATATGGCGGACAAGATCGCCCCACTGATCAGTACCCAGCTGTCGACCTGACTCAGTCTTCGGCGTGCCGCTGGTGGTCCCAGCGCTCCAAGCGGTCCTGCACATGCAGGAAGCCGATTCCGGCGAACGGCGCGGCTACTGCGATGCAGACCAGCAACAGCGCAGACATGACCCTAAGACCTCCAAAAACCCTTCACTGATCTGACGTCGGTCAGCCGCGAGAAGTTCATTGCCGTTCACCCATTCGCCAGGGCGCGGTCCGCGAGCGCACCCATCAGCGGTGCCACCAACTGCGCGTACTCGGTTGTCACATGGTTGTCATCGCGAAAGACCAGGGTGTTGCCGACGACGATCGGGCAGCGGTCGGGGGTGCAGAACATGTCGGTGAGGTCGACGTAGTGGCCGCCGCTGCGGGCCGTCGCCGCCTGTTCGGCGGCGATCCCGTCGCCGTCCACTGCCGCGAACTTCGTTGGCGTACAAGCGTTTACGTCATCGAGGTGGGCGGACAAGCAGGCCGGCGCGGACGAATGGGGGTCGGGTGCGGGCCCGAGAACCAGGACGGTCGCGCCGGTGTCGCGCAGCTGCGCCACGGTGCGTCCGAGGGTGTCGATCCACGCCGGGCCGTAGGAGGTGAAGCCGAAGTCCGCGCCGTAGCGGCGGCTCATGTCCAGCACGATCAGGCGCGGGTGTTCGGCGTTCATGCGGCCCATGATCTGGGCGCGCCACTGTTCGCATTCGGTGTACTCGCGGCCCAGGTACGGGCTCACGATACGCAGGTCCTGCAGCGGGCAGGTCACCTTGGCCAGCGTCTCCAGTCGCCAGTGCCGTTGCTCGGCGAGCTGCTCGAACGCGGGGTTCCACATGGCGGCGTGCGAGTCGCCGATCAGGGCGACGGTGGTCGGCGAGGCGGTGTCGCCGGTGGCGCACTCGCTTTGTCCGACGTCGCGCCAGGAGCGCACGCAGCCGTTGACGAACACCGCGGCCTTATCGGCGGCCGCCTTGCCCAGCGACGGGTCCAAGTTCGACGGGACGGCTCGCAGCCCGACGGCCGCCGCGACCGCCACGCGGGCCTGGTCGAACGCCTGACGAACCGCCGCTTCCTGCGCGCTGACGGCGGGGGCGTTGGACGGCGGGGTCGCGATGATGTTGGCGCGCGGAGCAGCCACCCCGTGGCCCACCGGTGCCGGTATCACGTTGAGCAGCAGCATGCATGCGCACGCGGCGGCGGCACTCGCTCCGCCCGCCACCACCAGGCTGACCTTGGCCGACCGGCGCAGCGCGGCGGCGAAGCGGCCGGGGTTCTCCACCAAGTGCAGGGTGATGACGGCGAGCCCGGCCGAGACGGCCGTCGCGCTCAGCCGGGCCGGCAGCCCCGCGGGCTCGCCGAGCAGCGCCGGCATCAGCAGCAGCACCGGCCAGTGCCACAAGTACCAGGAGTAGGAGATCCGGCCGATCGCGCGCATCGCCGGGCGGCACAGCAGGCGCCCGGGCCCGAGGCCGCCGGTGACGGCGCCGCCGCCGATGATCAGCGCGGTGCCCAGCACCGGCAGCAGCGCCTCGGTGCCGGGATACGGGGTGTGGGAGTTGAGCTGGGTGCAGGTCAGCAGGATCAATGCCAAACCGCCCCACCCGATGATCGCCGCCGTTCGCAGCGAGAGCCGGCGCCACTGCTGGATCGACAGGGCGACCAGGCCGCCGGCCGCCAGCTCCCAGGCGCGGGTGGGCAGCGAGAAGAAGGCCCACGACGGCGACGTGCGGGTCCACACCGCGCCCGCCGTCAACGACGTCACGACGAGGACCGCGAGGACCACCGCATACGGTGCGGCGCGGGTCGGGCGAAGGCGCGGCATGCGGCGCAGCGACCAGGCCGTGGCGATGATGAGCAGCGGCCACACCAAATAGAACTGCTCCTCGACCCCCAGCGACCAATAGTGCTGGAACGGTGAGGGCGCATCCGTGGTCAGGTAGTCGGTGCCGCGCAGCGCGAACCGGTAGTTGCCGACGTACACCGCGCTGGCGATGCCGTCGAGAAACACGCTGCGCGCCTGCAGCGGCGGCAGCACCATAGCGGCACCGATCGCCGTGATGGTGCCGACGATGGCGGCGGCGGGCAGCAGCCGCCGCGCACGCGCACCGTAAAACCGGCCCAGCGCAACGGTATTCGTGGTGCTCGCCTCGCGAAACAGCAGGCCGGTGATGAGGAAGCCGGAGATGACGAAGAAGACGTCCACGCCGATGTAGCCGCCGGTAATCCCGGGGATGCCGGCATGGTAGAGCACCACGGCGATCACCGCGACGGCGCGCAGTCCCTCGATGTCGTGCCGGAATCCCCTTCGGGAGGTCCGCCGGTGCACCTGCCGTAGGCTGCCGGCGTCCGATCGCTCCCGAAGTGTCATCTGCGTGGGCTAGGTCGCCATCCAGGCCAGTTCGCCGGGCAGTTGGCTTCGCCAGAAGGCGATGTCATGGCCGCCCAGCGAGAAGCTGCCCGCCGGTTGGGTCTTCAACTGGTAGACGAATTGCTTTGTGGCGAAATAGAAGCGGTCGAAGTTGCCGCAGTCCACACGCAGCGGAATCGAATTCAGCGCCGGCAGGCCCAGCACGCTGTTTTGCACGAAGTCCTCGTTGCTGTCGAACGCCCCCGGGGCGCTGGTCGCGTACGAGGTGTACAGCGCCGGGCTGACCGCGCAGATGCCGGCGGTGCGCGACGGGCCGAGCTTGGCGCCCAGGCGAAGCGCCCCGTAGCCACCCATCGACCACCCCATGAAGCCGACCCGGGAGGTGTCGAAACCCATCGTCGAGAGCATCGGCAGTAACTCGTCGAGCACCATGGCGCCGGAGTCCTCACCGGAAGTCCTTTTGTGCCAATAAGTGTTGCCGCCGTCGACGCCGACCACCGCGAACGGCGGCTTCCCCTCCTTGACCAGCTGGGCGAGCCCGTCCGGGACGCCCATGTCAAGCATCTGGTTGGCATCCCCGTCCACGCCGTGCAGGGCGATCACGGGGCGCAGCATCCCGGTCTGACCCGGCGGCACCGCGATGACGTAATTGGTCTTGATGCCCCCACGGGCCGCCGAGATGAACGAGCCGGTCAGCTTGGTCGGCAGGGTCTTGCCCGCCGTCGGCGGCTCGAACGGCGCGGGAGCCTGCGGCAACGTCGCGCCGCGCGACGTGCCCGGGGCCAGCAGGGAGCTGAAGGCGAGCACGCCGGCGGCTCCGAGCGTGCCACCGGCGCCCATCCGGAGCACCGCTCGGCGGGTGAGGTCAGGCATGATCGCAATGATGCCGCGCCGATTGGGGATTACCCGCCGAGCCACGCCGTATCGGAAGCATTGTGTGATCCGGCGTGACCGTTCGGTCACGCAGCGGTGATCTTTCGGGCCGTCACCGGCGGGGCGATGCCGGCTCCGAGTTGCGGCATCGCGCTAGATCGTAGTCATCGTAGCGCCGATATCGCCGGTTGCCGCCGGCCGGATCATTGCGATCGTATTGCCTTCTGGGACAGCGCAGCTGCGATGAAGCATGCCGTCCGCCCGCGCCCCGAGGCCGGGTGTGCAGCGTCCGCCGCAGCGGCCTGGCGTCGCGATGCCCATGCATCGGACGGGGATGCAATCTCGCAGGTTTCAACCCTGGCCCACCGGCGGCGACTTCAGCAGGATGGACGGTTGCTGCACAGGGCCGGATGGCCAAGCGAAAGAGGATTGTGAATTGAGTCTCGCGTTTCATTGGTTTCTGCCGACCTACGGCGATTCGCGGAATCTGGTCGCGGGCGGGCACGGCACGCCGATGTCGGGCAATCGGCCCGCGACACTGAAGTATCTGCACCAGATTTGCACGGCCGCCGAAGACAACGGTTTCGAAGCGGTCCTCACGCCGACGGGATTGTGGTGTGAGGACGCGTGGTTGACGACGGCGATGCTGGTCGAATCGACGGAGACCCTGAAATTTCTGGTCGCGTTCCGTCCCGGGATGCTCAGTCCCACCCTGGCCGCCCAGATGGCCGGGACCTTCCAGCGGCACTCGGATGGACGGCTGCTGCTCAACGTCGTCACCGGCGGTGAACCGCACGAACAGCGCGCCTACGGCGACTTCCTGGACAAAAAGGCCCGGTATGCCCGCACCGCCGAGTTCTTGCACGTGGTGCGGCAGCTGTGGACCTCGAAAGAGCCGGTGACCTTCGCCGGGGAACACATCCGGGTCGAGGGTGCGCAATTGAACAACCCGCCCGACCCGATACCGGCGGTGTTCTTCGGTGGATCCTCGGCATTCGCCGGGCCGGTGGCGGCCAAGCACACCGACGTGTACCTCACCTGGGGAGAACCGCTGACCGCCGTCGCCAAGAAGCTCGACTGGATCCGCGGGCTGGCCGTCGATGCCGGCCGAATCCTGCAGTACGGCCTGCGGATTCACGTGATCAGCCGCGATACGTCCGCCGAGGCCTGGGCCGAGGCCGAGCGGTTGCTGTCCGCGATCGACCCGGCCGACATCGAGCGGGTGCAAAGCAGCCTGGCGCGCAGCGAATCCGAAGGCCAGCGCCGCATGCTGGACCTGCACGGGGGCGACAGCAGCAAGTTACTGGTCGCGCCCAACCTGTGGGCCGGGGTGGGAC
>NZ_MVHG01000104.1 GCF_002086125.1 Mycobacterium arosiense ATCC BAA-1401 = DSM 45069
AACACAACCACGACCACGATCAGCAGCGGCATCCACCCCCTCCTAAACGCACGCAACACCTTTGGCCTCCTCACCCTCGCCCTACCTCGTTGCCAGCCTTCTCGCGCGACCCGCGTCGGTAGCAGCGTGCCGCGGAGTCGATCAGCAGATACCCCCGACGGTCGATGGCGGAACTCGAATTCCGTATTGGCCGATGAGAGAAAATGCACACGATGGCATTCCCTTCCGCGTAGATAAGGCGAGAAGGACCGAACCGGGCGCCGCATTTAGGTCCTCGCCGACTTCGCAATGGACACAGACGGTTTCAGTATGTCCTCGGCACCCACGCAAGGGATGGATCGTCAATCAATAGACAATCCAACGTCTTTGGCGCCACGAAGAACTTCGCGTTCGCGCCAAAAGTGACCGCCCGGACAAGTCCGGCGCTTCTCACCTGGCCCCGGCCGTTGTCGCTGACTCCGCGCCGGGTTGCGGAACCCCGGGCGGCACTATCAACTTTCCGTTGGGATCAAAATGGACGATCGGGCCGCGATGGGGCAGCGGCAACGTGTCGCTTGAGCACGTCTGATCGGTGCCCGGCCCGCAAATGTAGTTAGTGAGATACGGGCGCTGCTGGATGTCGCGGGGCCACGCGCCATCGTATTGGGTGACGATCCAACATGGGATGAAGTAGGTGAGAAAGAACAAGCCGGTGAAGCCGGCGGCAAACGCCAAGTAGCGCACCACAGTTGCGTTACCGCGTCCGATCGTCAAGCGGCTTAGCCCACGCTCGACCAACGTCTCGCCCCTGTCATTCTTGAAGAACATCAGCGCGGCATAGCCGGAGCACCAGATACCGGCGAAGACGAATTCGTACAGTGGGAAGCGGTAGTAGTGGTCGGGCCACAGCGTGACGGAACGAATCCCGCTCACGTACGCGTACAAGCCGGAGCGAAGGAAACCGATCTCAAACACCGTGTCGACAAAGCCCCCAACTAACGTGCCGACCATCACGAGTCCGAAGCCGCCTAGGTTGGGGAACCGACGCTGCGTCCATCTCATAGAGATCAGCGCGATGATGGCGAGAACAGACGCGCCCAGCCCGTACAGCGGAGCAATCAACATCAGCGGGTAGGCCATCATGGCGCCTGGGTGGCCCACGCCGATGCCGTGAAAGCCGGGAATCTCGGCGATCCACGAGCCCCGGTTCGGACCGACGGAACTCCAGACATACATCTGTTGCATGAAGTTGCTGAACGGATCCCAGAACCAGCCGGACACGAAGCACCAGATGACCAGCATGCCTTCGGGCGTGTAGGTGCCGGTGCGTCGTCGCGGCCGGACGACCCAGAACCACGTGATGAGCACGGCCGTCACCCATGAAACAACCACCAGTGCCCAGTAGGCGATCTTCATCGCTTCGGGGACTTGTCCGGACGGAACAGTCTTAAAGTATGGGCCGATTACCCACTTGACCAAGACCCATATCTGGAAGATGTAGAGCGCTCCCCCGACGAAGGCCCAATTCTTTGCCGACGCTTTGATTTTGGGCGCAGTTAGGCCACGTAGCCGATCGTCGCGGTCGGGCAACGCGTTCGTGAGGGAAATCGTGTCTGACATCGGGTCTCCTTTGGTGATAAGGGCCGGACAGCGACCGACTATCGACTAGACGAGGCGTGCGTTCGGATGCAGGTCGGTACGCGCAAATTCATCCGCTCATGCTCTCGTCAGATGGTCAGGGTTGCCAGCGACGGGCTCCTCGTGACCGCTGGGTCCGTGATCGTCCTCGTCGACCATCGGCATACTGTACACCGCGGTTGGACTCAATGTCCAACGCTCTCGTCCAGTCGACGCGAAGGAACAGGTCTGACGACAGGTTGTTGCTAAGGGATTGGGCGGCGGTTGTTGGTCGACACCGAACCCCATTCGAGTTACCGGAAGCGGCGTTCGCGCGCTGGAAACCTCACGAGGCAGATTTCTTGCCCGCAGGCTTAGTGACACCGGAATACAGGGCCTGCCAGATAATTACGGCCAGCGACTCGGCGGCGACTGCGACATCGTCGGATTCCGCGCCGGGGTCCACCATCCTTGGCAGGCCCCACACCATCATCGACATGATCCAGGTCGCCGCCGCGTCGGCGCGGACGTCGGTTCGCACTTTGCCGCGCTTTTGGCCACTGGCGATATGCGCAGCCACTTCACGAGACGCAGTCTCAAAGGTCCCCTCGACGGTCGCGCGCAACTCCGCATCAGACGGACTGGCATCTAACAGAGCGCTGATCAGTAGCGCATGCCGGCGGTACGCCTCGAACGTGACGGCGATCCGCGCACCAAGTTCAGATCGCGATGTCGGGAACGCTGCCCACCAGCCATTTCCCGTCAAGACGTCGTCGGCGACTCGTCCCGCCAATCGGATCAACAAATCCACCTTGTGACGGAAGTGATAGTAAAAAGTCGACTTCGCGACGCCAGCCCGACTAAGCAGCTCGTCGAGGCCGATTTCGTGTATCGAACGTTCCCGCAGCAGGTCTTCCACGGCGGGAAGGAGTTTGGCCTCCAACTGTCGACGTGCCGCTTCGCGGCCCGACTGCGGCGCTGCCGCCTGAACGCTCATGAGCACCTCGCACCTTACGTTGGACCACTTGTCTGCATCCTAATACTCTGATTGACTGGTCACTGCGGTTGGACGCTGAGTCCAGCCAGATCACTAACGACGAAGGGAATGCACAGCCGACATCCGCACACCATTCGAGGAGCTTGCGCACGGCGCCCGTCAGCATCACCGTTCGGGCTACGCGATGTAGTCATGTCTCCGCGCCGGTTCGGCCTGTCGTGTTCCGCGATCCAAACTCGAAATCGCAACTGCGGCACAATGATACAAACTTGTATATTATTGAATGATGATGCACGATGGCGTCGAGTTCATGCGACTAGCCGAGGAGTCCTGAGGTGTTGAGCGACCAAGTTTTGACCGATGAGCGCACAGTGGGCATGCCGGAGTTCCCGCCGGCTGACCGCCTGATTGATGGCGACCGCTACCGCAGCCGGGAGTTTCTCGAACTCGAACGCGAACGGCTGTGGCCGCGGGTGTGGCAGGTCGCCTGCCGAGAAGAGGAGATTCCTACGGTCGGTGACTACGTGGAGTACACGATCTTAGAAGAATCGGTGCTGATCGTGCGTACGAGCGACAAGTCGATCAAGGGTTACTTCAACGCATGCCAGCACAGAGGCACCCAACTCAAGCAAGGCTGCGGGACAATGAAGAGTATCCAGTGCCCCTACCACTTTTGGACCTGGAACCTCGACGGCACGATCAAGTCGGTTACTGAAAGCTCCGACTTCTGCACTCAGCACGTCGACCCCGAAGCTTTGTCCCTCGCCGAAGTGCGAGTTGACAGCTGGGGCGGCTTCGTCTTCATCAACATGGATCCCGAGGCACGTCCGCTGCGGGATTTCCTGGGTTCCGCGGCCGATGTGTTGGATGAATATCGACTCGACGAACACCGGTTTTCCCGATATCGCACGACGATCATCGAAGCAAACTGGAAGGCGACCTTCGATGCGTTCAACGAGATTTACCACACCCAAGCTATCCATCCTCAAACCTTGCGCTTCACCGATTTTACGACGTGGCGGCACGAGCTTCATGGGCCGCACGGGGTGAACATTCCCAACCGCGGTGCCGCTATGCGGCCCGACCCACGCGTCGGCGAACTTGACCGCTCGGAGGTCCTAGCGGCGCTGATGGAGAGCATGGCTGATGTCGATCTGCTCACGGGCGCCGACGCCGACACCCTGACCGAGGCATTGCAAGAGGTTGTGACTATGCCCGAGGACGCGCCGCTCGGACCCTTCCTGGCCGGAGTGCGTCGCAAGCTGGCGGCCAAAGCCGGCCTGGACCTGTCACAATTCACGGACGATGAGGTCCTGATCGGTTCGATCTGGAGCCTGTTCCCGAATTTCAGCCTGGCGGTCAACGGCTCCAACGCGTTTATCTTTCGATTCCGCCCAAACGGGGAGGACCCGAATTCCTGCGTTACCGATGTTTGGAGCTTGGACTGGGCACCAAGCGAGGCGTCCGCCAGGGAGGTCAAACGCGAGTACTACCCGGACTGGCGCGAGCACGACTGGGACAAACTGATCACCCAGGACCTCGTGAACCTTCCGAACGTCCAAGCAGGTATTCGCTCTCGCGGATTCCGTCATGCCATTTGCGGATACAAAGAGACGACGGTCGCCAACTTCCATCGGGCACTCGATGACTTCCTCGGCATCTCGGGTCGCCCATGACCAGCGATCAGCCCGATCGGCAGGTGCCCGCAGTCGATGATTTTTTGAATACCCGAAGTAGGCCAACGACCTTCTGGACCACCGTCAACGCCGCCGAGGCATTGCCGGGAACGGTCACGCCGCTCACGTGGTCGCTATATCGCAGAGTGGCAGAACTGGGGACCCGCGGTGCCTTTTGCGACCTGGGCATCCTGCGCCCATCTGAGATCTGCTTCCCCGACATCCCCGACGAGAGGTTCATCGGGTTGTTCTACGGCCAGTGCGCTGTCAACGTTGATCGCTTCAGGTCGATTGCAGACCGCACCCCCGGCCAATCCGGTGACAGCTTTGAAAAGCAACTTTTCGGGAGCTCTCGCAAGCGGGTTGCGTCGAGGCCCGACCGCAGCCGCTACGGTGCGATCACGGTTAAGGCTCCCAAGGCGGCGATCACCACAGCCCGTCGGCTGCGCGTGCTGCACGCGGAGGCCGACGCGTGGTGGTCGAGGCACTGCGGGCTGGATGGGCTCAACGCGTCGTCGAATCCCGGGCAAGTCTTCGACGAGGCGAGGGACTTGTTCACGAGGATCATGCGCCCGCATGTCGGCGGGACCATGTTGGGGTCGGGCGTTGCTCTACGGCTCGCTGACCTGGCAGAATCCGCGGGTCATCCGCAGCTGGAGACCCGGCTGCTAGGTGGGCATGGCGACATGAGCGAGACGGGCGTCCTGCGTGATTTGTGGCAAGTGTCGCGCGGTCAGAAGGAGTTAGACGCGTTCCGCACGACCTATGGCTACCACGGGCCCAACGAGGGCGAGCTACTTTCCCGGTCGTGGCGTGAGGACGCTGCACCATTAACCAGCCTGCTGGCGACCTACCGGGACATGGGATCTGACCGCGACCCCGACGAGGTCGAGGCACGCGCTCGGCGACAGGCCGCCGAGGCCGAGGAGTTGCTGCTCGCCAGTCTCGGCCGCGCGCGGCGTCCCGCCGCAGTCCTGCTGTTGCGCGCGGCGCGCCACTTTGTGCCATTGCGCGAGCTCGGGCGCGCAGCTTTTTTGCGGGCGGTGGACGGGGCTCGCGCGGCGGCTCGGGCTGCAGGCACCGAGCTGGCTGCGCAGGGCCGCCTCCGCAGTGCAGATGACGCTTTTTTCTTGACCGCGGAGGAGCTCTTTCAAGATATGCCGGTCAACGCCGGCGAATTGGCGGTCGAGCGCCGGGAGAGCTACCAAAGGTGCCTTGGTGTTGAACTGCCCGAGGCCTGGCAGGGCAACCCGACCCCGATGCTGCGTGAGCAGGATATGTGCGCAGCGGTATCGGAGGTCGAGGGCCTCGCAGTGAGCCCGGGAATCGTTGAAGGCCGCGTGCGCGTCATCCTTTCCCCCGGCGAGAGTGACGACCTTGAGCCTGGCGAGATCGTTGTTTGTCCGTTTACCGATCCCGGTTGGGCTTCGTTATTCCTTGTCGCCGGCGCCTTGGTAATCGACGTCGGCGGAGTGCTATCCCACGGCGCAATTGTGGCTCGCGAGTTGGGCGTGCCATGCGTGATTAATACCCGTGTTGGCACGCGCATATTCAGCACTGGTGACCAGGTGCGGGTCGATGCGCTTGCGGGCAAGGTCACTCGATTGGCCGTCGCCGATCCCGTAACGCCCACCCGCGCCGGAAAGGACAGTACGACGTGACCTTTACACCTGCCGACGACTTGTTTCATCACCGTGATCCGGCGGCGCCCAATAGCGCCGACCCCCTGTGGAACGAGTCGATGTACTTCTCGTTCTGCGTGCCTGAGCGTGAGATCAACGGCTTCGTCTACTGCTTCCACCGGCCCAACATCGGCCTTTCCTGCGGCGGTCCTGCGATGTGGGATTCGAGCGGCAGTATGAGTTGGGACTGCATCTATTACGACTGGAACTGGCTGCAGGCTCTTCCCGCTGGCGCGGAGGCGACAACATTCGAGCTCGAGAGCTCGATGACGCTCCGGGCGGAGGAAGCGCTTATGCGGTACGCCATGTCCTACGACCGGAACGGCTTCGAATTGGACCTGCGGTGGACCGCGGCCATCGAACCCCATGGGATGTCGGTGGCCGATCAGATGCAGCAAACGGGCAATGGGCACTATGAGCAGCACGGCCGGATTACAGGCAGCGTGCGCATGGACGGATCGACCTTCGAGATCGATTGCTGGTCCCTGCACGACCGGTCATGGGGGCCGCGCCGCTTGGGCTTGATGCCGGGCGGCAACTACTCTTGGGCGGCCGCCGATGACGGATCGGCATGGCACGCCGTGGGCTTTCATCCCGAACTCGAGGGCTCCGAGGGCTACAGCGACCTGATCATTGGCGGCTACCTCTACCGAGACGAGACGGTCGCAGACCTGGTGAACGGGACTCGCAGCATCATCGACCGCGACTCGCTTGGGCGACCCACCGCGGTAGTGATAGATGCCAGTGATGCACTCGGGCGTGATTTGCATGCGGAGGGCCGGTTGGTCAACTGGCTGGACTTCAACGGCTACCCCGACCAATTATCGGTATTCGGTGGCACGCAGTGGCTCTACGACGGGCAGTTGGCACAGGGTGAAGACTGGACCTTCTACCCGCTGCCTGAGGCGCGGCGTGTAGCGCGGTCGCGCCTTGCGCAAAGGCGTCTGAAGACTGCGGCTGGATCCTAAGAAGCGAAGGGGGACGTGCGTGCCGATCGTGCGCGTTGAGCCGAGCGGCATCGAGTTGGACGCGAAAGAGGGCGAGACCGTCATGGCGGCCGCTCTCCGCCTTGGCTACCGGTGGCCGACGCTATGCGGAGGCGAGGCCGCCTGTGCGGTTTGCCGAATGGAGGTCGTATCCGGCGAGGTTCAGCTCGGGCCGAAGGACGACGATGAGCAGGAAACACTGGACGGCGCAACTGGGCGCCCGCGCGGGGAGCAGGTTCGTCTTGCCTGTCAGGCCCGCGTCTACGGAGACGTCGTGGTCACTAAGAAGGGTGTGAAGCCTGCCGCTAACTGAGATACAAACACGCGATTTGCGCGGGGACCGAATTGCACGCGGCAATCCAGGTCGCCGTGAGCGACGATATTCATCGCGGAATACCGAGTAAGACTGCAGACAGCATTATATTCGGTTCATATTATATGATATAGAAGCATTGCGCCCACAGCGGCGGCTAATAGTAAAAACCCGGTTCACGGGCCAGGGCCAAATACTACGGCCCGGAACGAACCGCTTCAGACCGGAAAGGGGTGGCGTTGCACGGCAACGGGATTGACGACGCCGGCTTGACGGCACGTTTCGGTCTGCTGGGGGCCGCCATCGCCGGGCGCCCGATGACCATCGCGTGCACCAGTGGGCCAGCCTGGACCGACGGGCGCACGATTTACGCTTGCCCCAACGCAGACACAGCCCGCCAAATTGTCGCGCAAGCCGCGCTGATCGCCGCCGGCAGCCTGAGGCCCGACGTCATCCGCGCACTCATCGGCCGCGCCCAGCTGTCGCGTCGCTACCTGTCGCTAGAGGGCCGCCGCGCTTTAGAGGCTCTGGGTGATCTGCGGCCCGCTTGGGCAAGTGACGGTGTGGATCTCGACGGCGCCGCTGCAGCCCTGGATTCGCCGTCGGCCGCGATGCGCGTCGCCCGATCGCGGGCCCGGGTGGCCGCGCCCCCCGATTGGTTCGGGGTTGTCAAGCCCGCCCGGCTGATCGGCCGCGCAAACGTTTCGCTGGCGGCCGCGACCCCGCAGCCCGTCGTGGACCTTCGTGCCGAGGACGAGGAGGCAGCGGACGAAGATTCGGAGCGGTCGTTGGCGTCGAAGATGTCTAATTTCCTCGGCGACAACCCGATCGCGCGGGCGCTCCGCAAACAACTTGGGATGACCGCGGCATCCAGCGATCCGAGTGCGGGTGGCGAGCCCGGCTCCTGGACTCGCACGCTCGGCCGGCTCACCCGTGGCGGCGTGACTGTGGCGATGCCCGGCGATGCCGACGAGGCCGCTCCGGCCCTCGATGGGCCGCGAGTCAACCTCTACCCCGAATGGGATGGGCACCGACGCTGCTACCGGCCCGCCTGGTGTCGTGTGATAGAGGACGTCGCCAGGCCGCAGGAACTTTCCTCAACGCAACGCTCGGCTCGCCACGATACCTTACGGCGGATGCTGGCGCCCCTGGGTTTAGGGCTGCGACGCCAGCGCCGCCAATTCGGCGGCCAAGACTTCGATATCGACTCCGTCATCGATGCGCGAGTGGCCATGGTCGTTGGTAATACACCACCGGAGGCCGTCTACGTCGACAATCTGCGTCGGCGCCGCGAGCTTGGGGTACTTGTTCTGCTCGACGCCTCGGGCTCGGCCAACGAGGTCGACCCGGCCGGCGACCAGTTGCATCGCCGCCAGCAAGACGCCGCCGCCGCGCTGATTGACACGCTGTCCATCCTGGGCGACCGGGTCAGCGGATATGCGTTCCGGTCGCGCGGCCGGGAGGTGATCTTCACCCGGATCAAGGGCTTCGACGAGCCTTTCGAAAGTCTGCAGCTGGCGCGGCTCGACGCGGTGCAGCCGGACGGTTTCACCCGCTTGGGTGCCGCGATCCGCCACGCTGCCACGCTGGTAGCCACCGATCGCGCCATGCTCCATCGGCTGTTGATCATCATCAGCGACGGCTTCGCGTATGACGCCGGCTATGAGGGTTCTTATGCCGAAGCCGATGCCTGCCGGGCGGTGGCCGAAGCCCGCGCCCGTGGAATCGGTTGTGTGTGCATCAATCTGGCGTCGAACACCGACAGCGGCACCCTTGATCGGGTCTTCGGGCCTGCCGCGCACGCCACCGCCGACGATATCGATGTGCTGGCCCCGGCGATGTCATACCTAATCGTGGAGGCCCTGAAAGTGACCGGGCGGCGACGTGCGGCGCGCGGTGGTAGCAGAATTATCCATGAGCACCCGGAGGTGGTTGCGTGACTAGTCCGTTCTATATGTCGGTCGGCGATGAGGAACATATCTTCGCCGCAGCCTTCGAGCGCCGACTGGCGATCATGCTCAAGGGGCCAACCGGGTGCGGCAAGACCCGATTCGTCGAAGCCATGGCACACCGCCTGGGTCGACCACTGTTCACCGTGGCCTGCCACGAGGATCTGACCGCCGCCGACCTAGTCGGGCGGCACCTGCTGCGCGGCGGGGAAACGGTGTGGATGGACGGACCGCTCACCAGTGCGGTCAAAGAGGGCGGCATCTGCTACCTCGATGAAGTCGTTGAGGCCCGCCAAGACACCACGGTGGTGCTGCATCCCCTCGGTGACCATCGGCGCACCCTGCATATCGACCGCCTCGGTGTCTCGCTGGACGCCACCGAGGGCTTTTGCCTGGTGGTCTCCTATAACCCTGGTTACCAAAGCGTCCTGAAGGATCTGAAAGACTCCACGCGCCAACGGATGGTCGCCATTGAGCTCGGGTTCCCGCCCCCCGATGTGGAACGCAAGGTAATCGCGGTGGAGACCGGGCTCGAGGCCGAGGCAGTCGACGTGCTGGTACAGGTTGGCCAGGCCATCCGCAGATTGGAGGCGTCCACGCTGCGCGAGGTCGCGTCGACGCGCGCGCTGGTGGCGGCGGGACACCTCATCGCCGCGGGCATCCCGATGCGCCGCGCGATCACCTCTGCGGTGACCCGCCCACTGACCGACGACCCGACGCTCGCCGTCGGTCTGGAGGAGCTGGTCAACACCTATGCCCCCGCGCAGCCGTTTAGCCAAAGTACTTCGATGTAGAGCCCATCTGCGGCGTATGTATCCCATGACCGCTGCTCGTTCGGCGTGGTCGCTGGCGACTGATCCAGGCGGATCCGCAAATTGGCACCTTGCGATCGAGATTGTTGCGGCTCATTATCTCATAATGTACAAGTTTGTATTAAATAGTTTCACCGGCCGCGGACGTGTCGGACATGGCGCGAGAGGCCAGCAAGGAGAGTGACGCGATGACGGCGGTGACCAGCCCAACTAGCCAGCGAACGCAAGAGGGTCCGCGTCCAACGAGTTCGTCGCCGGTGCTTCTGTGGGCGACTATGGGCGTTTTGTGCTTGGTAGTGGTCTTGACCGGGTGGGCGAGGTGGATCACATCGAATGACTTCGTACCCACTTCTCATGGGCCGGACCCGATTTCGACGCCTTACTTGGTGATATTGCGGATCGTGGAGGTCGCCAGCCTGCTCGGTGCCGCGGTGATCACGGTCATTTACCTGGTCCGCCCGGTCCTCAGGGAGCGCCGCCTAAATCTCGACGGCATGATGATTATTGCGCTGACCCTGGCATGGTTCTGGGATCCGACGGCCAACTACCTCAACTACAGCTTTGCCTACAACAACTACGCGTGGAACTACGGCTCGTGGGTGCGGTTCATCCCCGGTTGGGAATACCCCGGCGCGCCGGGTAATTTCGTTGAACCCGTGTGGGTGGCCGGCGCATGGATCTGGTGGTGCTTTGGGGGGGCTGTCCTCATGTGTGCGTTCCTGCGCAAGTTGCGTGCGCGGCGCCCGAATTGGAGCACGCTGCGCCTGTTCGTGGTGCTGGCTGGAATCGTGGTTGTCGCCGACCTCTTGCTGGAGAGCGTCTTCCTGCGCACGCAGGTGATGTGCTGGCCGGGTGCGCCCGCATCGGTGACGCTCTGGTCGGGGCACTTCTATCGATTCCCGCTGCCCGAATCACTGCTGGTCATCAGCCTGATGTTTGGGATCACCGCCGTACGGTACTTCAAAGACGATAGAGGCCGGTCGTTCGTGGAGAAGGGGGTCGACAACTTGCGGGTGCCCCGACACACAAAGGCACTCATCAGCCTGTGTGCGGTGATTGGCTTCCTGCATTTCTGGGTGATCGTCGGATACAACCTTCCGTTGCAGATCGTCTCGGTGAAGGCTGACACATTCCCACCTATGCCGTCCTATCTGCGATCCCTGGTGTGCGGCACCGGAACTGACTATGCGTGCCCCAGCGGCGCGGTCCCAGTCCCCGGGCGCGGGTCGCTGCATATCACGCCCACCGACCCGCGCCTGCCCGCGAGCGTCCGTGATCAGCAGGGCACCCGACCATAGAACCGCGACCTAGCGCGTTGTTCGGGTTACTGCTCGCCGCGACAGCTTCTTCTGTACCCCTTGTGAGCGGAAACCGATGCGCACCGATCGTCCCACCGCCGCGGCTCCTGACGCCGGATCGAGGCAGGCGTCAATCTTCGTCAACAAGAAAATCACCGTTTCATTACCCCAGCTCCAGTAGCGGTCGGCGTACTTGGTTGGTGATTGCCGGCGACGGGCGCGCTGCATTCTTGCCGATATTTCTCTGAGTTGCTATTTTACAACTTGAGATTATTTGAGTCGTGACGCCGGACGAGGAGGGTACTGATCAACACCAACTGGCCATACGCCAGCCGCGGCGATAATCGGGTGTCGTCCAGCTGTTCGTCGGAACAAGCTGGCACGGCTGCGCCGGCGAGCGTAGTGCTCGACGGATCCAGTCGGCTGCCGCGAGAGGTAATCGGCAATAAGGGCTACGCGATCAATGCCATGTGCCGGAATGGATTACCGGTGCCGCCGGCCTTCTGCATCACCACCGAGGTGTGCCGACGATACTTCGCTGACCCCGACCACGCGCTCACCGATATCTGGGACGAGGTACTGGGGCGGATGCAGTGGCTGGAGCGCCGCACATCACGAACCTTCGGCACGGGGCCATCTCCGCTATTGGTCAGCGTGCGTAGCGGCGGCGCAGTGTCGATGCCAGGCATGCTGGATACCGTGTTGAACCTAGGCATCGATGACGCTGTAGAAGCAGCGCTAAAAGACGTCGGAGGGCCGCAGTTTGCGCATGAAACCCGAGCGCGTTTCACGTCCATGTACCGGCGCATCGTGCTCAATGACATCGACGGTGGGGTACCCACGGATCCTTACGCGCAGTTGCGTGCAGCGATCGAGGCAGTGTTCGGGTCGTGGCACAGTGAGCGCGCCGTGACCTACCGTAAGCATCATCGACTCGGCGACATAGCGGGTACGGCAGTCATGGTACAGGCGATGGTATTCGGCAACCACGGGCCCGAGTCTGGTACCGGGGTTTTGTTCTCCCGAAATCCGATCACTGGCACAAACGAGCACTTCGGAGAATGGTTGCGTGGTGGCCAAGGCGAGGACCTGGTGGCAGGCACCGTCGACGGCGCATCCGTGATCGCACTTCGCGACGAGCAACCTGCCGTCTACCAACAACTCATCGACGCAGCCCGGACGCTGGAGCGACTGGACGGTGACGTGCAGGACATCGAGTTCACGGTCGAAGACGGCCGCTTGTGGTTGCTTCAAACACGGGTGGCCAAGCGGTCCGCGCAGGCGGCGGTCCGGCTGGCACTGCAGATGCGCAGTGAAGGCCTCATCGATGACGCCGAGACGCTGCGGCGTGTCACACCCGAGCAGATAGCGTCATTGCTACGACCGTCATTACAGCCGGAAACCCGGCTGGGCGCACCATTATTGGCCAACGGGTTGCCCGCCTGTCCTGGCGTAGCCTCCGGCAGAGCCTATGCGGACGTTAATGAAGCTCTCGACGCCGCCGCATCCGGCGAGGACGTCATCCTGGTGCGCAGTTACACCAGCCCCGATGACGTTCAAGCCATGTTGGCCGCCAGCGGAATAGTCACCGAGGTCGGCGGAGCCACCAGTCACGCCGCGGTTATCAGCCGGGAGATCGGCCGACCAACCGTGGTGGGTTGCGGCGCTGGGGCCACGGCAGCCCTAGCCGGCAGACTGGTCACCGTCGACGGCACCGAAGGCGAAGTGCGCGAAGGCATCCTGCGGCTGGAAACATGGTCACAAAAAAACTCCCCCGACCTGGCGATGCTAGCTGACATCGCATGTCGGGTCAGCCCATTGCGTGCTCACGCCACTGGCAATTACCCGGAACTGCAGGACAATTCCGCCGACGCTGTCAAAAGGGCCATCAGTGACGGCCACGCCGACGTCGTCTCCCCCACACCACTGCTGACCATGCTGACTGCATTACGGCTCAGCGACCCAAACGGTTCGTCATCATGACTGAATTGGAGGTCCTGCAGGCCCTTCGACTGAAGGGCCGAGCGAGTTTGCCAGACCTCGCCGCTACCCTCGGTCAGGATCCCAGCGATATTGAAGGCCTAGTCGATGCGCTGGCCGCGGACGGGCTGCTGGTGTCCGATAGCACGCTGCGGCTATCACCCGACGGACGCGCCCGGCTGAACCACCTGCTAGCTGAGGAGCGGACCCGTATCGAGGTCTCACAGCTTCGGACGATCTATGACGAGTTCCGCTCGGTGAACCAGGATTTCAAGTCCCTGATCGCTGACTGGCAGCTCAAAGACGGCGAACCCAACACACACACTGACAACGCCTACGATGCCAGGGTTCTCCGCCGCCTCGACGGCATCCACAGCCAGGTATGTGACATCGTCAACCAGGCAGGCGGGCACCTGCCCCGGCTAAACAGATACGCTCAAAAGTTGAATGCGGCGCTGAGAAATGTCGATGGCGGCGACACCTCGTGGCTGACACGCCCCATGATCGACTCCTATCACACCGTGTGGTTCGAACTGCACGAGGAGTTGATCCTGGCCGCCGGGCTGACTCGTGCGGACGAAGCCAGCCAAGGCCATGCTTGACGGAGGAGTGCCCGGCCGCCGCAATTGGGAAACGCTCATGTTGCCATGTTGATTGAGCAGCGTAGGGGTATTGCTTCGTAGCGCCACGCCGATCGTTGACGGGCAATGCTTTGACCGCCACCGCGCCGCCTGAGTTCTCGTGTGAGTGCGTGACAAAGTGCTTCGCAACCAATCCGGCCGTTCGGGAACCAAACGCCACCGTGAGCGGATCGGCCAACACTGCTTACGACGGGGGCTCCACCTGCGGGGGCGACCAGGCCGCGCAGGTGGATCGTCCCGGTTGACCGCGTGCGCGCTTATTCAAGAACCTCCCTTGCAGGTGTAATTTAAGATGATACTATATGAACGCCCGGATACTGCCCGCAGCGGCCGAATTCGACAAGCCTCGGCCACAGAGAGAAGAGCCTAGTTGTCATCTGCGCCAATCGATGGCTTCATACGCCATCGATCCTCAGGGGAGCCTATGCATTCGCAACTAACTGACTTTCGCCTCATGCGGTGGCTTACATGGTCGGGTCCAGCTTTCATTGTCATACTGTTCGCGTCATTGCTGCCTAGTCATCTCCTGCCGCCGCCTTCGCCCGCAACCAGCGCAGCGGATATCACCAAGCTATTTATCGCTAATTCCATTGCCATCCGCGCGGCCTGTATCGCTATGATGATCGCATTCTGTTTTTGGGCCACATTCGGAGCAGCGGTAAGCGTACAAATCAGGCGAATGGAGTCCGGCCTTCCGGTCATCACTTATGCTTCCATCGCCTTGGTTGGGGTCAACACAGTGATTTTAGAACTGATTGCTCTAACCTGGGGAGTAGCAGCATTTCGATCAGAATCACTCGATCCTGAAATCACTCGCACGATAAATGACTGGGTGTGGTTTGTATTCATATATACTACACCTCCCTTCGCGATATGGATTATTTTGATCGGCGTCGCGGTCTTCAAAGATCACAATCAACCACCGATCTATCCACGTTGGGTGGGGTACCTCAGCGTTTGGAATGGCCTCATCCTTATGCCGTCCACGTCCATGATTTTTTTCAAGACCGGGCCATTCGCCTGGAACGGAATCGCGTGTTTCTGGTTACCACTTATAGTGTTTACAGCCTGGTACCTGACAATGGCAGTAATGACTTTGAAAGCGATCAAGAATGACGAGCAGTCCGGTGCGCTCCGCTCCGAACCCGATCCAGGTATTCAGGGGTCCGGCGACTTCGTGTCACCCAGTCGCCGACGCTAACAGCATTAAAGAGGTCAGAGGATTGAGAGAAGGTCTCAGACTGAATATATACGTAAGCTTCCAGAGGCAACCGTGACCGACTTGTTGAAGAACGGATGGCTTGTTCAAGCCCCTGCGGATCCTCGCCGTGATAATCAGCACCTTCCGGGCGAAAAAGGAATTTGGATCCTGGTGCTTGGCGAGATGTCCGTTTTCGGAATCCTCTTTGGGGCCTATCTCTACGCTCGGAGCAACGAGCCGGCAGTATTCGACGCTTCGCAACACTTCCTTGTTGCTAATTATGCATTCGTCAATACCATCTTGCTAGTATGTAGTTCATTATTCGTTGTCAACGCGATCCGAGCACTTAGGCGTGGCTGCCTGGCGATCGCGTCTAAATTATTCGCCGCGGCGTTATTGTGTGGGTTCGTCTTCTCTATTTTGAAAATCCTTGAATATCACGATAAGGTAGATAACAATCTTGTCGTTACGACCAATAGTTTCTTTATGTGGTTCTTCACTCTAACGGGCTACCACTTTTATCATCTGATCGTCGGCATGGGGTTGTTAGGTTACTTGATATACAAGACGCGTACTTCTAAGGACTTCTCGACATCAGAATTAAGGTTCGCCGAGTCGTGTGCTGTCTACTGGCACATGGTTGATCTGCTATGGATCGTGTTATTCCCACTCCTATATCTGGTGAAGTAGGTTGCTTGTGCCTATCGCTGACCTAGAAGCGTCCGAACCAAACGAACCAACCTTGACCCATCTTTTGCGCAGCAGGATTACTTTGATTTGGGGGTTGCTGGCCCTCATTACCGGCGTATCCTGGTATGTGGGAACTGATCATGGAATACATTGGCGGTCAGTCGCGTCCATATTTGTTCTCTGTATTGCTTTCGTCAAGGTTCGACTTGTCGGGCTGTATTTCATGGAGATAAGGCGGGCTCCGATTGTCTTGCGCGCCCTTTTCGGAGGTTACTGTGCCTTTTTTTTGGCGCTGGTAGTCGGTATGTACGTCGTCGCATAGAGCCTCGCGGCATCCCCGGTTGCGCAGTTCGGTGAGCACCCCGTGCCAGAATTTGGCGCCTTCGGTCTGCTGGATCCAGATGCCCAGGACCTGCTTGATTCCCTCGACGTCGACGCCGATCACGACGTGGGCGGCCTTAGTGGCCACGACGCGGCCGTCGCGGATTTTGACGCGGATCGCCTCGATATACAGGATCGGATACACCGGGCAGTTCCTAGTGATCGTTGCGAATCCTGGACGGATGGGATTGCAATGCCTCGCTATGCGCCGAACAAGATGCCGCCGGGTGTCAAGCGCCGATATTTCGAATTGATCCGTACCGGAATGTCCGGCTCGGAGGCGGCCAAGGCGGTGGGCGTGTCGCTTAGCTGTGGGTCGTTGTGGTTCATCGACGCTGGCAGCGTGCGTTTCATCGACAGACCGATAAGTTCTCGCTACTTGACCCAAGACGACCGCATCGAGATCGCAGACGGACTCGCCGCTGGGGAGCCGGTGAAGGACATTGCCGAGCGAATCGGCAAGACCTTCCAGAGTGTGTATCGCGAGATCGCTAGAAATCAGAAACCGGACGGGACCTACCAGCCCTGGTATGCCCATGCCCAGTCCTATCAGCGCCGTCGCCGGCCGAAGACGCGCCGGTTGGCCACCGATGAGGGGCTTCGGACGGCTATGGCGAAGATGCTGGCGAAGAAGTGGTCTCCTGCCCAGATCAGCCGCTGGCTGCGGCGCCGATACCGTCGTCGGCCGACATGGCACCTGTGCACTGAGACGATCTATGAGGGTGCCTACCGGGGCCTGGTCGTCGATATCGACCCACAGGACCGCAACTCGGGCAAGAGCGCCAACATCCTGCGGACCGGCC
>NZ_MVHG01000105.1 GCF_002086125.1 Mycobacterium arosiense ATCC BAA-1401 = DSM 45069
GCCACTGTCTACCGCGCCGCCGTCGTCCTCAGCGCATGCATCATCTGGACCCGCCATATGGGAGACACGTCCTAGCGGCGGTCGAGGTCGATCAGACCGAGGCGGGCCGCCTTGAGCAGCCGCCGGGGCACCTTGTGGCGCTGACCCGCGATCGTGACACCGACGAGTTCGGTCTTCTCGGCCTTCCACTGCGCGCGCCGGCTACGGGTGTTCGCGCGCGACATTCTGCGCTTGGGTACGGCCATGGTCGGGCCTGACTCCTCGTGTTGTTTCGGTAACGACGTAAAACGTGCGGTTCGGCATTGTCGCGCGGCGAGGCCGGTGAGCCGAACGGGCGACGGTCGCACATCAGGATAGTCGCTGGTCCGCGTGTGGCCAAAATGAACGCCCGCAGGCCGAGCCAGAAGCGGCCCGCCCTCGAGTGGGATCCTTGACGTGACACCGACGACACCCGCTAACCTACCGGTTGGTTGGTGGGTCCGAACCGTGAATCCCCGAATGGAGGACAGGCATGGCCTCTGCTTCCGGCGCCGCTGGCGCCCTGGGCAGTCCCGGCGCCGTCCGGATTGCGAATTGCTCGGGCTTCTACGGGGACCGGCTGTCGGCCATGCGCGAGATGCTCACCGGCGGTGATGTCGACTATCTGACCGGCGATTACCTGGCCGAACTCACCATGCTGATTCTGGGCCGCGACCGGATGAAGCACCCCGAGCGCGGTTACGCGAAGACCTTTCTGACGCAGCTCGAGGATTGTCTGGGTGAGGCCCGCGACCGCGGGGTCCGCATCGTCGCCAACGCCGGCGGCCTCAACCCGGCCGGCCTGGCCGACGCGATACGCGCGCTGGCCGAACGCCTGGGCATCGACGCGCGGGTCGCCCATGTGGAGGGTGACGACCTGTTGTCGCGCGCCGCCGAACTCGGGCTGGGCAGCCCGCTGACGGCGAACGCCTACCTGGGTGCCTGGGGCATCGTCGACTGCCTGGGCGATGGCGCCGACGTCGTCGTCACCGGCCGCGTCACCGACGCCTCGGTGATCGTCGGGGCGGCCGCGGCGCACTTCGGGTGGGGCCGGACCGACTACGACGCGCTCGCCGGCGCGGTGGTCGCCGGCCACGTCATCGAGTGCGGAGTACAGGCCACCGGCGGCAACTATTCGTTCTTCACGGAGATTCCGGAGTCCACCGGCCTCCTGCACGCCGGTTTCCCGCTGGCCGAGGTCCACGCCGACGGATCCTCGGTGATCACCAAGCACCCGGGCACCGGCGGTCTGGTCAGCGTCGACACCGTCACCGCGCAGCTGCTGTACGAGATCACCGGGGCCCGCTACGCCAACCCCGACGTGACCGCCCGGATGGACAGCGTCGAGTTGTCGTCCGACGGGCCCGACCGGGTGCGCATCAGCGGCGTGCACGGCGAGGCGCCGCCTCCTACGTACAAGGTGTCGATGAACAGCATCGGCGGGTTCCGCAACTCGATGACGTTCGTGTTGACCGGTCTGGACATCAAGGCCAAGGCGGACCTGGTGCGCCAACAACTCGACGCCTCGCTCACCGTCAAGCCCGCCGAACTGCAATGGACTTTGGCCCGCACCGACCACCCCGACGCCGACACCGAAGAAGCCGCCAGCGCCCTGCTGCACTGCGTGGTCCGCGACCCCGACCCCGCCAAGGTCGGACGCCAATTCTCCTCGGCCGCCGTGGAATTGGCGCTGGCCAGCTATCCGGGATTCCACGTCACCGCGCCGCCGGGCGACGGCCAGGTCTACGGCGTGTTCACCCCGGGCTACGTCGCCGCCGATCAGGTACCGCACGTTGCGGTGCACGCGGACGGCACCCGTGTCGATATCCCCTGCGCCACCGATACTTTGCAACTCTGTCCCGCCGCTGAGCCACCGCTTCCAGAACCGCTGCCGGACGGGCCGACCCGGCGCGTGCCGCTGGGCCGCATCGCCGGCGCGCGCAGCGGCGACAAGGGCGGCTCGGCCAACGTCGGGGTCTGGGTGCGCACCGACGAGCAATGGCGATGGCTGGCCAACACTTTGACCGTCGAGCTGCTCGCCGAACTGCTGCCCGAAGCGGCCGACTTCGATGTCACCCGACACCTGCTGCCGAATCTGCGGGCGGTCAACTTCGTCATCGACGGCATCCTCGGCCAAGGCGTCGCTTACCAGGCCCGCTTCGATCCCCAGGCCAAGGGGCTGGGCGAATGGCTCCGCGGCCGCCACCTCGATATCCCGGAGGCGCTGCTGTGAACCTTTGGAACACGCCCGAGCGCGAGCAACTGCGAAAGACGGTGCGCTCGTTCGCAGAACGCGAGATCTTGCCCCACGTCGACGAGTGGGAGCGCGGCGGCGAGCTGCCGCGCGAATTGCACCGCAGCGCGGGGGCCGCCGGGCTGCTGGGCGCGGGGTTTCCCGAATCGGTCGGCGGCGGTGGCGGCGACGGCGCCGACGCGGTGATCATCTGCGAGGAGATGCATCAGGCCGGGGTCCCGGGCGGCGTGTTCGCGTCGCTGTTCACCTGCGGCATCGCGGTGCCGCACATGATCGCTTCGGGCGACCAGCGGCTCATCGAGGAATTCGTCCGGCCGACCCTGGCCGGCGAGAAGATCGGATCGCTGGCCATCACCGAGCCGGGCGGCGGTTCCGACGTCGGCCACCTGCGTACCTCGGCGGTGCGCGACGGTGAGCACTACATCGTCAACGGCGCCAAGACCTACATCACCTCCGGGGTCCGCGCCGATTACGTCGTGACCGCGGTGCGCACCGGAGGCCCTGGCGCGGGCGGGGTTTCACTGCTGGTGGTAAAGAAGGGCACACCCGGCTTCGAGGTGAGCCGCAAGCTGGACAAGATGGGCTGGCGGTCCTCGGATACGGCCGAGCTGTCCTACACCGACGTCCGGGTGCCGATCAGCAACCTGGTCGGCGCCGAGAACACCGGATTCGCCCAGATCGCCCAGGCCTTCGTCTCCGAGCGCATCGGCCTTGCCGCACAGGCATATTCGAGCGCCCAGCGATGCCTGGACCTGACGGTGCAATGGTGTCGCGACCGCGAAACATTCGGTCGCCCATTGATATCGCGGCAGTCGGTGCAAAACACATTGGCCGAGATGGCGCGTCGCATCGATGTCGCCCGGGTCTACTCGCGCCACGTGGTGGAGCAGCAGCTCGCGGGCGAATCGAACCTGATTCCGCAGGTGTGCTTCGCCAAGAACACCGCCGTCGAGGCCGGTGAATGGGTGGCCAACCAAGTCGTCCAGCTGTTCGGCGGCATGGGGTACATGGCCGAATCCGAGGTCGAACGCCAATACCGGGACATGCGGATCCTGGGCATCGGCGGAGGAACCACCGAAATCCTGACCGCACTGTCCGCCAAACTGCTGGGATTCCAATCATGACCGTGCTGCAGTCCACCCTGGACCGCGACGCTGCCGCCTTCGCCGACGCGGCGTCGACGGCGATCGCGAAACTCGAGGAGATCGAGGCCGAGCTGGCCAACGCACTGGCCGGCGGCGGGGCCAAATACGTTGAGCGCCATCATGACCGCGGCAAGCTGACGGCGCGCGAACGCATCGAATCGCTGATCGACCAGGATTCGCCGTTCCTGGAACTGAGCCCCCTGGCGGCCTGGGGCAGCGCCTTCAAGGTCGGCGCCAGCACGGTCACCGGCATCGGCGTGGTCGAGGGTGTCGAATGCATGATCGTCGCGAACGACCCGACGGTCAAAGGCGGCACCAGCAACCCGTGGACCCTGAAGAAGATCCTGCGGGCCAATCAGATCGCCTTTGAGAACCGGCTCCCGGTGATCTCGCTGGTGGAGTCCGGCGGTGCGGACCTGCCCACGCAGAAGGAGATCTTCATTCCCGGCGGGCGAATGTTCCGCGACCTGACCCGGCTCTCGGCGGCCGGAATCCCCACCATCGCACTGGTATTCGGCAACTCCACCGCGGGCGGGGCCTACGTCCCGGGCATGTCGGATCACGTGGTGATGATCAAGGAACGTTCCAAGGTCTTTTTGGCCGGTCCCCCACTGGTGAAGATGGCCACCGGCGAGGAGTCCGACGACGAATCGCTCGGCGGCGCCGAAATGCATGCCCGCGTCTCCGGTTTGGCCGACTACTTCGCCCTCGACGAGCTCGACGCGATCCGCATCGGCCGTCGCATTGTGGCCCGGTTGAACTGGGCCAAGCAGGGGCCGAAACCCAAACCGGTCACCGAGCCGCGGTTCGACACCGAGGAACTCATCGGCATCGTGCCCGCGGATCTGCGGATCCCGTTCGATCCCCGCGAAGTGATCGCCCGCATCGTCGACGGCTCCGAGTTCGACGAATTCAAGCCGCTGTACGGCTCGTCGCTGGTGACGGGCTGGGCCTGGCTGCACGGCTATCCGATCGGCATCCTGGCCAACGCCCGCGGCGTGCTGTTCAGCGAGGAATCGCAGAAAGCCACCCAGTTCATCCAGCTGGCCAACCGTTCCGACACGCCACTGCTGTTCCTGCACAACACCACCGGCTACATGGTGGGCAAGGACTACGAAGAGGGCGGGATGATCAAACACGGCTCGATGATGATCAACGCCGTGTCCAACTCGACGGTCCCGCACATCTCGCTGCTGATCGGCGCCTCCTACGGCGCGGGCCACTACGGCATGTGCGGACGTGCCTACGATCCGCGGTTCCTCTTCGCCTGGCCGACGTCGAAGTCGGCCGTGATGGGCGGCGCCCAGCTGTCGGGCGTGCTGTCGATCGTGGCCCGGGCGGCCGCCGAGGCACGCGGCCAGCAGGTCGACGAGGAGGCCGACGCGGCGATGCGGGCCGCCGTCGAGGGCCAGATCGAAGCCGAGTCGCTGCCGCTGGTGTTGTCCGGGATGCTTTACGACGACGGGGTGATCGACCCGCGCGATACCCGCACCGTCTTGGGAATTTGTCTGTCCGCCATCGCCAATGGCCCGATCAAGGGGACGTCGAACTTCGGCGTCTTCCGGATGTGAGCCCCATGGTCACTCGAGTACTGGTCGCCAACCGCGGCGAGATCGCCCGGCGGGTGTTCGCCACCTGCCGCCGACTCGGCTTAGGCACCGTCGCCGTGTACACCGAACCGGACGCCGGCGCCCCGCACGTCGCCGAGGCCGACGCGCGGGTGCGGCTGGACAAGACCAACGACTACCTCAACGTCGAGGCCATCATCGGCGCCGCCCGCGCCGCGGGCGCCGACGCGATACACCCCGGTTACGGATTCCTCTCGGAGAACCCCGACTTCGCGGCCGCCGTCCAGGATGCCGGCCTGACGTGGGTGGGGCCGCCGGTGGACGCGGTGCGCGCGATGGGCTCCAAGATCGAGTCCAAGAAACTCATGGCCGCGGCCGGGGTGCCCGTGCTCGATGAGCTCGACCCGGACACGGTCACCGAGGCGCAGCTGCCGGTGCTGGTCAAGGCCTCCGCGGGCGGCGGTGGCCGCGGCATGCGGGTGGTGCGCGAATTGTCCGCCCTGCCAGCCGAAGTGGAAGCGGCGCGCCGCGAAGCGCAGTCCGCCTTCGGCGACCCGACCGTGTTCTGCGAGCGCTACCTGCCCACCGGACATCACATCGAGGTTCAGGTCATGGCCGACACCCACGGCACGGTGTGGGCGGTCGGGGAACGGGAATGCTCGATCCAGCGCCGCCACCAGAAGATCATCGAGGAGGCGCCCTCGCCGTTGGTGGAGCGCACACCGGGCATGCGGGCCAAGCTGTTCGACGCGACCCGATTGGCCGTCGAGGCCATCGGCTACACCGGCGCCGGCACGGTGGAGTTCCTCGCCGACGACGACGGCGAGTTCTACTTCCTCGAAATGAACACCCGGCTTCAGGTCGAACACCCGGTGACCGAGGAGACCACCGGTCTCGATCTGGTCGAACTGCAGCTCGCCGTCGCCGACGGCGCCCGGCTGGAATCGGAACCTCCTGCGACTCAAGGGCATTCGATCGAGGCCCGGCTCTATGCCGAGGACCCCGCCAAGAACTGGCAGCCGCAGGCCGGCCCGGTCCGCCGGTTCGAGGTGCCGTCGGTTCGGGCGGAGTTCGGTTCCCTGGGGCAGCGGACCGGGATCCGGGTGGATTCGGGCATCGTCGACGGGTTCACGGTCTCGATTCACTACGATCCCATGCTGGCCAAGGTCATCTCCTACGCCCCGACGCGACGCCAGGCGGCGCTGATTCTCGCCGACGCCCTGGCCCGAGCCCGCGTGCACGGTGTGCGCACCAACCGGGAACTCCTGGTGAACGTGTTGCGGCATCCCGCGTTCCTCGACGGCGCCACCGACACAGCGTTTTTCGACACCCACGACCTGGCGCGCCTGGCGGCGCCGCTGGGCGATGCCACGGTGGTCCGACTGTCCGCCATCGCGGCCGCACTCGCCGACGCCGCGCACAACCGCGCCGTCGCCCCCGTGCTGGGCGCCGTTCCCAGCGGCTGGCGCAACCTACCGTCGGTCTACCAGGCCAGGGACTACCACGACGACGCGGGCGAGAAGATCAGGGTTCAATACCGTTTCACCAGAACCGGTTTGGCGCTTCCCGACGACCCGTCGGTGCAGCTGGTGTCGGCCACGGCAAAGGCCGTCGTGCTGCGGGTAAACGGCGTCGAGCACGGGTTCTCGGTACGGCGCTACGCTGCCGATGTCTACGTCGATTCCGCGCGCGGGCCGGTGCACCTGATCGCGCAGCCGCGTTTTCCCGAGCCCGGTTCGACCGTCGAGAAGGGCTCGCTGGTGGCGCCGATGCCCGGCAGCGTCATCAGGCTCGGTGCCGCCATCGGCGACACCGTCACCGCCGGCCAGCCGCTGATCTGGCTGGAGGCCATGAAGATGGAACACACCATTGCCGCCCCGGTGGACGGGGTACTTGCCGAACTCAACGTCAAGACCGGTCAGCAAGTCGAAGTGGGCGCTGTGCTGGCAAGAGTGGAAGCGCCACAATCAGAAGGAGATCGAGCATGACCGACACCAGCTTCATCGAGAGTGAGGAACGTCAGGCTCTACGCAAGTCGGTGGCGGCCTGGGCGGCCAACTACGGAAGCGAATACTATCTGCGCAAGGCCCGCGCACACGAGCACACCGACGAATTATGGGCAGAGGCGGGCAAACTCGGCTTCCTCGGGGTGAACCTGCCCGAGGAGTACGGCGGCGGCGGCGCCGGAATGTACGAGCTGTCGCTGGTCATGGAGGAGATGGCGGCCGCGGGCAGCGCGCTCCTGCTGATGGTGGTCTCGCCGGCGATCAACGGCACCATCATCAGCAAGTTCGGCACCGAGGAGCAGAAGAGGCGCTGGATCCCCGGCATCGCCGACGGGACGCTGACGATGGCCTTCGCCATCACCGAGCCCGACGCCGGCTCCAACTCGCACAAGATCACCACGACCGCCCGCCGGGACGGTAGTGACTGGATCTTGAAGGGCCAGAAGGTTTATATCTCCGGCATCGACCAGGCGCAGGCGGTGCTGGTCGTGGCCCGCACCGAGGAGGCCAAGACCGGCAAGCTGCGCCCCGCGCTGTTCGTGGTGCCCACCGACGCGCCCGGCTTCACCTACACGCCGATCGAAATGGAACTGATCAGCCCCGAACGCCAGTTCCAGGTCTTCCTCGACGATGTGCGCCTGCCCAGCGACGCGCTCGTCGGCGCCGAAGATGCCGCCATCGCACAGCTTTTCGCCGGCCTCAACCCCGAACGGATCATGGGCGCGGCGAGCTCCGTCGGGATGGGACGGTACGCGCTGGCCCGGGCCGCCGAATACGTCAAAACCCGGCAGGTGTGGGGAACGCCGATCGGCGCGCATCAGGGTCTGTCACACCCGTTGGCGCAGTGCCACATCGAGGTCGAACTGGCCAAGCTGATGCTGCAGAAGGCCGCAACCCTCTATGACTCGGGCAACGACATGGGCGCGGCCGAGGCCGCGAACATGGCGAAATACGCTGCGGCCGAAGCGGCGACGCGGTCGGTGGATCAGGCGGTGCAGTCGCTGGGCGGCAACGGCCTGACCAAGGAGTACGGGCTGGCGGCCATGCTGGCCTCGGCCCGGCTGGGCCGCATCGCCCCGGTCAGCCGTGAGATGGTGCTGAACTTCGTCGCGCAGACGTCGCTGGGTCTGCCCCGAAGCTACTGATGGACCCGCTCGTCGAATACGCCGGACCCGCCGACACCGGCGGGCCGTACGCCCGGCTGACCCTGAATTCACCGCACAACCGCAACGCGCTGTCCACCATACTGGTCAATCAGTTGCATCAGGGGCTGCGCGACGCCTCGGCGGACCCGGCGGTACGGACGGTGGTGCTGGGCCACATCGGCGGAACGTTCTGCGCCGGTGCGGATTTGGGCGAGGGCGGCGGAGCCGGGCGACGGGGGCACCTCCCGCTTGTGGGGGACGGGTCGCCACCGTCAGCCTATGACCTGGCCGTCGCCCGGGCCCGCGAGATGGTCGCTTTGATGCGGGCCATCGTCTCCTCGCCGCTGCCGGTGATCGCCGCCATCGACGGGCACGTCCGCGCGGGAGGCTTCGGCCTGGTGGGTGCCTGCGATATTGCGGTCGCCGGTCCGCGCAGTACCTTCGCGCTCACCGAGGCCCGCATCGGCGTCGCCCCGGCGATCATCTCGTTGACGCTGCTGCCGAAGCTGTCGGCGCGGGCCGCGGCGCGCTATTACCTGACCGGCGAGAAGTTCGACGCCGCCCAAGCGGCCGAGATCGGACTGATCACGGTTGCCGCCGAGGACGTCGACGCCACGGTCGACCAACTGGTCTTCGATATCGGCCGTGGTTCCCCCCAGGGCCTCGCGGCCTCCAAGGCGCTGACCACGACCGCGGTGCTAGAGGGGTTCGACCGCGACGCCGAACGCCTCGCCCAGGAATCGGCCCGGCTGTTTGTGTCCGACGAGGCGCGCGAAGGCATGCTGGCGTTTCTCGAGAAGCGCACGCCCAACTGGATGAGTTAGCCAGGCGGGAAGTTAGCCAGATGTCGAACAAACGGTCCGGCCGCACGGCCGGCGATGCGGCGCGGGCCGGCGCAAGGTTGCAGTTTAGCCAATCCTCTTGCAGCAAAAGTTGTACGCCGTAGGCTCGTGGGTGATGAGCAACTCAACGCAACGGGGTGCGGAGGACACGCGCGGCGAGCCGTCGCGCGCGGCTGATACCGACCGCATCCAGATCGCCCAGTTGCTTGCGTATGCGGCCGAGCAGGGCCGGCTGCAGCTCAACGACTACGAAGACCGGTTGACCAGGGCTTATGCGGCGACGACGTATGAGGAACTGGATCAGCTGCGGGCCGATCTGCCGGGGGCGCCGATCAGCCCGCGCCGCGGCGGCAAGCCCAATCCGGCGCCCTCGACGCTCCTGCTGGCGTTGCTGAGCGGCTTCGAGCGTCGCGGCCGATGGAACGTCCCGAAGAAGCTCACCACCTTCACCCTGTGGGGCAGCGGGGTGGTCGATCTGCGCTACGCCGACTTCACCTCGACCGAAGTCGACATCCATGCGATGTCGATCATGGGCGTGCAAAACATTTTGCTACCGCCCGAAGTCAACGTCGAGGTGCACGGCCGCGGTGTGATGGGAAACTTCGACCGCGAGGTGCACGGGCAGGGCACCCCCGGCGCGCCGACCGTGCACATTCGCGGCTTCTCCCTGTGGGGCGGCGTCGGGATCATCCGCAAAGCCCGCCGGCCACGCGGTTGACGGAGGCCCTCAGCCGGGCACGTAGTCGAACGTGTCGGGATTGGGCCCGTTGCGTCCGGACTCGCCCTTGTCGAGCGCCGAGATGGCGTCCATGTCGGAATCGTCGAGTTCGAAGTCGAACAGCGCGAAATTCTCCTTGACCCGATCCGGTGTCACCGACTTCGGAAAGACGATGTCGCCGCGCTGAATGTGCCAGCGCAACACCACCTGCGCCGCCGACTTGCCGCGGGCCTCTGCGACGCGGTTGATCACCGGATCACCGAGCACCTTGCCCTGAGCGATGGGCGCCCACGCCTCGGTGGCGATGCCATGCTCGCGTCCGTACGCCCGGACCTGTTCGTTGCCGAAGTACGGATGCACCTCGATCTGGTTGACGGACGGGACCGTGCCGGTTTCGTCGGCGAGCCGATCCAGATGTGCGACTTGGAAATTCGACACACCGATGCTGCGGGCGCGTCCGTCCCGCGCGAACTCTTCGAAGACTTTCCACGTCGATACGAAATCGCCATCGTAGAGCGTGGGCAGCGGCCAGTGGATGAGGAACAGGTCGACGTAGTCCGAATCCAGCTTCTTGAGCGTCTCGTCGAAGGCGCGGCGCGCATCGTCGGGTTTGTGAGATCCGTTGTTGAGCTTGCTGGTGACAAAGACGTCACCGCGGTCCAGGCCCGCGTCGCGGATGCCTTGCGCGACTTCTCGTTCGTTGCCGTACATTTCGGCCGTGTCGATGTGGCGGTATCCAATCTCGAGCGCCGTCTTCACCGCCGCGGCGGTCTCGTCGGGCTTGATCTGGAACACCCCGAAACCCAGCTGCGGAATGCTGACGCCGTCATTGAGTTCGATCGTCGGAACCTGGCTCATACGTCTCCTCCTTCTCCGAATCCTGTAGCCCGTCGAGAACACACCAATCCCCGACGCGCACGCGCGGCGGCTAACGGCGGCGTGACCGCAGGTAGTCGCCGACGACGGCCGCCCCCAGTCCGTCGAGATCGGGTACCACGACCCGCCCCTCGACGCGGCGGGCCACCTGGTCGATGAACCGGGCCAGCCCAGGGTCGCTGCCCAGCCGGAAGATGGTGATCTGGGCGCCCAGGCGCGCCATCTCGTCGAAGCCGCGCACCGTGTGGGCGATGGTCCGCGGATGCGGCGGGTAGTCGAAGAACACCGTCGTTCCGTCACCGTCGAAGTCCTCCAGGTGCGCGGTCGGCTCCCCGTCGGTAACCACCAGCACGACGGGCTGGGCGTTGGGATGCCGGCGCAGATGGCGCCCGGCCAACGCCAGCGCGTGATGCAGGTTGGTGCCCTGCTCATAGACCCCTTCCAAACCGGTGAGCTCGGCGGCGGTCACCGTCCGCGCGTAGCGGCCAAAGGCGATGATCTGCAAGGCATCCGAACGAAAGCGCGTGCACACCAGGTGGTTGAGTGCCAGCGCCGTTTGCTTCATCGGCAGCCAGCGATTCTCCATCACCATGGAGAACGAGGTGTCGACCAGCAGCGCGACCGCGGCCTGGGTCCGGGTCTCGGTCTCGGAGACCTCGACGTCGTCGACGGTGATCTTCAACCGCCCGTCCGGGCCGTCCAGGGTGGCGGTCCCCGATTGGCGCAGGACGGCGTTGGTCAATGTGCGGGAGATGTTCCACGGCTCGGTGTCCCCGAACTGCCAGGGCCGAGTGGCGCCGGTCAGTTCGCCGGCCGCACCCGCGCGCCGGTGGTCACGCTCACCGCGGCGCCCGGAAAGTTGTTGTGCCACATCGCGCAGCGCCGTCTCACCGAGCCGGCGCATCGCCTTCGGCGACAGCCGCCATTGCCCATCGGAACCGCGGTCCAAGAAGCCCTGATTGACCAGTGCGCGTTCCAATTCGGCGAGCGTGCGGGCGTCGACGGCCGCCTGGTCGCCGAGCTGGCGGGCCAGCGCGTCGAGGTCGACGTCGTCCATGGTTGCACCCGGATAGCTCTGCGAGAGCTGCTCGGCCAGCTGCTCCAGCTCGGCGATGTCGGACAGCGCCTGGGTGCCCTCGCCCATCCCGAACGGGTTGTCACCGGAGAACTGCTCGGACCCGCTCCAGTCCTCGCCCGGACGCGCCGCTTGCAGGTGCGCATCGAGTCGGTTCAGCGCCTGCATCAGCGCGGGCGAGCCAAAAGCTTGCTGCGCCAACGCATCCAGCTCTGCGCGCTGCTCGGCGCTCAGGCTGTTGCGAAACCGCTGCGCGGCGGCGGCGCGCTTGGCCAGCGAGTCCAGCAACTCGTCGACGTTGCGCGGGTTCTCCGGAAAGAACTCGCCGTGTTTGTCCATGAAGTCTTCGAAGTCTTGCTGGGTGTCCTCGCCGCGGGCGTGCTTGTCCAGCAGATCGTTGAGGTCGTCGACCATGTCGTTGACCCGTTGACGATCCTCGTCGGTGGCTCCTTCGAGCGCCTGCTTCATGCCCGCGAAGCGCTGGTCCAGCATCTCGCGGCCGAGCAGATCCTTGATCTGATCGTACTTTTGGCGGGCCTCGCCGCTGCGCCAGTTGTATTCGGAGAGCTCCTGGACGGCCTTGGCCGGCGACGACGGCAGCGCGTCCAGCTGCAGTTCACCGAAGCGGGCGTCGTCGTCGAGCGCGCGGGCCAGCTCCTTGCGTTCGGCCAGCACGGCCTCGTCCAGCAGCTTCTTGATCTCCTGCAGGGTTCCGCCTAAGTTGTTGCGTCGCAACAACTCCCGTCGCCGCCGGTTGGCCTCGGCGGCCAGCCGGTCCGCGCCGGGCAGGTTCTTGGTGCCGCGGCGCAGCAGCTCGGACAGCGCTCGCCGCGGCGACGTGCCGGCCATGACGTCCTGGCCGATCTGTTCGAGCGCCTCGCGCAGATCCACCGGCGGGGCCAGCGGGTCCGGGCCGCCGGTGTACGCCGAGTATCGCGACGAATGCCCTCGTGATGATCGCCCGCGCGGGGAAGCCGGGCGCGGCGAGTCGTCACCATCAAACCTAGCCATAGACGGTTTGACCCTCCCCGGATACCTTGTCGATGCGTTTGGCCAGATACAGGGCCTCGAGCGCCAGCTCCAGTGCCGCGGCGCGTTCGCCTTCCGACTGTGCGCCGACCTTGGCCGCGATCTTGTCCACCACCGGCAGGCTCGGCACCGCGGCCAGCACGTCCTTAGCCGACACCCGCTCACCCGTCGTCACCGCCGAGCCGCCCTCGACCGCGGCCACCAGTGAACCGACGTCGATGCCGCCCAGCACCCGGGAGGCGGTATCGGCGGTCGCCCGGCGCAGCAGGTGCTCGAGCACGGCCTGTTCGCGGCCCTCCTCGCCGGACTCGAACTCCAGCTTGCCGCGCAGCACGTCGATCACCGTGCCCAGGTCGACCACCCGGGCCACCGGGTCGGTCTCCCCCAGCACAGCGCCACGCTGCCGCGCGGCGGCGGCGACCGTCTCCGCGGCGGCGATGGCGAACCGCGCCGACACCCCGGAGCGTTGATCCACGGAATTGGACTCCCGCAGGTAGCGGGCGAACCGGGCGATGACCTGCATCAGGTAATCGGGAACCTGGGCCGACAGGTGCGCTTCCTGCGCGATCACCCCGACTTCCGCGTCGAGCTCGAGCGGGTAGTGGGTGCGGATCTCGGCGCCGAAACGGTCTTTCAGCGGGGTGATGATGCGCCCGCGGTTGGTGTAGTCCTCGGGGTTGGCGCTGGCGACCACCAACACGTCCAGCGGCAGGCGCAGCGTGTAACCGCGGACCTGGATGTCGCGCTCCTCCATCACGTTGAGCATCGACACCTGGATGCGCTCGGCGAGGTCGGGCAGTTCGTTGACCGCGACGATGCCGCGGTGTGCGCGCGGGATCAGGCCGTAGGCGATGGTCTCCGGGTCACCCAGGCTGCGGCCCTCGGCGACTTTGATGGGGTCGATATCGCCGACCAGGTCGGCGACGCTGGTGTCCGGGGTGGCCAGCTTTTCGGTGTAGCGCTCGCTGCGGTGCTTCCACTCCACCGGCAGGTCATCACCCAGCGTCGCGGCCTTGCGGATCGACTCCGGGGTGATCGGCGAGTAGGGATGCTCGCCCAGCTCGGCACCGGCGATCACCGGCGTCCACTCGTCGAGCAGGCCGGTCAGCGCCCGCAACAGCCGGGTTTTACCCTGCCCGCGCTCACCGAGCAGCACGAAGTCGTGGCCCGCGATCAACGCCCGCTCGAGCTGGGGCAGGACGGTGTCGTCGAAACCCAGAATGCCCGGCCAGATGGCTTCACCATCTCCGCCTTCGGCGAGGAGGGCGAGCAGATTTTCGCGGATTTCCTGCTTGACTCCCCGTTCACGATGACCGGCGGCACGCAGCTCGCCGACGGTACGGGGCAGGTTGCTCGGTGACGTCACCACTCCACGCTACGACGCGTGCTCTGACGAGTCATGCCAAGGGCGTTCACTTGACGCTAATTGACAGGCGCGTCGCCCGCGCACACCGTGGCTAGTGCGCGAAGTGACGCGCCCCGGTCAGATAGAGCGAAATGCCGGACTTGGCCGCCGCCGCGGTCACCTCGTCGTCGCGCACCGACCCGCCGGGGTGCACGATCGCCTTCACCCCGGCGCCGGTCAGCGTCTCGAGTCCGTCGGGGAACGGGAAGAACGCGTCGGATGCCGCGACGGCGCCGCGCACCCGATCGCCGCCTCTTTCCACGGCCAGCCGCGCCGCGTCGACCCGGTTCACCTGACCCATGCCGACGCCGATGGTGGCACCGCCGCCGGCGATCACGATCGCGTTCGACTTGACGGCGCGACAGACGCGCCAGGCGAACACCAGGTCGGCCAGCGTCGCCGGATCGGCGGGCGAACCGGTGGCCAGGGTCCAGTTCGTGGGGTTGTCGCCGTGCGCGTCGAGCTCGTCGCGCTGCTGCACCAACAGCCCGCCGCTGATCGGCCGCAGCTCGGTGCCGCCGGTCAGCGGCTCCGAGGCCACCAGCACCCGGATGTTCTTCTTGCGGGTCAACGCCTCCAGGGCGGCCGGCTGGTAGGCGGGGGCCACGATGACCTCGGTGAAGATGGTGCTGACGTACTCGGCCATCTCCAGGCTGACTTCGGTGTTGGACGCGATGACCCCGCCGAAGGCGCTCAACGGATCGCATTCGTGGGCCTTGCGGTGTGCATCCGCGACCGATTCCGAGGAGATGGCGATCCCACATGGGTTGGCGTGCTTGATGATTGCCACGCAGGTCTGCTCGTGGTCGAAGGCCGCCCGCCAGGCCGCGTCCGCATCGGTGAAGTTGTTGTAGGACATCTCTTTTCCGTGCAGCTGCTCGGCCTGCGCCAGTCCCGGCCAGGCGCCGGGGTCGCTGTACAGCGCCGCCTGCTGGTGCGGGTTCTCGCCGTAGCGCAGCATCGCCGAACGACGCCAGCTGTGGCCCAGCCACTGCGGGAACGTCGTCGGCGGATGTTCGGGAGCCAGCGTCGACTCCATCCAGCTCGCGACGGCGATGTCGTATTCGGCGGTGTGCTGAAAGGCAAGCGACGCCAGCCTTTTGCGCTCGGCGAGGCTGAACCCGCCCGCGCGTACCGCGGCGAGCACTCCGTCATAGCCCTGGGGGTCGACGATCACCGCCACGCTGGGATGGTTCTTCGCCGCCGCCCGCACCATCGACGGTCCGCCGATGTCGATCTGCTCGACGCATTCGTCGATGCTGGCCCCGGAATCGACGGTCTCGGTGAAAGGGTAGAGGTTGACGACGACGAGCTCGAACGCCGCGATGCCGAGCTCCTCGAGCGCGGCGGCGTGCTCGGGCTTGCGAAGGTCCGCCAGCAGCCCCGCGTGCACGCGCGGGTGCAGTGTCTTGACCCGGCCGTCGAGCACTTCGGGGAACCCGGTCAGCTCCTCGACCCGGGTCACCGGAATGCCTTTGTCGGCAATGACCTTCGCCGTGGACCCGGTCGAGACGATCTCGACGCCCGCGGCCGTCAAGCCCTGGGCGAGGTCGACGAGCCCGGTCTTGTCGTACACGCTGATCAAGGCGCGCCGGATCGGCCGTTTGGCGTCTTCCCGCCAGTCGTCGGTGCTCATCGGTTCGTCGCCTTTCGTCCGATCGTCGCTTTTCTCCCGACCAGGGTCAGGCCGCCTGTTGCGATCGCGGCCACCACGCCCACCAGTAGCTTGCGTTCGGTGACCTTGATGCGTTCGTGCAGAGTCTCTTCGGTGTCGCCGTCGAGCACCGGAACGGATTCCTGCGCCAGGATCGGCCCGGTGTCCGTCCCGGCGTCCACCAGGTGCACCGTACAGCCTGTGACCTTCACGCCGTAGGCCAACGCGTCGGCCACCCCGTGCGCACCCGGAAACGCCGGCAAAAGCGCGGGATGGGTGTTGATGACCCGCCCGTAGAATTGCGAAAGAAACCGTGGCCCAAGGATTTTCATGAAGCCGGCGGACACCACCAGGTCTGGCGAGTGTGCGGCGGTGGCCGCGGTGATGGCGGCGTCCCAGGCGGCGCGGTCGGGGTGCTCGCCGAGGCGGACGGTGAAGGCGGGCACGGACGCGGCCGCGGCGATCTCGATGGCCAGGCAGTCGCGGTCGGCACCCACGGCGACCACCCGGGCCGGGTAATCCGCCACGGCGGAAGTCAACAGCGAATTCAGCAGCGATCCGGTGCCTGAGGCCAGCACCACTACCCGTGCCGGTGCGTTCGGGGGCACAAGGAGCGGTTCGACCACATCGGCGAGCCTAGCCCGCCGTCGATGCGCGGCATGCATCGACGCGAGGAGAGTCGCGCGTTCGACTCGTGCGCCCGACGATCGGGCTAAACGACTAGGGCGTGTCTGGCAAAGATTTTGGATGTTGTGCCCGAGGCTTGAGTCATGTCGCGGTTTCAGTTGCTCACCGATGCTCAGTGGTCGTTGATTGAAGATTTGCTTCCGACTCGGACAGGCAAGCGGGGCAGGCCCTTTCAGGATGCCCGCTCGATGGTCGAGGGCATTATTTATCGGTACCGGTGTGGGATCGCCTGGCGAGACGTGCCCGGGGCGTTCGGGCCGT
>NZ_MVHG01000106.1 GCF_002086125.1 Mycobacterium arosiense ATCC BAA-1401 = DSM 45069
ACACTCAACGGCGTCACAGTGCACTTGGCGGGCTCCCACCGATCAGCCGACTGACACCAATCTCATGACTCGGTACATCTAGTCGGCGCGGCCATCGAGCAGGGCACCGACGCGGTCATGGTGACCGGCGGCGACGGCATCATCTCCAACGCCCTGCAGGTGATGGCCGGCACCGACATTCCGTTGGGCGTGATACCGGCCGGCACCGGCAACGACCACGCCCGTGAATTCGGCATCCCCACCAGGGACCCCGAGGCCGCCGCGGACATCGTCGTCGACGGATGCACGGAATCCATTGACCTGGGCCTGATTCGGGACGACAGCGGCGCCGAAAAATGGTTCGGCACCGTGGCGGCCACCGGCTTCGACTCGCTGGTCACCGATCGCGCCAACCGGATGAGCTGGCCGCATGGGCGATTGCGGTATTACGTCGCGATGCTCGCCGAACTGTCCCAATTGCGGCTCTTGCCATTTCGCTTGGTGCTCGACGGCGCCAAGGAGATCGACGCCGCCATCACGCTGGCCGCCTTCGGCAACACCCGCAGTTACGGCGGCGGCATGCAGATCTGCCCCGGCGCCGATTACACCGACGGCCTGCTGGACATCACGATGGTGCACGAGGCGTCCCGCACCAAACTGGTCCGCCTGTTCCCCACCGTCATGAAGGGGACCCACGTCCAGCTCGACGAGGTGAGCACGATGCGGGCCAAGTCGATTCACGTCGAGTGCCCCGGCATCAACGTCTACGCCGACGGCGACTTCGCCTGCGCGCTACCGGCCGAGATCTCCGTGGTGCCTGGCGCTCTGCAGATTCTGCGCCCGGCCAAGATTAACCGACCCCCCGGCTGAGCCAGGTCACCTCGCCGACGTCGCCGCCGTCGCGATAGGCCTCGAGCGCCTCATCCCATGCGGTGCCCAGCACCGAGTCCAATTCGGCGGCCAGGGTGTCGGCGCCCTGGGCCATCATCGACCGCAGCCGCATCTCGCCGACCATGACGTCCCCGTTGGCGCTCATCGCCCCGCTCCACAGGCCGAGTTGTGGGGTGTGGCTGAACCGGTGGCCGTCGACGCCGGGGCTGGGGTCCTCGGTGACCTCGAAGCGCAGCACGGACCAGGACCGCAGCGCGTTGGCGAGCTTCGCGCCGGTGCCCACCGGCCCGACCCAGTTGGTGACCGCGCGCAGCTGGCCGGGCATCGCCGGCTGGGGCGTCCAGGTCAGATTCGCCTTGGCACCCAGGGTCGACGACAACGCCCACTCGACATGCGGGCAAACCGCCGCGGGCGAAGCGTGCACATACACCACGCCAGTCGTCACGTCGGCGAATTGATTCGACGCTCGCATTTCCTGCTCCTTCGGTTCCACCAGGGACGTCTTCCCCAACGACCTGCGGACCCGACAAACAGGGCAGCTTGCGCGAAATCTTCGATTTTTAATGTGTCGTGCGTGTCTATTGTGCCTTGTGATACCCCTGTTGCGCTAGTGTGCGTTTTCCGCTAGGTGTATTCGGCTATCACGGCCTCGGAAATTTTCGGCCAGGGCTGCAAAGCCCAGTCCCCGAAATCGCGGTCGGTGAGGACCACCAGCGCCAACTCTTTTTCCGGATCTGCCCAGATAAAACCGCCCGCCTGGCCGAAATGGCCGAACGTGCGCGCCGAATTGTGCGCGCCCGTCCAGTGCGGCGATTTCGTGTCACGGAGCTCAAAACCCAGGCCCCAATCGTTGGGCCGTTGCACCCCGTAACCGGGTAGAACGCCGGCTAGACCGGGAAACTGCACCGTCGTCGCCTCGGCGTGCAGGCCTTCGGAGACCGTCACCGGCCGCAGCAAATCCCCGGCGAACGCCGCCAGATCCGCCACCGTCGACCGCGCCCCGAAACCCGCGGCCAGCGCGCCGCCGTGCAGGTGCGTGGCCGCCATGCCCAGCGGTTCGCACACCGCCTCGGTCAGGTAGCGCGCAAACTCGATGCCGGTCTCCCGCTCCACGATCTGGCCCAGCAGGGTGAAGCCCTGGTTGGAGTAGATCCGGCGGGTACCGGGCGCGGCCAACACCCGGTCGTCGTGCATCGACAGACCCGAGGTGTGGGCCAGCAGGTGGCGGACGGTCGCGCCGGGCGGGCCGGCCGGCGTGTCGAGGTCGATGGCGCCTTCCTCGACGGCGACCTGCACGGCCCGGGCCGCCAGCGGCTTGGTCACCGAGGCCAGCTCGAACTCCCGCTGGGTGTCGCCGTGGCTGGCCAGCACGCCGCCGGGGCCGATCACCGCCGCGGCGGCGGCCTGGACCGGCCAGTCGTCCAGGGCGTCGAGGGCCGCCATCACTTCGTTGCGATGTAGTAGTTGTTGATCGGATCCGACTCGATCTCGGCCACCCGCACGTCGTCGAATCCGGCGTCGCCCAGCATCGAGACGGCCAGTTGCGTGCCCCAGGCCGTGCCCAGTCCCGCGCCGTCCAGCGCCAGCGACACCGTCATGCAGTGCATCAACGACGTCGTGTACAGGTAGGTGCTCATCGGAACGCCGACGTTCTCCTCGAGCCGGCTCGACGCCTTGATATCGGCCATCAGCAGCACACCGCCGGGCCGCAGCGCCCGGTAAATGTTGCGCAGGACTTGCGCCGGCTGCGCCTGATCGTGGATGGCATCGAAGACGGTGATGACGTCGTAGGCCTCCGCCTTGTCCAGATCGGCGAGATTGTGGCTTTCGAAGGCCGCATTGGACAGCCCCCGCTCGGCGGCTTCCCGTATGCCGGTGGAGATGGCCTCCTCGGAAAAGTCGATGCCGGTGAAGCGGCTGGCCGGAAACGCTTGTGCCATCACGTTGATGGCATGTCCGCTGCCGCAGCCGAAATCCGCCACGTCGGCCCCGGCGTGCAGCCGCTGCACGAGTCCGTCCACCAACGGCAGCACCACGTCGACCAACGCGGTGTCGTACACCACCCCGCTCTGTTCGGCCATCAACGCGTGGAAGCGGGGAAATTCGCTGTACGGCAGCCCGCCACCGGCGCGAAAGCACCCGATGATCTTCTGTTCGACCTCGGCGAGCACCGGGACGATAAGCGCCACCAGGGCCAGGTTGTCCGGCCCGGCCGCGCGGGTCAGCACGGCGGCACGCTGCGCCGGCAACGAGTAGCTGGCGGTGTCGGGGTCGTACTCGACGACGCGTCCGGTCGTCATGCCGGCCAGCCACTCTCGGACATAGCGTTCGTTGAGCCCGGCGGCCTCGGCGATCCGCGCACTGGTGGCGGGCTCCAGCCCGGCCATCGTGTCCAGCAGGCCGGTCTGATGCCCGATGCTGAGCAACAACGTCAGGCTGGCGCCGTCGATTGCCGCCGTTATTCTTTCGGTGAATTCTTCGGTGGTTTCCCAAGCCGTCACGCCCACGGACGCTACACCCGGTTCATGGGCGGACAACCCGCCGAGAGATGTATGGCGCCGAGCCCCTAGGTTGGAGCCCATGAGTCAGACAGTGCGCGGCGTGATCTCACGCAAGAAGGGCGAACCCGTTGAACTGGTGGACATCGTCGTCCCGGATCCCGGCCCCGGTGAGGCTCTGGTCGACGTCATCGCCTGCGGGGTGTGCCACACCGACCTGACCTACCGCGAGGGCGGCATCAACGACGAGTATCCGTTCCTGCTCGGCCACGAGGCCGCCGGCCGGGTGGAGGCCGTCGGTCCGGACGTGACCGCCGTGGCGCCGGGCGACTTCGTGATCCTGAACTGGCGCGCGGTGTGCGGGCAGTGCCGGGCCTGCAAGCGCGGCAGGCCGCACCTGTGCTTCGACACCTTCAACGCCACCCAGAAGATGACGCTGACCGACGGCACCGAGCTGACGCCCGCACTGGGCATCGGCGCGTTCGCCGACAAGACGCTGGTGGCCGCCGGCCAGTGCACCAAGGTCAATCCCGAGGCCGACCCCGCGGTCGCCGGCCTGCTGGGCTGCGGGGTGATGGCCGGGCTGGGCGCGGCGATCAACACCGGCGCGGTCACCCGGGATGACACCGTCGCGGTGATCGGGTGCGGCGGTGTGGGCGACGCCGCGATCGCCGGCGCGGCGCTGGTGGGCGCCCGGCGGATCATCGCCGTGGACACCGACAACACCAAACTGGACTGGGCCCGCAAGTTCGGCGCCACGCACACCGTCAACGCCCGCGAACGCGACGTCGTCAAGACCATTCAGGACCTCACCGACGGGTTCGGCGCCAACGTGGTGATCGACGCGGTGGGCCGGCCCGAGACCTGGAAGCAAGCCTTCTACGCCCGCGACCTCGCCGGAACCGTTGTGCTGGTTGGGGTTCCGACGCCCGACATGCGCCTGGACATGCCGCTGGTGGACTTCTTCAGCCACGGCGGGGCGTTGAAGTCGTCGTGGTACGGCGATTGCCTGCCCGAGCGCGACTTCCCCACGCTGATCGACCTGTATCTGCAGGGCCGGCTGCCGCTGGAGCAGTTCGTCTCCGAGCGCATCGGGCTGGGTGACGTGGAAGCGGCATTCCACCGGATGCACGGCGGCGAGGTGCTGCGCTCGGTGGTGGTGCTCTGATGGCGGGCATCGAACGGCTGGTCACCCACGGCACCTTCGAACTCGACGGCGGCAGTTGGGAAGTCGACAACAACATCTGGATCGTCGGCGACGACTCCGACGTCGTGGTGTTCGACGCCGCGCATGCCGCCGAGCCGATCCTGCAGGCCGTCGGTAAGCGCAACGTGGTCGCGGTGGTGTGCACCCACGGCCACAACGACCACGTCACCGTGGCGCCCGAACTCGCCAAGACGCTGGACGCTCCTGTTCTGCTACATCCCGCCGACGACGTGCTGTGGCGAATGACGCACCCGGACAAGGACTTTCGCCCGATCGCCGACGGCGACACGCTCGACGTCGCGGGCACGGAGCTGCTGGCGCTGCACACCCCGGGCCACTCCCCCGGATCGGTGTGCTGGTATGCCCCGGAACTGGGCCCCAAAGGCGTCGTGTTCAGCGGGGACACCCTGTTTTCCGGCGGCCCGGGCGCGACCGGGCGCTCCTATTCGGACTTCCCGACGATCCTGCAGTCGATCTCCGGCCGGCTCGGCACCTTGCCCGGCGACACCGTCGTGCACACCGGCCATGGCGATGACACCACCATCGGCGACGAAATCGTGCACTACGAAGAATGGGTGGCCCGCGGCCACTGATCCGTCGCCGAACCGACCACGGCCCGGCCATTATCGTTGATCCATGCCGCCCGAACTCCGGATGCCCGAATCGAGCATTGTGGTACGGCCCGAGCCCTCCTACGCCGAGGCGTCGCGGCTGCGGGCCGCCGGTTTGGCGCAGGCGACCGCGGCGTTCGAACGGGCCGCCGGACAGGTGGCGCTGCCCCGGCCCCCGCAGCCGATCGTCGTCGCCGACTATGGCGCCGCCAACGGTCACAATTCGCTGCGGCCGCTGTCGGCGGGCATCGCCGTGCTGCGCCGGCGCACGCGACACGACCACGCAATCCTGGTGGCGCACACCGATGTACCGGGCAACAACTTCGCGGCGCTGTTCGAGACGGTGCACGACGACCCGGAGAGCTACCTGCACTCCGACACGGCGACGTTCACCTCGGCGGTCGGCCGTTCGTTCTACGACCAGATCGTGCCGTCCAAGACGGTCAACCTGGGCTGGACGTCGTGGGCGACCCAGTGGCTGAGCCGAATTCCCTGCGAGGTGCACGATCACGTGCACGTCTCGCGCAGCGCGGACGGCGCGGCGCAGTCCGCGTACGCCGACCAGGCCGCGCTGGACTGGCACAACTTCGTCGCGTTCCGCGGGCGCGAGCTGGCCCCCGAGGGCCGGCTGGTGGCGTTGACGCTGGCCGCCGACGAGGACGGGACGGCGGGCTTCGCCCCGTTGCTCGACGCCATCGTCGCGGCGCTGGGTGATCAGGTGCGCGACGGGCTGCTGCACCCGGATGAGATGCGGCGCATGGCAATTCCCACGGTCGCCCGCGCCGAAAAGGACTTCCGCGCCCCGTTCGCCCCGAAGGGGCGGATCGAGGGCCTGATGGTCGAGCACCTCGAGATGTTCAACGCCGAGGATCGATTCTGGGCCGGCTACCAGTTGGACCACGACGCCGAGGCCTTCGGCGCGCAGTGGTCGGCCTTCGCGCGGTTTGCGCTGTTTCCCTCACTGGTGGCCGCGCTCGACGGCGGGATCCACGACGAGCGTGCCGCCCGTTTCGTCGAGCAGCTCGCGTGCGCGGTCGCCGAGCGTCTGTCAAGCGCGCCCGAGCCGATGCGCATCCCGCAGGCGTTGGTGGTGCTGGTCAAGCGCGACGCCGCGCGCCAGTGAGAGTTTCGGCACAACCACGCAGCGGGTAACCCCTTGCCAACGTCGAACCTGCGACTGCAAGGGGGTAGACGCATGAGCGTGCAGGACGATAAGCCGACCGACCAAGACGACGATCGGCGGCTGACCGAGAAGCCCGAGCCCGACGAGGACGACCAAAAAGAGGCCGCCAAAATGATGGAGGCCTACGAGGACAAACCCACTATCGTGCTGCCCGGCACCGGCGGAAGCGTGTCCGGCACGGCGGTCAACGATTGGCTCGACGAGGACGGCAATCCCAAGGACGAGGAGCCCGAGGGCGGGGGTTCCAGCGAGGGCTTGCGGTCCGAGGGCGACGAGGGCCGCGACGAGCGGGCGCGTAAGGATCAGATCGAGAAGGACAAAGCCCTCAACGAGGTCCTCAGAGAGGCCGCCACCGCCGAGAACAAGGGCGAAAAGGGTTGAGCTGAACCCAATTGCGGCCGTCGAGGCTTAGTGGGCGGGTATCGGGCCCAGCGCGGTGATGCCCAGGTTGCCCTCGATTTCCCCGATGATCTGGTTGACCCGGTCGAGCCCGGGGATCGGCTCATTGACGCCCGGAATGGGTGGCACCACCGGCGGGGCCGCCACCCGGTGGGGTGCCGCCGGACGCGCGGGCGGTGGTGCCGCCTGCGGAACCGCCCTCGGCGTGGTGGTCATCGGTGTCTCGGTCCCGGCGGGCGGGGTGGTATCCGAGGTTGACGGCACCGGGACATCCGGCGGCGGTGGCGCCGGCGCCGCGGTGGCGCTGGGGGGAGCCGCCGTCGGGGCCACGGGTGTGGTGCTGACCCGCGGCGCCGGTGTGGTCGCCGATTTGTTCTGCGAGCCCAGCGCGATCGCCACCGCGGTGCCCACCAGCAGCACGGCCGCGACGGCGACGATGATCGCCGCCGCGGGCAGCAGGTGCCAGCGGGACAGCAGACCCTTGGGCTTGGGCGTCTCCGCCTGCGTGGGCTCGGTCGGCGGCGCCTGTGAGGTCGCGGTCGCCGCCGAGCGCGGGTCCGGCCGCACGGCCGCCCGGGCCGTGGCCGCGGCGGGCACGGCGGGCGCCGAGAGGGTGGCGCCGGCGTCGCCGGCACCCTGCGCCACCCGCAGCGCGGCTCCGACGGCGGCCGCCAGCTGGGGCCGTGGCGTCGTGACGACGGGAACGCGGAAGTCCCGCGACAGCGTGGTCGTGACGACCGGCAGGTTCGCCCCGCCGCCCGTCGAAACGATGGCGACGAGATCACGAATCTCGTTGTGCGCCAATGTTTCGTCCAACGCCGCGATCATGCCGCTCAGCGAGGGCCGGATCGCGTCGTCAAGTTCGTGCCGGCTGATCCGAATCTCACCGCGCGTCCCGGTCAGCCCGTCGGTCAGCGTGGCCGTCGCGCGCGAGGACAGCTGTTCCTTGGCGACCCGGCATGCGCTGCGCAGCCGGCTCAGCGAGCCGATCGCCGCGCTGCCCGTGGGGAACGCCCCGGTGGTCGGCATGTTGGCGATGACGACGCTCAGCAGCGCCTGATCCATCAGGTCACCGGCGAAATCGGGGTGCCGAACGGTCGGGGCCAATGCATGGTAGTCACCGTCGGCGTGCAGCAACGTGATGCTGGTGCCGCTGCCGCCGAGATCGCATACCGCCACGGTGCCGCTCGCCGGTATGCCGGGGTGGGTCCGCACGGCGAGCAGGGTCGCGGCCGCGTCGGGAATCAGCAAGATGGGACGCGCTCGGTGCGACCATTCCGGGATCTCGCCCAGCGCATCGCCGAGGGCGTCCACCGCGTGCGATTCCCAGTGCGCCGGATAGGTGACCGCGACGTTGTCGGGCAGGGGCCGTCCGCCGGTGGCGGCGTATGCGAGCGCGCGCAGCCCGTCGGCGACCAACACCTCGCTGCGGTGCACCGAGCCGTCGATTGCCACGAGTGGACGCGGGTCGCCGACGCGGTTGACGAAGCCGGTGATCACCACGCCGGGCCCCTGCAGTCGGGGATTCTCCGCGGGGACGCCGATCTCGGCGGGACGGTCCGGATACAGCGTCAGGACGGGCTTGCGGGTGATGGCGGTGTCGGCGGTCACCGCCGCCAGGTTGGTGGCGCCAATCGATAGGCCCAGCGCGGTCTCGACTCTATTAACCATGTGAATCCCCGTATCCGCGGCACCAACTCGCATCCGGCTAGCCGTTATTGTGCCGCCAAAACCTGTATCGCGGGCCTGCCGCGGCTATGCGCCCGCTGTGCGCCGGTCACCGGATGCTGCCTTCGCCGGCGATCAGCGGCAGGTCGAGCGGGGTGACCCAGCCGGGCCGCAAGTCGTTGACCGCCGGCACGGCATTGAGTGCGCGCAGCCCGGTTGCCAGGCATCCGGCCGCGGCGGCGTCGCGGCCCGAGCCGTCGGTGAACCGGAACGCGGTCTCCTGAAAGATGCTCGGGGTCCCCTCGATGTCCACCCGGTAGACGTCGTTGTCGTGACCCGTCGGCCAGTCCGGCGCGGCGTCCAACCCGATCCGGTTGACGTGTTCGAGCTGAATTCGGGTCTCGCCCTGGAAAACACCGTTGATCGTGAACCGCACCGCGGCCACGTGCCCGGCCTTGATGACGCCGCGTGCGGAGTTCCGCTCGGTCGGGGTCACCCATTTGTCCCAGGTGGTGGTGATTTCGTCGAGCATGATGCCGGCGGCGTGCGCGATCATCGGGACGGTGGCGCCCCACGCGAAGATCAACATGTCGCGGTCTTCCAGCATCGGCTTGAACTCGGGCTCGCGACCGATGCCCATCTCGAATTCGTAGTCGCCCTCGTAGTTGGTGTAGTCCAGCAGCTCGGAAGCCCGGACCCGGCGCACCTCGGAACACAACCCCATCAGCGTCATCGGGAACAGGTCGTTGGCGAATCCGGGGTCGATGCCGGTGGTGAAGCAGGACGACTCCCCCAGCTCGCAGGCCTCGGTGATCGGCTGGATCCAGTTCGGCGGGTTGAGGTGCATGGTCGGCCACACCCACGGGGTCATAGCCGTCGAACACACGTCGATGCCGGCGAGCAGGAACCGGGTGATCAGCGAGATGTTCTCCTTGGCGTGCATGGCCGTCGGGCCGTAGTGCACCAGCGCGTCGGGTTTCAGGGCGATCAGGGCGTCGACGTCGTCGGTGGCGGTGATGCCGACCGGTTCGGGCAGCCCGCAGATCTCGCCGACGTCGCGGCCGACCTTGGCCGGGTTGCTCACGCCGACGCCCACCAATTCGAACAACGGGTGCTTGACGATTTCCGGGATCACCATCTTGCCGACGAAGCCGGTTCCGTACACCACCACACGCTTTGAGCCGTGTTCCGCCATCCTTTGACGCCACCTTTCCACCTCACCGGCCCCCGCCGGACTCACACTAGGCGTGGCCCGCGGGGCCAAGCTAGAGCGGCGTCGTGGCTTCGAGGTTTTCGGCGCAGCGCAGCAGCAGCGCGGCGAGGTCGCGCCGCGGCCCGGCCGCGATTCCACGCAGCATGTCGGCTTCGACGCCTTCGACCGCGGCATGGCTGTCCTTGAGCCGGCGCAACCCGAGCGGGGTCAGCTGCAGCGCGCGGGAGCGACCCGGTCCCCGCGTGCTCGACAGATCCACCAGGCCGGCGGCACGCAGTCCGTTCAGCACATCGCGCAGCGATTGACGGGTGACGAAGCACAGCCTGGCGAGTTCTGACGCGGAAGCGTCGGGATGATCGTGCAGCGCGCGCAGCAGCGCGTATTGCGACATCGACAGCCCGGTCGGTTTCAGCGCCGCGTCGCAGCGGCGCCGCAGCCCCTGCTGAACACGCTTCACCAGGTAGCCCGCGCCGCGCTCGATCTGCGATTGACTCATGACAGGAACCTTACATTATGCTAGCGTCACCGATGTAAGGTTCCTGACATCAAGAGAGGCTGAGATGACCACCATCCGAGAGCACTCCGACGTCGCCACCCTGATCAACGTCTTCACCGTGGCTCCCGAGCGCGCCCGCGAGCTGGCTGACAAGCTCCGCGCCGCCACCGAAGAAACGATGCGGTTCGTCCCCGGCTTCATTTCGGCGAACATCCACGTCAGCACCGACGGCACCCGCGTCGTCAACTATGCGCAGTGGCAAAGCGCCGAGGCCTACCAAGCGATGTTCGAGGATCCGCATGCGCGCGAACACATGGGCGCGTGTGCCGCCCTCGCGATCGGCTTCGACCCGCACCTCTACACCGTCGAATCGGTGCACGAAACGCCGAACGTCTAGATCTTCCGTGCCATCGCTCGTGGTGACACGATGCAATTCATGACCAAGCACCTTGCCGGACCTTCGGTCCTGTTGGCCTTCGGCTTCGGATTCGCGAATGCCTGCGGCGTGGCCCACGCCCTGCCCCAGATGCCGCAAGTCCGCTACGAGGTCAACGGGCCGGCGGTCGCCGAGTTCATCTACTACCAAACCGACAACGGGCAGCTGCACCAGGTGAATGCGCCGCTGCCCTGGTCGACGCAGTTCACCGGCTATGGCGGCGAGGTGTTCACCGTCAGCGCGCAGGGGCTGGGCCCCATCTCCTGCAAGATCTTGGTCGACGGCAACGTGGTGAGCGCCGCGACGGCAACGACGGGCGCGCCCGCCCGAACGGTTTGCACACACTGACCGAGCTCTGCACGACGAGGAGGTCCAGGTGAGCCTCAAGACGGGTCCCGGGAAAGCCCTTGCGCCCCGGACGAATGGCACGCCGCCGCCCGACATCCCGTTGGCCGACATCCATCTCGATTCGCTCGACTTCTGGGCGCTCGACGATGACGTTCGCGACGGCGCGTTCGCCACCCTGCGCCGCGAGGCGCCGATCTCGTTCTGGCCCGCGATCGAGTACGAGGGGTTCGAGCCGGGCGGCGGCCATTGGGCGCTCACCAAGCATGACGACGTGCATTTCGCGAGCCGTCATCCGGAGATCTTCAGCTCCAGCCCCAACATCACGATCAACGACAACACGCCGGAGATCAGCGAGTACTTCGGCTCGATGATCGTGCTCGACGACCCCCGACACCAGCGGCTGCGCTCAATCGTCAGCCGCGCGTTCACCCCGAAAGTGGTGGCCCGCATCGAGGCATCGGTCCGCGAACGGGCACGCAGGTTGGTCGCGTCGCTGATCGCCAATCATCCCGACGGGGAGGCCGAGCTGGTCGGCGAGCTCGCCGGCCCGCTGCCGTTGCAGGTCATCTGCGACATGATGGGCATCCCCGAAGAGGACCATCAACGCATATTCCACTGGACCAACGTCATTCTCGGGTTCGGCGACCCGGACCTGGCGACGGATTTCGAGGAGTTCCTTCAGGTTTCGATGGACATCGGCGCCTACGCCAGCGCGCTGGCCGAGGACCGACGGTCCAATCACCACGACGATCTGACCACCAGCCTGGTGGAAGCCGAGGTCGACGGCGAACAGCTGTCGTCGTCGGAAATCGCGTCGTTCTTCATCCTGCTGGTGGTGGCCGGCAACGAGACCACGCGCAACGCGATCAGCCACGGCGTGCTGGCATTGTCGCGCTATCCCGCCGAGCGGCAGAAGTGGTGGTCCAACTTCGACCGCCTGACCCCTTCCGCCGTCGAGGAAATCGTGCGATGGGCCTCCCCGGTGGTGTACATGCGACGCACCCTGACCCGAGACTTCAAACTCAGCGGCACCAAGATGAAGGCCGGCGACAAGGCCACGCTGTGGTACAACTCGGCCAATCGCGATGAGACGACGTTCGAAAACCCCTGGGTTTTCGACGTGGCGCGCACCCCCAATCCGCACTTCGGCTTCGGCGGTGGCGGCGCCCATTTCTGCCTGGGCGCCAACCTGGCTCGTCGTGAAATCAGGGTCATCTTCGACGAATTGCGCCGCGAGATTCCCGATATCGCGGCGACCGACGAGCCCGCACGGCTGCTGTCACAGTTCATTCATGGCATCAAAACCCTGCCGGTGGCCTGGACCCCACCGCGGTAGCAGTCCAGTCAGTCCGCCTCTGCCCCTATCGGTTCCGGGCCTACGCTGATCCCGTGACCATTCCCGCGTTTCCAGCCCCCGAAGTGCTGGCCGCCCGCCAGAAACTCGTGCTCGACCACTTCCACGACGAGGTCCGCCATGCCTGGGATGACGTCCTGTCGACCTTCCCGCATCCGCGTTACGAGCTGATCCCCCAGATGCTCGTGCACGACGGCGATGCGGCGGTGCGCGACTACTACGCCTACACGCGGACCGCGTTCCCCGATCAAAACCACGAAATCATCGCGCTGCGCCACAGCGCCGACGCGGTGATCGTCGAGTTCTGGCTGATGGGCACGCACCGGGGCTACCTGGGCAAGGTCCCGCCCACGGGCAGCCGTTTCCGGGTTCGCATGACGGCGTACTTCGTTTTCGACGACACGGAAACGCTTGTCTGCGAACGCATTTACTTCGACACGTTGACCATGATCAAACAGCTTTTGGGCGGGCTGGACATGAAGAAGCCGGCGAATTGGTGGCTGGCCGCGCGTTGCCTGCGCGGATTCCTGTCGATGTCGTCGGAAAAAACCGGACCCGGCGCTGACCAACACCCCCTGTACCGAGGGCTAGGTGTCGTGACCTGACACGTTGTTATCAGGCGGCGAGTCGGCTGATTGGTGGTCGTCCGCCGAGGGCGGAGTGGCCTCGTCGAGTGTTGTAGCGGCGAAGGAATTGGTCAAGGCCGCGTTTGCGCAGGCTGTTACTGGTCCAGGGGCGGGCGTAGGCCCATTCGTTGAGCAGGGTCCGGTTCAGGCGTTCGGCTTTGCCGTTAGTCCAGGGACAGCCGGGTTTGGTGAATCGGCGTTTGAGTTGCCAGGCCGAACAGACCCAGCCCCAGTCGGTGCCGCGTCGGTAGACCAACGCGTTGTCGGTCAGGAGTCGACGCACCCGCACGCCGTGGGCGGCGAACCAGGCCAGTGCCCGGTGCAGAAACCCAGCACACGTCGGGTCCTTCTCGTCGGGGAGCACTTCGCTGTAGGCCAGGCGGGTGTAGTCATCGATTGCGGTGTGGACGTAGTCGTAGCCGAGCCGGATCTTTTTGTGTCGGTGGGCAACTGAGACCGCAGCATCGCGGCCGTGCAGCCGCCATCCACCGCCTGAGGGGATGCGGCCGAGCTTTTTGACGTCGACATGAACCATGGCCCCCGGCGTGGGGTGTTCGTAGCGGTTGGGGCTGCGCCGTGATGCGCGCACCGCCTCACCGGTGATCGGATCGATTGCACTGAGATGTGGCACCTGGTGGCGCGCCAGGATCCGCCCGACCGTCGAGGGATTCAGATCGAGTCCAGCGGCAAGCACTACAGCACCGCGCTTACGGCGTCGGCGGGCGGCGAGCACCTTTTGCTCGACTCGATAGCTCGTGCGGTGGGGCATCCGGATCGGCCGCGACGAACGGTCAGCCAGCGCGGCATCACCGCCCTGTGCATACCGGCGCAGCCACTTGTACACCGTTGCCCGCGAAACCCCCAGTTGCTCAGCGACATGCGCGGCCGGCCACCCGGCCGCGACACGCTCAACGATCAGCCGACGAGCGAACACATTGGTACGGGCGTTAGCGTGAGACACAAGGACCTCCTACGGGTGAATGCCAGACACATCCACTCCGTCAGGAGGTCCTCCCACTTTCAAGCAGGCACGCCGTCAACAACCTCACGGGTCACGACAGCTAGGCGATCGCGTAGTCGCTGAGCGGGAAGGTCCGGGCCTCGCGCACCGAGTTCAGTGTCGACGTCGGCCGCAGTAGCGATGCCTCACCGCTGGGACTGAAATAGTACGAACGCGACGTCGCGCAGTTGCCGGCGTAGAACACCGTGTTGTCCAGCAGTTTCGTCATCCGTTCCATGAACCGGTCATTGGCCTCTTCGGTCACCTCGAAGGTCGTCGCACCGCGACGCTTGACCTCGCCGAGCAGCCTGTCCATGTGCCGCATCTGGTATTCGATGGTGTGGAAGAAGGACAGCCCGGAGAAGGCGAACGGGCTTGCCAATCCAAGGTAGTTCGGGAAGTAGGGTACGGAGACGCCCTGGTAAGCCTGAAACCGGGTCTCTCGCCACCACTTACCCAGGTTGCGCCCCTTGCGGCCGACCACCTCGATGGCCGGGAAGTTGGCCTCCCACAGATCGAAACCGGTCGCCAGCACCAGGGTGTCGATGACCGTCTTGCGCCCGTCGGTGGTGACGATGCCGTCGGCCTCGATCCGCTCGATCGACGTGGTTTCCAGGTGCACGTGCGGCTGGGTGAACGCGCGGTAAAAGCCGTTGGAAAAGGTCGGCCGCTTGCAGCCGAGGTCGTAGTCCGGCGTCAGCTTGGCGCGCAGTTCCTTATCCCGGATCCACCGGAATCGGCTGATCTTGGCCAGGTCGGAGGCCGAGATGTTGCCCCGCCCCCGCGACTCTTTAAAGTGCAGCGCCCCCACGACCATGATGATCTCGAGGATGACGTCGGTGACCCACCGCAGCGCGCGCTGCGCCGCGGGCACCCGGGCAAACAGACGTTGCGTCCGCGGGGAGAAGCCGAAGTCGATCTTGGGTATCACGTGGGTCGCGGTGCGTTGGTACACGGTCAGCTCGCCGGCGTCCTTGGCCAACTCCGGAACGACCTGTACCGCGGACGCCCCGGTCCCGATGACGGCGATGCGCCGTCCCCGGTAGCTGTAGTCGTGGTCCCACGCGGTGGTGTGGACCACCTTGCCCTTGAAGCTCGCGATGCCAGGAATATCGGGCATGCGGGGCTGGGAAAGGAATCCGGTGGCCGTGATCAGGATCCGGGTCGTCAGCGTCTCGCCGCCGGCCAGCGCCACCCGCCACACCTCGAGGTCCTCGTCCCATTGGGCACCTTCCACGGTCGTGTTGAACCGCATGTGCCGGCGCACGTCATATTTGTCGGCGACTTCGGCCGCGTACCGCTTGACCTCGGCACCGGGCGCGAACAGCCGTGACCAGTCCGGCTTGGGCTCGAACCAGTATGAGTAAGTGGTCGATGGGATGTCGACGGCGATGCCCGGGTAGTGGTTGACATGCCAGGTGCCACCCAAGTCGTCCTCGCGGTCGAGGATGAGGAAGTTGTCAAACCCGAGGCGCTTGAGCTGAATAGCGGCGCCGATGCCGCCAAAACCTGCACCTACGATGATCGCGTCGAAACGGTCCGTGTCCACAGCTGCTCCGTGCTACCTGTTTCCGTACTTAACGAATCATAAGCTTTCACTAAGATACGTAACTCTAATAGGCCGCCACGCCGGACGCATCCGAGCTTTGCCGGTATGTGACCTTGCCGACACCGGTGCGGTCAGCCATCGGCGGGTCTATAAGAGCTGGTAATGCGGCCGCCAACTGCGTAAACGTCATTACCGCCGACGGTGACGCGACCGGCGCCGGCGACTTAGCTCACGGCGAACCCTGGTGGTAACGGGATTCTTATCTTGTGGCCGGCCCAGCGGCGGCTGTTCCCTGCAGCCGGCCCAGCAACTCGTGGCATCGCCGCGCGCGCTCGGAGTCTTGAGCCATCACGTCGCTGAAGAAGGACGCGACGTCATCCAAACCGGCGTTCTTCGCGTCCCGGACATACTGGCCGTAATCATGTCCGGCCTTCAGCGAGTGGTATTGAATCGAAATGAGATCGAAGGTCACGTCGTCGAAACCCGTTTCACCCGTTGCCATGTCGCCGCCTTTCGGTCAGTGAGTGCCGAATTCGCTACCCGCACGCGTCCGCCTACCCCGAATGGACAACATCAAACGACGGCTTAAAGTGTTTTTGTAGGCAACCCGATTGCGCAATGGCGGCGCCGGTCCGATTGCGGCGACGCCGCCGCTGTCCTCCGAACTGTCGCTGCGGCCCGATATACAGGAAAACATCACCAAATGGTTAGCAAGTTGACAGTTTTGGGAGGGGCTTGCATGGGCAATTTCGACGCCATGACCGCACGTCACGTCGTTCGTTCCCTTGGTTCAGCAGTAGTTCTCGCAGCGTCGGGCGTGGCCGTGTCGGCCCTGACGTC
>NZ_MVHG01000107.1 GCF_002086125.1 Mycobacterium arosiense ATCC BAA-1401 = DSM 45069
CTGCGGCACTGACCGCTTGAACCATCATCTCGAAGAATCACAAGACGACCCCGTACACCACGTCCCTGGACTTGACCCGATGTCGACTGATCAATCCGGCCCCAAGGGAGTTCGGACGCGTCAGGGTATAAGAACCGCAATGTCTCCCTGGCGTCACCTCCTAGCCCGATCACCAACCGCGGCCTAACCAACTCGATTTCGCGGTGCAAAAACGGGCGACACCGCTCCTTTTCATGGGGTCGAGATTTCCGGTTGTCGGGCTGGGCAGGGTAACAGTGCACCACGTTCGTAATGAAGATGTCGGCCTTGTCCAAGCCGGACTCCCTCAGGGCCTCGTCAATTAGCAATCCGCTGCCACCAGTGAATGGGATGCCGGTTGTCATGCACTCCGTGCAAAGCGATGCCCCGACCAGCACCACCGGCGAAAAGAGGCTTCCGTATCCAGGCGCGGCCTGACTCACGCCCGGCTCGTTCATGCCGGGGCAGCGGCGGCACTTGAGGATTTCGGCGGTCAGCGCTTTGCGCGCCTGGGCTCGGCTAGCGGCAGTCATGATGACTACGTTTCCCCTACTCGTCGTCCCTGTGAAGATTTGAAACATCGCACGTCGGTTTCTATTTGGATAAATAAAGAAAATCTCGTATTTCGCGACGGGCCGGGATCACTTCGCTTACTCTCTCAGCTGCCTTCGAACAATCAAGGGGACAGATGACGACTCCACCGCCTCCGCCAAGCACGCCAGCCGGTTGGTACCCAGACCCCAGCGGCGCCAGCGGCCAGCGCTACTGGGACGGATTGCGTTGGACGGAACACCGGACCGATCAACCGACCCTGCCCCCTTCTGGCGCACTGGCACCGGCGTTCCCCCCGGCGAAGAAGCGGAAGGTTTGGCCATGGGTTGTTGCTGTGGTGTTCGCGCTGTTTTTGATCGGTGCCGTCTCGGGCCATAGCTCCGAGAGCGGGACTTCATCGACATCTGCATCACGCACGCCGACTACGGCAAAGGTCTCCGCGTCGATGGCTGGCGTCGGACAACAAGCCCGCGACGGCAAGTTCGGCTTCACGGTGACCGGTGTGGACGGCCAAGACGACCGGCGACCCATCCAATCCGTATGAGCAAGCGACTGCCCAGGGAGAGTATGTGATTGTGTCGATGACGGTCCAGAACATCGGTGACCGCGCGCAGTCGTTTTTCGCCACCAACCAGAAGCTCATCGACAGCGCGGGCCGTCAGTACTCTGCTGACTCCCGCGCCGACATGTGGATTAACAAAGAAATCCAAAGCGACATCAATCCCGGTAACCACATCCAGGCCAAGGTGGCTTTCGACGTGCCGGCGGGAACTCAACCCAGCACCATCGAACTACACGACTCCATGTTCTCGGGCGGCGTGAAGGTCAGACTGTCGTAAGCAGAGTCTGGCTAACCGCCCACGGGCACCGCACACTCGATGCGACCTTTGAGAACGCGAGAATGTTAGTTGTGACACGCGGTGCGTGTGGTCGCTCGGTATTCGGAACTCACTGCGAAATCAACGGCGATAGCGTCTCGAACTGGGTGAGGATATCCGCAAGTGGGCTGGTTCGATTTCGCTGGTGCGGCCCCGCGGGCGGAACATTGAATGACGTACAGGATGGAGAGTCGTGAATCGCTGGCGCGGATGGACGTTTGGGCTCTTGTTCATCGCTCTGGTGCTCGCAGTCGTAGTTGGTGTTCAAGCGGTCATGCTGCACACACAAGGCTGGCGAGTTCAACTGGGGAACGTCGCCGAGTGGGTAGCTGCGCTTGGCACCGCCGTCGCCATCGTGGCCGTGCTGTTCGCGGCACTTGGTTATAGGCACGATGTGCGGACGCGCGTTGAGGATGAAAAGCAGCGCGCCGCGGTCGAGCGGCGCCAGCAGGCTGAGCTGCTGTCTGGGTGGTTCGTTCACTACGGCAGCGCGCGACAGGGTCCACAGATGGGGAACGCTTCGCCCGAGATCATCAATGTGACGCAGATCGGATTGATCAATGCGTCGCAAGTCGTTGTCTACGATCTATTTGCCGCCGCGCTATGTCGGCACCAGTCCCATCCGACGCCAATGGTGGTCAACTTCGACGAAGCTTCGGCTGTGGTCCGGCGGCCCGGCGGCGCGATACAGAGTGTCGCAGTCGAGATGGGATTCGTCCCGCCAGTCGAATGGGAAGCCCGTCGGGATCGCCTTGCCGTCGGTTCAGCGAAGGTGCTCGCCCCTGGCCGCTGGTCGGTCGAGTTGCGTTTGGGCACAACGTCCGTCGTACCGAGCGAGTTGCACCTATTCTTCCGTGATCACCGAGGAGTGTATTGGTGGCGAGATGCGGTTGGGCACCTGACTGAGATGCCTGCTCCGGTTGACGATCAGAATCGCAAGAGTCGTGTGCGGTTGATCGAGGAGGCTTTGGGTGAAGAGCCAACTGATGCTCGCGTAGGTGTTCTTTCACCCAAACCCCTGCCTGAGACCGCAGCGACATAATCCGTCGACCGTCTCCGCTATTGGACGCAGTCTTGCTGCGCTGGGAAAGACGGGTCTCAGTCGGTCGGCTGGCCGAGCGAAGTCCTGTTGCATGCATGTTGCATGGAATGTGACTAGCCGCCCTAACTATCGGGTTCTAGCTGCTGCGAAGCTGGTGCGCGATACTGGGATTGAACCAGTGACCTCTTCCGTGTCAGGGAAGCGCTCTCCCGCTGAGCTAATCGCGCCGGGAAACCAAAAAAGTTGGAGGTGGAGACGGGAATCGAACCCGTGTGCACGGCTTTGCAGGCCGTTGCCTCACCACTCGGCCACTCCACCGTTGGGGTTCACGCCACTTGCACCTTCGAGCGGATGACGGGATTCGAACCCGCGACCCTCACCTTGGCAAGGTGATGCGCTACCAACTGCGCTACATCCGCGCGCCTCGGACGACATCGTCGCCCGGTGCGAAGCACGACGATAGTCCACGTGAGCGGGCACATACAAATTTCTTGGTACGAGCCGTGTCTAGGCTATCGCGTCGGCCTGTCACGTGATGCGGCCGGTGGTGTCGGGACCGGCGCGTGCTAGTCTTCGACGTCGTCCGCCGTCCTCGGCGCCGGTCCCGTGGCTCAGTGGGAGAGCGTCCGCTTCACACGCGGAAGGTCGCTGGTTCGATCCCAGCCGGGACCACAAATATCAGTACAGGTCATGGCCTTTTCCGCTGTCCGGATTTCGATCCGTCACCGACAACGGCCTGGATTATCCGCCGTTTATCCGCCGCCACGGTTAGCCGTCGAGCCCGTCGAGCGCATCCGCCACACGATCCAGGTCGGAGTCGTAGAGATCGGCGTAAGTGTGCGCGGTGACCACGATCGAGGCGTGGCCCATCGTCACCTGCAGGAGTTTCAAATCGGCGCCGGCCGATCGCGACAAAGAGGCGTAGGTGTGTCGGAGGTCGTGCACGCGCATCGTGGGATGCCCGAGTTCGGCGATCCTTGTCCGCCAGGCAACGGCACGTTTCCAGTTTTCGAGTCCGAGCCGCGAGCCCTTCGGCGACATGATCGCCGGTTCCCCAGTCGGACGCCCCTCGATCCGTCGTTTCAGGATCGGCACCAGCCGTTCCGGAATTGGCACGCTGCGGCGGCCGGCGCGGCTCTTTGGCGGTCCCTCAATGAGGCGACCGGACAACTGCGTGATCGATCGGCGAATGCGAATGCGCCGCGCCTGCAGGTCGACATCTTCGACATTGAGTCCGGTCAATTCTCCGAACCGCAATCCGGTGTAGGCGAGTATCAGCACCACGTCGCCTTGCTTTGCGGCTCTTGAGTCTTCGGGGGTGGCCGTATCGCATAGTTCGACTAGCTTCGTGACCTCCACCGCGGTCAGGTAGACATGGCTGGTTTGGCCCATTGCCGGGAACCGAACGTTGGATGCGGGATTCTTGCCGCGCAGTTTTTTGTCTGTGATGGCGTGGTCCAGCGTCATCCGCAGCACGCTGTGCGTCCAGCGCACCGTGCGGGGCCCTAGGCCTGCGGCGGTCATGTCGTTGACCCATTCCTGCACGTCTTCTCGCAAGATTCGGCCGATTGGCCATTTGCCGAACTTTGGCTCTATCCGTAGGCGCCAGTTGTCCTCGTAGCCACGACGCACCTTCGGCGACAGATCAGGTCGGGAGGCAAGCCAGCTCTTGTACACCACACGCAACTCGAGCTTGCCGCCGCGTGGGTCGACCGTCTCGCCGTCTTCACGGGCTGACCGCAGTTCGCCGTCGAACAACTTCGCAGCCCGCAGGGTCTTAAATGTCTTGGACCGCTTGGCCCCGTCCGGCAGCAACCATTCAACGTCCCATCGCGTGCCGGAGTTGGCTTCTCGCCTGCGAATCGTCACCGTTTAACACCTCGATGCGGCAAGCCATTCCACCACATCAGCACGCATCCAGCGCCGATGCCGGGATGACAATTTGCAGTGATTCGGTCCGGGCGACTGTATTCCTCGCTCTCGTTTCGCCGCCCAGTCGTGCAGCGTGGAGACCGGGATGCCCGTCATGCGTGACACCTCACCCGCTGTTAACACCTCGTCCGTCGCCATTGTCATGGTTGATGCCCTTCTTGTCCGGTTGCCGAAATCTGTTGGCGGCCTGATGGTGCGGCAGTCAAGAGCCACTCGCAGTGTTCGGATTTCCGGGAGATGCGTTGGGCGACAGCACGCATGATGAGCTCGTCCCGAGGCGGTGCGTTGCGGTACCCGGGATCGACTCGGTGCAGCAGTACACGATCGCGATCGCGGTCGGATGTGCATCCGATCCCCCTCGCGGTGGCCGGCAACGGTTTTCGAGTTCGCGCCTTCGGGGACGACGACACCGAAGCTCGGCTGAGTCGTACCGCATCGCTGGCGTCCTTGACAGTCAGCAGTTGTGTGCGCATGGTCGGAATGACCGAACCAACTGGGTCTTGCTTACTACTAAGGCTGCTCATTGTCCCACTGTACGAAGGCTGAAGAGCTCAGGCGACGGTCAAAGGAAAGTTCGTCGCCACGCATATCGATGTGCGCAGCACGAACCAAAGTTGTTGCAAAGCAGTATTTACCGCTAATTCCCGATCGGGCGTTACTTTGAGAGAAATCCGCTACGCGAGGCCGATCGCGCCCCAAACTGACGCGTCTGTACCGTCGCGTGGCCATGGCCGGAGTCGTCAAGTTCGGAAGACGGTGAGAGAAGCATCCCGGGTTTGGTGCAACTTCCTTCTGTGTGAAGGATGGCGACTATGGCCAAGCATTACCCGGTCGAGCAGCGTGAGCGCACGGGTGAAGATGGTGATCGATCACCTTCAGGAGTATCGGTCGGTGTATGCCGCCTGCCAGTCGATCGGCCCGAAGGTCGGCGTCGGTGCGGAATCGCTGCGGCGATGGGTGTTGCAGGCCCAGGTCGAAGCCGCCCAGCGGCACGGTGTCACAAGGTATTGCGAGTCGGATTGAAAATCCGCAGCCGGCGAGCGACGCGTAACGCCGCCGCCGGCTGTATGTTTCAGCTGTAAGCCCAAGCAGCGCAGGCCCAACGGAAGAGTCAACGCCGCTTTCTGGCCTCTCCCACGGTGACCGCCCGTTCCGCCCGTCCGTCTTATGCGAAGGAAATCTCGCAGTGACCACGCTTGACACCCGTCGAAACGGTGCCGCGGTAGCAGCACAAACCGGCGTTGAGCCTCAGCCGATGGACGACCTGGCACCGGCGGCCGGGCCCAGCGGCCATATGCAGGCCAACTCGCGTCGTCGCGGGCGGCCGGCGATTAAGCCGCGGCTTTCGAGGGAAGCAGACCAGACCGACGACGAGCTCCGCACGTTACACCTTGTTCGCAGAAGTCGCCGTGCTGCTGGGGGGTTGACGATCGGGATTGCAACGGTCAGCTTTGTGCTGTCGTTTACGTCCTTGCGTGAGTTGGCGGCGATGGCGGCGTGGCCCGGCTGGCCGTCGTGGCTGTGGCCGTTGATTATCGACGGGACGATCGTCCTGGCGACGCTGGGAATTGTGTCACTGGCGCCGTATCGGGATCAGTTCTGGAACCGGGTTTTCCTGTGGGGTGTCCTTAGCTCCGCGGCTTTGGTGAGCGTTGGCGGTAATGCTTTGCATGCGTGGCTGTCCACCGGGCACTTGGTGTTATGGATGAGGTGGGGGTCGGCGGGGCTTGCCTGTGTTCCCCCCGGGGCTTTACTCGCGACGACCCATATCGCCGCCATCTTGTGGCGGTTCAATCCCACGCCCCCGCCCGACGCCACCTCGCAGTTGTGCGACCGTGCGCTCGAACTGGCGGTGGACAGGATGGACAAATGGCGCGCGGCGGCGGCCCAGATGCACGAGGATGGTTATTGCCGGAACGTGTCGACGACAAAGATCGCGCACGCTTTGCGTTATCTGTACGAATGCCGCCCACCGATGTCGCTTCGCGCCATCGGTGCCCAGCCGGAGATCGAGCTGCACCACGACAATGTGGGCAAAATCCGCGACGCGGCGCCGATTGTGCTCGGTGTGCCCGTCCCTGGCGGGCGGTGAGGACTTCGTCGGAGCAGCATGGGTCGAAATCGGTTGGGCGCGACCGTCGCATAGCGCCAGCAGGCGGCGGTAGCGTTTTGCCCAGCGACCTGCGTGTAGAGGGGATTCGGGCGCGCCATGGGCTTATTCGACGTCTTGGATGACCTGTTCGACGACCTGACGGGGATCTTCGGCGGTGATGACGACGGTGAGGGTGGCGATGAGTTTGATGGGCCGCCCCAGCAGGCGCTGCCAGCGCCGCCGGCCGGGGCGCCGCCGTGGGGGCCGGCTCTGCCAGTGCCGAACGGCCCCAGCGGGTTACAGCAGGGCGTCGATCACGCCGGAACTACCTATCAGCAGGCCAGCGGCGCGCTCACCCAGACCGACGACAAGCTGGCCGGCTTGCTCAAACAAATTTTCGCCGCCACCGACGACACTCGCTCCAAAATCGGCGCCATCATCAGCAGCATCGAGACGGCGCGGCGCGCGCTGACGTCTCACCCGCAAATGGCCAATGACCCGCATGCGATGGCGCTGTTTAATGAGTTCTTGGACGGTCAGCTCGCCCAAATTCAACAACTGCTCGACAGCTCCAAAGTGGACAGTAAGAAGCAGGCTGAGCTGCTTGCCGCGCTCGGTGATGAGTACCGCGACAGCGCCGGCGGAGGCCATTCGAAGGACCAGGGCAACGCAGGCATCGCCGGGGGTGGTGATGGGGGCGGTGCTGACGCCAGCGGCGATGGCGGCGGCAGTGGCGGTGGTGACGGCGGGGCGGGCGGAACCACTACAGGTGCCGGTCCGGGCGGGCTGACTGATCCGCTGGCCGGGCTGAGCGGGCTTGGCGGGGCGGGCCTGGGCGATCCGCTGTCGATGTTGGGCCCGGCGATGGCGGGGCTGGGGTCGATTCCTGGCGCGCTGGGCGGCGCTGCAGGATCCTTGCCGATGGACGCGCTGGGCGCGATGGGCCCGCTGGCGAGTGGTTTGGCCGACCAGGGCGGGGGGGACGGATTTAAAGACAGCGACGGTCACGACCACGGCAAGTCCGACGATTTCGAAGACGGGTCGCACGGCAAGGGTGGGGGCGATGGCGGCAAGAACAGCGCCGCGTCAGCCGGCAATGACGGCACCGGCGATAAGAACGCGCCGACGCAGCCGGCGGGTACGACTCAACCGCAGCCGAGCACACAGCCGGCCCCGCCGGCTGCTGTGCCGGCCAGCGTAGGCGGTGACCCGAGCCGGGTGGTACAGATGCCCGATGGTTCTGCGGTGACGGCGACGACGGCCCAACACGCCGCCGCGGTGCGGGCGGTGCTCAACGGGGCGACGGTCAGCGATGGGTGGAAGCAGGCCCACGTGGAGTTGCCGCCCCCGGGAACACCGGTGACCGCACCTGCCGATCCGAGCCATTTGGTGCCCGGTCAAATCGCGCAATTCAAGAGTCGTGACCCGGTCATGTATATGGGTAATGGCAAAATCTGGCTTGATGGGCAGCTACAACCGCAAAGTGCACTGCCCACAGGTGATTTCCTGGGGTGGGTCGATCCACCTCAGCTGGCCGGTACAACGACGCCTGCCTCGCCGCCGCCGAGCACCGCTGCACCGGCCGGCCAGCCGACAACGACGAATACCGGCGGTAGCTAAATGTGGGGCAACGATGCGGGAGTCGCGGTGACCGACGAGCAGCACCAGCAGGAAGTGGAAGTCTTTCCCACTGTCGTTGAATGGTCATCCGATGGCGCCTTAATGGTGGAGCTCGACTGGCAGGGAGAGGGCTTGCGGGTCCAACTCGAGCCGGAGGTCACCCGCTCGTGGACCTCAGAGGTGCTGGCGGACCGGATTATGCGGCTCCACCGGCTGGCGTTGATGCGGGCGCGCGCCGAGCAACGCATGCGCGTCATTGAGGAGCACGGTACTGCGCTGCCGACGACACCGGGGTGGCCAAGTTTGACCGATGTCGACGAATATCGGCGGACCATCGATTTTTGACCTGTTTCGACCGATGCGTAGCCCGCTGAGCCGTTGTTAGGCTTTAGCAAATAGCCAGTGCAATGGGAGGTGTGCGGTGGCCGGCAACGATGTGATGCTGGATTTCGACGCGTGGAATCAGCACGCACAGTGGTGGGATCAAGAGGCCCCACGGGTGCGAGAACGTCTCACTGTCGATCCCGGCACGGCGCAAAGCGTGGGACGACGCTTCGGTGACATCGGCTGGGAGGTGCGTCAGGCCCTCATCGAGACGCTGCAGGCGCGTAGGGAGGCGGGTCAATCGCTGGGGCAGTATTGCGAGGGTGTGGCCGGCCATATCCGGTCGAGCCTGGCCTCCTACCAGCAGACCGAAGGCGACAGCCAGCAAATCCTGCAGACGTAACTAAAGGGCTACGCGGTGGCGGATTCAGTACGCGTTGATACCGAGGTCGTCCGGTCGGCGGCGCGCCAGGCAGATGCCGCTGGCGCGACCGCAACGCCAGGCTCGGCTCAGGTGCAGCCGAGCGCATCGGACGTGGTGTCGGTGGGGGCGAGCATCCGTTTCACCGCGCAGGTGACCTTGGCGCGCAAATACACCGTGATGGCCAACGCGATGGCACGCCAGTTCGGGGTGAAGCTCGATGCCAGCGCCGGCGTCTATGACGACCAGGAAGCGCAGTCGGCCGAGACGCTGGGCACCGGGAGCGCCGGTGCGGTTGTGCCCGCCGGGCGGACTTTGCCGGCAGGGCAGGTGGTGCCAGCGGATCTGGTGTCTGGCGGCGTGGGTACCAGTTTGCCGGCCGGTGAAGTCCCGGCAAGCCCGCGCGATATTGCTCGCCTGATCGAGACCGGCCGCGCCGGCGCGGGCAAGAAGACCTGGCAGGCGATGGAATCAAGCCTGCGCGCCCAAGCCAAGCAGCTCGGCGACGCTGCCGATCAGCTGGGCGCGGCCATCGGCATGACGGGGGATGGCTGGCAGTCAACGTCGGCGGATGCGGCCACGACAAGGATGCGGGCGCTGCAGACGTGGTATCAGGGCCACGCCCGCTATGTGGACGGCCTGGCTGAGCAGGCCAAGGTTCATGTGCAGCACTTCTCCAAAGCCCTCACCGATGTCCCGCCCTATCGCCATGTGCTTGACGCCGAGCGGGAGCTGAAAGCGGCTTTGCAGTCCAATGCGCGCGCCGGTGGCGCTCACCGGCTTGCTGTGGTTAATGCCCAAGTGCAGGTCAGCAGGCTTTATCAGGCCTCGACGGCGGGGTTTAGCACTTACACGTTCTCCGAGGCGGCTCCACAGCCCAAGGTGCCGACGCCGCCGCCGGGCCCGAGCCCAGATGTGGCGCCAGCCGCGCCGCCGGTGGGCTCCGGTGAGGGGCCGGTGGCGCAGCGGGAAGCAGAGCACTCGCCCAAGGGTGCACCGTTGGACCCGGTGCAGGGAGGGCCGGGTGTGGGACAGGATTTGACTAGCGGGCCGACGTGGCCGCCCGGGGCTGCTGATCTAGCTTGCCCCGCGAATCCGCTGGCCGATGCGCTGCCGGAGACGGTGGGCTCACTGCCCTCAGAAGTCATTCCTGGGATCATCGGCGGCGTGGTGGGCGGCCTGGGTGGTGTACTCGGTGGCCTTGCCGGTGCGGGCCAAAAGGCGCTGCAGGGAACGGAACAGGCGGCCGGGCCGATGATGAGCGGTCTGGGCCAGCATCCGCCCGGTGGTGAACCGCAGCACGGCGGCGAACAGTCGCCTCAGTCACCGGAGCCGCCTTCGGCAGGCGATCTGTCGGCTCCGGGGGATCTGGGTGCTGGGGGAGGCGGAGCTGACACCGAGCCGGCCGGCGGGGAGGTCCCGCTGGCAGCACCGACCGAAGTCGCCGCCGCGCCGGCGGCGGCCGCGCTGGTCTCGGCGCCGTCAGCTCCGGTCGCGCCGGAAGCGCCCGCGCCGGGGATGGGCGCCATGGGCCCGATGATGATGCCGCCCATGCGGGGCGTAGGCGGTGAGGGTTCCGAGGCGGACAATAAGCAGCTCTACCAGGAGCGCAAGCTGAAAGTGGTGGCGCCGGCCAACAGTGAGCCGGTCAAAAACCGCAGAGAAGGCCGCGCGAAACCCGATGATCGGAAGAAGCCGTGAGCACCCCTCAGGAAAGGATCGCCGCCGTCGACCAGGGGCTTCGAGTGACACGGGCGTTGATGGCTGAGCTGAACACGGCCGTCCAGAACATGCGCGAACGGGACCCGATCAGCGACGTGGTGGTGGCTTCCTTCGACCGCGATGGCTATTTGCGCGATCTGTTCATCGAGCCGACCGCACTGACTGATTACACCCACGCGGGGCTGGAGGACTTGATCACCGAGGTGTTGCGCGATGGCAATGAGCGATTACGCGAGGCCAGCAATGCGGTGATCGACCGGTATTGGGGGCCGGAGTCGTCCTGGCATGAGCTCAAGGCGTTGCGCGACGACTGGTGAGCTCCCGCTCGCAGGCGGGGCTCAAGGGCAGCCTTGTAGCTGACGATGGGTTAGGGCTACGTGGCCGTTCGTGGTCTCACGCAGCTTGGAATGAGACCGACGAACGCGCCGTCGATCACGCTGTCGGGGCGATTGAGCGCGTCGGTGTCGGGTGGTGCACCGACGGGGCCGGCTACCCCGCTGCGGTTCGCGGCTTATTCGGTCGACCAGGGGTGCCTGGTGAATGCGCGTGAAGCCTTCGTGAATGGCCATCGTGAGATTCCTTGCAGGGCTGAGTGATTCAATAGGCGGCGCACCGGCCGATACCGGCAATTCCGGATCGGTCATCAAGTGCCTCAGGCACCGGGCCGCAGCGCGGAGCTGGGCACGCAAGGCTGCTTAGCCACCTACCGCAGCAGGGTTGGTGTAAAGGTGGGCGATTAGCTCGACCCATCGACACGCATCCTCGCGGCGCGCTGCCAGAAGATGCGGGGGTGGGGTTTGGGTGGCGGTGCAGCCGGCGCTAGCCACCCCGGTGGCCAGATATAGCCGCCAGTACAGGTGACCGACGGGTCGAAATGCCCCGCAAATCACCGATGTGTCGTCATCAAAGACCGTGATGCGTTCGGTGCCGTTGTCGTCGACGCTGGCGATCGCGGGATGCTCGGCAGTGACGGAGCTCATGGGAACCTTCCTATGCGGCTAGGCGGCGCCGGCCTGAAAGATCAGGGGTTCGTCGTCGTCGGTCTCGTCGTCGTCCATGAGGTCAGGTAGCGGGGCGACCTTAAGGTCACCGAGCTCGGTCTGTCGGCGCTGCTCGAACTGTGCGGCCAGACGCGCATAGACCGGCTTGAGTGCCTTGGGCTGGGCGCCGGGCAGAATCACTCCACCCCAGACGCCGTGCGTCGCGCCGGTGGCCACCGCGTTGTAGCCGCAGCGGCCCCTGAAGGGGCACTCGGCGCAGCGCTTGATGGCGCGATGCTTGGTACGGGGGTTAAAGAACAGCTCGGGGTCTTCTTGGCAGGCCAAGTCTTGGCTGGTCTGGAAGAGGCGCACGTCGGCGCGCATCTGGAAGGACGCAAAAGGTCTGGCGACGGTGTTGGGGGTATCGGCCGGGGGGGTGAGCGCGGTTGTCATCGGAGGCGTCCTTCCTATAGGTCGTCGGTTCTTCACTGCGGCGGAACACCCGTGAATTACCGCTAATCTAACAGATACTTTAGCGTTTTAGCGGTTATACCGCTAGAATTTTGAGGATGGACGCCCTCTCCTACCGCACAGCCAGTAGCAGGAAGCGGTGTCGACGCATGTCAGACTGTATTTCGTGGCTGGCTCGGTAGCGCTGACATCACCGGTAGCCCGAACCGCTGAATCTTCTGTTTTAGCGGCGCGGATGGGGAAATCTGGCGGTTCGTCGGGCAAGATACGGGTCATGTCCTGGGAGCGGCTGGCCGACGAAGTACGACGTCGCCGCAAACAGCTGAAGCTGACCCAGACGGATGTCGCCGAGCGCGGGGGCCTGTCGGTAGCCACGGTGCGCGCCGTGGAAACCAACCGCTCAGGCCGGCTGAGTCGACGGCTGCGCCGAGCCTTGGAACGGGCGATCGAGTGGCAAGACGGCACTATCGACGCTGTCTTAGACGGCAGTGCACCTCGTGTGGTCACTACCCCGGGCGCCGGTGCTGCGCCACCGCCCGTCAGCGGGGATACCGCTAGGGTCGCAGCCGAACGATTCGCCGTTGCTCAGCGACTAGTCACGATGCGCCAGGCGTTCCTCGAGCACCGCGACCACATGTCCGAGGCAGCCCGAGCTGCTATGGACGATGAATTTAGCGCTGCATCCCGCGAGACCGAGGAGGCGCTGATCTGGATGCTGCCCTGGCTAGGAGATGATGAGCGCGCCGAAGCGATCCGAATTTTGGCCCAGCTGAGGGAGATTCGTCCTTGAGTCGATGCCGCGCCGCTGTGCATGTGCTTGGTGGAAGCCGAGGCGCCCGCTGATCGGGGGTGGGTGTCACATCGAAAAGGTACGGTGCGGTCATGTTCGACATCCCATTGCCGGGAATGCCACCATCGCAGCGGCATAACCTTCCGGTCAGCCGGGCGCCGTCGACAGCCCGCGTTCCCGATGGCCCCGCTGGTGGATCTCACCGTGCGCGCCAACCACGGGCAGCCTGGCAGCCGCGCACTCCTGCCGAGCAGTGGTGGGACTACTGCCGTGGTTGCGCGGCAGCGTTGCGGGCCGGCCGGTCGCCGACCCCGATCGAGGTGTACGGCCCGATCCTCGAACCGGGGGAGCGGGCGCTGCTGAGCGCTGAGATCGACTACAGCCGCTTTTGTGGCGGCGATGGCCGCTATTCACCGCTGCCGTTGATTGTCGCGGGCCGTCCGGCGGTCATGTTCGGCGCGCTGGCGGTCCAAGGCGTGGTCAATCACCGCCGCAAGGCAGCCGCGGCGCAGCGGGCCGCCGCTCAGTGGCGGTTCCACCAGACGTGCGCGGTGATCGTGACAACCGACCGGCTGATCTGCACGACCGCGCCGCACGGCCTGGTCAGTTTCTGGTTCGGAGCGTGCACAGAGTTTTACCCGGATTTAGAGCGGTGGATCTTGACATTGGGCTTCGACTCCACCTATCCGGTGCGGCTCAGTGGCCCGGCCGCACCAGCGCTGAGCCTGTGGAGCGCCTACGGCGTCTTAGGTGACGCCTGGGTCGATGACCCGCGTCTGGCCCTCCTGAGGTAAGTCGAAACCGCCTCGTGGTCACGACCTTTCAGGCGCTCCTTGTAGCAGTAATCGCGGTCCTGCCGGGCGCGGTGTACACAATTCCGCGTGAAAGCCACGGCGCCAGCTGGCGTGGCGCAAAACGGATGCCGCAACGCTGATCTTCCGCTTCTTGGCGACCTCAGGGGCGTTTCACGTGCTGCTGGCACCAGCGACCTGCTACGCCTACCGCCTCGTCGTTTTGACCGGCGCGACCGCACCCAGTGGACTGCCTTGGTCATGGTGGTCGCGATAGCGGCATACATCGCCATCCCCTACCTCCTTGGGGCGTGGATGGAAGATTCCCGCGATTGGCAGCCGAGTTCTCGCCGCGTGGTCTGGCCGAAGAACGCACTTAAATGGCTCTTGGCCTTGATCTCAGGGACCGACTCTGATCCGGTCCCACGCGACGACGGGATCGAGAAAAAGGGTGGCTATCCAGCAGGTCCCAAACCGGCGAAAGGCGTTCCGCCCGTCCCTCAAGGCCTGCGCAAACTGCGTAAGCAGTCGTAGCGAAGCTCGCCAATGCTTCGAATCCGTGCTGGTTAGACGATGTGTAGCCGCGACACCGGCGGTAAGATATGCGGGCATGGTAGCGAAGTTCACCATGGATGCGGCCGACACCGATACGGGCCTGTCCGCCGCGGATGAGGCAGTAGCTCAACAATCCGGCTCAAACCTCGGCAGCCTCTGCGTCGGTGGCTACATGACGTCCTTGGTGGGCGCGGCGATCGGTGCGCGGGCCGTGGAGGAGGCCCAAACAGAAGGCCGTGCTGCGGCGAACACTGGCGGTCGAGAGTTCAGCATCGCGACGGTTCAAACGACTGAAGCCGGCAACTCAGGCGTACTGACCACGTAACGACAGGGGGAGCGGCACATGGACACTTCATCACCATGGTCCAGGGCAGGGGCGCCATCCGTGACGCTGCCTTCTCCGCCTGGGCCTCCACGCGTCCCTGCGCCGCCCGGAGCACCGGCGTCGACTCTGCCGCCCGCCGGTGCCCCGTTACCAAGCGACTTTCCGCCAGGCCGAAAGCCTCGTCGTCGGAGCTGGTTGTGGGTCGCGCTGGGGCTGCCGGTAGGTATCGTGGTCTCAGCTGCTACCGGGTCAATAGTCACTTTCGCGGTGATGCACAACGCGACGCAGTCGGCCGCACAACCATCATCTGCACCATCAGGGTCGCCGTCCGCGCCGATAACCCCGCAAGTCAGCGCGGCTGATGCGTCTGCAGCGAAAAATCACTTGTGCCAAGTATTCGATGTATCAGTACGCGGCGAGCAGGGGAAAGGCGGCCTGAGGGTAGAGGGGAACTTGAATGTTCCCGTTGTGCTGCGCTCGGTCAATAGCGCATTGGCGGTGCAAACAGCGTTGGTTCCGGCAGTGCCAGCCGACGTTGGCTCGGCGGCACGGAACTACATCCAGACGACGCTAGATGTGACGACCGCGGCGATGGGCAACACCCCAACTCCTGAGGTAAATCGTCTCAACGACATATCGAACGACGCGATTAACGCGCTGCTCGATACGTGCGGATTGCCGAGGTAGTCCGTCCATATGGGCGCGGTGACAGCCTCGGGTGGGGACGAGGTTCCTTCCTGGTGGGCGGAGCGCAACAACAAGCAAGCGGCGCGGCTGCTGAAGCTGTTTGAGGCGGCGAAGCCGAGTTCCAAACTGGCATCAGGGGTTCCGCCTCTTGGCGGTGGTGGCGATGGTGGTGATCACCCCAAACCGCAGGGGCCGTTCGTCCACATCCTTTTCCAGCCTTTTGTGTGGCCGCAAGACTCGGAGACACATCTGGCCAACGACGCTGACACCCTCCTGGACGAATCAAAGTTGTACGAGGACAACGCAATGGACGCCCGCCAGGCCGCCAATGGAGTGTTCGACGGCGGCTCCTGGGTGGGTAAGAGCGCAGACGCTGCTCGCACGGCCTACAACGAGGCAGCGTCGATCAAATTCAAACAGGCTGAGGTCAGTAGGGTCGCTTCCGGTTTGTTCAAGCGGGCATCGAGTGACGTCGGGATGACGAAGCGTCTTATGAGCGACGAAAGCAATACCGCGCATAAAGAGGCCGAAGCGTTTTTGCGAAGCGGCTCGGGGCAGTCGCTCGCGCAGGTGGCGGTCATTCTGGGTGTGCACCGAACGGCGATTGAGGGCTACTCATCTGACCTGCAGGCCTTCGCCACCCAATACACCACCCAATTCACCAACCACTTTAAGCAGAGCCCCAGCGGCGGCCCGAAAGTTAAACAAGTTGGCAATGATACGGACAAGGACCCATCGACAGACGGGCCTCCACGGCCGCCAACTCCGGGTTTTCCGGGTCCTCACGCCGGCGGCGGAGCAGTTCGTGACACATCGTCGGGCGGCGCTAGCGGCCCAGCGCCGCCTGCACCAGGCGGACTCCTACGAGCCCCGTCGACGGATCAGCCATTTGAACCGCCGCGTCCGCGTCATAACCCGTTGACGTCGTTGATGGGTGGCGGGTTGCCGGGTTTGCCGGGTATGCCTGGTGG
>NZ_MVHG01000108.1 GCF_002086125.1 Mycobacterium arosiense ATCC BAA-1401 = DSM 45069
CAACAACTACACTGACCGCTGCTCACAGGTGAGGAATTTCGGCAAGCACACCTGAGGACTTTCGACGAGCGCGATCAAGGTGAGCGCATGAAGATGCTGCACACAGCGAACTAGGAGCCATGTCGTGCTTCGCGCCGCGTAAGGGCACACGTGGTGACCGTTCTAGCGCGTGCTGGCTTCCTTGTGAAAACTCAACTCGCACACTCGGTTTATCGTCGTGGCTCACGCGCCACCGAAATCGGCGTCGTTCGGCCCATGACAAGCGGGATTCACCGACGCGACCCTGCGCTTACCGCCAAAGCCCGCATCTCAACTCACTGAACGCCGCTCATTTCAAAGCCCCGCCCAAGCCGGTCGGTCCGCTGTGATTGAGCGCTCCACGATATTGAGCAGAGATGCGCGGGTGTGTTCGTCAATCCTGCGGCTGGTGATCTTCTTGATGCCATTGACGATCTGGCAGGGGGCGATTCGATTTCGAAAATTATGAAATTCGTGATACGGTAGGAGCCTCGCTCACGGATGGCTGGGAGTGTGCCCATCGTCATGAAGACTGTCCAAGTTCAGGGGCGACTATGAGTTGGCGAATTATTTGGAAAAGGTGGCGGCGGAGAACAATCTCGGCGAGAAGGCCGGTATGAAAGTCCGCTCCTTCGACGATGCCAACGCATTCCATCGAGCCATCCGCTCCTTCGCAGCCACGAATGCGGGGCGAGTGCTGTTCGGCTCAAGCGCACCACGCCTCGAGCGGCTCATCAGGAGGCTCACGGGTGGCAAGCTCAGCTTCGCCGAAGTCGCGTCGGGTCTTCCTACGCTTATCCTCACTACCACCGGCGCCAAGTCGGGGAAGCAGCGCGCCGTTGCGGTTTGCGGTATCCCGCACCCGGACGGCGTGGCCGTCATAGCGACCAACTATGGCGCCGCCAAACACCCGGGGTGGTACCACAATCTCAAGGCCAACCCGACGGCGACGATGATGCTTGACGGCAATACGTGGCGTGTCACTGCTCGACTTGCGGCACCTAACGAGCGGGACAGGATCTGGGCGAGAGGCGTCGAGCTCTATCCTGGCTACGAGAAGGAGCAAATGTGGGCTGGCGATCGCCACTTTGAGGCGTTCGTCCTTACTCGGACGTCAGGGCCATAGTAGCCAGCGCCTGCCAGCGCGTATTTCTCGTGGGCCGCTACATCGCGACGGCGGCGACGTCCAGCGTTTCTGTATTGATCAACGCCGGATGAACCCAGGTCTGCAAATGTCCTAGAAACTGCAGCTGGCGAGCAAGCGAGGGCGGTTGCCGGCCAAGACACATTTCGCGAATCGCCCCGAATGGCCTCGGATACAGGAGGATTCACACATCATGTCGGTGGAGCTGGGGTCTGCTGCACGAACGGGTGACACTTGAGATCGCTTGCCCTGGGTGGGCGGGCTGGAAGGATGTCACCATGGCAGGGCCCCAAGGAGTTCCGCGACGACGTTGTTCGGGTCGCCCGCAACCGTGAGGACGGTGCGACCGTCGAGCAGATCGCGCTGATTTCGGGGTGCATCCGATGACGCTGTGGAGTGGCTGCGTCAGGCCTATATCGACGACTGGGCCATAGCGGGTGAGACGACCGGTGAGTCGGCTGAGCTGCGGGACCTGCGTCGCCGGGATCGGTTGTTGGAACAGGAGAATGAAATCCTGCGCCGGGCAGCGGCGTATCTGTCGCAGTTGAACCTGCCGGGAGAAATCTTTACCCGCTCGTGAAAGAGCGCGCCGACGTCGGAGTCCCCGTCGCGGTGACGTGCCGGGTTCTCAAGCGCGCCCGCCAGCCCTACTACCGCTGGCTGGCCAGCCCGGTGACCGATGCCGAGCTGGTGGAGGCCTACCGGGCCGACGCTCTGTTCGATGCCCATCGCAATGACCCTGAATTCGGCTACCGATTCCTGGTCGCCGAAGCCGGCGATGCTGGGCAGCCGATGGCCGAGCGCATCGCCTGGAGGACACGTCCTTGATCGCACAGAGATAGAGCTGGCCTTCGCCACTACGGTGCTCGGTAGGATGCACCAGTCACAACAGATTTGGGGAATCCGCGGTGAAATCCCGGCCCACCAGATCATCATGCACGGGCGGGCCGACCTTGCCGTTTTTGCCCCGTTTGCGCTTACCGAACACACTCCACCAGCTGTTGTGCGATCAGTGTCCTCCAACCGGACCGTCGGCTACAGCATCGACTCCCTGATGAAATCCCGACGGGCCACTACGGCGTCGGCCAGCGCAGTCGCCCGTCGTGGTGATTTCGCCGGCTGCGTGGTGCATAGTCACCGCGGGTCGCAATTTCGCAGCCGAAAGTTCGTTCGCGCCCTGGGCGGCAGCAACCTGGTCGGGTCTATGGGGCGCGTCGGGGCGGCCTGGCGACAACGCGGCCATGGAATCCTTCTTCAGCCTGCTGCAGAAGAACGTCCTGGACCGCCGAGGCTGGGACACCCGCGAGCAGTTGCGCATCGCCATCGTCACCTGGATGGAACGCATCTACCACCGCCGACGCCGGCAAACCGGTCTCAAATCGATGGACCCCCGTCGATTCGAAGCAATCATGACCACACCCGCCCGTTAGGCCGCGTAAATGCAACTATCACCCGTTCGTGCAGCAGACCCGCCTGACGAGCATGGCCTTTGCTTGGTCGCGAGTGGCGATCTTCAGACACGAACCGTGCGATTCTGGAAGACTTCGGCGCGATCAGAGTAGGAGAGGCGCGTGACGACCACCGATACTGAACGGCCCCCACTGCTGACCCGGCGCGACCGCATCATGATCACCCTCACGGTGATCGCGGCCGTGGCGACCGGAGTTCTGCACTTCGCCCACGCAAATGAAGTGCTGGTGTTCATCGTGTCCGCACTTGCGTTGGCCACCCTGGCATCTTTGGTCGGCCGTTCGGTGGAGGCGCTCGGAGACCGGCTCGGGCCCAACGCGACTGGGATACTGCAGACGGCGCTGGGGAACCTGCCCGAATTGTTCGTCATACTGTTCGCACTCAAAGCAGGCCTTTACGGGGTGGTGAAGGCCACCATCGTCGGCTCGATTCTCTCCAACGCCCTGCTGGTGCTCGGGCTGTCCTTCGTGGTCGGCGGTATCAGACACGGCCGCCAGCGCTTCGCCGCCGACGACGGACGCACCCTCGGATTGATGTTCACCCTCGCGGTGTTCATCCTCGCTGTCCCCTCGCTCACCGCTGCAGTACACACGCCGGCGCAACCGCACGAGCGGGCGCTGTCGGTCGTCGTCTCCATCGTCATGCTTGCGCTGTTCGCACTCTCGCTGCCGGCCACGCTCGGAAAGCGTGCTGTCGACCCCGTGGGCCAAGTTGATCATGAAACCTCCCGAGCGTCGTCTCCCATCGTGGCCAGCCCCGATTCGGCCAAAGCCGCCAGTGTGGCGACAGCACACGGGGAGTGGCCGCTGGCGATGGCCATCGGCATGCTGGCCGTCGCCGGGATCGGTGCGGCCTTCGTGTCGGAATGGTTCGTCGCCGCCCTAGAGCCGGCGATGCATGCAGCGGGCATCAACGAGGTGTTCGCCGGTCTGGTGATCGTCGCGATCGCCGGCAACGCGGTGGAGAATTTCGTCGGCATTCAGCTGGCCGCCAAGAACCAGATGGACTACGCGGTCCAGGTGATCTTCCAGTCGCCCGTCCAGATCGCGCTCACCATCGCCCCGATAGTCTGCCTGGCGGCGACATGGCTCGGCCAGCCTCACTTCGATCTGGTGTTCTCACCGCTGTTGTTGGCGTCGATGATCATGTCGGCGCTGGTCGCGGTGTTAGTCACCTTCGACGGCGAGTCGACCTGGTTCGAGGGGACCGTGCTCATCGCGCTCTACGTGGCGATCGCCACGTCGTTCTGGTGGGGGTGAGCACTTAACGGTCTGAGACCGCACTCGCTGTGCGGTCGCAGCAATCCGGCGGTATTCGAACCGTGGCAGTCTTGGCGGTGTGACCGACCTCGTGGAGGACTTCGAGGCTCAGCGGCCGCGCCTGTTCTGGCTGGCCTACCGTCTGCTGGGGTCGGCGAGCGAAGCCGAAGACGCTGTGCAGGATGCTTACCTGCGACTACACGGCGCAGACTCAGCGCTCATTGGATCGCTGCCTGCGTGGCTTACCAAGGCCGTCACAAACCTGTGCCTCAACCGGCTCACGTCGGCCCGCGCTCGCCGGGAGGTTTACCCCGGGCCGTGGCTTCCGGAACCAGTCCTCACCGACGACCGGACGCTCGGCCCGCAAGAAACCGCCGAGCAACGCGAGTCGGTGTCCATCGCGCTGCTGAGCTTGATGGAGCAACTCAAGCCTAACGAGCGGGCGGCGTTCGTGCTCCGAGAGGCGTTCGCGTACAGCCATTTAGAGATCGCCGAGATCCTCGAGATGTCGGAAGCCAACGTCCGGCAGCTGTACCGGCGAGCGAGGCAGCGACTGGGTGAACCCCGGCCGCCGATGCAGCGACCGGATCGGGCACAGTGGCGGTCTCTGGTCAATCGCTTCTTCACCGCCGCCAGCGTGGGCGACGTGGCCGGCCTCGTCGAAATCTTGACCGCCGATGCGACCTCCACGGCCGACGGCGGCGGCAACGTGGCGGCCGCCCGGCGCCCGATCTCGGGCCGCGACCGGATGGCCCGGTACGTGGCGCGGGTGTTCACCAGAAACCTGGCGCAGATACGGCTGCGCCTCGATGCCGCCGAGGTCAACGGCGAGCCGGCGATGCTGGCATTCGACGGCGACACACTGGCCGGTGTCTTGTGCTTCGAGATCACGGGCGAGCGGATAGCGGCGGTGCGGATCCTGGCCAATCCCGACAAACTGCGGTTCCTTGCCGAGCAGTTGTCACATCCTGCGGGCGTGTCCGGTTCATAGGGTATGACGAACTCGGTACTCGTAACCGGCGGCACGGGAACCGTGGGCCGCGTCGTTGTGGACAGCCTGACGGCGGCGGGGAAGGAGGTCCGCGTTCTCAGTCGCGGGAGGCGCCCCCAGCAGTCCACCGACGTTCGGCATGTCATGGGGGACGTGCAGACCGGTGATGGGCTCGACGCGGCCGTGGACGGCGTCGACACGATCGTGCACTGCGTCTATCCCACCGAGCAGCTGGTCGCGGCGGCGAAACGAAAGGGCTCACCGCATCTGGTTTATGTCTCGATTGTCGGGAGCGACCGCATCCCATTCGCTTTCTACCGCATGATGCTCGCCAACGAACGCACGATCGCCGAGTCGAGCCTGCCGTGGACGGTGCTGCGCGCGACGCAGTTCCACGATCTAATCGCCTTCCTATTACGCATGCTCGCGAAGCCGCCGGCCATCGCGCTGCCGTCGGGCCTGCGGTTCCAACCGGTCGACGTGCGCGACGTGGGCGAACGGTTGGCCCAGTTGGCGCTGGGCGAGCCGCTCGGGCGTGCGCCGGATTTCGGCGGCCCGCAGGCGCGTGCGCTCGACGATCTTGCCCGCAGCTACCTGGCGATCGTCGGTAAGCGCCGACCCATCGCCCCGATCCGCTTGCCCGGCAAGGTGTTTGGTGGGATAAGGAACGGCGGGCTGCTAGCCCCTGAGCACGCCTCCGGCACAATCACCTTCGAGCAATACCTCAATGAACAGCACGCCGCCGGCCAACGGCCGTACAGCGACGCCATCCGCGCTTACCTGCCCCTGCCGCGTCGCGGACGCAAGAGGTCGCGATGAACGCCCGGCTGATCGTGCTTCGCGCCGGGGTGTGGTCTCTCACATTCGTGGAGATCGTGGTCGGGCTTGTCGCGTCACTGACTCCTCGGGTGTTCTACGACTATGTGCCCTGGGTGGACCTCATCCCGCCGTTCTCCGAACACCTCATGCGCGACTACGGCGCCATGAATCTCTCGCTTGCGCTCGTATTCGCTGTCGCCGCAGTCACAATGGAGCGCCGTATGGTGCGGGTTGCGCTGGGCGCGTACCTGCTGTTCGCCATCCCGCACCTGATCTTTCATCTCACCCACCTGGAGCACTTCACGACGGGGGCCGCGGTCTGGCAAACGATTCTGCTCACGGTCGCCGTGCTGCTGCCGGTCGGTCTGCTGATTCTCACGGCGTTCGCTTATTCGACGGCAATGATCCAGAACCCACCGGAATGAGGTTCTAGCCAACTAATCACCCTGTGACACAGCCAGAAACAGGAATCCGTTGGTCGCTGGGTCGAGACCCGCCCGCCCCGCTATCCACCGGCTCGGTGATCCGGGTGTTCTGCCGGATTAGCGATCGCGCCTGACCATGGTGGCATCCCCTCGTCACGCATGGTGTGCAGCATCGGCGTGTAATCACCGGACTCGATGATGGCCCTGATCGTCCGGGCGGCCACGGGGGGATAACGCAGGTTGGGCACCGCCACCGCGGCCAGCTGGATGGTCATTCGCCCGTCCATTGAATGGCCGACGAACAACGCCTGCCCGACGCCGGGGGCGTCCAGTGTGCGCAACACCGAATCGGCGCGGTCGGTGAAGCCGCACACGTCCCATCCCGGCGATCCGGCTGAGCATCCGTAGATGTGCCCTCCGGCTCAGCAGGAGCCCGTGCATGAATAACAACGGCACTCCGCGGCCGCCGACTGAAAGTCCAATCCGGCGCCCGTCATCGAGTTCCACGACGTGATGGCTCAGGCGGATGCGGCTTGGGGATGTCTCCGTCATGGCCACGGCGGAATTCCCGGCCGGACAGGCGTCAAACGGATTGCGGACCGAGATCCGGCCGGTCCGGGGTCGAGCGCAGGAAGCATCGCGCTTGTGCGGCCGCAACTGGGGGTATTCGGCTGAGCAAGATGACGCAACCCGATCAGAACACGGACGAAATCGACCCATGCGTGCGTGTCTACGGGGCGCGGGTCCACAATCTGCGCGGTGTCGACGTCGTAGCCCCGCGTGACGCGCTGGTCGCATTCACCGGTATCTCCGGATCCGGCAAATCGTCGTTGGCCTTCGGCACCATCTATGCCGAGGCCCAGCGCCGCTACTTCGAATCGGTCGCTCCGTATGCTCGCCGTCTGCTATTGCCCACCGGCGCGCCAAAGGTGGATGACATCACCGGGCTACCGCCTGCCGTCGCACTGCAGCAGCGCCGCGGTTCGGCGACATCGCGGTCGACGGTCGGCACCGTCACCACCCTGTCAAACCTGCTGAGGATGCTGTTCTCCCGCGCCGGCACCTACCCGCGGGGGACCACCGAACGACTCGACTCCGATGCGTTCTCGCCGAACACTGCGGTCGGGGCCTGCCCGGAATGCCACGGCCTGGGACGAATTCATCGGGTGACCGAAGAGACGCTGGTGCCCGACCCCTCGCTGACCATTCGCGAAGGCGCTGTGGCCGCATGGCCGGGCGCATGGCAGGGCCAAAACCTGCGCGACATCCTCGTCACCCTGGGGTACGACATCGACAAGCCGTGGCACAAACTCCCTAAGCGGCAACGCAATTGGATCCTGTTCACCGACGAGCAACCAACGGTCGAAATCGACCCGAGCCAGCACCCCGTGCAGGCCGACTATTACTACAACGGCACGTTCTCCAGCGCCGAACGTCATGTGCGCCACACGTTGGCCAACTCTCATAGCGCGATGATGCGTCGCCGGGTGCTGCAATTCGTCGACACCGCGCAGTGCCCGGTATGCGACGGTTCGGGGTTGCGGCCGGAGGCGCTGAGGGTGACTTTCGCCGGGCGCACCATCGCCGACTACACGGCGATGCCGCTGGCCGATCTTGCTGACGCGTTGAGCCCCACGGCTTCTCGGACCGACGCCGCGCCCGCCTATGAGTCCACGCAATCCGGCGAGCTGACGGAAGTGGCGACCATGATCGCCGCCGACCTCGTCGCCCGCCTGCAGGTACTCATAGATCTGGGCCTCGGCTACCTCACGCTCAGTCGCCGCACGCCGACGGTGTCACCCGGCGAACTGCAGCGCTTGCGTCTGGCCACTCAACTGTGCGCTGGCTTGTTCGGCGTGCTTTATGTCCTGGACGAGCCCTCGGCCGGACTGCACCCCGCCGACGCCGAACCGCTGCTCGAGGTGCTCGATCGTCTACGGCGCGCGGGCAATTCGTTATTCGTGGTCGAACACGACATGGACGTTGTGCGCCGTGCCGACTGGATCGTCGACGTCGGCCCCGGGGCCGGCGAGCTTGGCGGGGGTGTGCTCTACAGCGGACCGGTGCCCGGCCTCGCCGACGTCGAGGAATCGGTCACTCGTGACTACCTTTTCGAAAACGCCGGGCCGCCACCTCGTCAACCGCGTACGCAGTGCGGGTGGCTGCGGCTGCGCGGAATCTGCTTTCACAATCTGAGAGACCTCGACGTGGACCTGCCGCTGGGCGTGTACACCGCGGTCACCGGAGTATCCGGTTCAGGCAAGTCGACACTCGTCGTCAAGGTGCTCGGCGATGTCGTGCACAGCGAACTCGGCACCGGACGATCAGCCGATCCGGTTGAATCCGATGACGACGAAACCGACAGTGGCATCGTCGATTTCGATCACGACGCGAGTGTCGGTGTGACGGCAGACGGCGCCGAGCAAATCAACCGGCTGGTGTCGGTCGACCAGCGCCCGATCGGACGCACACCGCGCTCGACGCTGGCGACCTACACCGGCTTGTTCGACGCGGTGCGCCGTGAATTCGCCGCGACGCCGAAGGCGCGTCGCCGGGGTTGGACTGCGGGCCGGTTTTCGTTCAACGTGGCCGAAGGTCGCTGCCCCACCTGTCAGGGGGAGGGGTTTGTCTCGGTCGAACTGTTGTTCCTGCCGGGCACGTATGCCACCTGCCCGGCATGTCACGGAGCGCGTTACTCCGAGGAGACACTCGAGGTGCGCTACCGGGACCGCACGATCGCCGACGTGCTCGCGATGACCGTCGACGAGGCTTCGGAGTTCTATGCCGACGTCGCCAGCGCCGCGCGGAGCCTGACCACGATGCAAGAGGTCGGACTGGGCTATCTCCGCCTCGGACAGCCCGCGACCGAGCTGTCCGGTGGCGAGGCGCAGCGGATCAAGCTCGCCGCCGAGCTGCAAAGACCCCGGCGAGGGCACACCCTGTACGTCCTCGACGAGCCGACCACCGGGCTCCACCCCGCCGATGTGGATCTGCTCGACCGCCAGCTGCACCGCCTGGTCGACGCGGGCAACACCGTCGTGGTGGCCGAACACGACATGCGGATGGTCGCGGGTGCGGACTGGGTGATTGACCTGGGGCCGGGGGCCGGCAGCGACGGCGGTCGGGTCGTTGCGGCGGGCCCGCCGCAGCAGCTGGCGCGCGCGAAACGCAGCCGCACGGCGCCGTACCTCGCGCAGCGGTTGGCGCCGTCGGGGGTGACGAAATCGTCGTTCACTTCGGATTCAGGTCACCGGCGGTAGACGGTCCAGAACCGCGCGCTCGACGGCCGAACCCCCGCTCGGCGGCGCCGCGAGCCGCCGTCATCTCCCGCGGCGCCCGGTCTGACTTTGCCGTGCCGCGACATTGCTGGCGAAACACTGAGAATTTGATCCACCGCTCGACCGTTGGCGCAGTACTCTTTGTGTGCCAGCATCTCCGTGAAGGAGAGGGATCGTGGGATCTCAGAGAGTCGTCGGTAGTCAGCCGGAACGGCTCCCGTTGGCCGCGCGGGCCTCAGCGGTGCCCGCGACAATCCTCGAATTGGGCGGTCGGTATCCGGGCGCGGCGGTGTTGTGCGCGGCGCCGCTCACGGTTGCCGGCTTCTGGGGGATGGTCACGCGCCCCGCGTTGGCGTTGCCGCTGGTCCTGCTGGCCGGCATGGCGTTGGTGTTGATCGACTTCCTGGCGGGCCCATACCGGGTGGCCGAGCAAAAGGCGCGGATCGCCGGCGCCCAGCGGCCGAACCGTCCGCCCATCCCGAACCCACCCAGCATGCAGTTCAAGCAGACGCCGCCGCGGGAAAAGGTGGAAGCCCACGCGGGGGCGCAGGCGGAGGCCGCCGCCGCTCAGGCGCTGGCCGCGGAAGCCGAAGCGGTGGCCGCCGAGGCGCGGGCCCGCGCAGACGCCGCCGCAGCCGAAGCTCTGGCCGCGGAAGCCGAAGCGCTGGCGGCGGAGGCCGAAGCGCTGGCTGCTGAGGCGCGGGCGCAGGAAGAAGCGGCCGCGGCCGAGGCGCTGGCCGCCGAACCCGAAGCGGTGGCCGCCGAGGCGCGGGCGCAGGCCGAGCTCGCCGCGGCCGAGGCGCTGGCGGTGGAGGCGCGGGAGCGGGAACGGGCGCGCGCAGAAGCCACCGCGGCCGAGGCGCTGGCCGCCGAGGCGCGCAAGCGGGCCGAAGCCGCCGAGGCCCACGCGCTGGCCGCCGAGGCCCGTAAGCAGGCCAAAGCCGCCGAAGCCTACGCCCTGGCCGCCGAAGCCCGGGAGCGGGCCAAGGCCGCCGAACCCGAAGCCTTGGCTGCCGAGGCGCGCGCGCATGCGGAAGCCACCGAGACCCACGCGCTGATCGCCGAGGCCCGGGCGCGGGAGCGGTCGCGCGCGAAAGCCGCCGAAGCCGAAGCGGCGGCCATCGAGGCGCGCAAGCAAGCCGAAGCCGCCGAAGCCGAAGCGCTGGCCGCCGCGGCGCGCAAGCGGGCCGAAGCCGCCGAAGCAGAGGCCCTGGCGGCCGAGGCGCGAAAGCGGGCAAGAGCCGCTGAGGCCGAAGCGCTGCTGGCCGAGTCGAGGGCGCGCGCCGAAGCCGCCGAGACGCAGGCCGCCGCCGCCGAGGCGCGAGCACGGGAGCGCGCGCGGGCCGAAGCCGCCGAAGCAGAGGCCCTGGCCGCCGAATCGCGGGCGCGCGCCGAAGCCGCCGAAACGCGAGCTCGCGCCGCCGAGGTTGGGGCGGGCGCCGAAGCCGCCGAAGCCCAGGCCCGGGCCGCCGAGGCGCGGGCGCGGGCAATCCGGTTGCGGCTCGAGGCGGAAAACAAAATCAAACGGCCCCCGCCGGGGAACCAGCCCTAGCCGCTCTCTTTCAGACCGCCAGCGTAAGCACACTGCGAAAAACCACGTCGAAATTCGCAACGGCCTTACGCTCGCGAACGTCGAGGTGTGGAAAATCGGCACCTGGGTATCTTGGCGAGCGTATGTCTACAGCTCGAACACAACCGGATCAGCGCGAACTCGACGGCGCCTTGGAGACCGTCGACGCCATCGCCCAGGCTTTCGCGACCAAGATCGTCGGGCAGCGCGACCTGCGCGAGTCGCTGCTGATCGGACTGCTCGCGGGTGGTCACGTCCTGCTCGAGAGCGTGCCGGGCCTGGCCAAAACCACCGCGGCCAAGGTGCTCGCCGAGTCGATTCAGGGCCGCTTCCAACGCATCCAATGCACTCCCGACCTGCTGCCCAGCGACATCATCGGCACCCAGATCTACGACTCGGCGACGAACTCATTCGTCACTCAACTCGGTCCGGTGCACGCCAACATCGTGCTGCTCGACGAGATCAACCGGTCCAGCGCGAAGACGCAGAGCGCGATGCTCGAGGCGATGGAGGAGCGGCAGACCACGATCGCCGGGCGGGTGCATCCGCTGGCGGATCCGTTTCTGGTCATCGCCACCCAGAACCCCGTCGACCAGGAGGGCACCTATCCGCTCTCCGAGGCACAGACCGACCGCTTCCTGCTCAAGGAGATCGTGCGCTACCCCTCCCCGCAGGAGGAGGTGGAAGTGATGGCGCGGATCGACGCCGGCATCTACGACAGGGGGCACCCCGCCCCGCCGGTCGTCAGCCTCGATGACGTGCTGCGCCTGCAGGAGATGGTGCGCCACGTCCACATGGACCGCGCCCTGATGCTGTACGCCAGCCAACTGGTCGACGTCACCCGCCACCCTGAACGCGTGCTGCCCAAGCAGATCGCGCGCCTGGTCGAATACGGGGCCAGCCCACGCGCCACGATCGCCTTCTGCAAGGCGGCCCGCGCGCAGGCCGTGCTAGCCGGGCGCGCGCACGTGCTGCCCGAGGACATCGCAAAACTTGCCCACCGGGTGCTGCGCCACCGGCTCATCCTCGGATTCGAAGCGGCCAGCGCCGATATCACCGCCGAGGTCGTGGTCGACGCCGCGCTGCGGGCCGTCCGGGTCCCCTAGGGCCACAGAGCCATCGTGGGCAAGCACCTCAACCGGGCGAAAGCCCACTTCGGCACCGATACCCGAGGCCTGCTCGAAGGCGGGCGCTACGCGCTATTGCATACGCGCAGCATGGAATTCGACGACCTGCGCCCGTACGTTCCCGGCGACGACGTCCGCGACATCGACTGGAAGGCCTCCGCGCGTTCGGGCGGCGTGCTCATCAAGAGGTTCGTTTCCGAAAAGCACCACAAGATCCTGCTCGTCGCCGACGCCGGCCGCAACATGTCGGCACTCGCCCCGAGCGGGGAGTGCAAACGCGATGTCGCCGCGCACATCATGGGTGCGGTGGGGTTGATCGGCCTACGGCGATCCGACCAGATCGGCATGGTGTACGGTGACCGCCGCGGCTGCGTGAACATCCCGCAGCGGCGCGGCGAGTCGCACATCGAGGGGCTGTTGCACCGCTGGTATCAGCACACGACGGCCCGTCCCGGTCGCAGCGACATTGCTGCCCAACTCGATTACGTCGCAACGCATTACCGGCACACCATGCTGATCATCGTGGTGTCCGACGAACCCGATGTCGACGATCGACTCAGCGAAATGCTCACGAGATTGACCGGCCGCCACGACGTCATGTGGGCGATGGTTTCTGACATGCCGGCGGTGGGACCCGATGACACCGACGGATACGACGTCGCCACCGGACGCTTCGTCTTGAACGGTGCCGACCTCGGCCCGCGGGTTGTCGCCGCGTATCGCCGCGCCGAACGGTCTCGCCGGGCCCGCCTCGATGCGTTCCTGACCGCTCACGCGATCCCGCACGCGATCATCCCGGGCAGCAACGACATTCGACGCGAGCTCGTCCGCCTGACCGAGGTGGCCGCTCGTGCCGGGTGATCTGCTGCGCCATGTGTTCGGTCCGCAGCCCTACGCGCCGTGGTTGCTGTGGTTGGCAGTCCTGCTCCTCCTCGCCGTCATCATCTGGTATGCGGGCGTTTTCGTGTGGACGCTGCCGTCACAGGAGTTGCGGCGTATCCCCGTCGTGCGGCGGATGCACGCCCGGCTGATCCGCCACCGGTTCGCGAGCCGCGTGCAGGGCATCGCCGACGAGCACGCCGCCGGCCAGATTTCGGCCCCGGCTGCGTGCGCGGCGATCGGCCGGACGGTGCGCAGCTTTCTGCATCAGGCGACCGGCGTGCGGGCGCAGTACCTGCAAGTCGGTGCCATGGCCGACGCGAATCTCGCCGCGGCGGCACCCCTGTTGGCCCGGCTCGGTGATGCGCAGTTCAACGCCGGGTCGCGAGTCGACGTCGCGGACGTGAGCGCCCGGGCGCAGGAGTTGATCCGGTCGTGGACCTGAGGTGGTGGCCGATAGCGGCCATCGGATCGGCCGGCGTTGTCGCAGTCGTCGCGCTGGCGGCGCTGCTACCGATGACCGCGGCTCGCCGGCGGCTGCGTCCGTTGGCCAACGTCGCACGGCTCACCCGGTTGCCCGAGTACGCCAAAGTGGCCCGGCTGCGGTCGCTCTCGACGATCGTGACCCTGGTGGTGTTGACGGTCATGTTCGGCGCCGCGACGTGGGCCGCGGCCCGCCCGAGCGTGGTGCGCAACGATTTCGACGCCGCTCACCCCGAAGACATCATGGTTTGCGTCGGGCAACCGGTGACCGATGTGGCCACCACCGAACTGCTCGACTACTTCGCGCGCCAGACCGCCACGTCACCTCAGGCGCAACGCATCGGCCTGACGTCGGTCAACCGCCGCGTGGTGCCGCTGACGCGCGACCATCAGTACGCGGCTGCGCAACTCGCCGGCGCCCACCAGGCACACCCGGCGTCGTTCGCCCCTCCGGTGTCCTACACGGACTACGCCACCAGCGTGAATGACGTTCTTGCGCTGTGCCTCTCAGGGTTCCCGTCCACCGAACCCCCCAGTACGCACCGGCGCTCGGTGGTCTATCTCGGGCCGTCGGATCTACGTGCCCCGGCAGATCAGCGCGCAGCACTGTTCGCCGATGACAGCGTTCGGGCCCTGGCCCAGCGGACCGGGGCGCAGATCAACGTGATCGACACCGCCCCGTCGCCGGCGAGCCGTTCGCTCGTCGAGCTCACCCGGCAGACCGGCGGCCGGTATGCCGTGGCATCCACGACGTCGGTGACCACGACGCTCAACGGGATTCGGGCGCATACCCCGCCGGCGCGCACGGCCGACGGCACGGTGGTGGCAGCGGACTTCCAGGACGCGCCGGTGGTACCCCTGGCGATCGCGCTGTTGTCGGCTGCGGTGCTCTCGGTGGCCCTATTGGTGTTGCGCCGATGACGTTTCAACCCCTGCTGCCCTGGCCGATCCTCGCGGTCGTCGCCGCAGCCCTTGCCCTGGCCCGCCTGGTGGCGCTGTGGCGGGTGCTTGCGTCGGCGGGAAGCCGCCGTCACCGCGCGGTGCTGCGCTGGACCGGCGTGACCCTCGTGGTGCTGCTGCTCATCATCGCGACCGCCCGCCCGGCACTGCTGAACGACAATCGCCGCGACGCGACGCCAGCGGCCGGGGCCGACCTCAACGTGTTTCTCGTCGTCGATCGGTCGGCAGATTCGAACATCGAGGACTACGGCAACGGCGAACCACGGATCGCGGGGATGCGCGACGACATCGCGGCATTGATCAAGCAATACCCCGCGGCACGGTTCGCGCTCATCACCTTCGCCTCGAAGGCCTCGCTCGATTGGCCGCTGTCCGATGATGTTTGGAGCCTTCGACCAACCATCGCGGCGCTCGGGTCACGGAACGCGGGTCCCAACGCGAACGCCGGGGCGGCGGACAACGTGCTGCGCTACCAGCTGATCCAGGCGGCGCAGCTATATCCTGGGTCGCGGAACGTCGTGCTCTACTTCGGTTCCGGTGCGCCCGGATCCCAGGCGCCGCAAGACGGCTTCAACCTCACGCGGGGGACGGTGTCCGGGGGAGCGGTGCTGGCATACGGTCGCAGCGACGCGATCGACGAGGCCGAATTGCGCAGGCTGGCCGCGCAACTCGATATTCCGTACGTCCACCGTGATCGTGTGCAGCCCTTCCGACTGAACCTGCCCGATTCGCCGCGCCTCGTCGAGGCCGACCGGATCGAGCTGTACTGGTTGCCCGCGCTGCTCGCGGCCGGGCTACTGCTCGCCGAGATCTACCTTTCGGTCCGGGAGTTCCGGCGTGGCCGCATCGCTCGACGGGACCTGGCGTCATGACGCGCTTGCGGCTGCGACGGCGACTTGTCATCTATTCGGCCCCGCCGGCCGTCCTGGCGGTGTTGATCGCCGTCAAACTGATCTCCGTTGTCGTGGCGGGCAATTCGGCCGTGTCCTCGTTCGCTCGCGGCGACGGGGGCGGGGTGCACGCCGACGCGGCGATTCTCGGCGTGGCCAACCTGGTGGAACCGGCGAAGGCGCCGTTTGCCGCGGGCGCCGCCGCCGTGCTCGACGGCCGACTCGAGGACGCCGACGCCCGCTTCGCCGACGCGCTCACCCGCAGCGACACCGCCGGCTCCTGCCCGGTGCGGGTCAATCTCGAACTGGTCCGCGAAACTCAGGGCGATCGGGCCGCGGCGGCAGGGGACGGCGCACGCGCCGACGAGCGCTACGCGAGCGCGCAGGCCGTCGTGGATGCCGCGGCGCGCGGCTGCTTCGCCGGCAACACCGACGTGGACCCGCAGCGGCGCGCCATCCGTGACGACGCGGCAAACAGATTGGCGGCCAAGAGAACCGCGCTCAATGCACCGCCGAAAACGCCGCCGCCCCCGCCCTCGGCGGCGCCGCCC
>NZ_MVHG01000109.1 GCF_002086125.1 Mycobacterium arosiense ATCC BAA-1401 = DSM 45069
CCCTGCACCCAACAATCATCCCCAAAGCCCCCCGACGACCACGCCCGCCACGCGGAACTAATTCAGCAAGCTCCTAGGGCTCTCAGCTGGGCAGCCGGCGGTTGATCAGCAGCGCCAGCGCGGTCGCGATCAGGGCGGTCAGCACGCCCAGCCGCAGCCAGCCGGAGCTGCCCGGCCCCGGCACCGTGCGGTAGCCGATCTCGTTCTCGATGGCGTTGTAACTCTTCTCGAGCTCGCCGAGGTTGGTGGCGGTGTACGACTGACCGCCGGACAGCTTGGCCACCGTCTTCATCTGATCCGTCGAGACCGGGACGGCGATGCGCTGCCCGTCCATCTCGATCTCGCCGCCCTTGGTCCCGAACGAGATCGTCGAGACCGGCACGCCCTCGTCCTTGGCCAGCCGGGCCGCGGTGTAGACGCCGTCGTGCGGATCGCTGGGATTGGAAGGCTTGTTCTCGCCGCCGTCGGAGAGCAGCACGATGCGCGCCGGCGGCGGTTTGTCGCCGCCGGCGACCGCGGTGGCGCTGATCGCGTGCAGGGCGGTGAAGATGGCCTCGCCGGTTGCGGTGCTGTCGGCGAAGTCCAGCTTCTTCAGCGCGTCGATGGTGGCCTGGTGTTGCGGGGTCGGCGGCACCAGCAGATAGGGCGTGCCGGCGAACCCGACCAGCCCGAGGTTGATGCCGGGGGTGAGCTGGCCGGCGAACTGGGTGGCGGCCTGTTCGGCGGCCTTGAGCCGGTTGGGCTCGACGTCGGTCGCCCGCATGGACTGCGACATGTCGATCACCAGCATGATGACGGCGCGGTTGCGCGGGATGCGCATGTCGTGGGTGGGGGTGGCCAGCGCGATGGTCAACAGCGCCAGGCTCAGCAGCGACGCGGCGATCGGCAGGTGCCGCCACGGGGACTGCGGCACGGGGGTTTCGGTGTACCGGTGCAGCCGTTGGCGGCGCCGGGCCGCGACGTAGACGTAGACGGCCAGCAGGGCCAGCGGCACCAAGCCGAACAACAACAGGCTCGGACGCTGGAACCCGTAGAGGGGTAGCGGGCCGATACCGGGAAGCGACACGTCACCCAACCTTCCCGTCCAGCCGGTAACCGTCAAACGATGGCGCTACTCGCGGCGCAGCCGACCGTCGACGAACTGTTCCAGTTTCTCCCACTCGCGGACCGCCGCGGCATACGGCGGTGACGGCTTGGGGGCCGAGTCGGGCTCGAGCACGGCGGCGACCAACTTGCCCAGCGGCCGGTTGGGCTCGAGCGCCTTGTCGACGGCGGAATCCTCGGAGTAGTCGCCGATGTCGCGGAGCACCTCGACGGCCAGCTCCAGCTGCTCGCGATCGACGGCGTCCGGCCCGTCGGCCAGGTCGTCGGCCAGCCCGCTGAGCACATAGATGTTGTCCTCGGTGATCTCCACCGCCAGCGAGCCGTCGGTCGCGGCGGTGCGGATGTCGTCGTAGGTGCTCAGGTCGGCCAGGTCGTGGTCGTGCTCGTCGGCCAGGTAGCGGGCCAGCGCGCGCTCGGAGGTGAAGACGCTGATGCGTCCGTTGCGGCCCAGGAAGATCGGCCGATCGTCCAGGTAGCAGCGCAGCGTGCAAAAGGTGCCAGAACTCGTCATGATCCGGATGGGGTCGATCCCCACCTGCAGCCAGAAGTCCTTGTCGCCACCCAGCACCACGGTGTCGCCGGTCGCCCGCTCTGCGGTGGCCTCGCCCTCGTCTTCGTTCTCGGCCTCGTCTTCGGGGTCCGCGGATTCCTCGACGGCCTCGCCGGCGGCATCGACGGTGTCCTCGTCCGCCTCTTCTTCTTCGCGCTCCTCGGCGAGCTCGTCGGCCGCCTTCTCCGACAGCTTTTCGTCGACCTCGGGGGTGGTCACGATGCCGTCGATCGCGGCGAGCACGTCGTCCCAGCTGCGGCCGATCACCTCGGCGATCGCATTCCAGCGCCTGGTGCCGGCCTTGCCGGTGAAGTGCTCGATGCCGCCGGAAACGGTGCCCAGGATGGGGTTGCCGTTGAAGAACTTCGACACCGCCGCCAGCTCGCACACCGACCCGATGGAGGACACGATGGCCAGGGTGCCGGCCAGCGCGGTCACCGACTCCTCGGTGGGCTTCTCCGCCACCAGCTCCTCGACGGCGACGAGGTCGAACTGCTTGTCCTCGGCCGGTTCGAAGGCGTGCGCGTGCGCCGAACACACCTGGTCCCACGACGGGTGGTCGGCTAGGTCGTTGCCGTCGTCGGAACGCACGAAGGCAACCAGGTCCGCCACGGAAGCGAACGCGAACAGGTCCTCGTCCTTGCCCAGGAAGGCCTCCCACTCATCGCCGGAGTCACGCCAGCGGGGCGCCCACACGGTGTAGCGGTCACCATCGGACAGGCTCAGGCGGATGGGCACGAGGTCAGCAGCCATGCGGCACACAATAGCGACGAGCGGCGATCGTGAGCGCGGCGGAGCCGGGCGAAACGGGTCGCCGCCATCGGGCCTGCGGCGATCGTGAGCGCGGCGGAGCCGGGCGAAACGGGTCGCCGCCATCGGGCCTGCGGCGATCGTGAGCGCGGCGGAGCCGGGCGAAACGGGTCGCCGCCATCGGGCCAGCGGCGATCGTGAGCGCGGCGGAGCCGGGCGAAACGGGTCGCCGCCATCGGGCCTGCGGCGATCGTGAGCGCGGCGGAGCCGGGCGAAACGGGTCGCCGCCATCGGGCCTGCGGCGATCGTGAGCGCGGCGGAGCCGGGGACGGGGGCACCTCCACCGGGCTAGCCCCAGATATCGGTGATGGGCGCCGCGTTGGCGGCGTACCCGGTCTTGGGCAACCCGTACATCTGCTCCACCGTGGACAGCACGTTGTAGTGGTTGATTTGTTCGCCGTAGTTGCCGGGCCGGACGTGGGCGCCGTAGAACACCGTCGGGATCTGGTTGTGGCTGCCGTTATCGTCTTCGTCGAACGTGACGATCAGCAGGCTGTTGTTGGCCACCGCCCAGTTCGCGTACCCGGACAGGTTGCGGTTCAGCCAGGAGTCGGCCTGCGCGATCGAGCCGTCGTGCATGTTGTCGTCGTTGTTGGGGATGACGAACGACACGGTGGGCAGGCTGGCGTAGTTGCCCATCGGGAACGCGGAGAACGGCAGCGAGTTCGCCGCCGGCACATTGGTGAAGTTGGCCCAGGGCACGTGCTTGCGCGCGTACTTGCCCGCGCTGCAGACCGGCGAGCCGGCCGCGGGCAGCCCTTCGGCGAAGCCGACGAAGGTGTAGCCCGCGGCGAGCAATTCCGATCCGAGGTTGGGCGCGGCGCCGCCGTTGACCGGGCACAGGTCCTTGTTCACCCCGAAGGTGTTGCCGGCGAACAGCGCCAGATAATTCGGTTCGCTGGGGTGGGTTTCGGCGAACGACTGGGTCATGTTGGCGCCGGCGGTGGCCAGTGAGGTGATGAAGGGCGCCGACTTGTTGCCGATGATGCCGTTCTCGGAGCGGTTCTCCTCGACCACGATCACGACGTGCGCGGGTTGCGGAATGGCCGCTGCCGCAAGGCCTATGCGCGGGGTCAGCGGGCTGGCCGCAAGTGCCACCAACGCCAACGCGGCCAGTGGCCGCAGGACTCGGTATGCTCGGGCGACCAGCCTTCTCGGACTTCGAAATTCGTCCAACACGCCCGGAGTATATGAACGGGCGCAGGCGTTTTCCTCCGACGGCCGCAGCGTGTCAGGCGGGCTTTGCCCGATCGTTATATACCCTCGACCCCATGGAAGTGTGCGTCATCGACCACCCGTTGGCCGCCGTCCGGCTGACGGTGCTGCGCGACGAACGCACCGATACCGCCGGTTTTCGCGCCGCGCTGCGCGCACTGACGCTGGTACTGGTCTACGAAGCCAATCGGGACGCGCCGCGAAAGTCGGTGCGGATCCGCACCCCGGTGGCGTCGACCGTCGGGACGCGCTTGGTCAAGCCGCCGCTGCTGGTGCCGGTGCTGCGGGCCGGGCTGGGCATGGTCGACGCGGCGGTAGCGGCCATACCGGAGGCCGAGGTGGGATTCGTCGGTGTCGCCCGCAACGAGCAAACCCACCTGCCGGTGCCGTATCTCGAGGCGCTGCCCGACAAGCTTGCGGGCCGACCGGTGATCATCCTCGATCCCATGCTGGCCACCGGCGGCTCGATGGCGCACACCATCGGTCTGTTGCAGCGCCGCGGCGCAACGGAGCTCACCGCACTATGTGTGGTGGCCGCTCCGGAAGGCCTTGCGGCGGTGGAGAAAGCGGCGCCGGACGCGCGGGTGTTCACCGCCGCGATCGACAAGGGGCTGAACAAGTCGGCCTACATCGTGCCCGGACTCGGCGACGCCGGTGACCGCCAATTCGGGCCCTACCTTTTCACCAGCTTCCTACCGCAGCCACCAGCTGCTCGCGCAGGGCGCGGGCGCGCCGCCGCGAAGAGCTCAGGTCGTCGTCGACCGCGCAACGAATCTCCAAATAGCACTTGAGTTTCGGCTCGGTCCCGGACGGACGCACCACCAGCCTGATCGATGTGCCGTCGTCGCCGGCGGTGAAGATCAGCGCGTCGGTGCCCTCGGTGAGGTTCGCGGCGTATCCGGCCAGCGTTTCCGGTGGGTCCGCGCGCCACCGCCGCATCAGTTCGGCCGCCTCGGCCGCATCGGCGACCCGGCGCGACACCGCGGCGACGTCGTGCACCCCGTGCCGCCGGGCCAGCTCGTCGAGCAGGTTGCAAACGGTCCGGCCCCGTTGTCGGGCCGAGGCCACCAGATCGCACACCAGCACCGCGGCGCTGATGCCGTCCTTATCGCGTACGGATTCGGGGTCGACGCAGTGCCCGATCGCTTCCTCGTAGGCGTAGACCAGTGTGCCGCCGGGCACGTCGGCGTCGGCGCGGGCCAGCCATTTGAAACCGGTGAGGGTTTCGACGTGGACGGCGCCGTGGCGCGCGGCGATGGCCGACAGCATCCGCGACGACACCACCGTGCTGGCCACCACCGGTGTCAGTGCCTTGGATGTCGAAAGTATGTAATCGCCTAGCAGCCAACCGGTTTCGTCACCGGACAGCATCCGCCACCCGTGGGTGTCGGGAATGCCGACGGCGCATCGGTCGGCGTCGGGGTCCAGCGCGATCGCCACGTCGGCGTCGACGTCCGCGGCCAGGGCCAGCAGCGCGTCGGTGGCGCCGGGCTCCTCGGGGTTGGGGAACGCGACCGTGGGGAAATCCGGGTCGGGTGCGAATTGCGCTCCGACGGAATGCACTTCGGCGAACCCCGCGCGATGCAACGCCTCGACGGCCACCGCGCCGCCCACCCCGTGCAGCGCGGTCAATGCCACCCGCACCGAACCGCTGCCGCGCCGCAACCCGGCCGCCCGCTCGAGGTAGCGTCGCGCCAGATCGGTCCGCGCGGGCTCGACCGGGGCCCTGCCGATCCGGTCGGCCGGCGGGGCGGCGGCCATGGCGGCCTCGATCTCGCGGTCGGTGGGGGAGACGATCTGGATGCCGCCCTCGAAATAGACCTTGTAGCCGTTGTCGGCGGGCGGGTTGTGCGATGCGGTGATCTGGATCCCGGCCGTCGCACCGGTGTGGCGCACCGCGAACGCCACCACCGGAGTGGGCACCGGGCCGGGCAGGAGAAGCACCGAAAACCCCTGGGCGGCAAGCACTTCAGCCGTCACGGCGGCGAACACGGCCGACCCGTGCCGGGCGTCGCGTCCCACGATCACCGGCGAGCCGCCCAGGCCGCGCCCGATCAGCACCTGCGCCACCGCCCAGGTGACCCGGGAAACCACGGCGACGTTCATGGCGTCGGGTCCGCCGCGCACCGGGCCGCGCAGGCCGGCCGTGCCGAACGTCAACGGGCGGGCGAACCGCGCGGCGAGTTCACCCGGGTCGCAGGCGGAAAGTTCGGCGGCCGTCCGCGGGTCGGGATCGTGGGCGATCCACTCCTCGGGCGTCATAGCCCTAGAACCGGGGAAGCTGCTCGAGGATCAGCGCCAGCAGAGCGCCCATCCGGGCTGCCGCCGCGGCTCCGGCCGCAAGCACCTCGGCGTGGCTGAGCGGTTCGCCGCTGAGCCCGGCGGCCAGGTTGGTCACCAGCGACACCCCGAGCACCTCGGCGCCGGCCGCCCGGGCGGCGATGGTCTCGTGCACCGTGGACATGCCGACCAGGTCGGCTCCCAGCGTCAGCAGCATCCGAATTTCGGCCGGGGTCTCGTAGTGCGGGCCGGGCAGCCCGGCGTAGACGCCTTCGGTCAGCGTGGGGTCGGCCTGGCGGGCGAGTTCGCGCAGCCGCGGCGAGTAGGCGTCGGTGAGGTCCACGAACTGCGGGCCGACCAGCGGCGAACGGGCGGTCAGGTTCAGATGGTCGCTGATCAGCACGGGTTCGCCGACGGTCATGTCCTGGCGCAGGCCGCCCGCCGCGTTGGTGAGCACGACGGCGCGCACGCCGGCCGCGCAGGCCGCCCGCACCGAGTGCACGACGTGACACAGGTCGTGGCCCTCGTAGGCGTGGATGCGCCCGACCAACACCAGCACCCGGTGGGCACCGATGCGCATGGACAACAGCTCGCCGGTGTGGCCGACCGCGGTGGGCGGCCGAAAACCGGGCACCTCCGCCTGGGGCAGCACGGCGGTGGGCGTACCCAGCGCGGCGACGGCCGGCGGCCAGCCCGACCCGAGCACGATGGCGACGTCATGTTCGGCGACTCCGGTGCGTTCGGCGATGACCTCGGCCGCCCGGCGCGCGAGCTCGCCTGGGTCGGACGGGGTTTGGGTCACAGCGGGAGCCTATCGGTGGGGAGGTGTCGCCGGTATATGTCAGGATCTGCCGTATGAATCTTCGTAGGTGGCCGGTGGTCGGACCGGTCATGGGCGTGGCCGTCGCTGTTGTGCTGTCGGTGGTTTCGATCACGGTCGGCCCGGCGCCGGCGGCCAGGGCGGACTGCCCGGACGTGCAGCTCATCTTCATCCGGGGCACCGCCGAGCCGCCCGGTTTGGGGGCCGTCGGCGACGCGCTGTTCGCCGCGCTGCAACCCGCGCTGGGGTCGCGCAGCGTCGACTCCTACGCGGTGAACTACCCGGCCAGCTACAACTTCTTGACCACCGCCGACGGCGCCAACGACGCGCGCGACCACATCGCGCAGATGGTCGACCAGTGCCCGTCGACGCGGCTGGCGCTCGGCGGCTTCTCGCAGGGCGCCGCCGCGGTCTCGATGCTCGCGGGGGTGCCGCCGGTCGGCCAGCGGATCGGCAACTTCGGATCGGCGCCCGCGCTGGATCCCGGGCTCGCCGGCAAGATCCGGGCCGTCGCGGTGTTCGGCAACCCCGGCAACCGCTTCAACACGCCGCTGTCGTCGACGGGTGCCTTCGCCGGGCGCGCCATCGATCTGTGCAGCGACGGCGACCCCGTCTGCGTCGTCGGCGGCCGCGACCGGGATGCGCACCACGTCTACGAGGAGCCGCCGTATCCGGGTCAGGCGGCCAGTTTCATCGCCGGGCGGGTGTAGCTTTCAGGCCCACGGGGCCGCAGACCGGTGAGTGAGATACTGCGAGAGTGCCCACTACCCCGTTAGACAGCGTCGAAGATGTCGTGCGGCGGCGTGGTGCCGACCTGGTCGAGTTGTCCCATGCCATCCACGCCGAGCCCGAGCTGGCGTTCGCCGAGCATCGCAGCTGCGCCAAGGCGCAGGCACTGGTCGCCGAACGCGGCTTCGAGATCACCGCGACCGCCGGCGGGCTGGACACCGCCTTTCGCGCCGACTTCGGCAGCGGGCCGCTGACCATCGGCATCTGCGCCGAATACGACGCGCTGCCCGAGATCGGCCACGCCTGCGGCCACAACATCATCGCGGCGTCGGCGGTGGGCACGGCGCTGGCGCTGGCCGAGGTGGCCGACGAGCTGGGCCTGCGGGTGTCGCTGCTGGGGACGCCGGCCGAGGAGGCCGGCGGCGGCAAGGCGCTGCTGCTGAAGGCCGGGGTGTTCGACGACATCGCCGCGGCGGTCATGTTGCACCCGGGACCGGTTGACATCGCCGCAGCCCGCTCGCTGGCCCTGTCCGAGGCGACCGTGAATTACCGCGGCAAGGAATCCCACGCCGCCGTCGCGCCGCACCTGGGGGTCAACGCCGTCGACGCGGTGACCGTGGCGCAGGTGGCCATCGGTCTGCTGCGCCAGCAACTGGCGCCCGGGCAGCTGGTGCACGGGATCGTCACCGACGGCGGCCAGGCGGTCAACGTCATCCCCGGCCGCGCGGCGGTTCAGTACGCGATGCGCGCGGTCGAATCCGATTCGCTGCGCGAGCTGGAGGGCAGGGTGTACGCGTGCTTCGCCGCGGGCGCCCTGGCCACCGGGTGCGAATACGAAATCGACAACCCCGCACCGGCGTACGACGAGCTGCGGCCCGACGAATGGCTGGCCGACGTCTTCCGCGAGGAGATGTGCCGGCTCGGCCGCCAGCCGCTGGCCCGCGAGTACGAGTCCTCGTTGCCCATGGGCAGCACCGACATGGGCAACGTGACGCAGGTGCTGCCGGCGATTCACCCCATCGTCGGGGTCGACGCCGGCGGCGCGATGGTTCACCAGCGCGCCTTCGCCGAGGCCGCCGCCGGTCCCAGCGCCGACCGCGCGGTCGTCGAGGGCGCGATCATGTTGGCGCGCACAGTGGTCCAGCTGGCCCAGACGCCCGCCCAGCGCGACCGGGTGATGGACGCCCGGGAGCGCCGGCGGGCCGGGGCGCCATCATGAGCCTGCTCGACGCCGCCGATTCGTGGCTGGCGACCCACCACCAAGACCTGGTCGAATGGCGCCGGCACATTCACCGCTATCCCGAGCTGGGCCGCCAGGAGTACGCCACCACCCAGTTCGTCGCCGAACGGCTGGCCGAGGCCGGGCTCAACCCGAAGGTGCTGCCCGGCGGAACGGGGCTGGTCTGCGACCTCGGGCCCGAGCACGAGCCGCGGATCGCGTTGCGGGCCGACATGGACGCCCTGCCGATGGCCGAGCGCACCGACGCCCCCTACGCGTCCACCATGCCCAACGTCGCGCACGCCTGCGGCCACGACGCGCACACCGCGATCCTGCTGGGCACCGCCCTGGTGCTGGCGTCGGTGCCCGAGTTGCCGGTCGGGGTGCGGCTGATCTTCCAGGCCGCCGAGGAGCTGATGCCCGGCGGGGCGATCGACGCCATCGCGGCCGGCGCCATCACCGGGGTGTCGCGGATCTTCGCCCTGCACTGCGACCCCCGGCTGGAGGTGGGCAAGGTCGCGGTCCGGCACGGCCCCATCACCTCGGCGGCCGACCAGATCGAGATCACGCTGTATTCGCCCGGCGGGCACACGTCGCGCCCGCACCTGACCGCCGACCTGGTGTACGGGCTCGGCACACTGATCACCGGGCTGCCCGGGGTGTTGTCGCGGCGCATCGACCCGCGCAACGGCACCGTGCTGGTGTGGGGCGCCGTTAATGCCGGGGTGGCCGCCAATGCCATTCCGCAAAGCGGCGTGCTGGCCGGGACCGTGCGGACCGCCAGCCGTCAGACCTGGGTGGGCCTGGAGGAGATCATCCGCGAGACGGTGTCGGGGCTGCTGGCGCCGCTGGCCATCGAACACACGCTGCAATACCGGCGCGGCGTGCCGCCGGTGGTCAACGAGGACCTTTCGACGCGCATCCTCACCCACGCGATCGAAGCCGTCGGCCCGGACGCGCTGGCCGACACCCGTCAGTCCGGGGGTGGCGAGGACTTCTCCTGGTACCTCGAGGAGATCCCGGGTGCGATGGCGCGCCTCGGCGTGTGGTCCGGGGTGGGGCCGCAGCTCGACCTGCACCAACCGACGTTCAACCTCGACGAGCGGGCCCTGCCGATCGGGCTGCGCGTGATGACCAACATCGTCGAGCAGTCGGCCGCGTTCGAGCGGTCCTAGGAGCCCCCTTCCGCGACGGTGCGTGTTTGTACGCGACGCGCCGATTCCCGCTGGCATTCTGCGCACGCTCGGCGCTACCCACAAGGGTGATTTGCCGGCATTCCGACGTGGCCGGACCATGGCCGGCGTGGATGCGCAGCTCTGCCAGCTGTTCGACGCGCAAGGCGGCGTGGTCACCTCCGCCCAAGCGTTGACGCACCTCACCCGTCGCGGCCTGGAATCTGCGCTCAAATACGGTGTGCTGCACAAGGTTTGGTACGGCATCTACGGCCGCGGTGAGATGACCACCACACTGCGGTTACGCGGACTGGACTTGGCGACCGGCACCACGGTCGCGGCGTGCCTGAACACCGCCGCGGAGGTGCACGGGTTTGATACCGAACGGGATCCGTCCTTGCACGTGCTCAATCCGGCCGGGAGACAGTTGCGTCCGACCCGGGGGCTGGTCGTACATCGCCGTGCGGGCGCGCCACTGGCGACGGTGGCGGGGCGGCCGGTCACTACGCCGGCCTGGACGGCGATCGAGGTCGTCCGCGGGCTGCCCCGGTCGCGCGCGCTGGCCACATTGGACGCTGCGTTGCGCAGCGGGACGTGCAGCCGAGACGACCTGACGAGGACGCTCAGGCAGCAGTCCGGCCGGCGCGGCGTCGTCGCAGCGCGTGAGCTGCTCGCCGTGGCCTCGCCGCTCGCCGAGTCGCCGATGGAAAGTGAGGCACGGCTTGTCATGATCGACGGCGGCTTGCCTCCGCCGAGACTGCAATACGAGGTCGTCGACCTGCAGGGACGTATCTGGCGGCTCGATTTCGCCTGGCCCGAGCTTCGGGTGGGGGCCGAGTACGACGGCGTCGAATGGCACAGCGGGACGGACGCGTTTCTCCGCGACCGCCGACGCTCGTCGGCGCTCCAGGAGCTGGGGTGGTTGATAGTGCCCATCATTGCCGGGGATGTCCGATATCGGCCACGCGAACTTGTCCGCCGGCTCGAGGCACATCTGCGAAAGGCCGCGTGAAGGTGCGCAGACTGCCGGCTACGACGGCGTGTCGAGGCACAAACACGCACGCTCGCGCTACAGATCAGGCGCTGGTCCCGGGGCCGATGTTGCGGGCCGGGCGGGTGCGCAGCCAGTGCACGTAATCACTTGGCGCTCCGGCGATTTCGGCGGCGTCGGCCATCACCCCCAGATACCGGGCCGACGGCATGCCGCCTTCCCAGGCGTCCAGCACGTACAACCATGCCAAAACCGGATCGGTGTCGGTGTCCGACGATATCCGCTCCACCCGGCACCGGATCTTCTTGTGCACGCCGAACTCCGAGCCCTCCCAGCGGTCCAGGCTGTTCTCGTCGGCGGGCGTCATGTCATAGAGGACGACGAACACCTTCGACCCCGGGTCCTCGACGACGCTGGCCAGCGCGCCCTCCCAGCCGATGTCCTCGCCGCCGAAGGTCAATCTCCACCCGTGCAGCCAGCCGGTCCCGGCCATCGGCGAATGGGGCGCGCGTTTCTGCATCTGCTCGGGGTCCATGTTCGACCCGTACGCGGCGTAGAGCGGCACGGGGAAAGCTTAGACGTCCGGCGCCGGCCGGTCTTCCCCCGAGCATTCGCGGGGCCCTGGCCGCTTCGTTAGGTTGGGGGCTGTGGTGACCCGCATCGTGATTCTCGGTGGCGGCCCGGCCGGTTACGAGGCCGCGCTGGTGGCCGCCACCTCCCATCCCGACACGACCCGCGTCACGGTGATCGACTCCGACGGCATCGGCGGCGCGGCGGTGCTCGCAGACTGCGTGCCGTCCAAGACGTTTATCGCCTCGACCTGGCTGCGCACCGAGTTGCGCCGGGCGCCGCGCCTGGGGTTCGACATCGACATCGACGACGCCAAGATCTCGCTGCCGCAGATCCATGCCCGGGTGAAGCAACTCGCCTCCGAGCAGTCGGCCGACATCACCGATCAGCTGCTCAGCATGGGCGTGCACGTGGTGGCGGGCCGCGGCGAGCTGATCGACCCCACCCCCGGGCTGGCCTGCCACCGTGTCAAAGCGACACATTCGGATCCGGGGCCCGAAGGCCCCGCTACCAGCGAATACGAGGCCGACGTCGTGCTGATCGCCACCGGCGCCAGCCCGCGGGTGCTGCCGTCGGCGCCGCCGGACGGCGAGCGGATTCTGACCTGGCGCCAGCTCTACGACCTCAAGGCGCTGCCCGAGCACCTCATCGTGGTCGGGTCCGGTGTCACCGGCGCCGAATTCGTGCACGCCTACACCGAATTGGGTGTGCCGGTGACCGTGGTCGCCAGCCGCGACCGGGTGCTGCCCTATGAGGACGCCGACGCCGCCCTGGTCCTCGAGGAGGCGTTCTCCGAACGCGGCGTCGAACTGGTCAAAAACGCTCGCGCGCAGTCGGTCACGCGCACCGAGGACGGCGTGCTGGTCACGCTGGTCGACGGGCGCACGGTCGAGGGCAGCCACGCGCTGATGACGATCGGGTCGGTCCCCAACACCGGCGGCCTGGGGCTGGAGCGGGTCGGCATCGAGGTGGGCCGCGGCGGGTACCTGACCGTGGACCGGGTGTCGCGGACGTCGGTGGCAGGCATCTACGCCGCCGGTGACTGCACCGGGCTGTTGCCGCTGGCCTCGGTCGCGGCCATGCAGGGCCGGATCGCGATGTATCACGCGCTGGGCGAGGGCGTCAGCCCGATCCGGCTGCGGACGGTGGCGGCGACGGTGTTCACCAGACCCGAGATCGCCGCCGTCGGGGTCCCGCAGACGATGATCGACGACGGTTCGGTGCCGGCCCGCACCGTGATGCTCCCGTTGCGCACCAACGCGCGCGCCAAGATGTCGGGCCTGCGGCAGGGTTTCGTCAAACTCTTCTGCCGCCAGGCCACCGGCGTGGTGATCGGTGGCGTGGTGGTGGCACCGATCGCCTCCGAGCTGATCCTGCCGATCGCCGTCGCGGTGACCAACCGCATCACCGTCAACGAGCTGGCTCAGACGCTGGCGGTTTATCCCTCGTTGTCCGGCTCGATCACCGAGGCCGCGCGGCGGCTGATGGCGCACGACGACCTGGACTAGCGACTAGCCTTGGTGCAGCACGTCTTACTGACCGGTAACCGAGGAGGAATTTCCCCAGTGAGGAGTCCTGGTCGTGACTGATCCCACCCAGCGCAGCTCACCGGTATCCGTGCTGGGGCCGCGGCAGCGCGAAAGGGCCTGGGAGCGGCTGGGCACCGAGCAGTTCGACGTGGTGGTGATCGGTGGCGGCGTGGTGGGGTCGGGCTGCGCGCTGGACGCCGCGACCCGCGGGCTCAAGGTGGCGCTGGTGGAGGCGCGCGACTTCGCCTCGGGCACCTCGAGCCGCTCGTCGAAGATGTTCCACGGCGGCCTGCGCTACCTCGAACAGCTGGAGTTCGGGCTGGTCCGCGAGGCGCTCTACGAGCGTGAGCTGTCGCTGACCAAGCTGGCGCCGCATCTGGTCAAGCCCATGCCGTTTCTGTTCCCGCTGACCAATCGCGTGTGGGAGCGCCCCTACATCGCCGCCGGGATCTTTCTGTATGACCGGCTCGGCGGCGCGAAATCTGTTCCGGCACAGAAGCATTTGACGCGCGCTGGCGCCTTGCGGTTGAGCCCTGGCCTCAAGCGCAGCTCGCTGATCGGTGGAATCCGTTACTACGACACGGTTGTCGACGACGCCCGGCACACCATGACCGTCGCGCGCACCGCCGCGCATTACGGCGTGGTGGTGCGCACCTCCACGCAGGTGGTCGCCATGCTGCGCGAGGGTGATCGGGTGACCGGGGTGCGCGTCCGCGACTCCGAGGACGGCGCGATCACCGAGGTCCGCGGGCATGTGGTGGTCAACGCGACCGGCGTGTGGACCGACGAGATCCAGGCACTGTCCAAGCAGCGCGGCCGATTTCAGGTCCGGGCGTCCAAGGGCGTGCACGTCGTCGTGCCGCGCGACCGCATCGTCAGCGACGTCGCGATCATCCTGCGCACCGCGAAGTCGGTGATGTTCGTCATCCCGTGGGGCAGCCACTGGATCATCGGCACCACCGACACCGACTGGAAACTCGACCTGGCCCACCCCGCGGCCACCAAGGCCGACATCGACTACATTTTGCAGACCGTCAACACGGTGCTGGCCATCCCGCTCACCCATGCCGACATCGACGGGGTGTACGCGGGGCTGCGCCCCCTGCTGGCCGGGGAGAGCGAGGAGACCTCCAAGCTCTCCCGGGAGCACGCGGTGGCGGTGCCCGCGCCCGGCCTGGTCGCCATCGCCGGGGGCAAGTACACCACCTATCGGGTGATGGCCGCCGACGCGATTGACGCTGCGGCCCAATTCATTCCGGCCCGGGTGGCGCCGTCGATCACCGAGAAGGTCAGTCTGCTGGGCGCCGACGGCTATTTCGCGCTGATCAACCAGGCCGAACACGTCGCCGAGTTGCAGGGCCTACATCCCTATCGGGTGCGTCATCTGCTGGACCGCTACGGCTCGCTGATCGGCGACGTGCTGGCGCTGGCGACCGAAAGGCCCGATCTGCTAAACCCGATCAAGGAGGCCCCCGGCTACCTGCGGGTGGAGGCGCTGTATGCCGTAACCGCCGAGGGCGCACTGCATTTGGAGGACATCCTGGCCCGCCGGATGCGCATCTCCATCGAATACTCGCACCGCGGCGTCCACTGCGCCCGCGAGGTCGCCGACGTGGTCGCGCCGGTGCTGGGCTGGTCGGCCGAGGACATCGAGCGTGAGGTCGCGAACTACACCGCCCGGGTGGAGGCCGAGATCCTGTCCCAGGCCCAGCCCGACGATGTGTCCGCGGACGAATTGCGGGCGAGCGCGCCCGAGGCGCGCGCCGAAATCCTCGAGCCGGTCCCGCTCAGTTGAGGCCCTGATATGGCCGCGCGGCCGGCGCCACTGCCCGTGCGGGACGGACTCGGCCCGGCGCGGGTGCGGCTGCTGGGCGGCCAAGTGCTGGCCGAACTCACCGCCCGGTTCGGCGCGCGGGCACGCGCCAAGGTGCTGGCAGGCGAGGTCGTCGGTGCCGATGGCGCGGTAATCGACTGCGGCACAGTGCTTCCCGCCGGTGCGAGCGTCTACCTGTATCGCGAGCTGCCGGATGAGGTGCCCGTTCCGTTCGACATGCCGGTGCTGCACCGCGACGAAGACATCGTGGTGGTCGACAAACCGCACTTCCTGGCCACCATGCCCCGCGGGCGCCACGTCGCGCAGACCGCGCTGGTGCGGCTGCGCCGCGAACTGGAACTGCCCGAGCTGAGCCCGGCGCACCGGCTGGACCGGCTGACCGCCGGGGTGCTGTTGTTCACCGCGCGGCGCGAGGCGCGCGGCGCCTACCAGACGCTGTTCTCGCGCGGTCTGGTGAGCAAGACCTATCTGGCCCGGGCCGCCGTCGATCCGGAGCTAGAGCTGCCGCGCGTGGTGAAGAGCCGAATCATCAAGCGCCGCGGCCAGTTACAGGCGGTGTGCGAGCCGGGTGAGCCCAATGCCGAGACGCACGTGGAGCTGATATCGCCGGACGGGCTGTACCGGCTGACACCGCGCACCGGCCGCACCCACCAGCTGCGCCTGCACATGGCCGCGCTGGGCATACCGATCGAGGGTGACACGTTGTATCCCAACGTCATTGACGTCGCGGCCGACGACTTCAGCACGCCGCTGCGGCTGCTGGCGCAGCGCATCGAGTTCACCGATCCGCTCAGCGGAGTGCGACGCCAGTTCGTGAGCCGTCGCCCGCAGCCCTAGGCGTTTGGCGGCTTCTCGCCTGCGTACCGCGCTGCCATGACATATCCCACCTGCCGGTCTATCCACTCCGTGGGACCTGCCGATAGGTCTGGGTCAGTGCGTGTTGCCTCACGTCAAGATGCGCGCGAGGGTGGATTCGTTGCCTCATGTGTTTGTGCGCGCTTGGGGATGCGGA
>NZ_MVHG01000011.1 GCF_002086125.1 Mycobacterium arosiense ATCC BAA-1401 = DSM 45069
GGAGAGGAGGACGCGGGTGAAGAGGAACCGCCTGAACAGCTCAGTCTTCTTCGCAGTGATGGCTGCGCTATTTCTGGCACTCTTCGTGGTAAACGCCATCCATGGCACGTGGCTGGGCTTGATCAGTACGGGGGCCTGGCCGTGTTGATGGGGTACCGGGCATGGTCGGACAAGCGCCGCACGAACCAGCAATAGACCCACAACGCAACACCGACCGGTGCTCAACCCAGTGGACTTCCCCCGCGCGGCGGCGCCTGTAGGTTCTCGCTTTTCGTGTCCTATCGCGCTCCCCTGAGCTGCGGCGATGCGATTAGTCTTGTCTCTACGGTTTATCTCAAATTCGCGTCATTTATAGGCGAGCAAGATCGCCCTAAGTTCAAATCTCGAACTGCAGGGGCAATGCCACCGTCGGCATTCACCGGCGTCGGTGGGTACCAGCGCAGTTCGTAGTGCCAATCGATGCCTTCGGCGCCAAGTCGGTTTCCGGTCACGTTGCCGCTCTCGTCTCGTTCGGCGACGCGGACTCGATGCCAATGGGCGATCCGGATATGAGGCGGGAGCCTCCATCCAGCAATGCCCACATCTCCTGTGCGCTCGCCCGCTTGCCGGCGGTACTGTCGCAGCGCTGCGCCGGTCCGCCATCCCAGATTGCCGATTTCGGCGCGGCGGATCTGCTGCGGTCGAGAAATCTGCTCAGCGGGAGGCCAGTCGATTTCGGGATCACCCGCCGCGGAGTACAACAACAGCGACAACGACAACGGGATGAGGACCGGCAACTCCTCGCCATTGGAGTTCCCAGCCTCGTGCGCACCTTGAATCTGCACCCTGACCAGATCGGCCAGCGTCGTCGCTGCTGCAAGGTCGCCGCGGAGCGGGAAAGTCACGCTCTGGACTTGCGGGGTCGGGTCGCCCTCCTCCTTATACACCCACATGCACCGAACACCCTGCGCTGCAGGTATATTCGTGTAACCCGTTAATACGCCGCGGCCGTCGGCGCCTCGAAGCTTCATGTTGCCCACCGCAGGCGTCGGTCCCGAACCTGTCAAGTTCCGGTACTGACTGACCGTGCCGGCCACGACCATTCCGAGGTAGTGACACATGCGGCGCCCGTCGTGCAGTGACAGCGGGGTGGCAAGGCTGTAAGCGACGGCATCGAACGGGAACCGTGTCAACCAGTCCGGGACGAGCTCCACATCGGTCTTCGCGTTGATCAACGCGCCAGCGAACTCGTCGTCGACGCGCAACACCACAGGACTGTCGGACCACTTCTCGAAGATCATCCCGGCCACGTCTTGAGCCCACTGCGTGGCGGGGTTGCGTGCTGGTGGTCGGTTCGCCCACCACTGGAACGCGGCGATCACCGCGGCCGCATCATCAACCTTGATGTGCCGCTTGGTCCGCAGATCGCGACCTTTCTTCTTCACCACACCCCCATCCTCCCGCACGCCGAGCCGGACAACGCGAGAACACGCACATGGTCAACGCCGCACGAGCGAACCCGGCGCCCTCAAAGGTGATCAGCAGGCGGGAGAGAGGTGTGTCGTTTCCCCGTCGACATCGCCAAAGGACTCCTCGCCCTGTTAACCCTCGGGGCCGACGCCATCGTCCTGACAACCGCGCTAGGAGGAATCGGATGCTTCCTACGCCGGCGCAAACCGGCGATCTAATGCACCATCAATAGAGCTCGGCCACACAGCGTTAGCGCTCCGGCGGAGGCAATCGGCCGTGTCGCGCCGATCAAGCGTTTGCGGCATCCCTCCCCTACGGGGGATCATTGTCGACGTCCAACCATGCGCGAGAGGGGTGGGGGTCGTTGCCCACTGCCTACGGCGTCCGGGCCGACGTCGTCTGGCCCAGCGACCTGGCCTTGCCACCCAGGCCGCCAGCTCTCGTGTACCTGGACACGTTCGCCTGCATCAACCTGGCGAAAGTCGCGGTCGGGACCGCACCACCCGGCTACCGCGACCTGTTCGCGGTCTGTCGGCAGGCTCTGGCCGACGGCCGCGCGATGTTCCCGTTGTCGTCGACGCACATCCTGGAGATCTACAACATCGCCAGCGCCGCCCAGCGCCGGGACGTTGTAGCAGTGATGGAGGAGTTGTCCGACTTCAACTTCTTCCTGGGACGCCCCCAGATCATGGAGCTCGAGTTCGAGGCCGCGCTCAACGATCTGCCGACCATGACGGTCACCTCTCAAGGGCACATCCCGCTTGTGGGAACGCACATGCTGCATGCCTTCGGGCAGAAGGGCGGCATCGTCTTCGAGGGAACCACCGCGGAGGAAGCATCGTGGTGGGCTGAGAAGCTCTGTCAGGACATGGGAATACAGACAGGCGCTGATCCGATGGCAAGTCTGAATCGATGGGCGATGCGCCAACTGGTCACCGGACCCGACGACCACGAGGATCCTGCCTTACTCCAAGCCGGGTACAGCTTGGACGGCTGGCGCGACATGCTCAAGAAGCGGGCCGAGCGGGAGAACGACCTCGTCGGCAAGCTGGATGCGGATCCAGCGCTTCGGCAGTCCAAGTTGCGCGACGTGGTCAACGCCAATGAGCTTTACGCCGAGCTCGGACACCTGGTCGACCGCGCACAGAGAGCCACCGGGCTGTCACTGTCCCAGATCCTCGGGATACAGGATCCCCCGACACCCGAATGCCTCGCCAAAGTACGGAATTTCATCGACGGGATGCCCTCAACCCGCGTGGCCGCTTCGGTGAAGGAGCGATACCACAGCGATAGTCGCCATGAATGGACGACGAACGACATGCAGGACATCGATGCGCTGGCGATCGCAGTGCCCTACTGCGACGCGGTATTCATCGACAAGGCCGCGCGCAACCAGGTGGTTACCAGCCGCGAGCTGAACGTCTTCCAGCCTTTCCTTCCTCGCCGCCCGGCAGATTTGGTCGACTGGCTTACCGATCTGCCAACGCCGTAGGCGGCCTGGCTTTGGCGGGCAATCGTGACGTCGGTTGTTGGCGAAATCTGGTGCCGCTCGGGTTGCCGCCACTCTGATTCTGTTGGTCAATATTGACGCCATTGTGAGATGGGCGTGTCGTGGTGGCCGAGGCGGTAAGAGTCGGTTCCGGTCATCGAAGATGTTGCGGCCGAATATGAATCGGCCGACGATGGCTGCGCAGAGTCGTGAGTCGGTAAAGCCGCGATCCTGCCAACGACGTATTACTTGCCGGGTGTGGCGAAGACAAACAACGCCATGAAGGCGAGGTTGATGAAGAAGACAGCTTCGACCAGGCCCACAGTGATGAGGAAGGGCGCGAACATTCGTTGTTGGGCCTCGGGTTGGCGGGCCACGCCGGCGACTAGTTGAGCGCCGGCCATGCCGTCACCGATGCCGGCGCCGATCGCGCCTCCGGCCATCATCAAGCCTCCACCGGCAAGGGCTCCTGCGGTGATGATTGCGTGGACGAGTTCGGGGTCCGCGGCCATCGGTTACTCCTCTACGTGAATTGTTGGATCAGGGAACTAACTGATGAAACAACTTGTGCAGCACCGTCTTCAGCGCTTATCAGCACGCTGATTTGGCGGGCGTTATCCCTCAGCAGCGGATCGTTGACGGCGATGCGCATTGCCTCGGCAAGGCGTTGCGAGGTGAGTTTGCGCTGGTTGATGGTGGCCGCGCAGATCCCGAGTTCGGTGATGCGCCTGGCCCAGAACGGGCCATCACCATAGGCGGGTAAGGCGATGGTGGGCACTCCGGTGCGAATACCTGCCGCGGTGGTTCCCGCCCCGCAGTGGTGCGCCACGGCGGCAACCCGAGGAAACAGCCAGTCGTGTGGGGTGTCGCCGATGGTCAACATATGGTCCTCGGCGACATGTAGATTGGTCCAGCCAGCTTGCACGATGACCCGGACGTCGGCCAGTTGGGCCGCTCGGCGGATCGTGTCCGATAGCTGCTCGGCTCGCGCCGAGGTGGTCATCATGCTGCCGAGCCCGACAAACACCGGCGGTGGACCGGCAGCGAGGAACTCGGCGAGGTCAGCAGGCGGTTCCCAGATGCCGGCGCTCGCCGGCCACCAGTAACCAGTGACTTCCAATCCCGGGCGCCAGTCCGTAGGCCGGGGCGCCACCCTCGGTGAATACCCGTGCAGGACAGGCCATTGCGCAGTGGTGCGTTGTTGACGCAGCCGACGGGCGGAGGTGCGCGACAGCCCGAGCTGGCGGCGGAATTGCGCGACCACGCCGCCGTATAGGGAGTCCAGTAACCAGGCGCCTGCGTTGGCGGCAACCCGATTTCCGCACGACCCGGCCGACCAGGAACCCACAATCGACGGCGGGTACTGCGCGGTCGCTGACAGTGGCTGCAACCGGAGCCCAAGAGAGGGAATAGCTTTCGCTTCGGCGAGCGGGTGTCCAACCATTTCGGCGAACGGTGATAGCAGCAGGATGTCTGCGGGTTCGTCGGCGACGGCCGAGAGGATGTCGTTGCCCAGGGCGCGCATGCCTCTAGGCGAGGCGAATGCTGCCAAACCTTTGACGGGTGATACCTCGGCGCCATCGGCGGCAGGCTGCAAATCGGCCGGCAGCTCGCGAAACCCCAAACCGCAGCCGGAAATCATGTCCGCGAAGGGGGTGTAGGCGGCTATGGCGACCTCGTGTCCGGCCTGCTGTAGCGCCACGCCCACCCCGGTGAGGGGAGCGACATCGCCGCGGCTACCCACGGCGATGATGACAATCCGGCTCATCGGTTCACCGCCACGGCACGACCGAAGATGGCGACCAGGTCTTCACCGTACGCACGGGCGTCGAAGGCGGGATCGCGCAAGATATTCTCCACCGCGGCATTGACCGCGCCCCGGAGGGCGACCGCCATCGACGTGATCGGGAAATCGCCGAATTGTCCATCCTGTTGCCCCGCCGTCAAGATCGTCGTCGGGTCCAAGACAGCCAGTTCCTGTTGTAGCTCAGCCGTCACTTCGAGTTCCTCGAAACGGCGCCCGTCTGCCGGCTGGTAGCTCGTACCGAGCTGCGTGAGGGCCGCCAGGTGCGAACGGTGGGTATCGAAGTACGCGACGCTGCTTGTGATGTAGGCGGCGAGCTTGTTCGCCGCGGTTGACTGCGCATCGACGGCCGGTCCGACGAACGACAGCGCCGTGCGATACATCTCCTCGACGATCGCGTCGACCAAGTTGTCCTTGGTGCCGAAGTGATACAGCACCGCGCTCATCGCCACCCCAACCCGATCAGCGATCTTGCGGATCGACGCCTGAGCCCACCCGATTTCGGCGATCACCTCGATCGCGGCGGCCACAATCTGCGCCCGTCGCGCCGACTGGGTGAAGGTCGCCGGCTTCTGCAGATCTGATCGCATACTCTGATATTAGATCAAGCGATCAGCGCGCGAAAGCGTGCGCCCACGTACGCGGTTCCTCGGCCTTTACGTGCATGCCGCAGAGCGGTGCGCCAACCGGCCGCCATCTCACGGAATTCGCGACGCCCACATTCGCAAATACTCGACCGGGAAAACGGGCGCCGACGTCAGGATTCACGAACAAACGACGCTGAGATCGGCACACAGGGCCAGCGGCCGGCAATCGCGCCAACGCGAGTAGATAACAACCGCTGTGCCTCTTACCTTATGTCCCATATGCCTTTTGGGGACATTTCAGATGAATTGGCACTGCCACGAGGAGAGGAGGAGGAGGAGGAGGAGGAGGAGGCGCCGCCGCCAATAGCGCAGTCCGACAGCGGCTTTCACGTCCATTCAGTCAGCCGCGGTAGAGCACGACTGAGCCGGTCATATAGATCTGGCCAGCCTTTTTGCAGCCAGGCGATGTGTCCGTTGGACAGCTTGGAGGCGTCGATGATCGAGTCGACGCGGATTTGCTGTTCGGGGACTCCGAGTTCGGCGAGCTTGCGGTAGAGCGGGTTGGGCTCGATGTCGCGGCCGGCCAGGTACTCGAAGACATGCGAGCGTTGCCAGTCCCAGATCGGGCCATAGGTAATGGTGCCGTCCGCTCGGCGCACCACTCCGCCGACTTGCGCGCGTACATCTGACTGCGAACTGTGCTGTCGAGCCCGCGTTTCGGCGCCCAGACCGCGCCGGTACAGCATCCGTCGGCCGTGGGACTCCTCAGCGCGCACTCCCCACAGCGATCCGCGGCCGTAGCGGCGGTGCGCCTCGGCCGCGGGCCCGGTGATCATGATGTCGGCGAGCTGTCCGCGCAACCGACGATCGACTGCGTGATGGTCGAAACCACCGCCGGCGATCAGCACCGTCAGCAAATCTGGGTCAGCGGTGATCACGTGGTAGTTCAGCTGCCATTCCTGCGCCAGGTCCTCCAGATAACGCAGCGTCTCAGGGAACTGCAGCCCGCTGTCGAAGAACACCACTGGGATGTGCGGGTCGACCTGCCGAGCGAGGTCGACTACGACGGTGGAATCCTTGCCGCCACTCCAAGATACGAACCCGTCGTTCTCGTCGAGGTGTTCGGCGATGCGGTCGAGCAGATGCTGGTGGCCCTGGGCCCCGCGCCGGCGGGCGGCGATGCCGCGTAACGTGTGCAGGTCTAGTCCGGCCGGCGTCGTGGTCATCGTGCGTCGCTGACGGTGACGGTGCACCTCGGGAACAGCCGAGCGAGGTATTCGCGGACGTAGTCGATGCCCTCTGGGCCTTCGAGAATCGATTCCACGCTGGTGGTGTCGTCCCACCACCACCACTGTCCGTTGCGCTTGAATCCAAACGGCGGCGGCACGTTTGAGTCGATGTGGGTGCGGACGAAGGTGCGGGCCGCGCCGACGACGAACCACCAGTCGTTGCCGCCGAAGGTAATGGTGCCATCAGCGTCGGCGACGTCGGATAGTCTGCGCGGCAGCCTTACTCGGGCCAGGCACGGTTCGATGGCCGGCTTCCGCGGGCGGGTGAGCGAGCGGTAATGACCGTTGCGGCCGGGCTCGTCGGATCCAATGTCGGATCGGTTGGGGTGCACGATCCATTCGGTGGGGGTCATCACCGCTCCCTCAGTTGCAAGACGACGCGTTCGTTGAAGCCTCCGGATCGGGTTGCATAGGCGACGTGTTCGGCGGACGCTACGTCGAACTGCATTCCTCTCGGGAGGATATGGGTGGTGTCTTCCACGCTGTCGGAGCGACCCAAATACATCCCACGGCTCGTCACAACCTCGAACACCACATGCCGGGAGCTGTCGTGGCCCGGCGTCTCATGCAAGTTGTGTCGAGTGAGGGTGAACTGGTCGAACGCGATGCTCGCACCGGGCCGCAGGTTAGCCGGCAGGTCGGAGGGCTTGGTGATGTCGCCACGGTTATCGGGCAGCTTCACCGCAACGTAGACGCGGTGGGTGCGGTCGTTGAGGCGTTCATACGCCTGGATCGCCCTGTCGAGGCGCTGCACCTTCGCCCGATCAGTGTCCGCCAGTTGTTGGACGTCACCCGCCGAGCGGTGCAGCTTCTCGTTGATGCGCCGCCACTCAGTGGGGTCTTCGCTGGTCAGCATGCTCGCGATCGCGGCGTGCTGCGACGCCGGCGCGGCGGCCATCACCTGGTTCTTGACCGCCGAGCGGATCTTGCGCTGGCGACCGCTCAGCCTTTCCCGGAACTCCTCGCGGGGCGGCAGTTCGCCGCGCAGGCGCCCGGACTCGATATGGCTCCTATCTCGAGGCGTGGCGCGATCACGGTCGCGAGCCGCCCGGGTCAGTGAGGTGTCCGCGTCGCGCAGTTCGTCGGTGATCTGGTTGGCCAGGCGCTGGAAGCCACGCTCTGTCATCGCATCCTCGGCCACCTCGCGGGCGGCCTTCACGTCGCGCGCGGAGATCGGGCCACCTTCGACATCGACGACGACGGGTTGTTCCCGGTTCGGTCTGGCGGTCTTGGCACCCACGCGGTCTCAAACTTCCCTAGCTCGACGATCAAGGGCAGTGTATGGGCCAACCTGGACACCAAGCGGGATTGCTGCGCGCGCCAGACCGAAAAGAGGGAGGCGGCCCCGGATGGACTGATAATCAGCCTTCCGGAGCCGCCTCAGGTGAAACCCTCACCCGACCCCTGTGTGCGTTTCGTGTCGCTCACGATACCAACCGATCCGGCCGTATCGTGGCGCCAGCATGCTTTCCGATCCCGCCGCCGCGGCATGGGTTGCCGCCGGTCGACCCGCCGTGGACGCGCCGTCGCCGGTAGATGGCCGCTGCGGGCGCTGCGGCGAAGAGGGGCCGACCGTGCTGAGCTCGCGCATCATTTCTGAGAAGTTCACCGGTTTCGACGCCTGGCCATTCGGATCCCGCCGGCTCTGTGTGCCATGCGCCTGGGCCTACAGCACCCCTCCCACCACACAACTGGCTTTACTGGTCACTGCGACGACCGTGACGGAGTACTCCACCGGTGCCGCATTGGCTGACGCGCTCGCTGGCGGCGCCTTGCCGACCTCTCAAGCCGCGATCCTTCCGACCGCTCGACGCCGCCACATCCTGCCGACCGCCCAATGGGGACATCTCGCCACCGATGGTCTCGTCGTGCCCTGGGATGCCGCTGCGGCGACCCGGCTGACCGACCTGATCTGGCTGCGCACCACCGTGGGCGCAACCTGGACCCAGCTGAGCCATCCGGCGCCTCCCTCGCGGTTACTGCGCGCTCAGCCGTCCAGCCATTGGGGGCGCATCCTGGCTGCCTGGACAGCACTGCAGATATGGCGCACCGTCCCGCCACTGTGGGCAGCAGCTCGCGCCCTCACCACCATGCCGACGCCTCAGCCCTAACCCGCGCGCCGAGCGATCACCACCCGGTGACTGCCGGGCCATTTACGCTTCACCCATGACGGCAGCTCCCACTCCCACCCAGGCGTGGCGTGCCCTGGTTCCCGAACTGCCCCCCTTCGACGAACCCGCCCCGGACGCCGAAACGAAAGAAGCCGCCCGGCCCAGTCCCGCCGACACCGCTGAACGGCTGCTGCTGCTACTGCACTACAGCATCGACTGGGAGAGAAGCTGGCTCGCCGACCCGCGATACCGCAAAACCTACTGGGACGAGCTGCTGCCCGGTCGAGTTCGCCGTGCCGCCTACCGCGCCGACACCCTGGATCGCTGGTGGTCTGATGTGTCCATACAGCTCGAGGTCTGCGCGCCCCGGCAGCGGGATCGACGCCTCGAGCTAGCCATGCTGCTACGCCAACCGTCGCTACCCGTCATCGCCGTGCTACGTGACAGTCTGCCGGCACTGCTGCTGCGAGTGCGCATCATCGCCGAAGCTGTTGCCGAACAACGGAAAGCGGCCCGCGGGTGAGCTTGATCAGCGTTCACTTCGACATCGACGTCTTGGCCCGATCCTCGATCGTGCACCGCGAGGACTACAGCGCCATCGGCACCGACAATTTCGCCTTGTTCCGCCGAGAAAAAATCATCACCCCTACCGGTGAAGTGATACTTGTCCCGATCGTGTCGGGCAGCGGCTTCCGCGGCATCTTGCGCCGCATCGGAGAGTCACTGACCGCCGCCGTGCTCAACTACGAAGACACCGCCCTGCCCATCCCGGCAGCACACCTACTCACCAACGGCGGCCGGCTGGCCAAATCCGCGCGGCCCCTTACTGACGAGCAAGAACGCCGCCTCAAGGCTCTACTGCCCCAGGTCGCGGTATTCGGCGGGGCGGCGTCGGGCCGCATCATGTCGGGGCTACTGGACGTCGGCAAGGTGCTGCCCGAGATCGCCGAACTCTCCCACATCCTGCCCCGCCCACCGCGATCCAAAGCCTTGTCTGCCGTGCTTGGCGTCGCAGAAGAATCGTTTAGCCACCTGTCCGATCACCGCACCACCACCGCCTGGCCTCCCAGCACGGACTCGGATGAAAACAGCAGTCCGCTCGGACGATTCGGGGTGGAGACGCTGCCGGCCGGAACCCGACTTCAGACCTGGGTTCGACTCACCAACGCCACCCCCATCCAAGCAGCATTTCTGCTTTCCGTCCTGGACGAATTCGCCACCCGAGGACACCTCGGCGGCCGCATCGCCGCCGGCCACGGACAGGTCACCGCCACCGTCACCGCGACCACGCTTCGCGGAAATCTGCCCAGCGACAACATCGACTGGGCAGCGGACCTAACCGCTCACCGCGACGAGGCGATCACCACGCTATCGCAACTGAGTTGACACACACACATGATTGCTCTGCAGATCACCGCCACCACACCACACGGTGTCGTGCTGTCCCGCCCCTGGGGCGTGGCCTTGGATGGATTACTCGCCTCAGTACTGTGGCACCGCCGTAAGTGGGCCGCCCGCACAGCGGGCGAAGAGTTCACCTATCAGCACACCAAAGACCCTGAGACACTGGACCTTCCCCTCGCCAAATGCGGCAATCCCACCTCTGACGCCGACTGGCACTGGATGGCCACCTTCGCCGACCTCCACCCCCATCACGTCACCGACCCCGACATGCGCTGGCGCACCTCACGCACGAATCGGGGCCGGCTTCAGCAGCTGACCCCCGTCATTGGAAGCCAAGCAGTTTCCGACGCCCAGGGCCGCTATCAAAAGCGCATCGTCCCTGTCATGGCGCATCCCGCCGCGACCTTGACCTGGCGCGCCGTCGGCGACGCCGACCTCATCCGTGAGCTGCTCACCGACCTCTTTTCGATCGGCAAGCACCGCGGGGTCGGAGAAGGCCTCGTCACACGATGGGAAGTCACCGAAACCCCCGATATCTCACGCTGGGCCGCCGGCCACGAACACGAGCCCGGCGTACTCGGCCGCACAACGCCGGTGCGCTGCCTCACCCACACCCCCGGTGTCCAGACAGGACAGCTGGGTACCGCCGCCGTCCGGCCCCCGTACCTGCACCCTGCGAGCCGCGCCAACGCCTACCAACCAGCCCGCTAGCAGGCTCGCATCACGGCCACGAATGGACATTCTGCGCTTCTACGGCCTGAGACCAATAACACGTTAGCGGCCCGCTTGAACCCGGCGCCGTGGGCAGTGGAAAGCCTTGCTCGACAAGGGCTAACGCCGCACGAAACGCCGCCTGCCACTCGAGATATTTCAGATCTATCCCTTCGTGCACAGCGTCATTTCGCCTGGCCACTAGATCAGTTTTGAAACCCTCCGAAGGGCCCTGCCCCAATTCCCTCAGCAGTACTGCCTTCCCTCCAAGTCCCTGATGGCTTCGGTCGCGGAGGAGCCTTGCTCGCTCCCCCGACTCGGTTCCCACTAGCAGATCGTCAACCAGCTTGGTCGCAGCCAGCTCTGCTGCAGTGGCTGCATCGATGACCGAGCGGCGGTACTGATCGGCGTTTTGCAGAGCGCGCGCGTCCCGCAACAGAGTCCATGCCAGTGGCGGCTCAATGTGTGCGAGCGCCAAGCAATCCTGCAGAATCGTTGCGGTCACACCGAGGACTCGCTCAGGGCCCTGAACAACAGTGCCGCCGGCCCTCAACGGCTTCCTTTCCCCGCTTTCGTCGACCGTCCATATCGACGTCCGCGTATTCGGGTTTAACCAATCGCTGGCCTCGTGGCCGACTTGTGCGAGGCGTTGGTTAGTTGCAATCTCGAGCCATGTCCTGACATTCTCCCACCAGGTATCAATCGTGTTGAGAATCTCCAACGCTAGAAGGTCCTGCCCCCACTCCGAACGTATGGCGGGCTCCACGACCTCCGGCCCAGCCTGAATGCTGAAGGCAAGACGTTTGATGACAACACCTTTGAAGCCCAGCGTATGGTCCTTGTAGTGGATTCCCCATTCTTCATCGGGCGTGGGTAGCGCTGCCGCCCAATCGCGCGGAGGCGCCAAATAATCCGCAAGCCCGGTTTCAGCGTCGGGCGTCCGTGGCAGACGTACAGTCGCGGCGAAGACGCCGTCCTCTGTAACGAACGACGTCGAGTAGCTTGACCTGGCGGCAAGCAAGTCCACTTCGGCTAGAAAAGGCCGGTCCAGGTCGTACCACCATTCCAGATGCACGCCGTGCTCCGATGCGGCCATTTCTTCGTCAGACACTCGACCACGGTACCTACGAAGCCATGCGCGCACTGAGCGTCGAGTTCGTCTTCGTACTGATGATTGGACCCACAGCGAGCGCTTCACGTGGAGATGTACGCGCCCGCGTTGGCAGCCGCGTACAAGACCCGATGGCTTTGGCGGGCAGTCGTGACGTCCGTTGTTCGCGAATTCTGGTGCCGCTCCGGTTGCCGCCGGTTTGACTCTGTTGGTCAATCTTGACAGCAGGCTCGTCAGCACCGCCACGAACGGATTCTGTTCCCTCACCAGCCCATGTCGCGCGACACTTCTGCTTGGGCCGCCGCGACCTCGTCAGCAGTCGCCGCGGTCACATCCGCATCGGCCGCCCATTCGAACCGGGTCAAAAGATCAGCCAGCGCCTGCTTTTGCGCCGGATGCGTGATCGGCACCGTGTTCAGATCAGTATGGGCCAACCAGTCGAACAAGACGATCGCGTCGGCACGCCACAAACGCACGCTGACGGTAGGCAGGTCTTCCTCCATGTCGGTCAATCGTGCCATCCTCACGTCAGGGCAGTGCCTGGCCGATGGCGATCAGAAGGCCATAATCCGTAGCACCCATCACCTTGCCATGATGGCAGGCAGAGAGTAACTCAGCCGAGTTTGGGCTGATCAGGGGCTCCCTTAATGCCTGACCAGTCTCCAGAGTCCTTGCAACCAGAGTTGAAGTCGTCTTGGTCGAGACCTGCCGCATCACTGCTCTCTAGGGCCAGCAGCAGCATCGTGACGCATCCGGCTGGGTAGCGTGAGTTCTTGTCCTGAAGTCCTGCGTTATGCCCCAAGTTGTATGAACGCATGTCCTTGAAACCATGGGTGGAAACACCCCACACCAGGACAACCACGGCGACGACAGCGGCGATGGCGATTACCAAAAGCTTTCTGTCCCTCGTCATCCTGACCTTCCTATCGTCTTCGCGAGGGCCTAACCCCACCCACGGCCCGTTACCAGTCGACTGCTGAAAGGTATTGCGGGCAATAGAACCTGATCGCTGTCTTGACGAACGCGAACGCGCCGGCGCTGCCCGGAGGGACCACCCACCAACTCCCACTGTTGGCCGATTGCCGGGGGGTCAATCCCTGCATCGATATCCCGTTACATACGTCATGCCCCAACCGGACGGTGGTCGTCGGGCTCGACGTGTGCCACTGAACCTCGGCTAGCGCGTTGATGAACTGCACATCATAGGCGGTGAGAGGATCCGCCTTCGCCAGCGGCGCCAGCGCCAGCAACGCGGCAACCGCGGTGACAAGCGGGGTCGACGTCCACCGCACGGCTATCATCGTTCCACCTTCTATCGGGCCACCGGTCGCCTGGCCAGAAAAAGGTACCCCTGGCGACAGGCCTGCGGAGCGAAATCGCCGATCGTTCTTTTGTCGAAGTGGCCAGTTTTCATCGAGCCGGACTGGCTTCCGGCGGTTTGAGGTGGACGCGAGGCCTCCCTCGGAGGACCGCCTGGCAACCAGACGTGTCCGCAGGCGGGAAAGCCACAGTGGAAGGCCCGCATCCCATCGGCCGAGTTTCGGCACGGAAATCGTTGAGAGAGTTCTCCTCCAGCACTTCCAGAAGTCTCAAGCGGTGCAGTGATAGCCGCTGTGAGAATCGGGTTGAGACCGGGGCCGGCCATCACGATGAATTTGCGAGGGAGCCGGGGTCAGGAACGGTGGCAGGTTGAGATGAGGGCTTGCTGTTCGTCGAGCAGCTCGCTGATCGTGCTCAGATATGCGGATTGGTCGCTGTGGATGGCATCGCTTGGGCGCCCGGCTATTTCGTCGTTGTTGATAGCTTGTCGCCGCGCCACTGCCTGCACGGATAGGTCGGCGATCCGGTGAAGGCGGCGAGCAATGTCGGGGGTGGATGCTTGTCGTGCGTAGGTTTGCAGCTGGTTGGACCAATCTCGGTAGCTGGCCAGATCCACGTCGGTCGCTGTCAGCCGCGCTGTGAGCACGCTATTGGTTTTGAAGTTGAAGTTGGCGACCGAGTCGACGGTCCGGCAGTCCGGGTTGGGGCGATCCGATAGGTATGCGATTGTCACAGTGGCGATTCCAGCCACGATAAACAGCGGGATCGACATCCTTAGTCGCCGCGGCGGCGCAGCATAGTCGACGTCCACCGCCGCGTCGTCAGCTTCTGCGCTTGCGCGCAACGACTCCACGTGCGTGGTCAGCTGATCCTTGCGGTACCCGAGCCATGCGTAGTAGGCCGCGAAGTACAGCGCGAACCCGACAAAGAACACTCCGCGCCGAATATCGTTGGCTAGGAAGGACAAAACTCCGGCGAGGATGAGGAAGGCCGGCGTCAGCCATATCAATGCCCTCGACCCGCGCAGGGCCCTACGCGTGTGCGCCAGCCGCAAAGTGCCCACCTTGACGGCAGCCACCAGCACGCGCGGTTCAGAAGGGATCTCTCCGCGGCGCAATGCCCTGTTGATTTGGGGCAGCTGCTGGCGGCTAAGTCCAGTGAGGGCTGCAGAATAAGCCCGGCGGAACGGGCGCTGGACGAAAGCCAGGCACGCGGATATCAGTAGAGCGAACCCCGCCACGGTGAGCGGTCCCCACAACCATCCGGTGACGGCGAAAAAGTTCGGGTACAGCAACGCCGCGACTGCGCCAAGCGTGATCGCGCCGAACGCGGCGTTCGCCAGCCAGCTCACCCACCAAGGCGCAACAACGATTCGAGCCCACACAGGTTCTAAGTGTCCCAGAAGGGAGGCGGCCCTTGGGAAGAACCAGGCCGATCCAGCATTTGCAACTTGCGCGACATGACATCACATCGGCCCGTTCACGCTGGCACACTGGACGATCATCTGTGCGAGCTGTGGGTCAATCCCGTTGCCTTCGAGACGCGAGATCTCCGCCATCGAGGAACTCCCGTTGTTGCGAATGTTCCGGGAGACTTCTTGTCCGATCGTGTTGTAGACAAGCTGCTTTGCCTGAGGTGGTTCCGGGTTCAAGTGCTGTCTACTCAACAGGATGCAGTTCATGTAGCTATTCATGTCCGCCGCCGCAGGGCTTGCGAGGACTCCCGACACGAGCCCACAGAGCATCATCACGAGAGGAAGCGTTTTCTTCATCTGTTCACCTCCTTTCGCGGTCCGTTCTCGAGACCATCTCAACTGACATCCGAACTCTCGACCACACTTTTCGTGAATATCGTGGTGAACATCGTTGGTTGCACCGCTACCGCCGTCGGTTTTCCATCTCGACGCAGCGCCGCTCACCGTAGGCTTTGGCCATGTCTTCACGTCGTTATCCCGGCGCGGTGATTGTCAGCGTTGTCGCCGCTGGCATAGCCGCGACGGGATGTACCAAGAGCGCCGGACCTGCTGCAGGGACCAGCAGCGGCGTGGACGGCACCACCTCATCGAGCCTTGCGGGCATAACGAAGGTTCTCCAGTTCGAGGAAAGTTCACATGAGGGTGCCGCGGCCGGATGATCACTGGGGGTCGCCGGAGGCTTCGCCGCTGCCGTGGTCTTCACCCGCCGGCCGGCGACCGAAGAGCGGCAAACAGGAGTGGATGCTCGTGGGGGCGGCGGCATTTGCGGTAGCTATCGCCGTCTCGGTCATGGTGACCATCGTCGTTGTCAGGCATTCCTCGCCGCCGCGTCCAGGCCTGGCTAGTGCTAGAGACTCCGCACCGATCAGCGTCATCACCGAAGAACCCACCTGCGGGGGGTGGAGTAGCGTTGCCCATCCCTTGGCGGCCAGCGAGAAAGCCTCTGGCTGGCACGACAGAGACAAATCCATCCCGGCATCTGCCTGGAGTGCGCAGTTGAGCGCCCAATATCGGGCCGCCGGCACGGCAATACGTGAGGCCGCCGATAAGACTGGGATGCTGGCCAGGCAAACCCCGCACCGGGTGGTTCGGGAACTCTACGAGCAGCTGATCGCCTACTGGCGCGCTTACGCAGACCGAATCCCGCAGTACACCTCACCTGATGATCTGCTGTTGCGTGTTACCTATTCGGCTGGCAACGCGATTTTTGCCATCTGCGATGCGATTCGCCACGGGGCGGCCGCACTGCGCGGACCGCTGGTCACCGCGGCGGCCCCACCGACGAACGCGTCACCGCACACGGACGATCCGGCCAACCCGCAGCGATTCCTTCGCGCCAGCAACTCGATATGCGCGGACTTCACCTCGGTGTTTGCTCACTTCAATGACGCCGCCGCGGCGTGGCATGACACGGATGAGGACATCCCCGCGAGCCAGTGGAGCCCGCAACAGAGGGCCCTCAATGACGGCATCCGGCCGGCGATGAGCGCCGTCGACGACGAATTAGACCGATTGGGTCGGCGTAGCGGCAATCCGGTGATGGAAGACTTCGCGGTGCTCACCGCGGTGTATGGCCGCGCCTATGTTGAAGCGCTTCCAACATATGTGGTGGCTGACCACTACCTGTACGACGTCACCGCCCAGGGCACCAGCCTCATCTCGACGGGCTGCAAAGCAGTCTAGGGTAACGCACAGTTACTCACATCGGGATGTAAAGGCAAGGCAGGCAAGGTGCTTGGCTTCGTGATCAGTGCAGTGTCGCGGCGTGTCACGCGCCGGCTCCCGGCACCGGTGAAACGGGTATGCGTGGCGGCCATGGCATGGCTGGCCTTGGTCGTGGCTGCGTGCACGCCTCCTGATCGCAGCGCCGAGGTGCGCCACCTTCAGGCCGAGATCGCCAAAATGCCGGGCGTTGATGACGTTAATCCACTATATACCAACGATTTTGAGAACGGCGCCCAGTTGAATCTGGTAGTCGCGATGCCGAAGGCAAGCGAGGAACAGATCGCGGCGGTGGCCTCACGTATCACCCGCATCAAAGGCGGGGATTTCAACGGCTACCGCCAGTCCACCACCTTCGTCATTGGCGACCGAGTCGAGGTAAAACGCGGCGCAGAGCTCAACCCCGCCCAGATCGCCGGTGACACACATCAGTTACGACAACTCAGGACCCGTGTGCCAGAGGCGTCGATCCTGTGGTCACGTGACAGTGCCACGGTGCGCCTTGAAGTATCAGATATCGACCACACCAACGACGTCTTGAGCGCAGTGTTGGCCACTGTGCAGCCCGAACCGATGACCGTCTATATCCGTTCGGCCGAGCCGACCAAATTCCCCACCTGGGAAGTCGGTATCCCAATCACCGCCGAGCAGCGCGCAAACATCGACGCCCTGATATCGCGGCTGGCACTGCCGATCTATTACGTGCGGGTCGACGACGCCAGAATCACCGCGCTCTCGGTTTACATCACAGACCCTGCTACGGCCTACCGCGACCTCAAATCAGTCATTTCCACCATAGCGCCCACCAAACAGCACCCGCTACAACTGCAATGGCACCTCATGGTAGAGCCCGATAATTTCCACCAGTTCACCGGAGATCTTCAAGTGCCTGACTGCCGCGACGACAGTGGATCGCCGAAACCCCAAGCCCCTCTGGGCAATCAGACGGCAGAGGCGGCTCAATTGCAGCGGCAACTAGCCAGCGACTTTCACGACTGTAGATAGGCACCAGCGTGTCGTCTCATGAGGTGGTCCACTCGCCGGAGGGTCGTCGTGTCCGATGCTGAAGTAGACGGGCCACACCCCGCGGCCCCCGGGGCCACCATAGGGGCGGTTTTCTGGCACGTCGTGGGCCGCCTCGCGGTCGGCGCCCTTGGCCTGATGTTCATCGCCCTATTTTTCGGGGCAGGCCTAGTCGCCTACCAAGATCTGACTGGGCCGCACTGCGATGGACACCGGATGGGCCCGGCCGACACCTGCTCGGTGCTGACCTCCCGCGGGTACCGGTCGATAAGAACGATCGAGAAGTTGAACCGGGCAGGCACCGATCCAGCGGTGCTGACCGCGCCGGTGAACTGGCATGCAACACAGGAAAATATCCACCAGGGCGTGTACTCGCCGGCGAGCATGCGGGATTTTCACCGCAACACCGGCTACACCATGTTGGGCGGCGCGTTACTGATCGCACTGATGTTGGGGTCATGGGCGTACAAGGCCGCCAAAGCACGGTCATCGGCACCACGACGGCTCTGACGGCGCTATCACGACCGAGCCCGCCTCGGGCTGAGGTCGGTCGCTGCGGCAATAACGAGCGAGTTGCAGAGCTCGTCGGAAGTATCCGGCAGTCCCCCTAAACCCGCGCCCCCGCGCGACCGACGCCGAACGAAGCCTCGCCGAGAAATACGCAAGCCAAGAGCGAGGCGTCATAGTGTGGCGCTCGGCAGTAATGCCGCTCCCGCTCGACCGGATTAGGCGTAAGTCATGCTTAAGGACATGCCGAAAAAATCACTAGAGGCACAGACCCAGCCAGAAACCGGCTCCGGTGAGCGCGTCCTCGGTACGTGGCAAGCCGCCGGACTGAGCGTTGCGGTGATTGTGTCTGCGGCGCAGTACGGACTGGGCGCGCTGCTCGGTGCAGCGGTCATGGTCCCGGTCATCTACGCCTTGGCGCGACTGCGCCGCTATGCACCCCATGCGCGCAACACCGCCGAATTGGTTGGTGCCACACTGGGCCCGAAGGCGGGGACTGCAGCCGGCACCGTTCAACTGCTCGCCTATGTGGTGCTGACAGCGAAGTTCGCCACCGCCCTCGGATCGCTGCTGCTGCTGCAGTTTTCATCCGGTGAAGACCCTGCCGAGAACTTTTCGTGGTTACCGGTCGCCGCGGCGGGGACCGCGGTCGTCGTTGGCGCCATTGTCTGTTGGGCGTCGACTCGGGTCATCGCGTCGCTGGTGGCGCCGCTCGTGATCGCCGGGTTGCTCATCTCCGTCTACCTTGCGGTGGCAGTCACTGCGCGCGTCGCCGCAGGCAGTGACCCCGTTGTCATCGGGACGGCCGCTACCCAGGGCCGGCTGTCTGGTCAGTTAGTCGGCTTCGGACTGGGGATGGTGGGCGTTGAACTCATCACGGTCCGAAGCGCGCGCGTAGCCAGGCCGGGGCGATCCATGTCGCTGGCGGTCGCGGTAGTGGCCGCGGCGGCGCTGGTGTTGTGGGTGGGTGATCACCAGGGGGTGGTGGGGCCGTGGCGATGGAGTGCCAAACTCCTGGGCGAAGCTGTGCCGGAGTTCTATGCCGAAGCGGGTCGGACGTGGATGACTATCACCGGCGTCGCTGTCGGGGTGGCCGCTGCGTTGGCCTCGGGGTGGGCAGTGGTGCGCGTCGCCGCGGACCTGGCGGTAACGCGCCAGGCGCGGCCGAACACCATCGCGCGAGTGGTGCTGATGGCGCTTGTCGCGGTGACGGCTGCCGTCTTGTCGGCGCACGGTGCGCGCTGGATCGGGTTGGTCATTCTCGGCGCGGCGCCCCTGCTGCTGATGGCGCTGTATGTGTTTGTCACAGAAGCTAATTCGCGAGTCCCCGGCGACAGCGTGGTGGCCTGGTGGGTGCGGCTGGTGATGCCCGCGGTGGCCGCGGTGGCGGTGGTCAAACCGCTGGTGGACTCCGAGTTCGCCGCGGTCGAGGTGGCGACGGTGGCCGCCGCGGCGATCGGGGTGGGCGCGGCGGGCGCGGCGGCGGCGCTGCTGGCGCGGCCCCGCGACCGCACCGCGAAATCTGAGTAGTCTTACGGATCCCGCGAACGGTCCGCTGCCGCAGGCTTATTGGCATGACCGTTCCCAACAGCATGTCGAAAACCACCGCCGCCTTCTTCGTCCAGGCCGCCGTTGCATTCGCGATCAGCTTCGTGGCCGCGCTCGGCGGAATCTATTTCCTGCCGCTTGACCCCTGGCCGCGATTGTTCCTCGGGGTCACCTTCCTCTTTCTGGTGTCGAGCGCGTTCACCCTGGCCAAGGTGATCCGCGACCAGCAGGAGGCCGCAACCGTTCGGGTGCGGCTCGATGAGGCCCGCATCGAAAGGCTGCTGGCCGACTACGACCCGCTCAACGCCGCGGGCTGAGTAGAACTACTCAGCCTTGTCGCGTAGAAGTGCGCAGGCCCGCGCCCGCGCCACCGGCGATGCTTTCCTCATCGCACGATTCCTGCTCCACCACAACGCTCCGCAGTCACAGCACAGAAGGGCAATTCCGCTCCCATGACCACTCTTGTCCGGTTTCCAGACGTCGCCGAGGTGGCCGCGAGTACGCCGGCCGATCGCGACCGCGTCCTGGACGTCATCCGCATCACGTCGCTGGTCGGCGTGGTGCTCGGCCATACCGTGATGGCGGCCAGCATCATCCGCAATAACGTTTTGATCTGGGACAACCTGCTCACCACCTCGGCGCTGTTTCAGGCGATGACGTGGCTGTTGCAGATCATGCCGCTGTTCTTCTTCGCCGGCGCGGCGGCGTGCGTGTCCTCCTGGGCTCCGGGCACCAATTGGGGTGACTGGCTGATGAGGCGCTGCACCAGGCTGTTCCGGCCGGTGTTTTACTACCTGGCGTTCTGGGCCGTGGTGCTGACGGTGCTGTATCGGGCGCTGCCGCGGCACATCTACGATCCGATCGCCGGCGTCAGCACGCAGCTGCTGTGGTTCCTGGGGGCTTACGTCCTGGTGCTGGCCGCCATGCCGCTGCTGCACCGCGTCAGCACGGCCGGGCGGCTGGCCGCCGGGGTGGCGGCGGTCTACGGGGCGATCGCGATGATCGACGTGATCCGGCTGCACTGGCCGGCGATGATGCCGTTGGGTTACCTCAACCTGGCCGTCTGGCTCATTCCCGCGATGTTCGGCGTGGCTTACCGTCGCGGGCTGCTCGGCGGCCGCGCCGCGCTGGCCGTCGCCGCCGTCTTCTTCGCCGTCGACGTCGCGCTGGTGCGCTGGGGGCCGTATCAGATCAGCATGGTCGGCACCGGTGACCATCATCTGTCCAACACCAGCCCGCCGTCGCTGCTGCTGGCCGGGCACGCAATCATCCTGAGCGCGTTGGCGATCGCGGCCGCACCGGCGATCGCGCGCTGGGCGCAGCGGCCGCGGGTGTGGTGGTGGACCGCCATCGGCAACTCGGGCGCGATGACGCTGTATCTGTGGCACATGCCGGTGCTGTTGGGTGTGCATCTGGTCTTCGATTTCTTTGGCTGCCCGCGCTTTCCGGGTGCGCAGGATTTCCTCGCCATCAGCTTCGCGCAGGTGTTCATCGTGATGGTCGCGGTGGCGGTGCTGTTCGTGGCGCTGCGGCCGCTGGAGAACAACCCGCTGTCCGGCTGGGACGGTGCGCCCGCGGTGACGTCGCGGTGGCGCGGCGCGGCCATCGGCGCCCTGCTGTGCACGTCCGGCGTGGCGCTGCTCGCGGCGATCAGGTGGGGGCTCAAGGACGACGGCCTGGCGTGCATGGCCGTGGTGGTGAGCGCGCTGGTGAGTGCGCGAATCCTGGCCACACTCCCGGTGCGACACCGCCTCGCAACGCGGTAGCCCAAGATCGTTGGCCCGCGGGGTAAGTGTGGTTATCCGGCCGCCCCGCGGGTCACGGCTCTTCGTCCAGGCCGTGCTCGATGGCGTAGCGTGCCAGCTCCACCCGATTGGCGACCTGGAGCTTGCGGAAGGTCGCCTGCACATGGTTTTCCACCGTGCGGTGGCTCAACGACAGCTTCTGGGCGATCTGCTTGGCGGACAGCCCTTTTGCCACGTAGCGCAACACCTCTGTTTCGCGTTCGGTGAGGCTGGGGCGGGCGGGCCCGTCGTCCGTGCTGTCCTTGCTCTGTGCGATGCGCCGGTATTCGCCCAGCACCAGCCCGGCCAGGCTCGGGGTGAACACGGCCCGCCCGGCTGCGGTGGCGGTAACCGCCTGTGCCAGTTCGGCTTTCGAGGCGCTCTTGACCAGGTATCCCGTCGCGCCGGCTTTGACCGCCTCCAGGACGTCGTCGCGTTCGTCGGAGGCTGACAGCACCAGCACCCGCGACGAGGGGGAGACCGCGAGCACCGCGGCGGTCGCCTGGGCACCGTCGCCGTCGGTCAGCTGCATGTCCATCACCACCACGTCGGGCTTGACCACGGCGGCCCGCCGTCCCGCGGCGGCCACGCCGTCGGCGGTGGCGACCACGGTGAAGCCACCTTCGGCCAGGTCGCGCGCGACGGCGTCACGCCAGATCGGATGGTCGTCGACCACCATCACCGTGGTCGGCGTCTCGTCATCCGCCATGGCGTCCCTGTCCGCGTGGCACGCACAACTCCCACTCGGTGCCTTCCCCCGGCTCGCTGTGCAATTCGGCGCTGCCACCCAGCGCCGTGAGGCGCCCCACGATCGATTGGGCGATGCCAAGGCGCCCCTGACGCGTCGCTTCCTCGAGCCGGCCGGCGGCAATACCCACGCCGTCGTCGCGGACGCTGACCACGACGGAATCGCCGAGGTCCTCCACGAGCACGAAGGCGTGCGCATCCGGACCGGCATGGCCGACCACGTTGTCCAGCGCGTTGCCCACCGCGGCATCCAGTTCGGTTGCCGCCCAACGTCCCAACGGCACCGCAGTGCCCGGCAGGCTGAACGACACCCGATCGGACTCCCGGCACCGCAGCAGCGCGCGCAGGTCGATCGTCGCGCTGTCGGCGTCGGGATCGACGTCCGCGCACGCCAGCCAGCGCCGCAACGCGCGCTCCTGCTCGCTGGCCAGGTCGGCGAGTTCGGCTGTCGGGCCGCCGATCTCGTGCCCCTTCTTGGCGACCAGCGCCAGCACCTGGATGGCGCCGTCGTGGACCTGGCGGGATAACCGGTCGCGTTCTTGCACCGCGGCCGTCAACTGCGCCGCGCGTTGCAGCTCGTCGTGCGCGCGGCGCGCGGTCTGCGCGGCCATCCCGATGGCCATGCCGATCGCCAGTTCGATGATGACGGTGGCGTTGTGCCCGAGGTTGAGCGCGAGGTAGTTCTTGACGGCGAAATTGGTGGCCATCACCGCCAGGCCCGTCAGCATGCCGCCCGCGGGGCCGAACTGTATGGCGGCCGAAATCGTGGGATTGCTGGCCCACAACGTCGTCGGCCAGGTCTGGTTGTCGGCCGCCCAGTGCGGGCTCGCGACGAGGTTGTTCGACCACATCAGCAAGACGACGACCGCCAGCTCGGCGAGCACCCACGCCGGTTTGCGGCCGAAGCCCCGCAGATAGGCGATCGCGCAGGCCGCGCTCCAGCCGATCAGCGCGGCGAACAGCACCCAACCCAGCACGGGCCGAACCAGATCCGGGTTGATCGCGATTTGAAAGCCGGTGGCGTAGATGCAGCTCAGCAGGCGGAACACTTGCGCCGCGCGCCACAGCGGCGTGGTGGGATCGGGGCCGTGATTCGCCATCGTGGTCAGCATAAAGGCGCTGGGTCCCGCGGCGGACCGGGCAAACATCAGTCGATTGTTGCGTCGGTGGCGGTCGATGCGAAGCTCTTGGTGGTGACGGTGCCGTCGCTGTGGTTGCTGGTAACGGTGCAGCGGGTGCTGGTCGCGTCGACTGCGCAGGTGCCGGACCAGACGCTGCTGGTGTAGGTCAGGCTGCTGCCTGCGGGCAGCGGGATGAATCCGGCGGCACCGGTGGGTTCGCGGGTGACGCCGTCGGGTCCTACGCGCTGGGTGCTGAGGAACTCTTCGCGCGTGGTCTTCGAAAAGCCACTTGGGGCCGTGGTCGTGATCCGCACGAGGTTGTTGCCTTCGGCGGAGCCGTGTAGCTCGCCTAGGCATTCGATGTAGGCGAACATGCCGCGGGAGATGACCACGATTCGGCACAGTTGGCCGCTGGGCGAGGTGAACTGTGCGCCGCCGCCGCCGTAGGTGTTGAAGGTCTGGAAGGGTTTCGGGTCGACGGGGTGGTAGCCGGTGTAGTTGGATGGATCTGCGGCAGCGGGAGGGGCTGTTAGGCCGGTAAGCGCAGTGGCCACGCCGGCGCAGAGTATGGCGCCCCGCAAGCCGATCAGGTTGCTGTTGTTGTTGCGCGGTTCGCGCTCGGTGATCTGTTTAGCCACAACATCATCCAATCAGTAGGTCTGGCTGACTTGGGGCAGGATCCGGAAGCCATGTGTGCCGTCGTGATAGAGGTTCTGGATTTCACAGGTGATCGAGTCGTCAGTGACGACGGCGCATATTGATGTGTTGAGGTCGTCGTCGCCGCGGTGTCCTCCGGGGACGACAATCTTCTGCCCAGGATTGAGTAGGTGGTAGCTGGCGGGGTCGACGGTTCTTTTCTCGGTCGGGCCGGCGTGGTAGGTCTCTTGCTCGTTGAGGTCGGTGTGGCTGAGCAAGGAGAAGACTTCGGTGTGCCCTGGGGGCGCGGGTCCCCGCGTGATCGGCGTCAAGGTGTCTTTGTCGTAGGGCCACTCGGATACCTTTGCGTAGTTCACCCCAGATGCCACGCCAGGGAGCGGCCCCCAGCAGTCGATTGCGGCGGCGTACTGGAACGAGTGTGGGCCGTCATAGATTCGGCAGCGGATTCCGGCGCGGGTGGCGAACTGAATTCCGTTCCAGCCGTAGGTCGAATAGGTGCGGTAGTCGTCGGTGTTGACGGACCGGTAGTCGTCGAAGTTGACCGGAGGGGGTAGCGGCGGGGCGGCGCAACATGCCGGCTTTTGGTGGCATGCCACGCTCGCGGCGCCGATGAGTATTGCTGAGACGGGGACGGCAAGCGCGCGCACTGCCGGCACCTCCTTCTTCTGTGTCATGTGCCCATCAAGTCGACGATGGACTGGCGAGCTCGCTGGGTCAGGCCTGGGAGATGGCGCCGGTGGTCTTGGCGACGATGTCGCTGGCTTGGCTGGTGGTGTCGAAGCCGCACCACAGGGTGTCGATGATGACGTTGTTGGCCAGCCCCAGGGCGCGTTGGCAGGTGAAACCTTCACCGCTGGCTTGGGTTTGGGTGCTGGTCAAGGTGGTGTCGGTGGCACGCAGCTCGCCGAAGTTCCATGTCACCGGGGCGTGGCTGTGCAGGACGACGGTGAGCGAGTGGTTTGCGCAGCCCGACCAGCGTGTTTTGGCTTGGCTGAAGAATTGTTGGGCTGAGTCGGCGTCGCGGAAGCTGATGAGGGCCTGGACCAGTGCGTGGCGGGCGCTCCCCGGTGTGGTTGCGTCGTCGAGGATTTGGCCTTGCATGGCGGTCCAGTTGGTGCCTTGGTAGGCGTTGGCTTCGGCTGGGAAGTAGGTGTCGAGGCAAGCCGGGGTGGAGATGGTGTCCTCGTCGTGCCACATGTGCGTGATCGGTGTGCGCACGGCCATGCCTGTGGTGTGCGCAGCGGTGTTGATGTCGTTTTCGCTGAGCAACAGGTCTGGCAGGTGTTGGGGCAGGATCGCCGGCGGTTGCCAGCGGCCGAGGTCTGCGGCGGCTGCGGGGTGGCCGGTGGTGGTGGCGGTGCAGCCGGTGAGCAGCAGGCATAGGGCGGTGGCGGCGAGGATTGCCCAGCGGCCGGTGGCGGTCAGCCGCGATGTACGGGTGCTGTGTTTTGGTGCGCTGTTTTCTGTGGTCTTCGCGGGTGGTCTTGAGGCGCTCATTCGGGCGGTTCTCCTTGCTGGGCCTGGTGGATACGGATGCAGACGCTACCAACAAAACCACAGTGGTGCAATGTTATGAACCATTGCGCTATGTTTTTTGCTGTGGTCTAATCCAAAGCATGCATGACAGCGCGGCAGCGTCCGAGGGCTTCACCCCTCGCCTTGGACAAACCCCGGCCGCCATACAGCGACCCACTGCGCACCCCGCAACCTCGCCTATCCCCGAAGGACAGCAGATGCCCCACCACGCGAACCCGCCGCTCAGCACCGCCCAGACCGCCCCGCCATCGGGCAATGCCGCGATGCGCAACGGCTACCAGCCTGCTGCGATGCCGCCCATGGGCCCCGGGCCCGGCGAGGAAGCCACCGTGGTGCTGCCGCGGCGGCCACTCGGATTCGCAGGCGGCCCTCCCCCGGTCCGGCCCCTGCCGCCGGCGCCGTCCTGGGGCGCCGGCCCGGGCTACCCTGCTGCGATCGCGGCGCCGCGCCACCAGCGGTTCCCCCTGTGGGCCCGGATCGGCGCCGCCGCCGCGGTCATAGTCGCCATAGTGGCCGCCGGAATCGTGATCAACGTCGCCAGCAGCCCCGATGACATGGGCAGCGTGGCAGTGACTCGCTCCCCCCGCCCGTCCTCGACGCAGGCCAGCCCGAGCCCAACGCGGCAAGCGGCGGCAACGGTGCCGTTGTCGGCGCTGCCCGGGCTGCTGCTGGATGTGGCGACCATCAGCAGCATCGAGGGCGCGACGAACATCGCGCCAACACCGGACGCCGGTAGCGACGACGTGGCCTACAGCGGCGTGAATACCGACCGGCCCGAATGCGGCGAGATCCAAATCCCCGCGCTCGAGTCCGAACTTGAGGGCACCGGTTGGGTAGGGATACGCACCCAGTCCCTGCAGGACCCGAAAGTCGTTGAGCACCTGGACAACAGCGCCGCGATCTACTTCACGACCGCCACGGCGGCCAGCGACTTCGTGGCCAAGCAGGCTGCGGCCTGGCCGAAATGCAACGGCGCCACCTTGCGCCTGCTCGAGCGGGGTCAACCAGACAGCATCTGGATGGCCAGCACGGTCGCCAACCGTGACGGCATGCTCAGCATCATCAACACCCAGGAAGGTGCGGGGGGCTGGCAGTGCCAACGGGCCATGACCGCCCGCAACAACATCGTCATCGATGTGCGCAGCTGCGGTAATAACCGCACCGATCAGGGCCTCAAGATCGCGACCCGGATGGCCGATCGTGTCAACCCCCGCTGACCAGACCCACCGTTGCTACTCGCGCGAGAAGAGAGGAGCGGCCATGGCTTGGATGCGCTTGGCGCCCAATGTCGTTCGGCTGATCCTGGTGCTGGTGTCCTCGGCGTTGATCACGCTGGTGGCCGGTTGCGCTGATGTCGTCAGCGGCACTGTGCGCGCGGCGCCGGACCTCAAACCGCGCCCGCTGGTCGGCGAAGTCATCAAGCAGGCGATGCTGACCGATGCTGAGTTGTCCCACGTGTTCGGTCAATCGTTCAAACTCGATGACAGTATGCCGCCGAAGTTCGGCGGCCCGGCGGAGATGTACTGGGACTGGCCGGACGCTTCACGCAGCGATTGCGCCTCGCTGGCGCACATCCTGATGGGCGAGGCCTACCGTAATGCGCAGGTGGTCAACGTTGCTCACGAACAGTGGTGGGCCGCCGATGTCGGCGAATTTCCCACGGTGATCGATCTCGTCGAGGGTGTGGTCGCGTTACCGAACACGGCGGCGGCCAATGCGTTGTTTGAGAAATTCGGTTCGCAGTGGTCGCGGTGCGCCGGTCAGCGCCTCGACAGCGGCCTGGGATTTCAGAATGAGATCACCGAGGTGCACGCCGGTGCTTCAGTCGTGGAAGCCACCGTGGAAGAGGTAGACCTGCACACGAAACTGCGGCGGGTGCGCGCGCTCGGTGTGCGGGGCAATTGCCTGGTGGAGGTCGAGGCGGTCTATTTCCGCGACGTGGCGCCCGCGCCAGGCAAGGACGCCAGCGATGTGGCCAGGGCGATGATGGGCAAAATCAGCGATCGAAGCTGACGCCCTGGTAGTAGCGACTACCATTCTCCCCATCGTTGCCGGCGCACACAGGCCGGCCGCGGGACCTGAGAAAAGGAGGGATCGGACGTGCGCGACGAATCGGCGGCTGAGCCGATGGCGACGCTGCTCAACAGCGCGCGCCCGCCAGCTGGATGCTGCGGCGCGGAACCGCCTGCACCGCGCCGCGCGCGAGGCCGCACTGCTGTATCCGGACAATCCCGACTTACAGCAGTGCGCGGTCGACGCGGCGATCGACTATCTCAACGACAATGCTGACCTGGACGCTGACGGTGCCGAATGGCATCGCATTCGCGACCAGGAGAAGCGACTCGGTGCCCGAGTCCGCCAACTCGCGGTGATGGCGGTGGCCGACAAGGCTGTCTCGGAACGGCGGGCGGCCAGCGCCATCTTCATCGACCGCATGGCGTTGCGGCGCTGGTCGGGCAAACGGCCCAACAGGCGCCGGAGCGGATCAGCGAAAGCCGCCCGGTGAAGATCCGACACACAAGCATCGCCGCCGCGCGCCGGGGCTTATCGCCGCTGCTGCTCAGCCTCGCCGTAGTGGTCGTCGTGGGCAGCGGCTGCTCGAACCAGGTGACGGGGGTAGCCGTCAAATCCGGCGGCCCGGCGCCCGCGGCGGCCAACGCGGCCCTGCTCGACCCCGGTAACTATCCGCGCCGGCCCCGGCCCCCCCTTGGGCAACGTCGCCGATGACGCCGCCGGGCGCCGCGTCGAGGCCCAGCGGATGGCCGACATGGTGGCCGGACCGTGGCAGATCGACGCCACGTTGATCAGCCCGACGAACGCCGAAATCGCGCCCACGACAGCGTTTCCCGAGCCCACACGGCTATCGGCGCTGGTGCGTGGGGATTCGATCGCCGCGATCGCCGCCGCGCATCATTTCGTGGCCGGTTTCGTCAGTGGGCGCGCCACCCCGCCACCTCCACAGGGACAGGCCGGCGCTGACAAGCCCAAGATCCTGGACAACGGGGTGTTTCGGTTCCCCAGCCCCCAAGACGCGACGGATGCGGCTGCGGCGATGGCCGCCGCTGATGTGGGCACCATCCGCCCGGGCAACATCCCAGCGACCCGGCTGGCGATCCCCAACTATCCCAACACGCGGGCCTACGTGGCCCCGCTGTCAGGAGGTTTTGAAGCCTCAGCGTTCAGCGCGCACGGCCTGTACGTGTTTTTCCAGTTCGCCGGATCCAAGGAAAGCTCCGCGGCGGTCGCCGACATGATCGCCAAAACCCTGGATTTGCAAGGCCCGGCCGCTGACCACTTTCAAGCCACCCCAGTCGATCGGCTGGCCAGCTTGCCGGCCGACCCGACCGGTCTGCTGGCCCGCACCGTGCCGGCCACCGACCCCAACGTCAACCAGGGTGGGGTCTACTCCGCGCACGGCTCACTACATTTCCGATCCGACCCGGTTGCCACCCAGGCGATGTACAACGACGCCGGCATTACCCACGTCGCCGTCGACCGCACCACCATCTACGAGGCCGTCGATACCACCGGCGCCCAGCGCGCCGCTGATGGGCTTGCCCGCATCGACGTGCCGTTCCTGGGCTATCACTCCGCCCCCGGCATCAACGGTCTACCCTCAGCGCGCTGCTTTGACCGCGGGCCCGACATCACCGACCTGGGGGCGGTGCGGTTTGTGTGCATCGCCACCGCAGCGCGCTACGCGTTCAAAGCCACTGCGGCCCAAGAGGTTGAGGCCCATCAGATCATGGCTGCCCAATACCTGATGCTGACCGCGCCATGACCGGGCGCATCCGTTCATGGTTGCGCGCCGCGGCCGTCGGAGTCGCGGCGCTGACGGTGGCCTGCAGTACCACGATCGCCGGCAGCGCGGTCAAAGCCCCCGGGGAGGCCAGCCCCGACGGTGTGAATCTGGCGTTGCTCGATGCTGGGAACTTCCCCACCACCCCCCGCGCCCCATTGGGGTTGGCCGGCGACGCGCTGCGCGGCGGCTGGGCCGAAGGGCGCCGCCTGGCCAGCGTGGTGGTGGGCCCGTGGGAGGTCGACGCCGACCTGATCGACTATGCGCAAATCGAATCCGGCGTGGTCAAAGACGTCGATGCGGTCAACGCGCTGCTCGGGGCCCCCCTGGGGGAGGCGCTTAACGGCCACAACTTGCTGGCCGGGTTTTCCAGCGCCCGTCACACCGACAAGGGCCCCTATAAGGACCTGCTGACCACGGTGTTGGAACTGGCCAGCCCGGCTGATGCGAGCGCCGCGATCACCGCGATGGCAGCCAAAGGCGCTGCCCTGACGATGCCCTTTGACACCAAACCCATCCCGACGCAACTGTTTTCGATTCCCCGATACCCAGCTACGACGGCACTGACCTACCAATGGACAGCGCAATACCCCGACCCCGGCCCGCGGTTCTCGGTGACCGCCTTGACCGCACACGGACAATACGTGCTGGCACAAACAGCGACGTCGGCTGACAAACCCGATACGGCTGCCGGGTTGATCGCCACCACACTGGATTTGCAGCAGCTCCTGGTCGACAAATTCAAGCCGACCCCGCCGGATCAGATGGCTCAACTGCCGCTGGACCCCGATGGGTTGATGGCCCACACGGTGGCCCCCCGCCAAGAAAACGAATCGATCAGCGACGGGATCTATGACGCCCATGGGGCGCTGCACCTGGCCACCGGCGACCCCGTCCACTTGGCGGCGATGTTCAAATCCGCTGGCGTGCAACAGGTCTCCTACGTCCTCGAAACCCGCGTCTACCAAACCCCCGACACGGCCTCCGCGGCGCGCCTCGTCGCCGATGAGACCGGGCCCAACCAGGTCGGCGGGATCAGCGGCATGCCCAAGGCGAAATGCTTCAACGAAACCCTGGGCTACTGGTGCGTGGCCCGCGCCGACCGCTACGCATTCGAGATGCAAAACGAACAAGAACACGCTGTGCACCAGATGATGGCCGCCCAATACCGCATGCTGACAGGGAAATGAGCCGCTGAATGCCCCTTGATGTAGGAACTATCATCGCCGGCTACCGCATCGAAGGCGTGCTGGGCCAGGGCGGGATGGGCACAGTGTATCTGGCCCGCCACCCGACGCTGCCCCGCAGCGAGGCGCTGAAAATCCTGTCCGGCGAACTGTGCGGAGACCGCCAATTCAGGGAGCGCTTCATCCGCGAAGCCAACCTGGCCGCGAGCCTGGACCACCCGAACATCGTGCGGGTCTACAACCGAGGCGAAACCGACGGGCACCTGTGGATCGCCATGGAATACGTCAAAGGAACCGCCGCCAACGATTTGGACCGCGCCAACCTCACCCCGGCCCGTATCGTGCGCATCATCACCGACGTCGCCGCCGCACTCGACTACGCCCACTCGCAGCACGTCTTACACCGCGATATCAAACCCGGCAACTTCCTCGTCGCAGCGCCCGGCAGTGAGCGTGAACGAGTGTTATTGGCGGACTTCGGCATTGCACGCGCTCTCGACGATGCCACCGCCCTGACCGCGACGGGCTCGATGGTCGGCACCGCGGCCTACGCCGCGCCGGAGACCATCGAAGGCCGACCCGCCGATCACCGCACCGACATCTACTCGCTGGGGTGTGCCCTGTTTCGGCTGCTTACCAGCCGCACCCCGTATGAGGACCCCTCCAACAAGTCCCTTGAGGCCATATTGGTCGGACACCTGATGCGGCCTGTCCCGCACCCCAGCGACATCAACCCCACCCTGCCACCGCAGATCGACGAGGTGATGGCTCGCGCGCTGGCCAAAAATCCAGCTGATCGTTTCCAGACCGCTGGCGAACTGGCTGCGGCGACTACTGCGGCGCTGACTAACAATCCGGCACCGCCAACCATCACCGGACCTCGTCCATCCCAGCCGACCAATCCCACCCTGACCTACCCACCCACCGGACCTTCCCTACCGGCGGGCTCCGCACCGGTGTGGCCGGCCTATGATCCCCGCGCAGCATCCGCGAATGGAGCGGCGCCGCAGCCGTTCACGGGCGCACCGCCCCCCTCAACCCCGACCGGTCGCCCAACCGAGTCCGGTCCTAAACCCAAGCGCCGCAACCGCACCCGGCTGATCGTGGGAGCAACCATCGTGGTTGCCGCGTTGGTCGCAGCGACAGTGGTGGGCATTCACCTGTTCGGCACCACCAGGACCGGATTGGGCCCATACCAACCGCAGACCCTGAACACCAAATTCGGCACCCTCAAACTCGAGCACCGCCCGATGGCCATCGCCGCGCTCGGAGCTGGCGACCCCGATGCCGTGCTCTCACTCGGCGCCCCTGTAGTGGTGATGAACGCGCCCGGCGCGACCACACCGAGCTGGCTGCAGCCGCTCATCCATTCCACCCCACCGGTCTTCGCCGCCGCCGACACCGCCGCCATCACCGCTGCCAAACCCGACCTCATCATCGACACCGACAACATCGACCAGACCACCTACAACTCGCTGGCCGCGATCGCCCCCACGCTGACCCAACCCGCCGACAACACCCAAGACTGGAACTGGCAGGCCCAACTGAACTGGATCGCCACCGCGCTGGGCCGCACCGACACCGCCAAAACCTTGGTCGACAAGGCGCAGTCCGAGCAGAACCAGATCCGCTCCGAGCATCGAAGTTTCGGCGGCAAATCCATCGTCGCGGTCAACTACACCGGGACCAACACCACCGCGGCGGCGGTCCCATCACCGCCGAGCAGCTACCTGGAAAGCATCGGCTTCCCCTACAACACCCACTACAAACGCGCCCCCGGCGGCCCACCAACCGTCCCGTTCAACATCGACGACGTCGACTACATCGCTCAACGCAGCGACGTCATGCTGCTGCTGCGCACCGACCCGGGCGCCGGCGGCGGCGGATACGGCGGCCTGCCCGCCAAATACAGCAGTTTCGGCGGCACGCTCGTCATCGTCGATGACCCCGCCACCATCGCCGCCCTCAACGCCGGCGGCCCAGCAGCCACCACCTACCTCAACACCGCGCTGGTCACCAAACTTGGCAACCAAATCCACTAAACCGCCAACGAGACACCGCGCGCCGCGTTCAGGCTGCAGCGCACGACGCGTTAAGAACCAGGCCATCGTTGAATCACGCTATCTGTGCAGTCAGGGGAATCCGTATGGCAATGCCAACCGAGGACAACGGAAACCGCGCCACCCTGGTCGACAATGTGGCGCTGCGACAAGCCGTCGCCGCCTTCGCCGCACAACCCAACCAGCGCGGGGCGCTCGAGGTACTCCGTTTGTGCATGGTCGGTGAGGTGCTTTTCGACATCACCGGATCCGATGCATTTACCGGCCAAACACCGTTCGCGGCCGGGTCTCGCCTCCAAATCCGCGGCGGCACAGGCCCCCACGGCAAAGGGTCGGCGCTGTTCGCTTATACCCGTCATGAGGAGATCGCCCGCCTGCACCCGCCGGGTACGCGCACGCAGTCATTGGTGCAGTCGGCTACCGGGGCCCTGGAGCTGGCCCAAAGCCAAGGCAACGACTGGCTCTATATCGACCCCGCCGGCCCCACCTGTGCATTGTCGGCCGCCGAAATCGATTTCGCCTTGCGCAATCCGAATAACGAGCCGCTCAAACGGGCGCTGGCCGATCACGCTGCCGGCAAGATCGACAGGCACACCGTCGTCGACGTGGTGCGCCAGAACGGACCGTTGGCAATCGCCGCCGACGATTCCCAAGGCAACGGGCACATCGCCGTTCGCAACACCACACATCCCGACGGCAGCTCCAGCATCTTCGGCTTCACCAGCGGCCCAGAAGTTCTAGCTTGGAGCCCCGCTGATGCGGCCGGGCCCCTCACGGTCGAACAAGTGGTGAACATGGCTCGCGCGCAAGGCCACAGCGGGATCGTCATCAACCCGGCAGGCCCATACCTGTGGGTCTCGCTGGCCGAAATCACCCAATAAAAAATGAAGAACGCCAACATCTTTCACGCGCCGAGAACCCGGCTCAAGGATGTTGCTGCGAAACGATCGCTCATATTGATCGCGCTGGCGCTTGCCTGGCCGGCGTTGGTCGGTCTGCCCCTGCATGCGACCGCAGCGCCCGATGACATTGATGCACTGATCGACGACAGCGGGCCACTGCCCAAACAGACCCGCGACCTCACGGCACTACCTGATCTGCTGTTCACCACCCCTAGTGGCCTGCTGTGCAAAAAGACCGTGGTCAAGGTGATGCATGACGTGACGTGCGCGGGTGATCTGCCCGGGGCGCCGGCGGGGACCCGGGTGGTGACACTGCCCACGGTCTACGCCCAGGCCAACGGGCCGGCGCGGTTTCTGCCCACCCCGCCCGAACGATTCTTCGGCGACACCACGGGCCAGGCGCCGGTCCTGCTGCCAGCGGGGCACAAAATCGTGTTCTGGGCGTTCTCGAACACCCAATCGCTGGTCTGCGGGGTGCCGCGATCGGCGGATCTGGTGTGCAGGCTCAACGCGCCGAAGGCCATCGGTGCCGACAACAGCGGTCCACAAACCCATGGCTTCGTGATCGCGGCTCCCCACAGTCACGTCTTCTGACGACAGCCAAGACGCGCGCGGCGCCCCGACAGCATCGTTCGCTCACATCGTGATCGGTTATTTGTCTAACAGGTCGGCGATCAGGAGCTCGATTGCGTCGGCGACATCGGGCGTTACGGGACGTTCGGCTTCGGCGTCTTCAAGGGCTGAGGCGGGCAGCCCGGAGCCTATGGCCGCCTCTTCCAGGCTCAGCTCCGCCCGGTGGCGGGCCCCGTAAAGCCGCTGCCCCAACGTCGCCGACGGCGAGGCGGCGGCGCGCATCATCACATCGTTGTAGGTGCGCCGCACACGGCTCAACGCCTTCATGGCCGCAGCGCCCCCAGTGGGCTGGCGCGCAGCAGTCAACGCCAGGCCCTCGAGCCTGCGCAGATCAGCCAGGATCGCAGTGGCTTTGGCGGTGAAGTCCGGGGCGTTCGGTTCAGGCAAGTCCGCGATGGTCACGCTGACGGCTTGCAGAGCGAGCTCGACCGTGCGCGAAATAGTCGGCGCGTGAATGGAGTCGGTCAACACCTCGGTCGCCTCGTCGCTACCAGCCTCAGGGACGGCCGCTGCTGCTAGCTCGCCCTCGCGTCGCTGCGCCTCGATGTACCCGGCGGGCAAGTCCAATTTCTTTTCCAGTTTTGCCAGCGTGCTGGGATGCGGCCAGCTGCGACCCAGCTCGAAATTGATGAGAGCGGACTGGTTATAGATCCCGTCGTTGTCCAGGCCCCGCTGGGAGATCCCCAACTGCTCACGACGCGCACGGACCGCTTGGCCAGCCCGCAGACGCCCCGCCGCGGCGATTTTCTCGGCTCGCGACGGATGCTCGGTCTGAGCTGACCCCAGTGCCTGGGTCGACTCATCCTGAGTCACGTCGGTGGTAAGGGTCACGGCCACCCCATCTGGGGTCCCGAGGTGCAGGGTCGTGGTAGCGGTAATGGGTACCGGGGTGCGGCGTTCTCCGTCGACGAACATTCCGTTGGTGCTGACATCGACGGCGTACCAACCATCGGGGTGGGGTTCGAGGACAACATGGCGCCGTGAAACCCGCTCATCATCGATGTCGACCGCCGCCTCAGGATCTCTGCCGATGAATACCGCGCCCGCGGCGGCGTGAAGAGTGTGCGTCGCGCGACCGACCCGCACAATTAGCGCGGGCGTCGTCACTGGGCTGGCAATCAATCGTCGCTCCCTTTCCCGGTTGAGGCACTGATGCTCTGCTGTTAAACAAAGCGCTCGGCTAAATGCTACCTCATCCGAACCGTAAAGGTGGGCTAGAAAGCACAGCGCCGCTGTCGAGGGCCTGCGGCGTTCTGCGATTCTCGCGTCGTGCGTACCGATGGGCGACTCACCACATTAATCCAGGTAGACACCCTAGAGTGAGCTGCTGACGCGGTTGCTTCACCGGGCCCATGACTCGCAAGCGGGACGGCCCCACAAGCGTGCTGTGGTTTCTAAACCATTGCGCTATGGGGACTGCTTGGGTTACTGTTCGGGCACGATGCCATTGCGGCCCTCGGCCACGCACAGAGAAAGGTCGCCGATGCAACACCCACAGCAGCCGCCCCTGGCGCCACCGCGCCACCCGTACGCGCCGGGGATGCCGCCGGTCGCTCCCCAGGGCTTCTACGAACCGCCTATCCAGCCACTGCCCCGCCCACAAGCCTTCCCGATGACGCCCCAGGCCGGCCCCTTCCCCTACCCGCATCCTCACCTACCACCAGGCGCGAACCCCTGGGCACCAACCGCCTTCACGGCCCGTAGTCCCCGAGTTGGCCTGCGCGGCAAACACCTTCCGCTCTACCTGGGCGGCGCGCTCACCGCGATCACCGCGGCGGTGCTCTTCGCGGGATTCGTAGCACCCGGTTTTCTCGTCACCAAACAACTCGACGTCCGCGCTGTCGCAGCCGGCGTCACGCACGTCTTGTCCGATCCGAACGGTTACGCCGCCAAGAACGTCAGCGACGTCACCTGCAACGACGGCCACAACCCCACCATTCTCAAGGGAGCCACCTTCACCTGCCAGGCCACCATTGACCACATCAAACACCAGTTCACGGTCACCTTCACCGACGACGCGGGTGGCTACGAGGTCAGCGCCCCGAAGGGAACAAAAATCTGACCATGCGCTTGGACGACATGGGCCAGCCGGCACGAATCCACTGCGGCCAGGCGCCAAAGCCGCCTAACCGCAACCTGTTAGGGGCGTGCCTAGCGCTGCTGGCGATGGTGGTGCTGGCGCTGGTGATCCTGCTGTTGTTCAACGAGTTGAGCAGCCCGGTGTTCGGGGTCAAACTCGAAGAGGGCTATTTCCCCGACAATTCCGCGACGATCGTGCATTCCGCACGAATCGGGGTCCTCACTTCGACCGGGTTGATCGTCGTCGCGACTGGCCTGGCCGCGAGCGCCGTGGCCGTACGCCCGCACCCATTTCTCCAGGTGGTCGCCGTGCTGACCCTGGTGTCCCTGATCCCGCTGCTACTGCTGCTCTTGTTCTGCTACGCCCTTGCCTTCTAAACCTCCTCGGGAGGACAGGAATTCTCCGTCCCGAAGCGCCGCGAGTTTCGTGCGATTGCAGATGGGATCAGATCGTCCCACCGGGATCCATTGCCCATCCTGGCGGGCTGCCATCCGCGCGGTGTCAGCGGGAGAGCTCGACGAGTTCTCCGCTGATTTCCCACCGCGAGCCGATGGGTTCAACGGCCAGCAGCTCACCGGCCACACACCAATCGTCTCCAGGGCTCCACTGGACACCCCCGGCACCGAAAGGCTTGACAAGCCGCGGCACAGCGCCGAGCACGCCGCGTCGTTGATCAAGCAGGTGCGCCTCGATTTCGGCGGCATCGGCCGCCAGCATTGTCGCAAGCCGCGCCACAACTTCAGCAAGCACGGTCGCGTCTGCATGGGTGGCGAACACCGAGATGACGCCATCGAAAATGCCTTTTACCAAACCAGCACCCCACACCGGTGGTCGACCCCCGCGCGGCGGCCGGACCCGGACTCTGACACCAAAAGGTGTATGGGGCGTGCATTCTGGCTCGAATACCTTCACCGGCCCGCGCGCGAGCGCTAGCCACACTTGTTCCAGCTTCTTCTCGCCAGAGAACGCGCCCAGGTCCGTCCAGTCGAACGACGCCAGCAGTCGGCCCTGCCGCCAGTCGGTGAAGGAGGCCGACCGCGGTGCCAGCGCATAGCGGTAGCAGAACGGATACTCGCCACCATCCGGAGGGGCTGGCACGACAGCACCGTGCTCGAAGCGAATCCCGTTACACCCAGCGATCGCAAACGAGCCAATGTTGTAGAGCAACAGGTTTTCCACGTCAGCACCGTCGGGCTTTGCTCCGAAAAACGTGGCGTGCAGCACCTGGCCATCCGAGGGTTTGAGCTGCCTGCAGCGAGCCTGAATCTCGCTGCTTAGGTTCTTCTGGCGGACACGCCGGTCCCCAGACTGGATGTAGGCATCTGCCCAGGCCTCGACGACCGCACGCCCCGGCAATGGCCCGTGGACCACGCTGCGACCCTCATACTCACGGCGTGGGCCTGTTCGCCGGCTCCGCCCTGTCGTGGTGGATTCCAGGTTTCGCGGGCCCGAGTGGCAGATCGCGCACACCGCAAGCGGCTCCCCCAGCTCTTTGATCGCCCACCGCTCGAGTTCGGCCGAATGCTGCGCACAGACCTTCACGTACGGTCCGGTCCAGCTGCCGGCGCGTGGGTTCGTCCCGTTGATCGTTCGGCACCTGGCACGGTGCACACGGGCGCCGGTGGCAGTGTGGCTGCGCGCAATGTTGATCACGAAGCCATCCGGGTGGTCAGTCAGCCAGGCTTGATAGCCCGCATCATCGTCGCGAAACTCCCGTGCACTCATCCCCAGACCTTCATCGTGCCCTGCGGGTCTGCACCCCGAGCCATCACCCGTGTCATCATTCCCACTGCCGCTGTGCTGCAGAGGGTTTCGTAGCATGCGCTGACTTCCCCGTGAAACTCCCGCCGCCGCAGGGGCGCAGTTCTGGCCGGTTATGAGTGGCGGGTGATGTTGTCATTGATCACGCGAGCAAGTGATGCGCCCGTGGTGATGGTGTTTTGCCCGCACGCGCGCACATCCACCACGACGTTGCGCCGCACACCCATCGCGCGCTCGCACTCACTGCCTTGGTGTTCGCTCGCCCCGGCGGGCAGCAACACCGTGCTGGCGATGCCGTCGGTCTCGCTGATGATCGTGATCGTGGCGTGGTCATCGGGTTGGCCGTTGGTGAAGGAAACGGTGACGCCGGTCAGTCGGCACCCTCGCCACGCCGAGAGCTGTTGGGTGTAAAACTGTTGCGCGGCAGCCTCATCGGAGAACGCCGCCACCGCCTGAATCACCTTGTGGCGTCCCGGACTGGCCTCCATCAGTCCTTGGACCGCGACGCCGGTATACCCCGACCCGGTGTAGGTGCTTGCCAACGCCGGGGCCACGGCGCTGGCGCACTTGGCCGGGTCTATCGACACGTCTGAGGCAAGCGACGTCGCCACCTCACGCGGTCGCATCTGCACGTCGTGGAGTACATTGCCGACCTGGTCGGCAGATGCCAGCAGGCTCGGCAGCGCTGCGATGTCTAGCGCCGGCGCCGCCGGCGAAGCGCTCGGTGACGGTGTCGGCGGCGCCGGCCTACTCGAGCTCGAGGCAGGTGCCCGCGTCGATGACGGCGCCGCCGAGTTCGACGTCGTCGTCGAATCGTTGCCGCCCACCACCACCAGCGTGATCACCACTACCGTGATCACGGCGGTGATCGCACCGGCAACCCACCAGGGCCAACGCCGGCGCCGCCGCGGCGGCGGGTATCCGATGGGCGGCATGCCCGGACCGCCCACTGGGTAGGGATACGGCGGCCCACTCGGTGGCCCCTGCCAGTGTGGTGGGGCTTGAGGCGGCTGCCAGGCCGGGCCGGGTTGCGGGAAGGATCCTCCCCCCGGCGTCGGTGGCGGCGCTGGTGGGCGCTGCGGGAGGTTCATCGTCGGCTCATCGCCCTGCCCGGGCCCCCAATCGGTGCTCATTGCTCTAACCCTGCCTCAATACGGTGAAATCCTCAGTGGGATTGCGGATCCAATGCCTCGTCGGCGAGCGGCTGTCGTCGCACCGTGTCGCTGCTCGCTCACCGGGCCCGCATTGATCCAGCACCTGCGTGCGGCTCTGTTCAGGCGTCGGTGAAACGTTGGTAGCACAGGTCGTCGTTGCTGTTGACGACCCCGGAGCGAAATGCGGTGATCCGGGTAAACCCCGCCGGCACGGTCTGCCCGTTGACGTCGCTGGCCACCAGGTGGTTGGTCAACAGCCCGGCAACAGCTTTGTCGAGGTCCCCGGCAGTCAGGGTCAGCGCATTGCCCGACGGCACCGACACCGTGCCAGCCATTTTGCGGTGCGCCAGGCCGGTAAGGCAGGCGGTCCGCAATGCGCTCACCGGTGAATCGAGCTTGAGGCCGCGTTCGTGTTGCACCGCAAGGACATACCGCGACATCACCACCGACATCGCGGTGTCATCACCCTGGATCAGCACATGACCGGACTGCTCATTACCGGGCGCACCCATCTTTTGGAGCTGGGCGAGATCGACAGCGATGGTGTTGGTGGCCGGGCAGTATGAGGCGGGCGGGCTGGCTTGGGCGTCAGCGCAGCCGGCGGCGGTATAGGACAGCTGCGGGGGGCTTTTCAGGGCGAAGATCGCCCCAAGGGTGTCCATCAGCGACGACAGGGTTTGCTCGGTGATCGGCACTTCCCCGGTCTCTAAGCGACCGGATTGGTCGTAGGTCAACGCGATCGGCAAATCCCCGCGACGCTGCTTGACCTCGTTGTCGTCGATCGCGGCACACGCCGAGGCGCCTGAGACAAAACCCATCTGGAAAGCACTGACACGGTCGAGCGCGGTGCCGTGGCCTTCTTCGATCAGCTCCCGATCGTCGGGGGTAAGGATCGGGTCACGCAGGGTGATCAGGCCGGCCAGTACATGGTCGAGCCCGTCACCGGTACTGAGGGTGAAGCGCGTCGACTTGCCTTCGGCAACCCAGCGCATGTAGACACCGCCAAAGCAGTCCGCCTGCTGTTCTAGCACGATCGTCGAGGTGCCGCGGGGGGCGATGTTGGCCATGTCCTGAATGGCGTGACCATACTCGTGAGCGAAGATGCCTGTGACCGGCATCGATCCGAAATATGTTTTGCCGGTGGGGATAAGCACCCCGCGGTCCCAGGCGATCAGGTTGCAGCGCGGCGAGAACAACGCGTTGATCAGTTTGTAGGTTCGGTGATGGCATACGGCAGGGCTGGCCGGATCCTCGGAGTCGTAGGAGACGAGTTCGTCGACGGGCTTGAATTCGCCTTTGAAAAATTTGCTGTAGTTGGAGCGCCAGAAACTTTGAATGTCGTTGACCGACAACAGCACCAAAGTGTCGTCCTCACCATGGTCGGTGTTTTCCACTGTGCCGGTGGGTTGGGGTGCGTCGCTGCGAGGTCCGCTTGGGCCGTCGACCGCCAGCAGGCCCCCGACGTGGAAAGGGTCGTAGAGCATCGAGGCACCGTGTCCTTTGATGATGGTGGTGCACCCCGCGGCGGCGACGGCGATCATCGCGACGACGCTGACCGCCGTCGCCGCAGCGACCGCACCGCGCAGTCGGCTAGTCACGAGGCAACCTTATCGTCGCAAGATCCGCGCGCGCCCCGTTCTGTGTGGCCCATGCGCGGGCCGCACAGAACAGCACATGCGTGCTAGTATGTGCGTATGAACGGTTCGGCGGCGCCCGCGTTGGGTGCCCTATTGGCCAAGCACCGGATTGACCTCTCGGTGGAGGAGGTTCTCAACGAGCTAGATTCCGCGTTTGCGGCGATCCCGGGAGCAACCACGCTGTCGAAGACGGAGGTGGACTTTCTTCGCACCCACGCCGAACCCAGCGCCGAGGCAGTCATCGAGACATGGTCGGCCGACGATGAGCGCCAGGCCCGCGCCCGTGTTGCGTTGCGGCAACTCACCGGCGCGCTTTCTGGATCGGTCAGCATCAAAGAAGCCGCCGCGATCTTGGGTGTCGATCGGTCGCGCGTGTCACGGCGGATCACCGGAAAAGCGCTATGGGCCTTCGATCTTCAGGGAAGCCGACGCATCCCCCGCTGGCAGTTCCTCGGGAAGGAGCTGCTTCCGGGCTTGGACGTAATCGTGCCTGCGATACCACGCGACGCTACCCCCGCGGTCCTGGATGCGTTCATGCACACCGCGCAGCCCGACTTTGACAACCGCACGCCGATCGAGCATCTGGCCGCCGGCGGTGACGCCGAGTTGGTCGCCGGCTTCCTCGAGGATCTCGGACGCTGGTGAGCCCCCAGCCCAAACCGAAAGCGCCTCGAACACCTCCCGCGCAGCTCGTCCAAGAACCGCAAGACAGCATCGACTACACCGGCACGCTATGGCGGGTCCACCGCACCGCCGGCGAGCACGTGCTGCCTTGGAACCAACTGCGCACCTACGGGCCGCTGCCATCGATGCGGTGGGACCCCCACCCGGGCCCTTCACCTGGCGCACGCAGCGAAGGTGTGCTGTATGCCGCAGCCGATCTCGCAACCAGCCTGGCCGAGGTCTACCAAACAACGCGCGTGATCGACACCCGCGCAGGCACTCCGACCCTGACCGCCTGGCACCCCCAGCGGCCACTGCACCTGCTCGACTTGTCCACAACTTGGCTGCTGCGCAACAGCGCCTCGACCGCACTACTGGCCGCGCCACGCTCGGTATGCCGGCGCTGGGCCCGTGCTATCTACACGACTTGGCCTGACCTGGACGGGCTCTACGTCCCGTCGACGATGACCGGGCGGCCCAACATTGTGCTGTGGACCGCGGCCGCCGACTCTATCCCGATGATGCCGGCGTTCTCACGCCCGCTCGCGCACCCGCTCGTCTGGTCGATCACGCAAGCAGCAGCTGGCGAGATTGGCTACACGATCTTATGACCATGGCCTCCGATGATGAGCCCGTCCAGCCGGGGCCAGTGACACCCGAGGGCGCTATCACCGTTCACACGATGGGCGTCCACTACCGGTGGCAAATTCCTGAGGTGGTCCGCCAGCAACTGCGGCTCGCACATAGCCTGCGCGAGGATCTGGTCACCTTGCAACTGGCCTATGACGAAGACATCAAGGCGATCTGGTCGTCGTATCCGACGGTAGCGGCCGCTGAAGCTCACGTCGCGGCGACCGAAGCGGAGGCCATCGCGGCCAACGAGGCACTGAAGGCTGCCCGCTCCGCAGCCAGAGGCAAACGCGTGAACACCGCGATCACCGAGCGACTACACGACGCCAGGACCGCACTCAAAGCCGCACGCCACGCCCGCCGGGAAGCGATCGCCGACGTGAGGCAAGACGCCGCGCAGCGCCGCCGCGACCGCGGCGCACAACTGGCGGCCGAGCAGAAAGCCCTCTACCGCACCTACTGCCAACACGGCGACCCGACGCTGTTCTGGGCGACGTTCAACAGCGTCATGGACGAACATAAGGCGGCGGTGCGCCGAATCCAGCAACAGCGCGCCCAAGGCCGCCCAGCTGCGCTGCGCCACCACCGCTTTGACGGCACCGGCACCCTCGCGGTCCAACTGCAGCGAACCGCCGGCGCGCCGCCACGGACTCCGATGCTGCTCGCCGATCCCGCCGGGCGCTACCATAACGTCCTGCACCTGCCGTGGGTTGACCCCGACCAGTGGGCATCCATGACCCGCGCCGAGCAGCGCCACGCAGGACGCATTACGGTGCGGATGCGATGCGGATCCCTTGGGGGCCAACCACAGTGGATTGACTTGCCGGTCCAAGCCCACCGCTGGCTGCCCCAAGACGCCGATATCACCCGCGCCAAACTCACCGTCACCCGACTCGGCGCCGATCTGCGGGCGCGGCTTTCGATCACCGCGCGGCTCCCCCATCCGACTGTCCCCCGCCGCGGCGATCTCCCCACCCTGGCCATACATTTGGGCTGGCATGCCATCGATGAGGGTGTCGTGGTCGCGCATTGGCGCTCAGACCGACCAGTGGCGATCCCATCCGAACTGGCCGACGTGATCGTGCCCATCGTCGAGGGAATCTCGGGCCGCATCATCGCGCCCGGCTCCGTCGGGACCCGGCTAGAGCGCTACGCCGAGATCGCCTCGGCTCGTGATGCGGCATTGAACGACATCCGGGACCGGCTGAGCACGTGGCTTGCCGACCAGGGGCCGCGGCCGCATCCGATCCGGCCCGACGAACAGATCACCGCCGCCGATGCTGCGCGGTGGCGCTCCCCCGCTCGATTCGCCGCCCTCGCGCTCGCCTGGCGCGGCTCCGACCTCGAGATCGCCCAACCGCTTGAAGCGTGGCGGCGGGCCGACAAACTGTTATGGCAACAGCAAGCGCACGGCCGTGCACGAGCCCTCGGCCACCGCACGGACTTGTGGCGGCGGGTTGCAAGCGCGCTGGTCAGCCAGTGCGGGCGCCTAGTCGTCGATGACACCAATATCTCCGCCGTGATACGAAACACCATGGAGCACACTAGGATTCCTGCCGACCTACAGCGCCAAATCGATCGCCGCCGCGATCATGCAGCGCCTGGCGCTCTGCGGTCGAGCATGGTCGCCGCAGCGACCCGCGACGGCGTCCCGGTGATAGTGGTGCCCGCTGCGGGGTTGAGCCGAATCCACGCCGGCTGTGGATATGAGAACCGGGTAGAGAGCCGACGGCGGCGCCGCAAGATCATTTGCGCCGGGTGCGGTCGCACCTATGACCCCGATCTTTCAGCGACGGCGCTGATGCTCGCTCGAGCGGCGCAACCACCGGTGCAGCCTTGACCCGCCGGCCTAGCGTGCCACTGGCTACAATGACTCACGAGGACTTCGCCCAGCGATCCGGGCCCAAAGGATCGACGGGTCATTCCACGGTTGCCCACGGACTGACAAACAGAGCCCAGCGATCCGGGCCCAAAGGATCGACTCCTTCTCCGGTTGGCAGGCACCCTGCAACGGATATCGCCCAGCGACGCGCTGCCGCGCATTTCAGAGGCGCGGAAGATTCCTGGTGTCCCGCAGTCAGATTCGTGCCGGATAGCGACGGCTCTCATTGCTGCTGTCGGTACCGCTGATCGTCGCGGCGCTCGGCTACGAGAGGTAGCGCCACATCGCGCACGTTTCCAGCAGCGGCTTAACCAAGTCCACAACCTCGCCGTAGCTCATGGAGACGTTTCGCATCGTGCGGTTGCCGCCCAACTGGGGCAGGTAGGGCCGCGGCTCTGCGCCGTTGAGCCGGTCAAGCAGCGCACCGGCCATCTTTTCGACGACTGGCCAGGCTTGTTCTAGTTGGCCCGACCAGTACGGCTCGTTGTCGGGAATGCTTGGGACGACCTGGATTAGACCCGCATAGCAGGCGCCGTCACTGTCAGCCCCGAAGTCGAATTTCTCAGCGACGGTCTGGCGAAATGACTTACCGTCTTCGTCCGTGTCGTCCACTGCGTGCGCTGGCTTACCCCACTGCAAGCGGGCCTCTGCCCACGGGCCCGCGTAATAGATGAACGCGGCCTGCACCGGGTGATCGCTTGATATCAGTACCTTGCTGTTGCCCCCGGACGGACCTCCGTCGATCGTGCCCATGGTGACGGCCATCCGGTCATCAAGTAGCCCGTTGTTCGCAGTCATCAGCGCAGCGACGGTGTGGGCCGCCTCGTGGTGCGCGACCGCAGTCTTATCGGCCATGCCGCGCAGACTACAGACACATACGGTCGGCCCCGGGGAGCCGACCGGTTAGTCGGGTCGGCCCACTTCGTAGTTGCCGTTGTTGTCCAAGAACGTCACGGTGACCTGCCGAGGGGTGCCGTCGACGCTAACCCGGCAGGTGAAACTGGCGCCCTGCCTCACAGGAACATTCGCGCCGTCATTGCATTTGACGTCGGAAACGTTCTTGTCGCCGTAGCCGGTGACCTCGTCGGTCAGTACGCCTTGGACCTCCGCTTCGGCAGCCCCGATGTCGAGTTTCTTGGTGGTTAGGAAGCTGGGCTTGGACAAACCGATAGCCACACCCGTCGCCAGGAGCGCGCCAGCCAGTCCCAGGCCACCCCACAACAGGGCCTTAGACCGCTGAGGGCGCCTGGGGCGTGCGGGTGCAACCGGGCCGTAGGGCGCGGCGGCGTAAGGCCCGGGCGGCGGGAAGCTGTACTGGCTGGCCGGCCCATAGTGCAGTGGTTGGGGAACGAAACCCGGCTGGGGAACCGCCGGTGCTGATGCGTTCTGGGGCGCAGCAGGCGGATAGCCCGGTGTAGGGGCAGGCCTCGGATGCTGCGGCGGCGCCGCCGTTGGCGGAGGCCCAGATGGCGGACTGGCTTCCTGGTTCGGGGTCGGCTGCCAGTTCCCGAGTTGTCCGTACTGTCCGTCGGAAGCGGCCTGGACAGGCCTACCTCGTCGGCTGTCATCTGCGACGTCGGCGTCTTCACTGCGTCGCGGCTCGAGCGACGGGGGCGCCACCATTGTGCGCTCAGGGTCGTCAACCAACTGCTGAGGGTTGGGCACCACGACGGTGCATTCTTCGTCGTCGTGCGAGTGCCCGCGGGGCACGACCACCGTGCGCTCCGGATCATCATGCGGTGCGACCAGGCGGGATTCTTCGCCGCCTTCTCGCGCCAATGACCCCGAGGCGCTGGTGGTCTCCCCGTCCTCCGGACTGTTCATCATCACTCCCTCGCCTGGCTCATGATGTTACGCAAAGGTGCGTCGCGCAGCTCCTTGCCGGGCAAGGTCGAGTAGAAGCGGGAGGTGCCGGGATCCGCAGCTGCCGTCCTCTCACCGGTCGTCGCCGCATGCGGCGACCGCGCTCGCGACCCGCGTCGGGCCGAGGCTGGTGGCCACCCCGCCCAATGGCCGCCCCTGGTGTGCTCAAATACGGGTATGTGGGGACGATTCCGCTGAGCAAGGGCGACTCCATGGATCCCTACGAGCAAGCGCTACTTTGGACGCGGGCCCAGCTGGGCATCGTCGTCACTGCTGAGGAACGGATGCACCTGGTCGCGATCAGCGATCACGTCGTAACCGATTGCATCGGCAAGCAAGTCGAAACGCTCACCGCTCGTGGCGGCGCGGTGTTTTGGTTCGGCCATACCGGCCGAAATGCGCCGGTTAATCGCATGGCGACACTCAATCTCTTTGCCGCTGCGACGATGTCGGCATTCACCCTGCCCTTGCTGCGTGGCCCGGTCTTGATCACGGGGGCCGATCCGCGCGGCAACCCGAGCGGGCTTTCAGGCTCTCAATTCCAGCTCCTGAAATCTGGGCCGGGCGCGAACTGGCGGCAAAGACTCATCTTCCGGCTTCGTGAGCGCCGGATGGATTGACCTATCCGCTCGGGTAAGGTCAGGGCGGACTTTCGGCTTTTGCCGATCGGGGCCCACGCACCGGCCGATTCCCAGATGAAGTTGCACTAGTACGGCTGCAGCAGTTACGGCTTGACGTTTCCCAGCATTGCGGTGGCCACCCGTTTGGCATCGGGGACAGCCCATGCAGGATCCCGCGGCCATCCCTGATCGGGGTCGTAGTTTGAAGCGATCTTCGGGACCTGGCAGCTGCGCGTTTCGACGATGACGTTCCCGTGGGCTCCCATTGCCTGCTGGCATGCATCTGGCCCGTTCTCCCCACTATTTGTGGCCATGGAAACGGTGATGAGGTCTCCTTGCCGCTGCACTGGGCCCAAGACATAACCGGCGCCGTTCTCGAAGCCCAGGGAGGCATCGACTTCACTTTTCGCACAGGTATTCCATTGAGCCTGCGCCGAATTCAAGAAGTCCTGGGCGTCTTTCGCGGAGGGATACACCGCTGCGGTTTGTTCGATGAGGTGCGGGCCCGGCGAACCGAGGTACACGTGGCCAATGGTTTGAGTTTTGATTTCGGTGGGCTGGGAGGGGGCATAGACGTCATGCTCACCGGTGAACACCACGCCAACACATGATCGTGGCGTGACTTGGCTTGAATGATCCGACATCCCGTACGACGACGATTCAATGGCAAGGCCGCCGCCCCCATCACCGGCGGGAGTGCTGGCGACGGTCACTCCGAGCACCTTGCTCAGCTGGTCAGCAGTCAGCAACACTTGATCGATCGCCTTTGGCGAGAATAACGGCTGCGTTGGTGACGTCGGCGATCCACTGACTGATCCGACGCGATCAGATCCATCGAGGAGCATCACGCCGTTCACCAACACCACTTTGAGCCAACGGGTTTCGGTACTTGATGTTCCGTCTGGTCGGACGTACTTGAGTTCGGCAACCACGCTGCTGGCGTCGCGGGGGCTGACCGAAAGAACGGTCACCGACTGTATTGTCGCCCAGAAATCAACGAATTCACGTTGCCCTGTTTGGTTTTGGTACTTGCTATCGAGTTTTGTCCACGCGTCTGTGGGATGAGCTGGGAGCTCCCCGTAATAGCTGGTGACGAAATCCCGCATGTTCTCGAACGTGACCGGTGACGCAGCCGGCGCCGCGGTAGTTGCGGTGCTCCGCGCGGATTGGTCGTGCGAGGACTGCCGCATCAGCAACGCGGCCGCGCTGATTGAAGCGCCCACAAGAACAGCGACGGTGACGGCTACGGCTACCCGCCGTCGCCGCGATGGCCCGGCCTCGGCATCGACCGAAGGGGTAGCCCGCGGCGCTGACACGGTAGGAGCCGACGGTGTTGAGGCACTGGCAGAATCGAGTTGTTCGGCCAGGGCGTGCACGAAATCGGAGCAACGTTCGAAGCGGTCTTCGGGACGTTTGGCGAGACCGACGGCCAGCACGGGGTCGAATTTGGCAAGTGCCGGTCGCAGGTCAGCCAGAGCTGGTGGAGGCACATTGAGGTGACGGCTGATGACAACCGCGGGGTTTGAATTGTGGAAGAGCTGCGAGCCGCAGAACAGATGGTAAGCCGTGGCAGCCAGTGCGTATTGGTCCGCACGACCATCGAGGTCTTCGCCGAGTAACTGCTCCGGTGCACAGTAGGCCACCGTGCCCACCGTCATGTTGGTCTTCGTCAGCCCGCTGATGTCGTCGACGTTACGAGCTATCCCGAAGTCGGTCAGCAGGATTCGTTGCTCACCCTTGTCGTCGAGATGGGTGAGCATGATGTTGGCTGGCTTGACGTCTCGGTGGAGCAAAGCTTGCTTGTGGGCGTGGTCTAGCGCGCTGGCGACGCCGCTTACGATGCGGACGACGTCTTCGGGGGGCATTCCAGCGGGGTATCGATCGGCCAGGAGCCGGGCAGCGTCCAGTCCGTCGACGAAGTCCATCGAGATCCAGAGTTGACCATCTTCTTCCCCGCGGTCGTGGACACCGACGATGTGGGGGTGCCACAGCGTCGACGCGAGATCGGCTTCGCGGTTGAAGCGGGCCCGGAATTCGTCGTCGGCCGACCACTCGCGAGGTAGCAGCTTGAGGGCATCTCGGCGCGGTAACCGTGGGTGTTGGGCGAGATACACCTCGCCCATTCCGCCCGACCCAAGCAAGCGAATGATGGTGTACCCGGCGAACGTCTGGCCGGTCGTCAATGGCATAGCGTTGACGTCCTCCCCGCAGTCATTGCGGGCCGGCCAGCTGTGGTTTCACGGCTCCTGAGAGTAATGAGCCGCCGTCGGTCCCGACGGGAGAATCCAAGAACTGAGTAATCGGGGACCCCGGGGCTCAGCTCGCGGCTGTCGGCGGCCGAGGTCCGACCGCTGCGAAAAACGGTTCACGCCGGCGCTCAGATGTCAGGGGCGGTCGTGCGGCTGTTGAGGTAAGTCGCGGTGGCCACCAGCACGGTGTAGCTGGCGATGTTCACCGAAACCAGCAACGCAATAGGGGCTCCGTGGAACGCCGCCGTCAGCGCGAGAGTAAGGCCGTAGCTGGTGCCGCCGGATAGTGCCAGGCCGATCAGCCAGCCCAGTGCCTGATTTGAGGGGGATCCGACTGCCACCACTAGCAGTTCCGACAGGTGGGGGTGGCGGTCTAGGAAGGCTTGGGCCGCACCAGTTCTGCGCCCGTTTTGGACTGCGGTTCGTCGTTGCCGTTCCCAGGAGGCGGCCAGGTGTATGCCGGCTGCGAAAAACAGCAGGGCCCCGGCGCCGGCTGCGATGACCGCTGCTGTCGGTAGAGGGCCGTGCTGGCGATGGGGGCCGAAGAGGGCATCGAGGGCCGTGAACGCGAGCACGTAGAGCGGCATCAACCAGATCAGTACGCGGGTCATGCCCAGGTAGCCGTGGCTTGGGTTCTGGTCTGCATTCGTCCACATCTAACACAGTTGTGTGCCATTTCAGCGCGCCTTGAGCCTTGCGCCAATGACACCGAGGCGTGTCAGAATCCGGGCTGTGCCGGATTGGACTTATGTGCCGCTTCGTCGGCCTGCGGCGTTGTTGCTCGGTGAGCGCCTCAGCCAGGTTTGGGCACTGCGGTTGCTCGCTGCATTGATTCGCTACACCGGCGGGCGACGCTGGATTCCTCTGGTGTTCGATCACCCGGCTGTGCCGGCGCAGTGGGCCGGCCGGTTCGGCGCCTCGGTCCCACCCCGGATCGCGTGGGAGGCCATCGCGGTTCTTCCTGTGCAAGGCGCCTCGGTAATCGAGATTAACCCGGTCGGTGTCGATGATGTCGCGACCGTGCGTCGCGCGGCGGCCGGCCGCCGGTGCCGGGTCACCGTGGTGGCCGACAACGCGCAAACATGTGCAGCGATCGCCGGCGACGTCGACGCCGTCAGCGTCGGCGATCCGGACGGCCCCGTTGTGCGGTTGAGCGGCGCGGATTTGGCGCCGGCGGTGTCTGCGCTCACCGATGCGTCGACGACGGTGCTGGCCCGGCCCTCAGTGCTACTCGAGGCGGGGCCGGGCTGGTTCAACCGGGTAATTGAAGCGGCTACCCCCACCTCGCCGGTGCCGTCGTCGCGCTGCAGCCTCGCCGCGGGTCCGCGCCGCTGGCCCGATTGGTTCTGGGCCTCGCTGACCGGGCTGGGGTTGATCGTGGCCGGCTTGGGTGCGGGCGTGGTCGCGTTGGGCCCGGTGCTACTGGGCTATGACCGCGCCTATCTGGGTGCAACGGTGGCCGATCTGCATCGGCTCAACCCACATCTGGTCGGCTTTTTGCAGCATGATCGAATCACCATGGCCGCCAACATGATCGGCATCGGGATCCTCTATCTCGGCGTGGCTGCGGCGATGCGCCAAGGCTACCGGTGGGCGCGTCGTGTTCTGCTGATTTCGGGTGTGGTTGTCTTCGGCAGCTACTTCTATTTCCTTGGCACCGGCGGGTTCGTGGAACCGTTGCACACGGTGGTCGTCGTCGTGTTATTCCCGACGCTGGTGATGGCGGTGTGCCGGCGGGCGACCGGGGCGCATTGGGCGCCGGTGGTCGAAGGGCCTGAGGCGCAGCGCCGCCGGGCGCTATTCGGGCAGCTGTTGATGGTCGGCGTCGGCGCAGGCCTAACGGTGGCCGGCGTGGTCATCTCCGTCGTCGGATTCACCTCGGTGTTTGTGCCCACCGACCTCGGCTTCATGGGCACCTGCGCCCATCATCTGCAGGCGGCTGACGCGCATCTGCTGCCGTTCATCGCCCATGATCGGGCGGGCTTCGGCGGCGCCCTGATCGGGGCGGGGCTGGCGGTCCTGTTGATCAGCACGTGGGGTTGGCGTCGGGGCCAGCGCGCGGTGTGGTGGACTCTGCTGTTGGGATGTGCGTGCGCGACCGCGCCGGTCCTTATCGTCCACTTCGCCATCGGCTACACCGATTTCATGCACCTGCTGCCGGTCTACGTTCTCGTCGCCGCGGCTAGCGTGGCGCTCGCCTTGTCGAAGAGCTACCTGACCGCGCGGCAGGATCTCGAATCGACCAATCCGGTTGAGGGCACCGCGCGCAGCCGAAAAGGCGTTGCCGGCTAACCGGTGCTGGACCATCATGGTTGGGCAAACTGTGAAGGAGTAGCTGTGAAATTGGCAGAGGCGTTGTCGCTGCGGGCGGATGCGGTCCGCAAGATCGAACAGTTGCGCACCCGCATCGTGAGCAACGCCCGCTACCAGGAGGGCGAAGAACCAGCCGAGGATGCTGCCGCCTTGCTCGCCGAAGTCGACGGCGTCATCGACGAGTATCAAATCCTCATCCAGCGGATCAACCGTACGAACGCCGCCACGACGATCGGCTCGGACGGCACGCTGACCGACGCGTTGGGCCGCCGCGACGCGCTGCGGTGGCGCCACCATGTTCTGACCAGCGCAGCGGACGCGGCCGCCGGGAAGAATCAGCAGGGCTACACGCGGCAATTGCGCTCAGAGCTCAAGATGCTGTCTGCGGTGGCGGTCGCTGATCTGCGGGCCCGGGCCGATCAGGTTGCCCGCGACCTCCGTGAGCTCGACGTGCGGATCCAACGATCGAACTGGGAGGTCGACCTACAGGAGTGACAGGACCCCGAGGTGTAGCAGGTAGTCGTCGCGGAGGCGTGCACAAGCCTTGACCGGCGGGCCAAGCCCGGTCTCTGCTGGCGCACGAAGGGCAGTGCGGGGGATTCGATTTCCCCTTTCACATCGCAGCCCAGCATCGCGCACAGGTGACAGGGCACGGCACACAGCACATCACCACGTGCAGATCCGGGACGATGAGGGCGGGCATGGGGCATACACCTCGCGGTAGGCCGCCACCAGGGTCTCGCAGAACACTCTCGTCGAGGCGCAGAACACGCCAGCCGCTCGTGGCATGTCGTGCCCGCGAACAGGATTGGGCCTGCCGTGGCCTCAGTTCTTAGTGAGGGTTGCTGGGACCACGGCGACACCCGGAGGCTGCGCGCACGGTAAGGAGTTGGTGGCGGTCCCCGTCAATGTTTGGGCGTCAAGCGAGTAGCTGATGTTGGAGGGCTCCGCGGCGCAGTCGGCGGGCAGTTTCCGCGTTGCCTGCCATGTGTGTTCGACAAGGTGTAACTCAGCCGTCCAGCCCAGTGAGGACTGCACATGAGCGCAACCAGGCCCGCATGCATTGATCTCCCAGACCGTCTTGGACACGACGCCTCCCGCGCGTGGCTGACCGTCAACGGGTGAGTCGCGCGCCGTCAGTGGTGAACGTGTAGCTTCCGTTCAGCGCTGGTATGGGCTCCTTGGTGGATGGCGCCAGGGTCGGCGCCGACGACGAAGGATGGGACGAACATGCGGTCAAGCAGACCGCGGCGAATGCGGCCCACCCCCACCGTGGCCCGCTGGCAATGCGCATCGAAAGCTCTTTCCGGGCAGGGGGTTTGACCGACGAGTCGAGCCTATCGCACAGCTGTTGGGTCGGAAGGGTCATGCACCATCCAGATCGGGTCAAACCCTGAGACGCTTGCCCGCTCAGGGAGCCAACCATGCGGATCACGACCACGAGCCCAGGTGGCTTTTCGAAGACCACACGCGAAAAAACTCCTCAGCGCGCAGCGCGTGGGATCCGACGGCGTCACCCGCGAATCCACCGGTGCGGCCGGATGCATCCCGCTGCCCACGGGCGACAGTCTGACCTACGCCAACAACGTGGTCCAGCACCTGCGCAGTCGATACCGCCAGCACGCGCTGCACCGTCACCAGCAACCACAGCGTCGGCACCAGCACCACCAAGAGCTTCGTGTCGTCATGAAACTCGGCTACTTTGATTGCTGCAAGATTCACGCGTCTTGAGAGATCGAGGTCGAAGGGTGTCGCAGCCGAACCCGCAGCCACTACCGGGCGGTTATCCTCCTAGCGCCGGGGGCGCGAGACCCGGTTATCTGCCGCCAGCGTCGCCGGGTTATCCAGCGCCCTCAAGCTCGGCTCCGGCGGCATATCCACCGCCGCCAGTGGAGCCGACGTTTCAGGTGCGCACGTTCAAACACACTGGCGCTGTGATGTTGTGGCTGAATCAGCCGTGCATCACCACCGGTAGCTATGCGCAGTGCGAGGCCGCGATCGATGCTGCTCAACAGCACTGCATGCTGGCCGGTTGGTGGAGCATGGGCTCGCTGGTGTGGAATCCGATCTCGTTGGCGCGAAACGCGCGCGCCCGCACGGTGCTGCGCCGCCAAGCCGGTCAAGTTCACGACTACGCGCTATGGTGGGCGACTTACCAAGCAGGCGGCCGCCACATCCATGTATGGGCGCCTCCACCCACCCGTCCGGCGTACACCAAATGGTGGATGTGGCTGCCGCTCATTATGATTCCACTGATTGTCGCACTGATTGTGGCCATAGCAACCAGCAAGGAAAGCCACCGCAGCCCCACCAGGCCCACTCAGAATCCTTTGACAACAATCACGTTGCCCACGTTGGCGCCCAAAGCTACGCAGTCCGCTTCGCGCTGACCTTCCGGCGAGCAAGACACTGGTTCAGGCCGCGCCCACTCGTCGTCGACGGCGTCGTTGTCGCCTGTACGCACGGCGGGTCAAACGCCAGTTCGGGCAGTCAGGAAGCCACTGCGCATAGGCGTCAGGTCGGTAGGGATCTGCCAGCCCGTATGCCTCGAGCGTGACGACAGCACCGGCGTGATGCTGGCGTTCACTGACTGGCTCAGCGGCCACCGCCACCGCCATTGAGCGCGGCGCGGGGGCCCCGGCCTGGGTCGCTGCGACGGGGGGCGCCGTCCCTGATGGCAAGTCGATCGCCGATGAGTCGATCGAGCTCTGACGCCGCATGCCAAAGAGCGGCTGACTCAAGGCTTCGGCGGAGGCGCGTTTGATTCGAGTCCGCGCGGCGAAGCGCCTGAACAGGACCACTTGCTAAGCCTAACCGGCGCTCTGGTCGGAGGCCGGGTGCACTATTCCCAGGTCAGCGGCCAGCGTGGCGAGGTCGACCGGGGGCGCGTCTGCCATCCAGGCTTGTGTACGGCCGGCAGCAAGATAGCGCGGTGCGGGGTGGACTCGCCATGCTTGTTGACGGACCATCACGGCGTGGGCCAGGACTTGGGCGTGGAATCGTGTCGGCACCGTCCGGCTGGCCACTAGCGTTCCCCGGCGTCGCAGTTCCCCTAATGCCCGTGTGCTGGCGTTGGTGACGGCGACTTGCAGCCAGGGCTTGGCGTGAATGGCGATGATGGCCACGGTGTGCGGGTCGAGCCAGCCTTGTTCGCGCCAGGGCGGCAGGATTGCGCTCTCGTCCTCGATCGATGCGAGCGCATTGAGCGCGTATCGATACTGCTGGTCGTTGCGCCGCTCGACATCGGCGGGACCGCGTTGCAGTTGGGCGATCCGATGTTTCGGGATGGCCATGCGCCGAGATGGCGGGTGTCGCTTGGAGATCCAGCGGCGAACGGTGGAGGGTGTGACACCGGCATACGCGGCGACCGCCGCCGCGTCGACGGTGTTCCGGTTGGTGGCGCCGTAACAGTCGAGCAGCATGTCGATGAGTCTTTTGCGGCTCCACCGGGGGCCAGCGTTGGGTCGTATTGCTTTGGCTTGCAGGCTCATTCGGGGGTACCGATACCGAAATCGTCTATAGTGACGAAGTCCCAGCCAGCGACGTACTTGTCGTCGAAGAACTCTTTCATCCACTTTCGAAGGCCCTCATCGCCGCCGTCCTCATAAGCCCGCAACAGGGCCTCGATCTCCTCGGGACTGATGTCGTTGGCCACGCGGCGATCGCGCGCATACCCCTGGTCGTAGCCGCCCACGCCTTGCTCACCGCTGACCCAGATTTTGCTGCCAGTGCGAAGCGCCTGCCTGCCTTGTGAGCTGCTGCGGAAGTCCGCCGTGGCCCCCCGTCGACCCCGTTTGGTCGTCGTGACGCGCCGCGCCGCTGCCCGGATCGACGCCAGTCGGCCCTTCGACGGTTGTTGGGTGCCAGCGGCCCAGCGCCGTACGGTGCCCTGGGAAACTCCGAGTGATTGCGCGGCGGCTCTGGCGTTGACTGTCCCACCACGCGGGCCCCGGCCGAACACTGCCTGCAACATGCCTCGCATGCTGCTGCCCTCTGCGGAGTCGGCCTCACGCCGGCCTGAGATCCGCCGCAAGAACGTGTTGCTTTGCGCTGCTTGTGCTTGCCGGATCGCTTGGCGGACATCGCGTTTGGATGCACCCAAGCCCCGTGCGGCGCGGTCGACGTCGACCGTTCCGTTAGCGACCGAGCCGTACCCCGCCAGGTCGCTGGCACTGATTCGGCTGCGTCTGCCTCGGCGCGCCATCAGCAGCCCTCAGCGTCAGTGCACAGATTGGCGCGCCACTCACGGGCGGGGATCAAGTCTCGTTTGCCGCGGTAGTCACGTCCGTTGAGGTGCTCGAGGTGCTCGTCGAGCAGCCCAGAGCCTTCCGGCTTGTACTGCCCGAAGCCGCGGCCAAACGACTCTGGCCCGCCAGGCCAGGCTGTCACCGGATCCGGGTCATCGGAGGCGTAGAGGACCGTGTCGGTGGCCACCGCCAAGGGCCATTGCCCCGTCTTCTCACCGATTTGGTGTAGCCGGTAGACGATGTTGGCCTTGGCTTTGGCGAGTACGTGCAGCCGCCGTTCGGGGCTGTAGGCGGGTTTGCCTTTGAGGTGCTCATCGGAGCCGATGATGCCGATCCCGTGGGTGCGGATGATTTTGGCTTGATCACGCGCGGCTTGAGCGTCGGGATCGTCGAGGTCCAGCATCGCACTGGCGTCGCGGAACCGTTCGTACCAGCCCAGTAGCACTCGGCCGTGGCGCGACCACAGCCATGCTTGCAGGATTTGTGGTTGGTAGCCGAGCTCGATAGCGCGCTCCAACGTCGGGGTGCATACCCACTTGGGGCCGGTGAACTGCAGTCCTCTCGGGTTGAGGACATAGGGCAGCCGCCAGTCGGGGGTTTCGGGGATGTCGACTAGCCAGTAGCCCGGTGTCTTGGCGTTAAATGGTGCCCCATCGGGGTGGTGGATTGGGTCGCCGATGGGCAACTCCAGACCGGCGATGCCGGCCACGTAGGAGCCGCCACGGTCATAGGCGTGGATGTAGCGGCGTTGGCGTTCGTCGCTGGTGGGTCGGCGTGACCAATCGAAGTCCGATTCCACATCTCCGATACCGAACGGCGGCGCGGTTGTCGACGGCGCGAAGACGACGTCGCGCCACTCCTGTGGGGACCACGTCTTGGTTCTGGTCTGCAACATCAAGTCCACCGCGGTGACACCGGCGTTGATTTTCCACGGGAACCGCAACGCGTCAGCCAGTAGCTGCAGCCGCTTGGCGATCTGAGCTGGCGCCGGTTCATCGGACAAGATCGGCATCTCATCCGCGCCGGTGCCCATGCCGGGGATGAGCGCGATCATCACACCGCGCTTGTCGTCTCGATAGACGCGGGTCCAGGTGCCCAGCCGGTGAGCGTTAGGGTCCTCCCCCGCCCCGCCTAGGCTCCATCCTTCGTTGACCGCGCCGGTGACGAAGTCGATGTTTTCGGTGAGTTGGCGCAGCGACTTGGCGCGATCGCGGCGACTGATGGCAGCGACGTCGATACCGAATTCCTGGCACGCCGCTTCGGTGATCCAAATTTGTCCTGGCTCATTGTATTTCGCGGTGAGGCGGTACCCGAGATGGTGCGTATAGGCAAGCTCGGCGACCTGACCCACGTGCACGATCGGTGGGCCCAGTTCGACTCGGGTGCCATCGGCCAGCCAGAGCCCGTCGGTGTGTAACACCGCGGCCGGTGCGCCGCCAGATACGGCCCTGTTCGAGGCGCGGCCAGATTGGGTCCCGGCCGTCGTCGGCGACGGTGTCACATCGTCCTTGGCTGCCGATCCTTTAGCCGTTACCGACGCCCCGTTGAGGGGCCCCTGGTCAGCATCCACAGCAGCGGTTTCCGATGCCGGGCTCTCCACACCTCTTGGATTGCTGGCTTCCATCTTGGGCGCGACGGCGATGGGCGTTCGTTGGCCGGGTCCCTCGAGTGCAGCGCTCAGCGCAGCGGCGACCTCGGCGGTGTTCTCAGCGGTCAGGACCTCGAGGATGAGCTCGTCAGTCACCGCCGCTTGGTGGGTCACCGTCATGCGTCCCAGGCGGGAATGGGTGTCGGACAGATCCACTGGCTCACCCGTCGCTTCGTCGAGGCCAGTCGCATAGATCATCGCGGCATCGCGCGCATACACCGGCCACAGCCGGTATTCGCGCGAGATCCGCATCGCTGCCCGCCGGCCACGGAATCGCACTCGCGCGGCGATCGCCGCGGCCCAGGCTGGCTGGAAGTGCTGTCGCCACGCTGGATCAGCCCACGGTTCGGGGTCGGCCAGCGCCTGCAGATATTCCGCGGCAGCCGAATCGACGAGCGCACGTAGTGGCGCATCGTTGGCGAACTCTTCCCGGGCTTCGCGCAGCCGCGTCGACCAGGCTTCCAAGAGGCGGGTCTGCTGGGGCCACACGATCGCCTGCTCGATGCCGAGCCGAGCGGCGGGCAGGCCGGCGCCGCCGTCGCGGACGTCTTTGGCCAGCCCGTCAAGATCCTCGGTGGTCACCCAGGCCAGGGTTGGCGTATCAAGGCGCATCTGTGGGTGAGGCGGCGGCAGCATCTGAGGCAACCGCATGTCACCAGCTGGCGGGAGCGTGACCCTCCACAGTCCGAATGGCCGCTTCTGGCCGGTGCTGGCTGCAGCTGCTGTTATGGCGTCCAGCACCTGCGGTTGGCCGTATCCGAACGTCAGTGTTCCCGCGGCCGCCAGCTCAGGGCATTCCTGGGTCAGCCACACCAGCTGGTCGCTGTGCTCGAATTCCTCTTCGACCTCCGAAGCAGGCGCACACCAAGGTGGCTGAACGCGGATCTCGGCCATAACGTTCGCCGGCAGCACCCCGGGCTCGGACACGACGGCCCCCCGCCGCCCGGCGCGGGCCCGCATGATGCGGTCATTGATCACCGCTGCCGAGGCCGCTCCGCTGCCTGCGGGCAGCGCTCCCAGCACGGCCGACCACCGGTGCAGGCGGCGCCCCAATTCAGCCGCGTCCTCGACAAGATCGTCGCGCTCACCGACTAACCAGGGATGCAGCTCGGCCACGATCTCGACCGAAACACGTTGCGCGCCAACTCCCCGAGCCAGAACGACCGCACGTCCCTTTCCGTGCCGCAGCTCCCAACCGCGCCCCACCAGCGGCGCCAACGACCGCCCCAGCTGCTCGACCAGTCCGGAATCCCCCGCGCCGGGGTCGGGAGTAATCAAATGGCGACACCCCGCACCTACCACCCATATCCGGGCAGGGTCCGCATCGGCATCCCCGGCAGGTATCGGCTGCAGTAGGCCACGATTGCCGTGCGCCCACTCGATTAGCTTCTCAAGCTTGTCGACGGAGTCCACCGGCCCGGTAAGGACATCACCGCCGACCGTGAACGCACCCGAGCCGGTGACAATCACGACGTGACGCTCAACGATTAGCGACGCTGTGTTTGCGTCCGTCATAGGCGGCCTTCAGGCGTGCGGGCGGCCAGGTACGGACGGATGCGCGCGCTGGCCCCCTGCTGGGTCATCCCGAGTACGGCACCGACTTCGGTGTAGGTCGCACCGGCCGCGATCGCCGCCGCGGCGGCGGGTCGCTCATCGAGGCCGGCGGCGCGTAAGAGCGCGGCGCGCGTCAGCTGCACCGCTTTGGTTTCAGCGGCACTGGCTCGTTCCACAGCTTTAACCAGTCGAGCACGTTGCGCAGGTGTAGCTTTGCGACGGGCCACGCGGCGCAGCCAGACATCCACTGCGGCCGCCAGAGATGAATCAGCCATCTTCGAGGCAAAGCTTGCCGATTCCCGTTGCGCGGCAGCCTGAATCGACGCGACGCTAGGATCCGTCGTCGTCATGGCCGCCTGCGTTCTGCAGCTACGTTCAGCACGGGTGTGATGCTATCCACGAACTGTGACACCAACAAGCATTCGTTGTGCTTGTCTACAAGTGTTTCTTGTGCCCCTTGATGACCTGGTCCAGGTCTGGCCTGCATAAAGGCACGACGCAAAACTGCTTATTTGTCACACTCAACGCTTTCAGCTAGTCAGTCCACGTGCGATCACTGTGTTCGCCATACTGAGCCGCCACGTCGTGTGGCGACCCACCGTGCCTGCGCGGATTACCTGGCCGCGTTTCTCGAGGATCTCCAAGTTGTGATAGATGCGTTCGTGAACCACGTCCGCGCCGAAACTAGTTGAAAGACCGCGCCGTAGTTCAGCGGTCGTCATTGGCCCGGCCGCTTTAGTCAGCGCGGCGAGCAGTCCTTGTCGCACCGCCTCCGGCGGGAGGCTAGGCATACGATGGACCTTCGTGGGTGGTCTGCGCCGTACTCGCCGAGGTTGGGAAGAACCGCCGCCCCCACCGCTGTGCCCCAACGGCCACAGGCTGCGAGGTGGCGGACGTGTCCTGGTCGGCAGCCAACAATGTTCCTGCGGATCCGTTCATCGCAGCTTTCACTGCCGCCAATGTGCGGCCACGGTCTACATGCCGACCCCTGGCCCGCAGTGCGCCTTCACCAATTTCGATGGCCGTCATGCCGCACACGATGATGATGCGTAGAACGCGCCACAGCCCGCACACCCGCGATCTATCCGCCATGTAGGTCAGGCGATTCCCCTCCCCCGTCGCTGATCAATCCCCGGTCGACAATTAGGTCGTCAGACCACGGAAATCCTCGTCAGCGCGGTCGCTTTCCATCGCGGCGTCCAGTACCTCCCACCCTGTATCGGAAAGCCGTCCTCTACCGTTGCCGGCCACGAGCATCGCGGCGGCCACGTCGGCGGCGGTGTCGCGGTTCCGGGTGAACATATAGTCGAGGTTGGGCTCTGCCACGCGCACTGTTTTCGGCAAGCTGCCGGCAAGGATCTCACGCACAATAGCGACCAAGGCTGGTTCACCACCAAGTAAGCCGCCAGCAATCCCGCCGGGCGGCCCAACTGCGCGCCGCTCGAGCGCACTCCACGAGACGACCCCTCGGGAGGTGCTGAACGTGATGGTCGTGGCGACCATGTTGGGGGCTCCTCGGTTCGCCGGATCAGTGCCCGTGACGTCGGTCGCACACGAGCCCGCGGTAGGGCGCGCGCACACCGGCGTCGAAACATGCATGGCGTCCTGATGTGGGCTCAGCGGACTGTTCATTGGCCAATTGCGGATCCTCTCGGTTCTGCTCTTAACTATCGGTGCTCCGAGTGACATCTCCCCCGAAACCGGCCGATCAGATCAGTCCCGCAGCCGGCTCGGGTGCAAACCTCCACTGTCCCGACAGATAATGCTTTGGTGCACACACACTATCGGCGTTGGTCGACGCGGTGAGTCCGGTCATCCGAGACGGCAAGAGTTGGCCGATTGGTACGCGCGCGGATGTCGCATGGATCACCACGGCTACCTCGATCGGCGTCAGAATCACGTCGGCGATCCCGCCGATATTCGATGACTACGCCACCGTTTTACTGCCAAAGCCCCAAGCTGAAAAGCAGAGCCACGACCAGGCTATCGTCGCACTACTCACTAGACAGTCGCCGGATCAACAGTGGTGGATTGGTTACCTCGACACTGGGTCCGCGGACGTCGTTTTCCCTGACGCGCCAAGAGTGACGTTGTATGCGAACTGGCCTTATGTACTCGTACAGGCCGGACCAGAACAGGCCGCCTGCTGGCGGTCCGACGACTTATGGTCGTCGCGGTCAACTCGCCTGCCGGACCTGATGTTCCCGGTGGATCGGTCCTGGCTGGTGTCCACGCTGTGGGACGACGACTGGACCTGTGTCGGCGGGCCGGTTCCGCTCATCGACGGCTTCCTGAGCGACCCCGATCTGAGGACCCGCGTGCGGCGCGTCGGCCCCAAAGAGGACGCCACTCCACCCGGGCGCAACGCGATCTGACCGCCGATGGGAATCGGTGAATAGCGCCAGATTTCCCCGAACCGACTGGACGTGAACAGATCCCGCGGGACTAACGCCACGCTGGATAATCACAGTCACCCTCGCGCGCAAAGTACTTGACCGTAGCGGACTTTCGCGGGTCAACAGCTGCTCCCGCTCTTCGCGACGGGCGGATGTGACTTATCAGGATGCGATCAGCAATTTGTTCCCGCTGCGACGCGCAGCCAGGCGAATTCGCGCGAATCAGTCCGGGATGAGCCCAAATTCGTATCTGAGTGCTTGTTCCACGAGTGCGCTTCGCGTGCCGGCGGCCCAGGCCTCGACGAGGTTGTCAAGCCGTTGACCGTTTGCGGCTGTCACTCCTGACAGAACGACGGTGCGTGGAGCGGTTGCGTGGCGACGCCGCCGCGGGACTGCGTGCGAGGACGGGCGTTCGAATAGTTGGCCCTCCCCTACGGCGTATCGCTGGGTAGTCCAGGTTGTCGCCAGTTTCGTCGCGTGGGTTTCGATGGCGTCCAAGACGATGGCGCCCATCGTTCGGGCGAGTCCGCGGCGTACCTTCTTTTCGGCGATCTGGGTTCGGTAGAGCTCGTCGTAGACTTCCGCTGATAGCAAGACCTCGGGTGGACGGGTTCTTGTGCTCGGCCGTCCGGTAGTTGTCTGTCGCGGTTTTGTGGGCTGTTCCGGGCTGGTCGTTGCTGGCGTGGTTGCGCGGGCCGATTCAGTCGCGGGGGCGCTTGCGAGTACCGGTTCGATGACCGAGGCACTTGCCGGCCGCGGGTCAGAGTGGGCCGGTTCGGCACTGACAGCGGTGTCTGCCGGTTGTGGCGAAACCGGCGGTGGAGTCGGCGCGGCAGCGGCGCGTGGACGGGCCGGCCACAGTTCGTCCAGGTCCTGATTGAGCGCCTCGGGGTCGAACAGCGGCTTGCCGCGGGTGCGTGAAGGGCTCATCCGACCCGCTCCCCCGCCGTCACTGATTCGTATCGGCCGAGCCGTGTGACGATTTGGCGGACGAGCTCTTGGTAGTCGGCGGCAAGGCCGGTGGGGTCACTCGTCCACATGGCGCGCTCGGGACTTTGGTTGTCGCGCAGCTTCGACAGTCGAGCTCGGCGGTCGTCGTTGGCTAGCGCAACGAGTTCGCCGGCGGTTTTGTGGAGCGTTCGCATGTCGACGGCGGCCGCGGGTGCGGAGCGGATCGTGATGTCGAACGGCGTTGTCCCGCTGCCTTCGAGCATTTCGCTGACTTGATCGAACACGTCCTGGTTGCGCTTTTTCGCTCGTGGGTTGACATCGAACAGCAGCACACCGAGAAGTTGGATGGAGGCACCGAGTTTGCGTGCTCGCCAGAAGCGTCGCGCCAACCGTTCGACACCGCCCAGGCTGGCTTGGTCGTCGCGGGTGGGGATCAACAGATAGTTGGCGACGGTGAGATAGGTATCGAGCAGCGGTACGTCACCTGGACCTGAGTCGATGAGGACCAGGTCATAGCCTTCGTCTTCGCATAGTTTGGCGAGCTGGTTTTCCAGGTTGGCGGCCATGTCAATGCCGTTCTCGGCCATCAGGTGAGCGCCGGCGCCGACGACGGCAAGTTGTGGACCGCCGGCGACTACGTCGAGGTTGGCCCGTACGTTGCGCACCGGGACAAGCGGCGCACCGAATTGCAGGGTCTGGGCCAGTGATTGTCCGCGGTCTCCGTCGACGCCGAGATCTTCGACGGTGACGTTGGCCTGTGGGTCGCCGTCGACGACGAGCACGCGACGGCCCCTTTTTCCCGCGGCGGCGATCATTTCCGCCACTGCGGCGACGGTCGTTGACTTTCCAACTCCGCCTTTCTGATTCGCTACGAGGATGGCCCGCGCATCGGGCCCAGTCATTGTCATGCGTCGCAACGTACGTACCCACCCGCGAGATGTCATGTAGGCGCACGGACGTGAAGTCGAACCGTTACCTAGCCCACTATTTGGACGTTGCGACCGACGGTCCTTCGCCCGTGGGCCCGGGCGGCGATCGGCCCGTGTGGTCACGGCACTGTGCTGCCGTCAATTCGGACGTCTGCGCGTCCGGGACATGTTGTGGGTGCACGGGTGGTCGCTAGAGCGTTGCGACCGCCGTGTGTTCACGCGGTGGGCCGCACGGGTAGTTGGCTGAGGCGTTGGACGTTGCGCCACACGGGCATACGTGCGTTGTCCGTGCGTGTGGCAACGCGTCGGTCAGCCGACAACGATGCGGCGCTAGACCCGGCACCACAGGCGTCACTGCCACGTACGCAGATTCGCACATAGGGCGGGCAGTCACCCGTTGATGACCCTCATGTTATCCGGTGCGATACCCGCGAGTCACACGTCTCGTTATCCGGTTATCGCCCGGATATCGCAGGTCACACGGGCTATATGGACGCGGCAGTGGGGGAGCCTGGTCGTGCAGCGGGAGGACCCTTCACCGCCCCTCGTGTCCGATGCGGCGCCAGGGCACTGAGTCGCGGCTTCGGATTCTCATGGGCGTAAGGCGAAATCAGCCCGGGTTCTTGAATGCGGCGGCGTGCGCACTCGGGTCAGCAACGTGACCTCAGTATCGTGTGCATTTGGCGTCGCCGCATGAGCCCGACGGCTCATCGTGGAGCGGCGGGGCTGTCAACGCGCCTTAGCGTCGCCCCGGTTCGAGGGGTTGTGGGTCGGGGAGGATCTCGCGGCCCTCGTTGTAGTCGTGCTCGATTACGCGCAGCTGGGCGACGATAGCTTCCTCGATGAATTGGGTGATGGTGTAGCGGCGGCCTGTGACGCGCTCGACGATGCGCACAGCCGCGCGGGCCCTGTGGTGCAGCTCGGTGGGGACATTGACCTTGCTGAGGTCGCTGGATTTGGCGGGGCCGTCCACGGAGCTAGGCTTTGATGGCTGCTGGGCGGAACATTCCTTGGCGCTTCATATGGTCAATGACGTTCTCGTAGTCTTTGCTGACGTCTTTGGCTCGGTATCCATACAGCGGGACGGGAAGGTAGTTGGTGTAGGCCTCATCCACGATCGAGCTACGTCGGACCGCCGGTGTGACCTTGTCACCGAAGCCTTCCTGTAAGTACTCCATCTGTTCGCGGTACACGCCGCCGGTGCCTGGCACGGCGCACGGCACGATGGCCAAAAGCGGGATGTCGATCCTGAAGGTCTTTTTGATGATCGCGAGTTCTTGCAAGAGCGCCTGGATGCCTTCTGATTCCTTGCCTGCTGGTTTGGTGCACATGATCAATCCCCATCCGCCGGAAGGGCCGTCCTCGTCGACTGAGGACGCGATCAGTGCCGTGGTGACTAGTGCGCTGTTGGAGCCGGGGGAGTCGATGAGGGTGACGTCAACAGGAGTGGCCGCTTCGAGGGCATCCCGCAGGCGCAGTACGCCTCCGGTCACGGCCGGTAGTTCGACCATCAGTTTGTCCAGAGTCGAGCGGGCGGCGGGCACGACCGTCAGGTTGCCGATGTGCATTTCGGTGGCCTCGTCGGTGGTGTATTCGGGTTCGCCGGCGTCGGTGAAACCCTGGATGATGCGAGCGGGCCGTTCGATGTCGTCGATTGTGGCTTGCTGGCGTAGTACATCGGCGATGGTGACACCGCTGATGTCGGGGTAGCCCAGCCAGGTGCTGGCGTTTGCTTGGGGGTCGAGATCGATGACGCGCACCCGCAGGCCAGAGCCTGCGAGCTGGATGGCGGTGGTCACGACGGTCGTCGTTTTCCCGACGCTGCCAGACATGTTGGCGACGGTGTAAGTGGACATCGATAATCTCCTTTGAGCATGGGGCGGGTGATGCAGCCTGCATCACCCGAGGCGGTTGTGACGGTCGATGCGGATGGTTTAAGCGCCGGCGGTCTCGAGCTGGCGGTGTTCCCATGGAGTCGGTTGGTAGCCGGCTCGGTTGATGAGCAGGTTGACGTGGGCGACGGCGTCGTCGTCCCAGGCCTTGTCTTTGAGTTCCGCGGTGTGTAGTTCAGCCGCGGCCACCGCACGGTGCCAGGCCCGTGCGTTTCGCGCCTTCTCCGCTGGGCCGTCAGCGGTGGCGTCCCAGTCCCGTAGCAGCGCGCTTACCGCTGATGTTGCGCTGCGCGCGGCCACGCCGGACAGGTATTGCGCCACCAGTATCTTGAGGAGCTCGGCGTTGGAGGGCTGCTGATTGATCAGTACCGCGCAGAATTCCCGCCTTGCGCGTTGGGCCTGGGCCGCGGCTTGGGCGTCTGCCTGTCGCTGGGCGGCTTCCGGAGACGGTTCGTCACTGTGGCCTGGATCCTGCCCTGTTTCTTCTCGAGGCGGGGGTGCGTTCGATTCGGCTGGCGGGTCGAGAATTTCAGCAGCGCCCGGCTGAGCGGCCGGGTCCGCGGCGGCCGCGTCGCCGATGCTCGACGTCGTCGACGTCAACCCTTCGCCGGCCAGGGGCCGTGCGTAGAGATCTAGGGCCCCTGAGGCGGGGTTGATGGCGCCGATGATCTCGGCGCCGGGCTCGTAGTCGGGGACGCGGTGGAGGTGGTAGTTCTCGCCGAGCTCGGCGCGGGGGTCCTCGACGAGGGGGATCCCTAACTCGTCGGCCTTGGCGCGGGCAGTGCGCTCGGCGATGACCCGCTCGGCGGCGCGGGTAGCGATCATCCCACGCGTGAGGATCAGGTGCAGGGCCTGCGTTTGTTCTTCGTGGCGCAGGTCGCTGAGCTGGTCGGGGTCCTTGGTCTTCTGCCAGCGCCGAGGCGGGCCATAGGGCAGCTTGCCGGCCAAGGCCGCGGCCTCGGCGCTGGGTAGGCGGCCGTCGTCGACGGCGTCGCGGACTTCGGGAGCCAGTAGCTTGAGCGCGAGCTTGCGCGACACTGTGGCTTGGTCGACGCCCAGTCGCTCGGCAATGGCGCGTTGGGAAAGTCCAATCTCGGAGTAGCGCGCGTACAACTCGCCCTCGGCAAGGTCGGAGAGGTCTTGGCGGCCAAGGTTTTCGGTAGCCATCGAGTCCAGATCGCCGTCGTCGACCATGATGGCGTCGTCGACGACGGCTGGGACGGTGTCTCTGCCGGCTTCGATCGCCGCGACGCGCCGGCGGTGACCGTAGACCAGTACGTAGCGCGCAGTGGCAGCGATGTCGGCGGCCGATGGTCGCGCCGCCATGAACGCATCGCGGGTGACCACCAGCACGGGCAGCCGTACGCCGCTGGCACGTACCCCGTTGAGGAGGTCTTCCCATTTGGGATCGCCAGGCTGCGGCTGTGATCGCCGGGGATCGTTGAACGGGTGCGGTGCGATCTCGGCCACGTGGATCTGGACGACCCGGTGCGCTTCGTTGGCGACCATGGCTGACATGCCCGCGATAAGGCCGGTTTCTTCCTCCGACGCCGCGGAGTCGGTAGCGGGGGAGGGGTCTGTGCTTGGTGCGGCGTCTCCGCCGGCCAGGGCCGCGAATCGGTTGGCGGTTTTGCGTCCGGCTGGCTTGGCTCGGCGGGCGGGGCGAGCTGTCGTTTGGGCCACGAGCACTCCTTTCTAAATACCGGTATTAGAGTAATAAATCGCGCGGCGCCTCAGCAAGCCTTTTGGCGCCTTTGCACGCTTGACCAAAGTGCTGCGGCCGTGATGCAGCGTGCATCACCCAACCCTCGAAGGCCACCGCAAACAAATCCTTCGTGTCACGTGACGATTTGGGGAGCGGGGGATTGGATAGCACGCGGTAGGGGCCTGGAAGACTCTGACGGGTTCACTCGCGTGGTCCCCATCATGGCAGCTCTTCGCGACACTGGCGAGACATGGGCCGCGCGCCCTGCGGTCATCGGGGAAAACGCATAGCGCATACCGAGCGCATACCGGGCGATGCGCCTCGCGCATACTCGCAGACTGCCTACCGGCATCGGCGGCTCGCGCATTGTGCTTTGGTGCGCGCGGTTGTCGCGCTGACTTCTTCGCTTCCCGAATTCTGCGGGGTGCGAACCTTCGCGATGGCTGCGCGAGGGCATGATTGGCGAACGGGATAGGCGATCTATTTGCCGTGTCCGCTTTATGTGCTCTACTGCGAGCGCGCGGGCAAAAGACCCATTGCGAAAGGGGTGACCGATGGCTGAATCAGACCTGGTACGGGAGTTGAGTGCCCGCGTTCTCGCCCAGGACGACAAGGTCCCGACTACCTTCCGTCTCAACCGGCGGACCCTCAAACGGCTTCGGACTCAAGAGAAACGCTGGTCGACATCGATGTCGTTCATCGTCGAGCGCGCCCTGGAACCGGTGCTGACCCAATTGGAGGAAGCCAAGCTGCCCACCGATGGAGCCGGTGCCGATGACGAATAGGTACGACGCGGTCGAGGTCGATGCGCACCAGGCCTGGTTTCTCGCCGACCACCTGCGCGTGGGGGCCTATCCGTGGATGCTGGCGATCACCGCCCCTTATGTCGATCCAGCGGAGCGGGAACCATTCAACCAGCGCTGCCTCGCGGAGCTGGCTGAGGCCGGCGTCATTGACGCAGAGGGGGACATCAAACCGTCTGTCGCGCAGGCGGTTAAGACCGTATGCCAGCCGCGCCAGTGGCTGGAATGGCGCACGATGATCGATCCCGAGCAGATTTTGCGGGGGGTGCTGGCGCGCACCTCACCGCCAGATGCCGTGGTCGCGTTGCGCTACGCGCAGATGGTGACGCTCACGCCGCTGCAGCTGACCCACAGCGAAGCGATCGTGCCGATCATCACCGCGGGATTGCCCCCCGATCAGCCGCCGGCTCGCTTCGAGGAGTTCTCACTGCCGATGGACACCGGCAAAGCCATCGACGACCGTGTCGCTCGTGGCGCTGACTTGATGGAAGCCCTCGTCGAGCTGGGCATCCCCGAACGAGAAGCTGAGATCATGGAAGTGGCCCGTGCTGGCGATCGCATCACCGTCGAACTGACCGCCCATGAGGCCACCAACGGCGCTCACCATCACACCGATGTCAGTGTCAACATCATCAGCACCGAGGTCGGGCAGATCCTCGTCAGCCCCACACCGGGGCAGCCTCGTGCCGGCGGGGTGTCCATTTTCGCTCCCGCTGAACCGTTTTCGATCGCCATGGCGGTGCGCGACCTCACCGAACGCCTCCCCTCGGGCTCGTGGTTCCCCGACGAAAACTTCAGTATCTGACCCTCTACCAACCCGAAAGTAGAAACCGAAGCGATGAGCACACCTTCTGATTCCTTCCCCCAAGACGACACCCCCCACCACGAACAGCCCACCTCAGACCAGCGCTACCCCTATCCTTCTGGGGCCGCCCCCCAGGAGGACGGCAGGCAGCCCAGCAACGGGCCAGACACCGGGCCAGGGCAGCGTGTGCGGTGGCCGGCGGCACCGCCTCCGCAGCAGGGGTCTACTCCCGGCGGCGAGGCGCCGCATCAGCCGCTGCCTCCTCCGCCGACCCGCGCGCCAGTGCCGCCGCCGTCGCGGCCACAACATGCGGCAGCGCACGGAGCGCCAACGTTCAAGCTGCCTGAACCGGCGCGGCCCAATGCCGAACCGCGCCAGCCGGATCCCGCTTGGCAGGCTGTCGAGGAGACGTCTAACGACAAGACCGCCGAGATCTCACTCGACCAGATCGCCGCGCACCGCGGCCAGCCCCCGCAGCACGAGCAAGGCCTTGACGGCTTTTTCACTGACACGCCGCTGCCGCATGAGCAGCACCTGCCGGCGGGCTGGCCTTCGACCGGGCCCTCGCAGCCGCCGGCCGCTGACCCGCACCAGCCGCTGTTCGGAGACCAGCCAAGCTCACCGGCAGCCTTCGCGCCCAGCGGCTACGGCGCGCTTGACGAAAGCCAACAGTTCGTCACCTCGCGGCGCCGACCTGTAGGCAAGGGCTGGCGAAAGCTGGTGTCGCAAATGACCTTCGGGCTCATCACGCCCGGGCCCAGCGCCAAGCAAGAAGAGCACGACAAGCTCATCCGCAGTATCACCGCACCGCTGCTCGACGTCTACGTGGTGGCGTTTGTCAGCGCCAAGGGTGGCGTGGGCAAGACGACCATGACCGTCGCCGCGGGCAGCGCGATCGCCCGCGAGCGTGGGGATCGGGTGATCGCCGTGGACGTCGACACCGATCTCGGCAACCTCTCGTCGCGGTTCGAGCAAAAAGGCGGCGCCGACGCCAACATCGAGGCGTTGTCGTCGCTGCAGGACGCCAGCAGTTATCCAACAGTCGCGACCTTCACCGTGCAGAACAAAGACCGCCTCGAAATGCTTGGCGCTCAGAACAATCCACGCTCCTCGTACACGTTGAACACGCAAGACTTCGAAGCGACGATGAAGATTCTCAAGAAGCACTACAACGTCATCCTGCTCGATTGCGGCACGGCGATCACATCACCGCTGTTTTCCACCATCGCCAATCACGTCGACAGCCTGGTCGTGGTGGCCTCTCAAGCCCCGGATGGACTCAACGGCGCCTGGACCACCATCCAGTGGCTGCAGGCGCACGGTTTCGCGCGGCTGTTGCCCCGCACGGTGATCGCGTTGAATTCGACGTTCAAGAACAAGCCGTTGGTGGACCTCGATGACGCCGAACAGGAGTTCACCGCCAAGATCCCGGGTGTGAGCGTGGTCAGGATCCCCTACGACGTCCACCTCGCCGAGGGACGCGATGTCACCTTCGTGGAACTCAAATCGCGAGCCCGAAAGGCCCTGATGGCGTTGGCCGGCTCGATCGCCCAGCACTATCCCGCCCGGGGGCCGCATCAGCACCGAACGACTGAAACTGGGGGTTTCTGATCGATGGATCCGGCCGCCGCTACCGGCCAAGTCCGCGTCGCCATCATCGGTGAAGACGCCGCGGTGGACTTGGCCCTGCCGACCACACTCGCCATTCGGGAACTGATTCCGCGGATCCGGGCAACACTGGCCACGGGTCGCGACGACGACGACGTGCCAGCCGATGCCGTCAACGACGACGGGTTGCGCCCTTACTCGCTAGCGCCTCTCGGAGGAACACCGTTTAGCTTGGACGCCACCCTGGCCACGCTGAACATCGATGACGGTGAGCAGCTCATCTTGTGCAAGCTGCCGCCGGGCCCCACGGCGCCGCCAGTGGTCGAAGACATCGCTGACGCCTCGGCGATTCATTCGGCCAGCCAGTTCAAGCCCTTCGAGCACGCCATGTTGCGCACCGCCGCCCAAGCGGTGGTGGTCACCGCGGCGACCTTAACGTGCGGCCTGGCGATCTATGGCTGGCACCGCGGCTACCGCGTGTGGTCGGCTGCAGCTTTGGGTGCGCTCGCGGTGGTCTTCGTCGCCGTCACCATCTGGCTGTACCGGCGCGGCCTGCTTGCTACCGCCGGCCGCCTGGGTCTCGCGGCCGCGGCGCCGCTGGCGTTGGCCGGCGCCGCGGTAGTGCCGGGTGATGCCGCGGCGCCGCGGGTTTTCCTGGCGGCGGCTTTCCTGGTCGCCTGGTCGTTGCTGCTGCTGGCCGTCACTAATAGTTGGGTGGCCACCCACACCGCGGTCGTCGCCGTGACGGCCACCGTCGCGGCCGCGGCCGGCGCCCGCATCCTGTGGCACTTGCCGTACTTGTCCCTGGGGTGCGGAGTCCTTGCGGTGTCCTTGCTGTTGGCCTCCAACGCCCCCACGGTGTCAGCGATGTGGGCGCGCTTCCCGCTACCGAATGTGCCCGCACCAGGCGAGCCCACACCCGCCGCGTCGTCGCTGGCCGAACTGGAAGATCTGCCCCGTAAAACCGCGACCTGCAACTCCTACCAGAGCGGTCTGATCGCGGCCTCGGTGATCTTGTCGGTGATCGGATCGGTGCTGGTGGTGTGGTTGCCTGACGCACCGCCACTGTTGGCGTGGTGGCTGGTGGTGGTCACCACCACCGTCACCGTGCTGCGGATGCGGATCTGGGACTCAGCGATCCCCGCACTGTGGTTTCTGGCGACCCCTTTTCTGACCGCGATCGCGTTGACGGTGTCGTTCACCGCCGCCGGCCACCTGGTCTCGGGCCTGTACGCGGCAGCCGCCGTGGTGGCTTTGACGCTCGTGCTGCTCGGCGCTGCAGCCATCAAACCGCGCGAGCTTTCCATCCCGCAGCGCCGCTGGCTGGACCTGTTCGAAAACGCCCTGCTGATCACGATTCCGCCGGCCATGTTGTGGCTCATCGGCCTGATCAGCCTCATCCGCAACCGAGGAATACTGTGATGATCCGCCGACTGGCCTCACTCGCCGCGACCATCGCTGTGCTGGTGGTGTCTAGCCCCGTGCCTGAGGCCGCCGCGCTGGCATATCCCGTCGTCGACCCAGCTGCGCTGCCCCCTGACGGTCCGCCCGCTCCAGGGCAAGAAATGCGCCAGAACGGCCAATGCCAGGTCTACGGCGCAATGCCCGGGTTCGACCCGGCCGCGGTGCCTCCCAGCCAGGCCATGCTCAACCTGCCCGAAGCGTGGAAAACCTCACGCGGCAGGGGAGTGGTGGTCGCGGTGATCGATTCCGGTGTCACACCACAGCCACGCCTGCCCAACCTCGCCCCGGGCGGGGATTACATCGATCCACCCGCCGGGGGTTTGTTCGACTGCGATGGACACGGCACCGCGGTCGCCGGGCTGATCGCAGCCCAGCAAGGCCCTGACGGATTCGCCGGCGTGGCCCCCGAGGCCGCGATCGTCTCAATCCGACAAACCTCAGCGCAGTGGGCACCCAAGACACCCTCAGGACAAGATGCCCAGCAAGCAAAGACCGCCGGCGATGTCGCCACGTTGGCGCGGGCGGTCCGCCACGCCGCCGACATCCCCGGCGTCCGCGTCATCAATCTCTCGCTGATCGACTGCTTCCCTGTCTACAAGCAGGTCGACCAAGCAGCGCTGGGCGCGGCCGTGCGCTACGCCGCGATCGACAAGGACATCGTCGTGGTGGCCGCAGCTGGAAACACCGGTGAGAGCAACTGCACCAGCAATCCGCTCACCGATCCCAATCGTCCCGACGATTCCCGAAACTGGGCCGGCGCCACCACCGTCTCCACCCCATCGTTTTGGCAGCCCTACGTCTTGTCAGTGGGCTCCCTGACCCCCGAAGGGCAGCCGTCGAACTTCACTATGGCTGGCCCATGGGTGGGCGTCGCTGCACCCGGTGAACAGGTCGTCTCGCTCGGCAACGGCCCAAACTCGGGCATCATCAACGGTCTGCCATCCAGCAAAGAGCCGTTGGTTGCCATCAACGGGACCAGTTTCGCGGCAGCCTACGTCTCCGGCGCCGCCGCCCTGGTCCGCTCCAAGTTCCCCAACTTGACCTCCCGTCAGGTGGTCAACCGCCTGGTCGCCTCGGCGCACAACGCCGCCCGTGCACCGTCCAACCTCGTCGGGGCCGGCGTCATCGACCCGGTAGCCGCGCTCACCTGGGACATCCCTCAAGGTGACGCCCTGCCGGCGCAAATGCCGATCGTGCGAGTCGCCCCGCCAGCACCACCGCCACCGGATAATCGGCTGCCGCGCCTGATCGCCTTCGGTGCGGGCATCGCGGCGATCGCCGCCGCCGTCATCGCTGTCACCGTGATTGGAATGCGCCGTGGTCGCACCACCCGCTAGCCGCGAGTCGTCTCGATTCTCCCCAGCGTGGCCCAGCTGGCGGCGCCTGACAACACTGGCCTCGCTGCTGCTGCTCGGGTGGGCGACGCTGCTGCCGCCAGGGCGAACACCCCAGTGGTGGCACTACGCCGCGGCGGTCGCGGCGGTCGCCGCATTCGTGGGGTCCTGGCACGGCCAGCACGTGTCGACGACGGTGGCCCGCTGGACTCCCATGGCGTGGCATAACCGCCGTCAACGCTCCCAACGCACCGGTCACCGCAGGCGCAGCGCAACCCCGGCGCAGCCGCCGCCGACGCCCCGGGAGAGCGCGCTGCAAGCCCGCATCGTCATCCACCTGCGCACCCATCCGCATGCACTGAGCGCCCCCGGCGACCACAGCGACCAGCTTCCGTGGGAGTTCATCACCGCTTGGCTGGATCGTTATGGGGTGCGCGCCGACGCGCTGACCATCTGCTCGGTGACCCGCACCCCACCGGCCAGCGGATTGCGCAGCGACTCAGCGCCGCTGCTCAGCGGCCGCAACAGCCAGCACCGCGACACGTGGCTGAGCTACACATTGCGCGCAGAAAACAACGTGGGGGCCTTGACCGCCCGCCGGACCACACTGAGAACTCCTCCCGGCGTGACCTCCGACGACGACACCTCGCAATCACAACCGCATCGCGCGGCGCTAGCCGACACCGTGGCGCGCCGGCTTATCGCCGAACTGCGGGAACGGGGATGGCTGGCCACCCTCAGCGACGAGGAAGAACTTCCTCGGTTCGTACCGCCGTCGGCAACGGTGCGCAAGGAAACCTGGACTGGCACAGAGTATTCCGATGGCTTCCGCGCCGTGTACGCCGTGGATCCCGCAGCGCTGCCCGATGTCCTGGAAACCCTCACCACCCTGCACACCAAGGCCACCTGGGTGGCGGTCACCATACGCTCACGCGGCCGCCAACCAGCCACCGTCGAAGCCGTGGTCGGCACGCTGACTGCCAGCCGGCCGCCCCGGCAACTGCCGGGCCTTACTGGGTTTCACGGATTGCATCGACACATCGCGCCGGTGCTGGCAGCCACCGGCATCGATGCGGGCGCCGACGTCGAGCTGCCGGCGACCGAGGTGGCGCCGTCAACACTGGCGGCGCTGCGGTGGCCGACGGCGGCGATCGGTGTTCCGATCGGCTATAACCGCGCACGCCAGCCGGTATATCTGGGGCTGGCCTCACCGGAGCCGGTGCGGATCACGGTGACCGGCACCCGACAGTTCCACATCGGCATCATCGCCCGCCTCGCCTTATCAGGCCAGCCGGTTGCCCTCTACACCGCCGATCCACGCCAGTGGACCGCTCTGGCCAATCACGCGGCGCCGCAACAATTCTCGATACGCCCTACCACACCGCCGCCTGACGCGATTGTCGTCAGCGACGCCAGCAGCGATGCACCCACCGGTGCGATCACGGTGACACTGCGCCGCCCGCAGTCTGCTCAGGCTCCCGCCACGACGATCGTCATCACCCAGGACGGCCGGCACCCGGACCTGTTCTACATCACCACCGCGCATGGCCGTCAGTGGCTTAGCACGCGCCTTGTTCCCGTGCCCAACGAGTAAGCGAGGTCAAAGGTCATGTCGACTACCCCAGAGGAATTCCTCGCCGATACGGTCGAGCTGCCTGAGCGGATGCCGGCGTTACCGTTCCCTGCCGAGTCGGCGTGTCGACTAGGTTCAGGGTTTTTTTGAGTGCAGTCTGGGGATGGCGCGGTGGCTGGTCAGCAAACCAGTCGCGGGAGGGTTTCGCTTGGTGGGCTGGCGAGTTTTCTGGGTTCCGGGTGCATGCTCAGCTCAGGGTGTGCGACCGCGGCTGTTAGCCGGCTGGGTTAATCTCGCGAATCGCGAAGAATCGGTTGGGGTTCGGCCGGGTGACCCTATCTTTTTGTCACCGGAGCGGTGAGTCGACGCGCGGCTGTCCGCGTATGCCCAGACGAGAGTCTTTCGCGGTTACACCGCTGAGACACGGCGCAACCATGTGACCGACCTGCGCTTATTTTTGACCTTTCTGTGGGCAAAGAAGGTGGGTTGGTGGGAAGCGACCCGTGATGATGTCGAGGACTATGAGCATTGGCGTCGGTTCGCCGAGCACAATCCTCGCCGTATCGGCGGGGCGAAGTGGGATCGTGAATTGTCAGCGTTGGCAAGCTTTTACGCTTGGGCTTCCGAACACCGGCATGTTCCGCGTAGTCCCGTAGCGATGAAGCGTGTGATCGCTCGTGATGGCGCGGCGGTCACGGTGCCCGCGGCACGGGCGAAGGATGTGCGCCGCAGTAATGTGCACTGGCTTACGCCTCGCAGCTGGCGGCGGTGGATTGATGTCGGGCTACGCGGCTATACCTGCGACGGTGTGCTTGACCGCGGTTGGGGTGGACGTTTAGAGGACCGCAACGTCGCTTATGTGCGGCTGATGGTGACATCGGGTCTTCGACGAGCCGAGGGTGGTTCCCTTCTGACAGTTGAAGTCCCGGCCCGTCGCGGGGATACGAGCCGCTACTGTCGAGGACGGATCGCCGCCGAGGTCACCAGGGCGAAGAAACCGAGAACGTTCTACGCTGCCGCTGATGCTGTCGCTGAGGTGGAGACTTACTGCGATTCCTCCCGCGCGCTCGCGGTCCGCGGCGCGCAGCAGGCGCGGCGCTATGAACGCCTGGTGGAGCGGCGTGTTGTCACTGAGATAACCCGCGGTCTTAGCCCGCTGGTGGTATGGCGGTGCCCGGATGGCTCCATCGTGCGACGTGAATTGAACAGCCTGACCGTCAATGAGCGAATTACCCTGTTTGTTGAAGGCGAACATGGGCTTGAGCCGTTGTGGCTGTGGCTGAATGAGCAGGGACTGCCGTTTCAGGTGCATTCGTGGGACGGTGTTTTCACCGCGGCTAATCGCCGATGCGATACGGTCCTGACTCCGCGGCAGCGGCTCGGGTTGGATCCGCACAAGGTGTATGCGCCTTATGCCACACCGCATTCCGCACGGCACAGCTTTGCCCTCTACATGCTGGTCGTGCTGAATTCTTTGATGGATCAACGGTATGGGCTGACACCTGAGGATCGTCGGGACTTCCGCCATCTCTACGGCGATCCGTGGTTCATGGTGCAAAATCTCCTCGGTCACGCTTCCCGGGAAACCACCGTTGAGCGTTACCTCGCACCGGTAGCTGATCTGCAACTGCGCTCGATGCTGGCAGATGCTGTCGATCCGGTGCCAGCGCCCATGCCTGAGCTGGATGCCGTATTCGCGCGTATTGCCCGGGAATCGGAAGGCATTCAAGACGTTGATGACTTCGGTTGGGCAGGCGGCGGCACATGACTGTGCGTGGCCGGCCCGCAGTGCTTCCGCCTTCCGATCACCGTCGACCCAAGGCGCTGGCACCGCAGGGCTTGGTTGTTTTCCACTGCAACGCTGCGGGCCGGGTCAAGGAATATGACTTCGCCACGTTGCCGGTTGACGAAGCTTTGCAGCGATCGTTAGCGGCGTTGTTCGCCCGCCGCTGCGTGCCACAAACCTGGACCACGCATAGGACCTCGCGCGGCATGTGGCGACAAATCGTGCGGTTCGCCGAATTCCTCGTCGAGCAACCAGAGCACGTGCGCGATCTCGATGATCTCAGCGCCGCCATGGTCAGACGGTGGCGCAATAGCGTGGTCATGCTCAACGACAAACGCCCCTTCACTGAGGTCGCGCTGCTGTTGCAAGAGGATCCGCGACTGCAGTGCGGGCCGGTGGCCGACGAACTTGTGCGCCGCTTCAGGCGAGCGCAAAGCGCCACACAGTCATACAGCCACGACGAGTTTCAGCTCATCAAGGTCGCGGCCCGACGGACCTTCCGCGCCGCGTTAGCGCGCATCGAACATAATGCTCGGCACTTGCACCGTTGGCAGCAAGGGGAATTCGTCGGAGACAGCCCGGATTGGCTGGTCGGGCACGCGTTGAGCGTTCTCGCCGATACCGGGTCCATGCCCGAGTACACGATGAAGAACGCCAGAACCAAAGAGGGAGCGCATCTGCTCAAAAAGCGATATCACGGACCGCTGGGTGGCACCAGGGCAGAGGTGACGTGGCAGCGGCTGTTTTTGTCCAGGATGGAGGCGGCAGCGCTGGGGGTGCTGATGATGGCCGAATACGGGTGGAACTTGTCGGTCATCGACGGGCTGGCGGTGCCTAAGGCATCACCTGATGCTGGCCACGATGGTCGGCCGACGTATCGGGTGGCTTTGGAAAAGCCGCGACGCGGCGCTGGGCGGTATCACGAATCCAGGAACTTCACCGATGACGGTGCCGCCTCGGCCGGGCGGTTGATCACGCAGGCCTTGCGGGCGACCCGTTTTGCTCGCGCGTTGGTCGAACAGATGGCTCCGGGAACTGACCGGCTCATCGTGTGGCGCACCGGCAACCGCGGTCATGTGTGGGTGCGCGGGGACCGTCATCCTCCTGTCGGGGATTTCCGTTTCGGGGTGTCGTCTTTTGACGCATCACTGTGGGCGCAAGCTCAAGGGTTGACCGGTTCGCCATTTCGTCGCGGTCGCAGAACGGTTGTCGCCCTGGGCCGCCGTGAGCCCACGCAACACTCTGAGCAGACCTTCGATCGTAGTTATGCCTTGGTGGACAAGCGTGTTCAGGCCGAAGCCGTCGAGGTGATAGCCGCGGGTGCTGAGGATGCGTTGGGTCGTGCTCAAAAGGGGGTTCTGGTCGCCGAATTGCGCGACCGGCCGGCAGCGGGCGATGTTGAGACAGCGACAGCCGATTGCGCCGACCCTGCGTCAAGCCCGTTCGCAACCTCACCCGAAGACGGCTGCACAGCTTCGTTTTTGATGTGTCTGGCCTGCCCCAACGCGCACGTCCATCCCGGACACCACGCGCGACTGGCGCATTTGCATCAGGCTTTAACGAATCTGCGCTCGGTCCTTCCCTCCAAGACGTGGCGTCGCGATTGGGCCGAACACCATGGCCGCCTTGAAGACCTCAAAACACGTCTTGGCGATCCGCTCTGGGAGCAAGCGCTGTCACAACTGACCGATACTGACCGCGGTCTGGTCGATCATCTGCTGGTGGGAGTGCTCGACACATGAGCACTGCGGCGCAAGATGATCCGTACTTGTTGCTGATGCCTGGGCCGCGTAGCCCGGTGGTGGCACCAGATCTGGTCAAACCTATTCACGCCCACCTCAACCCGTACTACGGGGATCCTGTGTGGTCGCTTGCTGCTCTGACAGAAAACCCTTCGGCGGTACGGCCCAAGATCCACTGGAGAAACTGCCCCGCAGCGTTCGAGAACGAACTGCGCCTTGCTGTCTGGTGTCTTATCAATGGCGAGCTGCGCCCCACTTTTGTCCGCAGCCGCGGTACCAGGATGCGAACGCGCCCGGCGGTCTCGACGCTCATTACCATAGTGCGTCACTGGCTAGAACTGGCCCAATGGCTCGACAGTCGCGGCGTCCGGGGGCTGGCCGATTGCGACACCACCACCCTTGATGGCTACGGTCGGTATCTGCTGGCGACCAAGGCCGAAGTCCGCTCCAGCGCGCTTCGGCGCCTGGTCGCACTGACTCGATTGTGGGCGCTCGACCAAATCAGCCCCGCCCCAACCGGTCTTGGGCAACCTCCGTGGGAAACCACCGGAGTCGACGACTATCTGCCAAGGCCAATCCCGTTGGGTAATGAGAATGCCGCTGCGCCGTTAGCTGAGGAAACGCTCGGGCCGCTCCTTGTCTGGGCCATGCGCGTGGTCAACGACCTAGGCGACGACATCCTTCGCGCGCACGCCGAGCATGCGCGTCTGCTCAATGCGATACCCGACAGTGCGCGTCCCGAGGGCCGACGGGCATTGTGCGCCTACCTTGATGCCCTTCTTGAGTCCGGTGATCCGTTGCCCGTTCATATCGAAGGGGACCGGGTCACGTTCGTGGCCGCCTACATTTGCGGTCGCGTCGGCGCTGCGAAGTCGCAGATGAAGGAATATCCGCGCCGCGACCAACTGCTGGCGGCCGCGACGCAACGCCTGTCGGGCTGTCCGCTTGGCATCCCGATCACCGGCCGCATCGACGGAAAGCCCTGGCGCGACGACATCGACTACGTGGAAGCGTGGCCCTTGTGGCGCCATCTCGGTACGGCGGCATTCATCGTGTGTGCCTATCTCACCGGGATGCGCCCCAGCGAAGTACTTGGTCTGACAACGGGTTGTTGCCCTGACCCCGAGCCTGACGCCGCGGGCACAGTCGGGCGACACTTGATCCGCGGCCGCGAATACAAAAGCGCGGTCGACGAACACGGCAACCATCTCTCCGCCGGGACGGACCGCGACGCGCCGTGGGTGGCAATCACCCCCGTCGTCAACGCCATTCGCGTTCTGGAGAAAATGGTTCCCGACGGGGGGCTTCTGTTCGACTCATCGGCCCACGATAGATACAACCAACCCACCGCGACGGGTTCAATGGTCCATAGGTCGATGCGTTCCAGGATCGATGAATTCGTTGACTGGGCCAACACTCAAGCCGCACGACACAACCTGGCCAGCGAGACAATCCCGCCCGACCCGCACGGCAGAATCGGGCTCAAACGCTTCCGCCGATCCCTCGCCTGGCACATCGCCCGGCGACCAAATGGACACGTCGCACTGGCCATCCAATACGGGCATATGCGTTCGGCCGTCGTCTCCGGACGCTACGCCTCGCGCGGCCGCGACGGTATCCACGACCTGCTCGACATCGAAACCGTACGCGCCGTAGCCGACACCGTCGCCGAACTTCGAGACCACCTCAACGACGGCGGTGGAGTCTCGGGCCCAGCGGCCCGCGACGCCATCAAAATCGCGGCACACGCACCCACATTCAGCGGGACAACGATCACCGCGAAAACCGCTCGCCGGCTCGTCGCCAACCCTGACCTGATGATCTACGACAACCCGCAAGCGTTACTGCTGTGCCGCTACAAGCCAGACCGGGCCCTATGCCAACGCGACGGCATCAAAGATGCCCCCAAGCTGGAAGCTTGCGATCCCCGCTGCGGCAACGTCATACGCACCGATCGGCACGCCGCCCAGCTACGCACCCGCGCCGACCAGCTCGAACAACAGGCCACCCACACCCCCCAACCGATCGGTGAACGGCTGCGCGCCAACGCCGCAAAACTCCGCCACTACGCCGACACCCACGACAACACGCGCGTCACCTCGAGCGGGGAAGACAAACACCACCTGACCGAGGAGCCCATGTGACCGCTGCACTCGACGAACGCGACCGCATCCGCGCCGCCATGGACCGCATCTTCGCCGGCACACCCCAGCGTTCCAACGGTGCACTGACGATCGTTGCCCTCGCACAAGAAGCCGACGTACCCCGCAACGCCCTAACCCAACGCCACACCGACCTGAAAAACCAGTTCTACCAACAGGTACGGGGAAAGGGCGGACCATCAGAACTGGAGACAAGACTTCGTAACACCATTGCAAAGCTTCGCAAGACCATCGTCAACAAGAACGGCGAGCTTAAACAACTCCGAACAGATGTCCCCGCCCTCGTACGCGTCGTCAACCAGCTCACCCTGGAAAACGATCTACTACGCAGCCAGTTAGCCCAATCCGGACGCACAGTCATTGCGTTTCCCAAGGTGCACCCGCCCATGTGAAGGCCCCCCAAAGGTTATGCCGCGTTACCTGGAACGGTTTGTGCCGGACGAGGATTTCCGGGCCGAGGGCCGCGACGGGGGTCTGTCTGTCGGGCGGCGGTGCGCGGCGAGGAAATCATCGACGATGCGTTCACAGTCGTGACGATCGATTGCGCGCAGCCCGGTGAGTCGAGCGAACGCCACCGGGCCGACGAGCTGGCACAGAATCAGTTCTAGATCGAAGTCGTCGAGATCGGCCCGGGCTTCAGGGCCTTCCAGAAGGCTGTTGAACGGCCGGCGATAATGGTCGATGATCCGCGTCCGCAGCGCGTTGCGATCGTAGGTCTCCTCTGTGCCGTCCGGTGTTGGCCCGAGCGCGACCCAGGCCAGCGTGGTGACATGCAGCGGCGCCTCTTGAAAGAGGGTCGCCTGTCGGCTCAGCAGCTCGATCAGCTGGTCGCGTAATGTTCCCGTGGCAGGTGGTGGGGTGACCTGCGGTAGCAACCGTTCAAATGTTGCGGCCAGCAGCTGAGTAGAGCTGCTGAAGTGCCGATACAGCGTGGTGCGTGCGACCTTGGAGGCTTTGGTGACCGCGTCTATGGTGACGGCTTCGATGCCACCGGCATTGAGGAGTTTCGTGGCCGCATCCAGCAACCGGGTCCGTGACCGAAGGCGGCGGGGATCGACGTCGTCGTCGACATCGACATCGACATCGATCGGGATTTCAGCGTCACGCTCCACGTAGTCACCGTAAACCCCCCACGGACCTGGCCTACAGCGAATCGCATCGGGGAAGTCGTTCAATCCGACGAACGGTACTAGTAGTATCGTAGCGATACTACTAGTACACTTCGGCGGTGTAGGCCAAGCACCGAAGGAGGATTGGTGATCAGGCAACCGGTCGAGCGGTTCGGGACCCGGGGGAGTCGACGGCGCTGCCCCCAATCGGCCGGCCGCGTGGCGATCGAAAAATCCAGCTTCTGCCTCCGCGCGGCGACCTCACGGACGAAAGACGTCAAATCCTGATGAATGTGCCGATTTCGCTGACTAAAACCCACCTCTGGAGACGTGCGGTTCGGGATATCCGGCTGGCCAGTCGCGGTATTGCCAAGCGGCTGCACCCAGCGCCGCCGGTCCACCAGGGCCGCGTTCGTCCACGTCACTATCCCCCTCGCTCTTGCTCGTACCTGGACGACGATCTGATGAGTCGGGAAATGTACGATCATGTTCGCGATGAGCCGATCAGGCTCAGTTCCCGGCTGGCATTTCGCCTACGGCGTTCGTGAGATTGTCAGCAGCCAGAGATGACCCATGGCCAACGTCAAATAATCTGCATACCAATGGATTACGCAATGACGTACCCGATACGGAACCGGCAACAGGACATCGAGGTCGAGCGCAAGGGCCGACGCGGCGTCGCGGCGTGGGCGGGCTGGCGGTAGCAATTTCGCCGACACCATGAAAGGGTACCGATAGTACTGTTGCGATACCATTGGTTTCTTTCCAGTAGTGGAGACGGGGGATGGTAGATACCGGGTGGGTTTCGTCGGGCGTGGCGACGTTGAGTCGGCCGGTCCGGGAAAGACTCCGTAAGGTCACCGCTGGTGAGGGCGTTTACAGCGATCGATTAGCCCGCGTGGCGCGGTTTAGTATCCGGCACAAGGTGCTGGTCATCGGTGCGTGGGTGGTGGCTGCCGGCGTCCTGGCCGCGGTGTTTCCGCAATTGGAAACAGTCGTAAAGCAGCAGTCGGTGAACCTCATTCCCTCTGATGCGCCGTCGCTCCAGACCGTTGAGCGGATGGGGATCGCATTCGGCGAGCAGGGGTCCAAGACGACCGTCTTTGTCGCGGTGGAGGAACCGACGGGCCTGAGTGCGCCGGTGCGTCAGCGTTACAACGCGATGGTTTCGCGGTTACGTGCCGATTCCAAGCATGTGCGACTGGTTCAGGATCTGTTGGCCGACCCGGTTACTGCCGGTCAGGCGGTGAGCCAGGACGGCAAGGCATGGTATCTGCCGGTCGGGATAGCGGGCACGCTCGGCGATCCCCGAGCGGCCGAATCCGTCCAAGCGGTGCGCGCTATCGCCGCCAATTCGTTTAGCGGTACCTCCACGACCGTCCGCGTAACCGGCCCTCCCGCGACGTTCAGCGATCAAATTGACTCGGCTGAGCAGGATTTGATTGTCGTCTCCGTCGTGACCGCGGGGCTGATCGCGCTGATTTTGCTGGTCATCTACAGGTCATTGTTTACCGCGTTGCTGCCACTGTTGGTTATCGGCGTCAGTCTGGGGGTAGGGCGTGGAGTGCTCTCGGGGCTGGGCGAAGCGGGAATGCCGGTATCGCAATTCACCATCGCGTTCATGACGGCGATTCTGTTGGGTGCCGGCACCGATTATTCGGTGTTTTTGATCAGCCGGTACCACGAGCAACGCCGCCAGGAGGTCTCGGCCGACCTCGCGGTGATCAATGCAACCGCCACCATCGGACGCGTGATCCTGGCCTCCGCGGCCACTGTGGCGTTTGCATTTTTAGCCATGGTGTTTGCAAAACTGAGCGTTTTTGGCGCGCTGGGCCCAGCGTGCGCGATCGCCGTCTTCGTCGGAGTCGCGGCCACCGTGACGTTGTTCCCACCGGTTTTGGCGCTGGCCGCTCAACACGGCATCGGCGAGCCCAAAGCCGACCGCACACGCCGCTACTGGAATTGGATCGCGGTGGCCGTAGTCCGCCGGCCCGGCCCATTGCTGGCCGCCAGCCTGGCTCTCGTGTTAGGGCTAGCGGCTGTGGCGCTGACCATGCGCATGAGCTACGACGACCGCCAAGGCCAGCCGCCCTCGACCGCCAGCAACGAGGGTTATCACCTGCTGGACAGACACTTTCGCAAAGATATTGTCATCACGCAGTTCATGGTCGTCGAATCACCGACCGATATGCGCACCGGTAAGGGCCTGGCCGACCTTGACGAAATGGCGTCTCGCGTGTCGCAATTGCCGGGTGTCACCAAAGTTTCCGGCGTCACCCGGCCCACCGGTGCGCGACTGGACCAGGCGCAGCTTTCTTGGCAGAACGGCCAGATCGGGACCAAGATGGCCGATGCCGTCGCCAAAGGAGACGCCCACAAGACCGATCTCACCAAACTCACCGGTGGCGCCGACCAACTCGCGGGCGGCTTGGCGCAACTTGACACTACCCTTCGCGCGGCGTTGACTCCGCTGACCGGGATCCTCAGCCAAGCCCAGTCCAGTGGGGCACAATTTCAGCGCTTTCGCCCGCTGCTGCAGCAGCTTTCGGCTACCACACCGACCATCGACCAAGCTATCCGAAGCGGGCCCGGCTTACGCCAAGAAGCTCAACAAGCCCAGAATGCGATCGCCACCATCGACCCGTTGGTTAATGCGCTCAATACATCCCCTTGGTGTGCCACCACACCCGAGTGTGCCCAGATCCGCGACCAGGTACGGATTCTAGTGACCTTGCGCGATGGCGGCTTTTTCAACCAGCTCGCCAACCTCGGCGACATGTACCAGCCGGGCGGCGATACGGCGGGGGGCACTATGGCAGACCTGCAGAACACGGTCACCTCGCTGAACAACGCGTTCGGAGCGCTCGGCGACCCCGCCGACATGGCCGGCAACATCCGCCGCCTCCAAAACGGCATCAGCCAGCTCGCGTCGGGCGCACAAGCCCTAGCTACTGGTGTGCACACCCTCGCCGACAGCAACATCGAAATGTTGTCCGGCATGGGTCAGATCGCCACGCAGCTACAGAATTCCGCGCGGTCTAGCGCCGGTTCGGACAACTCTAGCGGCTTTTACCTGCCCGCTAACGCCTTCGAGAATCGCCAGTTCTCCGATGTGGCGAAGCACTTTCTGTCTGCTGACGGCAAGACCGCGCGCTTTGCCATCGAATCCAGTTACAACCCCTACAGCAGCGAAGCGATGAATCTCGCGCAGAAGATCACCCGCGTTGCTGATGCCGCACGCCCTAACACCTCGCTGGCCAACGCACGGATTTCGATGGCCGGCTTCCCCGCCGTCAATTCCGATATCCAGCGCTTGCTGTCGGCCGACTTTCACCTACTGGCTTTCGCCACGCTCGTCATCGTCGGTTTGATCCTCGTCGTTCTGCTACGCGCCTTGGTGGCCCCGCTCTATCTGCTCGGTACAGTGGTACTCAACTACGGGGCCGCACTGGGCATCGGCACACTCGTCTTCCAATACGGCCTAGGCAAGGAAATCGCATGGCCCGTACCGCTTTTAGCGTTCATCATCTTGGTCGCGGTGGGCGCCGATTACAACATGCTGCTAATCTCGCGGTTACGCGAGGAATCTGCTCACAACGTTCGCGTCGGCGTGCTGCGCACGGTCGCGAACACCGGCTCAGTCATCACTTCGGCCGGGCTTATCTTCGCGGCCAGCATGTTCGGCCTTATGGTCGGTTCGGTCGCGATCATGATCCAAGCCGGACTCATCATCGGCTGCGGCCTACTCTTGGACACCTTCGTGGTCCGCACTCTCACGGTTCCCGCGATCGCCACATTGCTCGGTGAGGTCAGCTGGTGGCCTCAACGGAAGTCCTTGGCCCCACGCGGTAGAGCACGCTGACGATGACCTGTCACCCAAGGGACTGCATAGCGTGACCGGCGTGGACTTCGTCCGGTTCGACGAGCGAATCGCCGAGCAGATGCTCGGTGCGGCGGCGACTGCGGGTGGGCTGTCGACCTACCTGAACTTGCGCCATACCCAGCTAACCGCGGGACGATTAGTTGCCGAAATGGATGCCCGCGAGGACCTGCTTACACCGTTTGGGAATCTCCACGGCGGTTGTCTGTCCGCCATGGTTGACCACTGCCTCGGGGTGGTGTTCTATCCGGTCATGCCTGCAGGATGTTGGGTCGCCACAACAGAATTCAAGGTGAATTTGGTTCGACCTGTCTCGGGCGGAGTGTGCGTCGCCGTCGCTAACATCATTTCGTTGGGCAAGCGCAGCGGTGTAGCACGTATCGATATCACCAACAGCGGGATGCTTGTGTGCGCCGCTCAAGGCACCATTACCGTCATGCCGCCGAAAGAAACCAGGCAATGACTAAGGCCGTACATGCCTCTCATTAGGGGGCGTTCCGCCCGAGGGAAACGAACTACATGACCATTACTCAGGAGCGCATCCGCACGCGCGACGGCATCACCCTCGTGGCGGATTGTTACACGCACGCCACGACTGGTCCTGTGGTGTTGCTCCTCCATGGCGGCGGCCAAAACCGCCACGCCTGGGCCACCAGCGCGCGTCGCCTCCACGCCCATGGCTACACCGTCATCGCGTACGACACCCGCGGCCATGGCGACAGCGACTGGGACCCAAGCGGACAGTACGACGTCGAAAAGTTCGTATCCGATCTGCTCTCGGTACGAGACCACGTCAGCCCCGACGGTCCCCCCGCCGTCGTTGGCGCGTCGCTGGGCGGGCTGATCATCCTCGCTACCCACCAGCTGGCCTCACCCGACCTCTGGGCAGCCGTTGTCCTGGTCGACATCACCCCGCGAATGGAATTTGATGGGGCCCATCGCATCGTGTCATTTATGGCCGCACACCCCGACGGATTCCGCACGCTCGGTGATGCCGCCGATGTCATCGCCGAATACAACCCACGCCGCGCGCGACCCGAAAATCTCGATGGCCTGCACAAAGTTCTGCGCCAACGGAGCGACGGCCGATGGATCTGGCGCTGGGACCCCGCCTTCATCAGCTCCAACTTCGATGTCCTGCAAGGCAATCTCATGACCGGAAGCGAGGCATTCGACACCATCAGCGGATTTCTCGCCGAAGGAGCACGTCGAATCACGGCCCCAACGCTGCTCGTGCGCGGCGCACTTTCAGACGTCGTCTCCCAGGACACCGTCAACGAATTCCTCCAGCTCGTCCCGCACGCCGAAGCGACGGACGTCACCGGGACCGGTCATATGGTTGCCGGCGACAACAACGACGCGTTCACCGGCGCTGTCACCGACTTCCTCGACCGCACAATGGGGATGGCATGAGGATCCAAGCGTTGGACGCGACCCGCACTGCTATTGATCCTCGTTGAATTCGACGAATCCGGCCGCCATTACGACTAAGAGCCCTAGATGGTTCCCTACGTCCTGCATGTAGCGAATTACGTATTATCCGAGTCGTCCTCTTCGGCAGAAAGGTCGTGCCGAACCGCTCGGACTCGGCCCCGAGGCAGACACGCCATGTAGCCGTGCCGTTTGCCATAGAGTTCCCACGCGGTCGCTGCCGCGTCTGGGGGGACATCGATGCGGTGTCCACCGGAGAACCCGAGATGGAGCGACCCGTCATCATCGAACCAGGCCCGCGTGCATACCGCTCCGGCCAGGTCCAACAACGTCCGCTCTTCAGGCGAAAGGTGGGCAGGGTCGATCAACACCTCTTCCTCGGGCCAGGCTCCTACTGCAGGAAGCGTCAACCGCATCGGCCGGGAGATTACGAGCTCGCTGTAATCGTCGAGGTCGAGTACCAGGCCTTCTTTCAGTGAGACTCGCTGGACAGTGCACTGCTCGATCCATTGTGTGTGCATAGCCGCTCCCTTCGACACGTCAGCGGAGCCACACTTATAATACTGATCGTATCGCAGCGATACGATCGGTATCGCTATAGGTTGCCAGCACCCTCCCATGCATCCAGAACACGCCGTGTAGCTCTGTTGATGCACTTGCGTGTCTGCTCCGCTGTCGCCCGGCCGCCGACGAAGGCCATCAGGTTGGCCAGCCAGATATCAGCGATGAGGCTGGCAATCTGTCGCTCGTAGATTCCTTCCGTGCCGCCACTGAGTGCCCGTGCCAGCATGCTTTCGATCAGGTCGGCGGCATGTTGCGCCCCCAGAGCTTCATCGGTGTCAGCAATAATGAATGCGCGCATCACGGCCTCGGTGAGCTTCGCATTTTGCTGCCATTCGTCGTGAAGTCGGCGAGTCAAGGATTCCACTCGCCGAATCGGGGATGCCGCACACGTGCTCCAGTCGCGTTCTTGATCCAGCCGCACAAATTCACGGGCGAGTAGCGTCACCAACAGGTGGGTCTTCGACGTGAAATGGTCACACACCGACCCGACCGTGACGCCGGCCTGCTTGGCGACCGATTTGAAGTGGACCGCCTTGAAGCCGCCCAACGTTGCGACCACCTGGGTGGCATCGAGGATTGCTGCGTTGCTCGCGGTGTGCCTCCCAGGGCGTGACATCGCGGCCTCTGACTCAGCCAACAAGACACACACACCTCTCCTCGAGGATGGACCTAGCAACCTGAGGCTTGCGACGTGCCATTTTCCAGTGGAACGCCGGCAACCGGGACAGCGCCGTGAACGGCAGGCGCGAGCGCACTGTCTGGCGAGGGATTTAGCGGGCGCCTGGGGCCGCGGCTGCTCGCGAATATTCGTGGGGCAGCCGCTATTTCCCATGCAATCCGCGTCACCTGCCACGGTCCCCGACATCGCGACACCAGCAATAGATCCCCTAGTACTGTTGGTTTCGCTACGCTACTGTTCGTACAGTAACTCAGGAAGCAGCCTGGAATGTCGGATTGACGAAGGCGATGTCATGCCCTCCGCAAATACTGGCTCGTTAAGGGACCGGCGCCGCGCCGAGCTGTTCTCGCAGATCCAGGGCACCGCACACCAACTTTTTGCCGAACGTGGATTTGCTGCCGTGACCACCGAGGACATCGCTGCCGCTGCGGGGATATCCATCAGTACTTACTTCCGCTACGCGCCTACGAAGGAAGATTTGCTAATCGCGCCGTTGCGGCAAACGGTCGCCGAAATCGTTGCGGCCTACGGCGCTCAGCCATCGGACCAATCGGCAGCCGACGCGCTGATCGCGTTGTTTGCCGAAACCGCCTGGGACAAAACCAATCCGAACCCGCACTACTGGCAACAAGCCATGCTGACCGCCCCCCACCTACTGAGCGAACCGGCGCTGATCAGCGACAACGATGACCGCAAGTTCATCGAGCTCGTCGCTACAAGGATGGGCATCGATGCGGGATCCGACATCCGTCCCTCGCTGCTGGTCCACACGGGGTTGGCCACCGCACAATTCATACTTCGGCGCTGGCTGAGCGCAGACATTAAGACACATCCACCGCTGCACGTTCAGTTGGAACAGGCCTTGAGAATTACGCTGGCAGGATTCGACTAGGGCAGACTACTTTGAACCCCGGGGCATACGGTTGGCCAGGCAGACGGAATCTGATCCCGTCACAATCTTTGCCTGGGGCCCCACGGACACCGCTCGCCACGACCGCCCGCAGGGCGGCAACCAACTAGCCCAGCGACCCAACACGCTCACCCGATTAAACGAACCCAGCAAAGCCATAATCGCGATTAAAGAGCGCGACGTATCGCTAGTGTGAACGCTATGCCGAGCGCAATCGATGACACCCTTACCACCTGCGCCAACACGCACAATGAATAGGGAACTGCCCCCGGCGCGCGACTTCCTGGTCTCAGGCGGGTTCGGTGGCGCGGCAGCACTAGTCGCCGTACTCATCTTGGCCCTGATCGCGGTGGTGGCGCTGCGCCAGGCTGCCAAAAGGTTCCGCCTGCTATCCGAACAGCGGGAACGCCACCACCAGGAGCTTCGGGACGACGAACGGCACGCGGCGGCGATCAAGGAATGCCGTGAGCGCCTGGCGTGGGTCGTGGACAAAGGCAGCATGGAGCCGGCCGCGGCCGCGGATGCCACCGTGGGATTCGGGCCAGAGCTGGCGCTGACGGTTCTACAAGGCCTGCTCAGTGAGGCACGCCAGCTCGAAGACGCCACCTTGGCGGCCGCCGCAGCGGTGCAGCTCAAGCAATTCTCGCGGGTGCTGGCTCAACAAGGCAGCGCACTGCTGGCAACCGCCGACGCCGCGGCACCCGCGGCCGCCACTGGCGCTGACGAACCATCCAGCCCTGAGCCGGATCACCCACCGCTTGAGGTTGCCGCAGATGAAACGCCCAGCGCTTCACGCCAGCAGGCCAGCACGGGCGGCAGAAGGCGGCGCCGATGACCACGTTGCAGCAACACATCGAGGACCTCGATATCGAGGAGTGGGCCGCGTTGACCAAACGCGCTGCCATGGCCGCGGTGGCCGCCGCTGAACAGCTCGGGATACCCGCGTCCGAAGAGCTCGCCAGGGTCGCGGCGATGAGTGAACGTGAGCTCGTCGACCACCGCAACCGCTTCGGCTCGAGCCCCAAGCGCCTGTCCCCGCTGATGCGGCTCGTCCAAGCAGACCAGCTACGCGTCTCGGCCGAGCGTCAGGCCCGCCAAGCCGAGCAGGACAAGCAGGATGCTGATGCGGCCGCGCAGATGGCCCGAGATGAAGCTGCGCAGTCCGCCCGTGTGGCTCAGGACGCCCGGGAACGCGTGCGCGCAATCCAAGCTGAGGCCGCACGCAAGGACGCAGAGCGCGCCGATCAACGGCTGGGCGAACAGCAGGCCTTGCAGCAGTTGCGCGGCGAACTCGAACAAGCACACGCCGACCACGCCAGCGAATTAGCCGCAGCACACGAACGGACCCGCGCCGCAGAAGCACGCGCACAACAACGCGCTACCGAACGCGCCACCGAACGCGCGAGCACCCAACAAGCCCTCGAGGAGCTCCGCGGCCAACTCGAGCAGGCACACGCCGACCACGCCAGCGAACTGGCCGCAGCACACGAACGGACCCGCGCCGCAGAAGCACGCGCACAACAACGCGCCACCGAACGCGCCACCGAACGCGCAAGCACCCAACAAGCCCTCGAGGAGCTCCGCGGCCAACTCGAACGTGCCCAGGCCGACCACGCCACGGAGTTGGCCGCAGCACGCGGTCAGGCCGAGGGGCAGGTAGCGGCGGCCCGCCAAGCCGCTGATGAGCGGATCGCGCAGGCGCTCGCGGACGCCGAGGCTGCGACAGCTCAGGCGCAGGCAGACGTTGAGCGCATCGGCGCGGAGGCGGAGTCGCGGGTGGCCGCGGCGCATGAGCATGCCGAGCGGCAGGTCGCGGCGGCCCGCCAAGCCGCCGACGAACGAGTCGCGCGGGCACGAGCGGACGCCCAGGCGGCTGTTCTCGCGGAACCGGGACAGCTGGGGCTTGCCTTGAGCGTCCCTATTCCGACAGCGGAGCTGCGGGCGCACACAGGGCCGATCGAAGAGGCGTTGGCCGCGGTCCGCGAGATCGACTATCTGCTCGAAGCCGGTGTGGCCGACCAGCAAGCGCGTCAACCGTGGGACATTGAGCGAGTGCGCGTCTTGGTGCACACAGTCGCGCAGCAAGCCTGGGATTTGGCTCAGCAGTTGCGCGGTCTGCCGGCGCGGTACAGCGCTGCACCGCAGGTGCAGGCCGCCGACAGCTACGCCAGCGCTGCAGCCAGTGTCTATAGCGCGTTCCTGCAGCGCATTGCTGCCGCTAACGAGCGCCTGGCCAGCCGCGGTGACAGCCGTGATTCCGATGTCGTGGACGTGGTCGCTGCCATGTTGGACGACCACCCGTGGCGAACCGCCGGCTAACAGGTCGTAGCGGGAGCCGCCTTCAGCAACGAGCTGCCCACGTGGGCGAGCAGTCGCCGGCGCCGCATAACACGCAGGTGGGGCGGCCACCTTGTATCGGTGACCGCCCCACCTGTCTGTGTTGGAGCTAGTTGCGCCGGGTCAGACCCACTTGGCGGCTTCGTTCTGGTCGTAGTTCATCATGTTCATCGTGTTCTGCTCGTGGATCTCGACCAGGTTGTTGTGGCGCTGAGCGAGCTCCTCTTGCGCCTGGTTCCACTGGCTCAGCCACTGGTTGGCGGTCTGACCGGTGTCGCCTTGCCAGTTGGCGGCCAAGGCGGCCTGCTCGGTGCCGATGGTGGAACCGATCGAGCGCAGAGATGCGTTGTGGGTCCGCATCTCGCCGACGTGCGCGAGCATCGCCGGGTACTGGTAAGTGATTTGGCTCATGAGATGTACCTTTCGCTTCGTCTAGTGGATGTGTAGCCGGGGTTACCCCCGGGCTGCTACATGACGTATTCGCCGGCCGCGTTGGAGTCGGCGGTGGTGTAGGTGGTCGCGCCTTCGTGCACGTTCTGCTCGGCGATGGCCAGCAGCGCGTTGACCTTGTTGGCGCTTTCGACGAAGCGGGCGTGAGCCGCTTGGAAGGCCATCGCCGAGTCGCCCTTGTGGAAGGCCTGGGCGGCCTGGGCGGATTGCTCAGCGGCGGCCAGGGTGCTCTTGTAGATGGCCACGTTCTGACCGAAGCTGTTTCCGGCAGAGACCATGGCTGGAACGTTGGTGTCAAGCAGTCCCATTGTCGGTGTCCTTTCTTGGCGTACCGATGTTGATTTTTCGGTGGTAGTTGGGCTTGTCGTGAGTTGATGCGATCCGCAGTGCGTGGGTGAAGGCGTCCTAGCGGGTCATTGCGTACGCCTCCTTTTCGCTGTCGGCGTCCTCGTCGACAGCGTCGTCGGCGTAGGTGTTGACCCGTTGACCGCGGGCTCGGGTGTTGTGGACGCCGCCGCCCATCATGCCGCCGCCAGCACCACTGCCGCTGGAGCCGGCGGCGCCGGGGAGTCCGGTGGCAACAGGGGTGATGGCACGCGCGCCATTGGCCAGCGACGAGGTGGTGCTTGGCGCCGCACCCCAGGTGGAGGGCATCAACGGTCTGCTGGGCCCGCTGCCGAATGCACCGCCGGCCAGGCTGGTCATCCCGGCAGGGTTGAACCCTGCGAGGGCACCCGTGCCGGCGAAGCCGACCGGCACCGACTGCTGTCCCAGGGAGCTGCCCCCTCCGCTGAATTGGCCCAGCAAGCTGCTCAATTGCTGGGGTGCCTGCAACAGTTGTTGGGGGGCTTGGGTCAGCAGTTGTCCGGGGCCTTGGGTGAGCCCCTGGGCGGCTTGCGGGCCGATGGATGCGGCTTGCTGCAGGAAGCTGCCGGCCATGTTTTGGGTCAGCCCCTGCTCGGCGGTGCCGTCTTGGTTGCCGACCCCTTGTGCTTGATTTTGCGCCGGTGGCAGTTTGTCCGTGACCGATGCCGGGCTGCTCGCGGCTTTGCCGGCGAGCAGCTTGTCACTGGCAATATCGGAGCCGGTTGCCGCGCCGCCACCGGTGGTGCCACACCCGGCGGTATGGAATCCCGCTGTGACGGCGGTCGCCAAACCGGCTTCCCCGGTACCGACGCTCAAGGTGACCGGAGACATCGGGGTGGGGGGTATGGAGGTTGCGGCGGCGCTCGAGGCGCCATCCCAGGTGCTCATCACATCGGCGGCCAGCTGCCACATGCGCTGATAGTCGGCCTCATTGAGTCCGATCGGAATGGTGTTGACGCCCATGAAGTTGGTGCCGATCAGCACGCCGTGAACGAAGTGGTTTTCGAACAATTCCCCTAGGGTCGGCATCGCGCCGACAGCGCCCTCGTAGGCTGCTGCGATCTCGCCGTGGGATGCGGCCGTGAACGCCGCCTTGGCTGCGACGTCGGCCAGCCACAACAGCATCGGCTGGTGAGCGGCGACGAACTGGGTGGCTGCCTCGCCTTGATACTGGGATTCGACCGCCGCGATGATCCCTTCGAGTTCGGCCAGGGCCGCCATGTATTCCGCACTCAGATGCGTCCACGACGTTCCCGCGGCGGTGATTCCCGCCGCGGTCGCGCCGGCGTTGAGCAACGCCGAATGGACTTCGGGCGGCGCCGCCACCCAAATCTGGGCTAGGACCGTATCGAAGGACATGGGTGCACGCTTCGCAGATAACCGAAGTTAGACGCTGATGCCGGCGTTAGCCGCGTAGGCGCCGGCCTGGATGCCGTCGACGAGGGTGTAGCCGATACCGGATTCGCCGACGCCTTCTGAAGAGGCAGCTAGCTGGGTGTTGCCCATGCCAGCCATCGCCTGGTGCGACACGCCCTCAGCGACTAGGGATGCAGCGGTTTTCACCGACACCGCGTCTGCGCCAGGCGGCAGAATGGCCCCGGTGGCCACAGCATGGGCGGCGTTGGTGCCCAAAAGACGAGCGGTCAGTGCAGCCACCTGAGCTGAAGCGGCTGCCAGCGCTTCGGGTGTGACATCAACAAGCATGGAACAACATCCCCTCTGGTTTCACTATGTGCGATTGTTCCTGTAGTAATTGTCGCTGCCCCGCCTCAGTGCGGCCACCGACAATTCGCCTCCCCGTGGCGGTCCGGTTGAGAGCACGGTACCGCCAACACATGACAACTGCCTGTTATTGCATCAGGTGCAACTAACACGCTAACACCTCTATCGTGCACATTTAACATTCCGGTTACATTCGGTCGGGCATCGCCAACTGCGCATATCCCTCGTTTTGACCGCCGCTGGCCAGGACATAGCCGCGGCCTGGATCGAGGTCCTGGAATTTCATTCCACCGACCTTGTCGTTGACCGCTGTAGAACCCAGCATGATGCGGACGGCGTTTTGGTTGGCCAATTGACCCGGCACTGAATTGGGCGACATTTCCGCAGCAGCGGCTCCTTGGGCCCGGTGGGTCATGATCACCCGCAACCCCACCTCGTTGGCAGAGGCGAAATGGCGCAGCATCGGCTGCCAGGTCTGCACCATCCGACCTGATCCACTGGCCGGGACACCGCCGGCGGGGACGTGGTCATAAATCTGCTGCTGGGCGGGAATGGCGTCGAGGTCGTCGACGAAGAGGTAGATCAGCGCCCCTTGCAATTTCCAGGCCCGCTTTTCTTCCCAGGGCAGATCCTTCGGCGGTGTCCTGCCGTCGAGGACGTGCGCCATCTGCTCGAGGCGTTGGGCCATGGAGGCGAAGTCGGTCTCGTAGTAGTCCTCGCCCTCGATGAGCCGGGCGGTCTCTGCGCTGAGCCCAAGCCCCCTGTCGAAGACGCACACAATCGCTTGCTCGGGGCCCGAGCGGCGGGCGACCACGCTGCGTAGCAGGTGGGTGAGGAACGTCGTCTTGCCCTTCTCGTCGTCGCCGTAGACGCCCACGAGGGGGCTTCGGGTGAAGTCGTGCACCAAGGGCTGCAGGTCTCGGCCACGCAGGCCCAGGGCGAACTGCTCTCCGTCGAGCCGATCTTGACCGAGGCCGCTAACGGTGACCACTGCGGGCAGCAGTTGCGGGCACGGCACCGCGGGGTGGCCTGCGTAGTGCTGGGACACGGTGGCCACGGTTTCGCGCACCTTCTCGTCCAGGTTGTCCATGCTGGGCTGGCCGTCGAGGCGACCCACCGCGAAGCGGATGACATCACCGACACCGTTGATGCCGCGACCCAGATCGTGCTTGGGGATGCGGTCTTGCGGTCGGATCATCTCGTCGGTCTTCTGCGGCTTGATTTGGGAGTCCGACGCTTGGGAGAGTTTCAGCTCGAAGCGGGTGTTGATGTGGTTTTGCACCTCGTTGCCGAACTTCAACCAGCTAGCCGCCGAGATCAGCACATGCAGGCCTCGCCCGGCGGTGGCCAACCGTTCCACGCTCTTGAGGTGCGGGTTCTTCGGATTCAGCAGCGTGGTGTTGTCGTCGAGGAAGTTGTCCCAGCCGTCGACCACCAAGAACAGGTCGGTGGGGTAGCCGTCGTCGAGTCCTGGCTCATCGCCTTGGCTTCGGCGCCGCCGGAACTCACCGAGCGAGCCGATGTTGTACTGGTCGAAGATCCGCCGCCGGCGCGCGATGACGGCCTCGAGGTCGCCGAAGATCCGCAAGTTCAGTTCATTGCGCTCGTTGCCGCCGATCGCGCCGATATGGGGCAGGCCGTTGAGCGTCCCCACCGCGGGCCCGCCGTAGCTCATCACGTAGAACCCCACGTCGCGCGGGGAGTGGCGGGCGGCTGCGGACAAGATGAAGGTCTGCACCGCCATCGATGCTTCCTCTTTGCGCATTCCCAGGATCGACACGTTGCCGTCATCGACGCTGTAACTGAGCAGGCTGTGGGTCAGCTGGCGAGGCCGATCGATTTTGCCCAGCGGCCAGCACGGGGCCGCTGACGGTGCGGCCGCGTCGGCAGCAGCGGCCTCGGTCAGCACGGCGTCCAGCGGGATCGGCTCATCTAGCGGCGGTGACCACAGCTGCGGTGAGGGCTTACCGTAGGCGGCGGCCAGCTGCGGCCCGACGGTCAACACCAGCGACCGCGGCGGCCCCTCGATCACCGATTCGCCGGCGATTTCCTCTTCGATCACGGTGTCGGGGTCAGGCTCGACCCGACCGGCGGTGAACACCCGCGCGCGGGGCTTGGCGTTGATCACCTTGCGGCTGATGGTGGTCGGCGGCTCGTAGCGGGCAGGGAGCATGAAGCCGCGGTATTTCATCGGCTCGGCACCAGGCGCGCGCACGAAATAGCCTGTCCCTTTGACGTTTTTGCCGTCGGGAATGTGGTAGGCGTCGCCGTTGCCGATCACTTGCCGCGAGATGGATTCGCTGGCGACCTTCAACCCGATGCGGTAGTTGGTGTTCTTGTCGATGTCCTTGATGTGGCCCTGGTCGAGGGTCTGGCTGGCAAACAGAAAGAAGATCCCTTGCGAGCGGCCTTTGCGGCACACGGTGTCGAACACCTTGGCCATCTCCGGATGCTCCCTGAGCAGCAGTGAGAACTCGTCAATGATCACGAACAAGAACGGAATCGGTGGGAGGTCTTTGCCGGCGGCGGTGGCCCGCGCCTCGTTGTATTCTCGCAGCGACTCAAACGCCGCGCCTCTGATTCGGCGACCGGCGTGAGCAAACGCGACACCGCGCTGGTCGAGCAGTCCCAGGCAGGTCTCACCGAACCGCTCGACGTGGGATCTCTTTTCCTCGAGGTTGGTGATGACAGCAACCGCGTGCGGGTAACCGGCGAAGCCGTCGAAGCCGGCACCGTCTTTGAAGTCGACGAGGATGGCCTGCACGACGTCGGGGGAGTGGTGCGCAAAAAGGGTGAACACCAACGTTTTCAGCGACGTGGACTTGCCTGAACCGGTCATGCCGATCATCAGCCCGTGCGGCCCGTTGCCGCCGTCGGCTTCGTCTTTGAGGTCAAGCATCTGCGGTGCTCCGCTGGGCTGCAATCCCAGCGGAACCCGCAACATCGGTGACAGATCCACTGGCTCTCCGGTGCCCACGGGCAGCATCCGTGGTGCCCACAGCGACTCGACGTCCAGCTTGGCGGCGTTGGTGATCCCCAGCAACGCCAGCAGATTCTGCGCGGCTGCCGATTCGGCATTTTGCCGGCTGGTCGGCGCCGCGTCCCACTTCGACATTTGCCGAGCCACGTGCCGGGAGACGTGCGCGTCGAGCACGTCTGGCTCGGCGCAAAAGGTCTGCCAGCGAAAGTTCTGCCACGTGTCCATTTGCACCGCGGCGGCGCCGTCGTGGGCGTCACGGCCTACCCGCAGCAGCAGCTCGCGCGAGTGGGGCGCGTAATCGCGGTCTGGGCCGGCGGTCGCGCGATAGACGATCACCGTGACGCCGTCGCGTGCGGCGATGCGCCGCACGACCTCGTGCGGGGCGCCGGGGTCATCGACGACGACCACGACGTGTTTGTGCGATTTGCTCACCGCCGCCGAGTCTGTGTTTCCTTTGTCGTCGACGACCTTGTCGCGATCTTTGATCAGCGGGCTCAGCATGGTCTCGACGTCACGCAACGAGATGCCGAGCAACCGTGCTGGTCCGGCGCCGTCGATGTCGTGGCTTTCGGTGTGCGGCAACCACTTCGCCCAGTTCCATTGCGACTCCAGCCGCGGCGAGGCCACCGCCAAAGCGATGTCGTTGGGGGTGTGCCAGCACACCAGTTGCGCGATCCAGGCCCGCAGGATCGCCCCGAAAACAACCTGGTCACCGTAGACGGTGATCATGCCGAAGCCGGCCAGGTCAATCGCCTTGGGGCAGTGGGGAATCGATTGCTGCACGGCCCGTAGATGCTGCAGCGCCGTGTAGGTGACCGGTTCCAGATCGAGTTCGGACTCAACGGGTTTGACCTTGATTTTGCTCTGCAGGCGCACCTCGTCACGTCCGACGCGCACGTGCAGATAGTCTGGGTCTGTAGCGCCGCGTTCCCACATTCGAGGTGATCCAATCACCGCTTCTAGCACCTCGGGGTCTGGGTGTGACCACTCCGCGCTAGCTTTCTGTGTGGCCGCGACCTCCCGGATTTCTTCACCTTTGCCCGACAGCCAGCGCAAGTACTCCGCGCGTTCGGAATTGACTTCGGGCGTCGACATTTCGCTGGTGCCGCCCTGGGCCTGCATGGACTGAAACAGCGCGATCACCATCATGGCGACAAAGAACAGGTACATCGGCTGCATCTGCCGGTACCCAGTCATGAACATGAAGATCACCATGACGACCATCGACGCGCCGAAAACCCAGGGCAGCGCCTTCTTGAGGGCGCCGACTTCCACGGTGCGTGGCAGCTCCGGCGGGGGGTTGAGGGTGAAATCCTTGGCCTTGTGCTGGGGGCCGGCCACGCGGCGCCGATGGGGGAATCGTTCTCGCATCAGGGCTCTCCATTATCAGTGCGCAACCAGCGCATCGGCTTTGGACAGGGTGGGGCCGGGGGCGAACAGGCTCAGCACCGACCAGGGAATCGGCAGTGGAGGCGAGCTCAAGCCCAGCACTTCTGCCGTGGATGTCGTTGACTGGCCGGCTGCTGGGTCCTCCAAGCCGTAGCGCACGCCGAGGTCAGAGACCCAAAACAGCGACTCTTTGGTCGTCGCCTGCGGTTGCTGCCCGGTGACTTGCACGTAGTAGCCGTTGCCCCGGGGCAACACGACGCGCGCGGCGGTGGTGGGCCCGGCGCCAGTGAGCCCGACGGACTTGGCGTCGGCGGCAATGGGCAGGCTCTGCCCGGACAGCAGCGTCAGGCTCGACGTGGGCGCGCCGCCCAGTTTCACCCATTGCCCACAGGTCACAGGGTCGGTGTTGGGATCCATGATCCGCAGCGCCGATGACGGGTAATCGTCGACCGAAATCGGCGTGGCTTTGGGCGCTTTGGCGACCTGGTCTGGCGTCAGGGCGGGCGGCTCGACAAGACCATAGGCGTCGTTGGCGCGCAGGATCGCCGCCACCACCGGGGAGATGGCCTGTAGCCCGTCTGCGGTCACGACGTAGTAGCGGATCTGGTTGTTGGTGTCATGGTCGATCACCACCGAGGCGACCGGCGGGGGCGTCTGTCCAGGGACCGGCCACACAAAGCGGGGCGGATCGCCGGCGTTGGCGACGAACGGCACCACCAGCGGCGCGGATTCGGGAATCAGATTCAGCAGTGAACGGTTGATGGTCCGCGGTGCGGGTGTGTCGGCGTTGATCCCCACTGCCGCGGTGACCGCGGCGTTGTGCAGGTCGATTTGACTGCGTTTGCCGCCCCAGATCAGCCAGGCGGTCTTGCCGCCGTCGCTGGTGGCCAGCACCGCCGAGGACGCCGGCAGCGCCGCCGCATGTCCTGGGCCGGCAACCGGATCGCCGAAGATAACCGTTGCGCCGCTTTCCGCGCCGCCGATGGCGTCACACACCATCCAGCGCGCGTCGCGGACACTCGACTGCACCATGCGCGAGGGCGCATTGGGGATGCCCAATGTGTTGCCCAGTGGGAACTTGTCGATCTCGCTGGATTTCACCACGGTCGGGGTGTCGGGATGGCCCGAAATCAGGCGGGCGCTGGCCAGGTTGAGCACCGGATGCAGTTCATCGTTGACCACCACATACAGCGCGTTGGTGGATCGGTCAGCCAGCACGTGCTTGGTGCCGGTGACGCCGGCGGGTTTGAGGATCGACAGCACCAACGCCCCGGCCACCAGCACGGCCGCGATCAGCGTGCCCACGCTTAGCGCGCGGCCCTGCCGGCGTAGCGGATCGGTGAGCATCCGCGTGTCACGCAGCGCGACGCCGTTGCTGATCCGGCGGATCAGGAACCGCCAGCCCGAAACCTGGTGGCGGGTAACGAATCCCCAGGGCCGCTTGCGCGCCGCGGTCGGGCCTAGCTCGACGCTGCGGGACTTAAACCCCCGCCGCGGACGTGGGGTGACCGGTGCGCTCATCGCGCGCCTCCGTCGGCTTGGGTACCGCCGCGGCGCCATAAGTCGGGTTCAGCCGAACCCACCGGCTCTGCGCGCTGCGGGGCCGCCGTCCCTGCGAGCGGTCCTTGATTGCGGTCGTGGCGCGATAACTTGATGTTCTGTTCCTTGTCGGCCCGCTCGAGTTCACGCGCCACTGCGGTGCTCACGTCTTCGGCGGTGATGGTCTGCAACTCCTCGGCGGTGGTGTCGTCGTGGTCGAGTTTGCCGGTGACGTCGAGGCGGTGGTCGCGCTGCTCCTCGGCGAACTGGATCAGGTTCTCGCTGAAGCGGGCGTTACCCAACACGTCCATCGCCGGACGGCGCCGCCCGCTGGTGTCCACGGCGGTGGCAGCGGCGAGCTCGGCGTAGGCCGCGCGCAGCGGCTCGGTATCGGAGATGATGCTGCCGCCTTTGGCGGCTTTGCGCACCGTGATCTCCACCAGCTCGTCGACGGTGTAGGACGGCAACCTGATGCTGCGTGTAAACCGGGACCGCAGCCCCTCATTGGAGTCGCGGAATTCCTGCATCTTGTCGGCATAGCCGGCCGCAATCACCATCAGCTTGCCGGCGTGATTTGTCATGGCGCGCAACAGTTCAGCGATCACCACCCGCCCGTAATCTCTCTCCGAATCTGATTCGGTGAGGGCATAGGCCTCATCGATGAACAGCACCCCGCCGCCGTCGTCGATGATGCGGTCGATGATCGCCTTGATCTTGGCTTCCGAGCCGCCGATAACCCGGTCCACCAAATCTGAGCGGCTGACTTCGACAAAGGTGTCCGACGGCAGCACATCGGCAGCACACAGCAGCTTGGCGATCACCCGGGCGATCGTCGTCTTACCGGTGCCCGGTGGGCCTTCAAGTATCAGGTGCAGCGATTTGTTGCGCACCGGCAGCCCGAGAGCTTCGCGTCGCTTGTCTCCGCGCACGCTCGATTCCAGCCGCGCGATTTGGTCTTTGACGTCGACCATGCCGACGAAGTCGGCGAGCTCGGCGGCGGCTTCGGCCTTGAGCTCTTCGCGGCGAGCCGCTCCGAGCTGGCGCGCGAAGTCACGTTCGCCGGGCTCGGTGTCGGGATCCCAGTAGTCGTTGCGGGCATCGATGCGCGCCGCGGTGGTGGGGTGGATACCGAAGCCCGGATCGCTCAGCGCGGTCGCGATCGTCGAGCGCACATGGTCGGAGACCCCCACCACGGCGTAGGCCTCGTTGAGCAGCGCGGTAGCCGCCTCGGCGCGGCCCAGCGCTCGAGCGCACAAACCCGCACCGAGCAGCGCCTCAGCGCTGGCCGCCGCGATCGGCCCCTGCCCCTGGCTGCTCAATTGGTCAAATCCCTGCTCCCACAAGCCCAAATAGGCGCCGGACAAACCGAGGGCCACCTGGACTGCTTGGTGCAGGAACGGATCGTTGCGTACCTGTGCGGCCAGCGGCGCCAGGACCCGGCGCACGTCATGCCAGCGTTTTGCCCGGAAATAGACCACCGCCAACACCCAGCCGGCAGGGCCGGGGACGGCCGAAAGCACCCGGTCGGTAAGCAGTTCGCCGGCGCCGGCGTAGTCACCAGCGGCGGCGCGCGCGGCCGCGCACGCCATGATGACGCCGTCGGCGCCGCGCGCGTGCAGCTGGATGTACATGCCGGTATCGAAGGCGAAATCGATTGCGTCCGCGGCCACGTCACCGGCCGTGATCAACTCACCGCAGGTGTCCAGGGCGCGGTAGGCGTTTTCCAGGACGGCGCGGCTGACGTCTCCGCTGGCCGCCAGGCCCAGCCATCCGTCGCACTGATCGGGGTACTGCGCGGTCAGGCGCTCGAATCCGCTGCGCGCGGCGCGCTTGTCGGGTACCTGCCGGCGTCCGTACACCTCGGCGCCTAGGGCTGCGCAGCTGCTCAGGAAGAGGTCCAGCGCGTCGCTGCTTGTCATCGCTGCTCCACGACCGCGGCGACTTGGGCGCTGACGTGTTGTGACACCTGGGAATATCCTTCCTCTGACATGGCCAGCAGCAGTTCACTGAGCTTGTCGCCGGGGTAGCGGTCAAACAGGTCCGCGGCGAACGACGCCTCGACGATCATGCCGTCGCCGTCGAAGACGAGCGTGTTGTCGCCGTCGGGGCAGCTCACCGTGACCCGTAGTTGTTCGAGGTTTCGGCGCGCCGATCGGATTCGTTCGAGGAATTGCTGGCCGCGCGCCATTTCGGCGACCACAGCGGGGTGCAGGGGGATATCCATCAGAAGATGTCGCCTAACACTGGTGGGCTGATGGGATCGCACAGCGGGTGCGCCACCGCAGCTGACCCCAAGGGGGTCGCACTGTGGTGTGCGGCGGCTGGCCGCACCGGCTGATCGGTCATGCCATTAGCGTGGCACAAAAGTGCGACAGCGGGGGGTGCAAGGGTAAGCCACCGCTAGGCGTCGTCGCCGGTCGCGGTTGCTTTCTTGCGGGCAGCGATGCGCGCCTTGACGGCGTTGTGCGCTTCGGGTTTGACCACGGGCTCAGCTTTGGCGGCAGCCCCGACGACTCCGGGCCTTCCTTCGGGTTCGACTTCGGGTATTGGCTGCTCGTAGCTGTGCACCTTCTTGGAGTCGGTGCCTTCAGCGTGGCGCCCCATCGGCATCATGCCCATGCCGCCGGATCCGCTGGCGCTCGCGGCGGCGGGGGCCGCCGGCTTGCTCGGCGCGGCAGGAGGCGAGGAGGCCGGGGTTCCGGTCAGCCCGGCCGAGTGGACCCCGCCCAGAACGGCAGGTTTGATCGGGCTGCCACCGCCTCCACCCTTGTGGGCTCCACCTCCTGCCGGATGCGCGTGAGTTAGCGCGGCGGGCTTGATCGGTGGTTTGGTGGCCTTGGCCAGATTGCCAGCCTGCTGGCTGAGCTGCTGGCCGAGTTGGCCCAGCGACTGTAGAGGATTGGCTTGGCCCAGTGACTGCATCAGCGGACCGAGTGCCCCCATGAGGGAGCCGAGCATGTCCTGGAAACCCGATCCTTCCCCGGACGTCGCTTTGGACGTCTGCGGGGTGCCATCACCTGATGTCGGCGCGTGGGGATCGTCTTGTTGATCGGTTTGGCCCGGTTTGTCAGCGGTGTTGGGCGTGGGTGAGCCGGGAGCGTTTGGGGT